>NZ_JACYXC010000001.1:1214095-1821143 GCF_016031615.1 Streptomyces pactum
CCGGGGCCCGGGCCGGGCTCGGGACCGGGCGGGGCGGCGGGGTCGGTCGGTCCGTCCGCCTCGCCGGCGGTGGTGGGCGGTGTTCCGCCGTCCGGTACGGCGGCGGCCGACGGCCCGTCCTCCCGGGGGCGGCGGGGTCGGCCGGGGGAGCCGTACGGGGGCCCCTGAGCCGGCCGGGGCGGCGGGCGGGGTTCCGCCGTCCGGCACGGCGGCGGCCGACGGCCCGTGCGCCTCGCCGGCGGTGGCGGGCCGGCCGTCCTCCGGGGCGGCTCCACCGGTGTCCCCTGTCCGCCGGGGCGGGCGGGGCCCGGTGTCCCGGCCGCCGGGTGGTGCGGGACACCGGGCCCCGCGCCGCGCGGTGCCCCGCCCGGGCCCCGGCCCAGGGCGCGCCGCGGGGCGCGGCGCGCGGGCGGGGTGGCGGCCTCGTCGTCGTGTGTCGGCATCGCGGTCCAGGGAGCGGGGCGGGGTGGTGCGGCCCGCACCAGCGGGCAGGCTACCGCCCGGCCGGTCAGCGTCCGCGCAGGCGGCGTACGAGAATGCTCGCGTCGCCGCGCGACTCCAGATCGGCGAGGACGACGGCGACCGCCTCCCGCACGATCCGGCCGCGGTCCACCGCCAGGCCGTGCTCCCCGCGCAGCACCAGCCGCGCGTGTTCCAGGTCCATCAGCTCCTCGGCGGAGACGTAGACCGTGATCTTCTCGTCGTGGCGCTCGCGTCCGCTGGGACGCCGGGCCGCGGGCCGGCCGCGGCGGCGGGCCGGCTGCCCGCCCTGGCCGTGGACCGGTGCCGCGTCCTGCGGCTGCCGTGCCGCGGCCCGCTCCTGGGCCGCCGTGCGGCGGGTGCCGGGCGGCTCGGTGCCGGCGGCCTCCCGGCCGGCGTGCTCGGCGCCGTCCGGCCCGGTCCCGGTGCGGGGGCCGGCGTCCGGGGCCTCGGCGGCGGCGGTGTCGCTCTCCCCCGCCGGGGAGGGCACCCGGGTCGCGGGCTCACCGCCGGCCGGACGCCGGGCGGGGGCCGGGGAGGAGGACTGCAGGCCCATCCCCCCGGTGGTGCGGAACAGCTCGTCGGCGCCGGGAAGACTCACTCGGCGTGACACCGGGCGAGCACCTCCCTGGCGAGCTGGCGGTAGGCGGCGGCGCCGACGGAGTTGGAGGCGTAGGTGGTGATCGGCTCACCGGCGACGGTGGTCTCCGGGAAGCGCACGGTACGGCCGATCACGGTGTGGTAGACGTGGTCGTCGAACGCCTCCACCACCCGGGCCAGCACCTCGCGGCTGTGGACCGTGCGCGAGTCGTACATGGTCGCCAGGATGCCGTCCAGCTCCAGGTCGGGGTTGAGCCGCTCCTGGACCTTCTCGATGGTCTCGGTGAGCAGCGCCACACCGCGCAGCGCGAAGAACTCGCACTCCAGCGGGACGATCACCTTGTGCGCCGCGGTGAGGGCGTTGACGGTGAGCAGGCCGAGCGAGGGCTGGCAGTCGATGACGATGTAGTCGTAGTCCGGCAGCAGGGGCTTGAGCGCGCGCTGCAGGGTGGACTCCCGCGCCACCTCGCTGACCAGCTGGACCTCGGCGGCGGACAGGTCGATGTTGCTGGGCAGCAGGTCCATGTTGGGGACCGCGGTCTTCAGCAGCACCTCGTCGGCCGACATCCCCCGCTCCATGAGCAGGTTGTAGACGGTGAGGTCGAGCTCCATCGGGTTGACGCCGAGGCCGACCGAGAGTGCGCCCTGGGGGTCGAAGTCCACCAGCAGCACCCGGCGGCCGTACTCGGCGAGCGCCGCGCCCAGGTTGATGGTGGAGGTGGTCTTGCCCACCCCGCCCTTCTGGTTGCACATCGCGATGATCTTCGCGGGGCCGTGGTCGGTGAGCGGTCCCGGGATCGGGAAGTACGGCAGCGGGCGACCGGTCGGGCCGACGCGCTCCCGGCGCTGGCGGGCGGCGTCCGGGGCGAGGGTGGCCGCGTACTCGGGGTCGGGCTCGTACTCCGCGTCGGGGTCGTAGAAGTGGCCGTCGGGCAGGTCGTAATCGGCGGGGGCGGGGTCCGTGCCGCGCTGATCCCCGGCCATGGCGTTCACGTGATGGCCGTCCATGCTCTGGTGGGCTGTCGTCATGCTCTGGTGGGTTGCGAAGGTCTGGACAGCGACGGAGCCGACAGCCGTGAGCCCCGAAGGAGCCTGGCCCCGCCCAGCCGATCCTGGTTGACCACCCCCGGGAGTAAATGTCGACTCATTCACAAGTCGTCCTACCTCCTTGGTGACCAGGAAACTTCTCGATAGGTCAGCGTGACACCATGCCGACGGTTGGCGACTCTATGGCGTGTCGGTGGTTCACAGCAACACAATCCGCCGGAGACGGCGCGATGTGTCGGCAACGGAACACCCCGCTGTCAAGGGCCTGACCCTTTTCCGTGGATGACTGATCGGGTGCGCGAATCGACTGAACAGTTACATTCACGGCACTTGGACCGGCGATGGCGGGCCGGCGCGGCCCGGGGTGCGCGGGCATGACGGCGGCCGGGCCCCGCCTTGCGGCAGGACCCGGCCTCACGCGCCGTGTTGACGTTGTGCGTTGACCGCGCCGGCCGTGCGGCGGGACAGGCGTCCCGCCGCACGGTCGCGGGCCGGCCGGCCGCGGACCCGGCGGTGTTCCGCGGCGCTCCGGAACGGTCCCCGGCCGGGGCCGGGGCGCCCCGGATCAGCCGAGCAGCGCGCTCAGTTCGACGCTGGGCAGGCCGTGCGCCTCGGCGACCGGGCCGTAGACGACCTGGCCCTCGTGGGTGTTGAGGCCCTTGGCCAGCGCGGGGTCGCGGCGCAGCGCGTCCCGCCAGCCGCGGTTGGCCAGCTCCACGATGTAGGGCAGCGTGGCGTTGGTCAGCGCGTAGGTGGAGGTGTTGGGCACCGCACCCGGCATGTTGGCGACGCAGTAGAAGACCGAGTTGTGGACCGGGAAGGTCGGCTCGGCGTGCGTGGTGGGACGGGAGTCCTCGAAGCAGCCGCCCTGGTCGATCGCGATGTCGACAAGGACACTTCCGGGCTTCATCCGGGAGACCAGCTCGTTGGTGACCAGCTTCGGGGCCTTGGCGCCCGGGATGAGGACCGCGCCGATGACCAGGTCGGCCTCGACGACGGCCTTCTCCAGCTCGTAGGCGTTGGAGACGATCGTCTGCACCTTGGTGCCGAAGATCTTGTCCGCCTCGCGCAGCTTGTTGATGTCCTTGTCCAGCAGGGTCACGTGGAAGCCCATGCCGATGGCGATCTGGGTGGCGTTCCAGCCGGAGACGCCGCCGCCGATGACCACGGCCTTGCCCGCGGCCACGCCCGGGACGCCGCCCGGCAGCACGCCGCGGCCGCCGGCCGCGCGCATCAGGTGGTAGGCGCCGACCTGCGGGGCGAGGCGGCCCGCGACCTCGGACATCGGGGCGAGCAGCGGCAGCGCGCGGTTGGCGGTCTCCACCGTCTCGTAGGCGATGGCGGTGGTGCCGGACTTCAGCAGCGCGTCGGTGCACTCACGGGAAGCGGCCAGGTGCAGGTAGGTGAAGAGCGTCTGGTCCTTGCGGAGACGGTGGTACTCCTCCGCGATCGGCTCCTTCACCTTCAGCAGCAGGTCCGCGGTGGCCCAGACCTCGTCCGCGGTGGCGAGGATGGTCGCGCCCGCCGCGGTGTACTCGGCGTCCGTGATGGAGGAGCCGAGGCCGGCGCCCTGCTCCACGAAGACCTGGTGGCCTCCTCGGACGAGTTCGAGCACGCCGGCAGGCGTGATGGCCACGCGGAACTCGTTGTTCTTGACCTCGCGGGGGATGCCGACCTTCACGTCGATCACGGTCCTTGAATCTTGGGTATTCCTGGCAATACCGACATGCAACTACATGGCGGAACAGTTAGCGCCGATCGCTATGCGAGCCAGTCTAATGAAGGATGTCGCGCTGTCTAGCCTTGCTTTGCATCAATCTTTCCGGGGAGTGCTGCTGATTTCGTAGGTGCGATCTTGCTTACCCTCCGGTTCGCCCCGCGAGACCCGGGCGAGCAGCCGTTCCGCGGCGTTCCGGTGCAGCTCAGCGGCGGAGACCTGCCCCAGTCGCTCCAGGGTGTCCGCCGTCCGGATCCGCACCGCCGCCTGCAGCCGCAGGTCACCGGCGCGCCGGGCCAGCTCCACCGCCTCCAGGCAGGTCCGCAGCGCCTCCCGCGGCCGCCCCGCGTACTCCTGCACCCGCGCCGTCTCGGCCAGCGCCCGTGCGTGGCCCGCCGGGTCGCCCAGCCGCCGGCTGGCGGCGCCCGCGGCCCGCCAGGCCCGCAGCGCCTCGCCCCACTGCCCGGCGTAGGTGTGCACCACGCCGATCCGGCCGTACAGCCGTGCCTCGGCGGCGAGTTCACGGCGCGTCAGGTGCAGGGCCAGCGCACGGCCGTACCAGTCGGCGGCGCGCTGCCAGTCCCCGGCCTCCTGGTAGGTGGCGCCGATGGACTCCAGGGCACGGCCGGTCGCGTACGGGTCCTCCGCCGCCCGCGCCGCGTCCAGCGCCTCCTTGTAGCGGCCCATCGCCTCCCCGGTGCGGCCGGCACGGGCGTCCAGGTCGCCGAGGTTGAGCAGCGCGGCGGCCTCCTCCAGCGGAAGGTCTCGGCGGCGGGCCACGTCGAGCACCAGCTGGTGCAGTTCGTACAGTTCGGGCGCGGCGGCGGTGAACCCCCGGTGGGCGGCGAGCGCCTGGGCCAGCGCCGCCACCAACCGGCGGGCGAGGGTGTCGAGTTGACCGTCCTCGACGGCGAGCCGGGCGGCCTCGCGCAGCTCCCGCAGCCACCGGTCGAGCCACCGGCCGGCGGCGGCCCGGGAGGGGAAGCGCAGCGCCGCGGGCAGCTCGCCGAGCGCGGTGCGGGCCGCCGGGTCGCCGGTCCGGGCGGCCAGCTCGCAGGCGGTCAGCCGGCGCACCGTCCGCTCCAGCAGCCGGGCGCGGGCCAGCTTGACCTCGGCCGGGCGCTCGTCCTCGGCGAGCGCGGCGTGGATCAGCGCGTCGAGGCAGCCGGGCACCTGGTAGCGCGGCGGCAGGGCCGCTCCGGCCCCGCCGGCCTGCGGCCCGTCGTCCGGTTCCGCCGGCGGCCGCAGCAGTCCGCAGGCGACGAAGTCGGTCAGCAGGTCCTGGGCGGTGGCCACCGAGCAGCCGGCGAGCGCCGAGGCGCTCACCGCGTCCACGGTGCCGTCCGGGGCGAGCGCGAGCAGCCGCAGGACCCGGGCGGCGGGCGCCGGCAGCGCCGACAGGACGAGCCGGAAGGCGCGGCGCACCGGAGCCGGGGCGAGGTCGTCCGCGCCGTCGTCCGGCACCAGGGCCAGCTGCCGGCCGGCGTCGGAGACCGACGCCTTGGGCCGGGCGGCGAGCCAGCCGCCGACCAGGGCCAGCGCGGCCGGCTGTCCCCCGCAGGCGGTGGCGACGGATTCCGCGGCCACCGGGTCGCAGGTGATCCGGGTGGACCCGGCGTATCCGGCGAGCATCGTCACCGCGGAGCCGGTGTCCAGCCCGCCCAGGGTGCACGGCCGTACGTCGGGGATGCCGGTGAGCGGCCCGCCGGAGACGGCGACCACCAGGCAGCCGGGCGCGTGCGGCAGCAGCAGGTCCACCTGCTCGGCGCTGTTCGCGTCGTCCAGCAGCAGGATCGCCCGCTTGTCCCGGCAGGCGTCCCGGAGCAGCTCGGACAGCTCCTCCTCGTCGGCACCGGGAGGCGCGTCGGCACCCAGGGCGGCCAGCAGGTCACGGGCGGCCGTGGCCGGCGGCAGCGGCTCCCCGCAGGAGGTCGTGAGCCGGGCCCGCAGCACCCCGTCGGGGTAGTCGGACCGGACGCGCCGCACCAGTTCCTCGGCGAGCGCGGTGCGCCCCGAACCGGGGCGCCCGGCGATCAGCAGCACCCGGCCCCGGGGTACCTCCCGGCCGGCGAGGGTGTCCAGCCCGGCCCGGCCGATGTCGGACCGCAGCGCGGCCAGCTCCCGCTGCCGGCCCACCAGCGCGCCGCGCACCGGGTCGCCGGGGAGGTGGTCGTCGGAGCCGGGGCCGCCGGGGTCGGTGGTACCGGGAGTGCCGGGTGCAGGCGTGGTGGAGTGTGCGGGGCGCGAGCCGGTACTCGCGCGCGCCCTCCCGGCGCCGGTCCCACCCGTCCCGGGCGTCACGGCCTTCGCCCGCCGGTCCCCCGGCGCCCCCTCCGTGCCGACCGCCTGCTCCGCCACGGACCCACTCCCGTCCAGCTGCGTGTGCGAGCCCGACCGCGGCCGCGGTCAGGGTCGCACCGAGCGTAGTTCACCCCGGGTCATGCGTTCGGCACTCCCTGCCGCTACGGGCCGGTAAAGATCACCTGATCGGATTCACCGATGGTCGCACCGGCCCCCGGGCCGTGCCACGGGACCGCCCCTGGGCGCGACGGGGGCGAATCCGCGGCCCGGCCGATGGGGCCGGGCCGGCGCCTGGTCCCGGAACGGTGTCGAGGCGGGCCGGGCCGGTGCCGAGCCGGCATCCGAACCGGCGGTCCGGGGCCGCGCCGCCGGTTCGGACGGAACCCCACGGCCCTCCGGCGCCCGGCGACGGGCACGTCGCGGACCCGTGCGGGGGACGGTCCCCGTACCCCAGGAATGGAATTACGCCCCGGCGGGCCCGCAGCGGCCCGCGGCCCGGCGGTGGCCACGGGCGCCGACCGCGCCCCCGCCCGGGGCCGGCACCGCGCGGCCCTCACCCGGGGCGTACGCCGCCGCGCGCCCCGCCGCCGTACCCGACCCGCCGCCGCGGCCGTACCCGCCCGAGCCGGTACGCGCGCCCCTGCCGGCGCCCGGACCGGCGCTACGCCTCGAAGGGCCGGGCCGGCCAGGGCGCGTCGGCCGGGCGCAGGGCGTCCAGCCCGCCCTCGGTGCCGCGGGCGGCGTGCAGCGAGAGGACGCCGACGATCAGCGCGTTGTTGTGCAGCTCCCCGGCGAGCGCGCCGCGGACCAGCTCCGCCAGCGGCACCCGGCCCAGCTCCATGTCGGCCTCCTCCTCGGAGACCTCGAACCGCTCGCCCTCGACCTCGGAGATCTGCCGGGCGAGGAAGATGCGCACCGCCTCGTCGCAGCCGCCGGGGCTGGTGTAGACGTCGATGAGGACCCGCCAGTCCTCCGCCTTGACGTGCGCCTCCTCGTACAGCTCGCGCTGGGCGGCGTGCAGCGGGTTCTCGCCGGGGACGTCGAGCAGCCCGGCGGGGATCTCCCACAGCTTGTGGCGCACCGGGTGGCGGTACTGCCGCAGCACCAGGACGCGGTCGGCGTCGTCGAGCGCGAGGACGGCCACCGAGCCGGGGTGGACCTGGTAGTCGCGGACTGCGGTGGAACCGTCGGGCATCACCACCCGGTCCGTACGCACGCCGGTCTTCTTACCCATGTAGGGCGTGGCGGTCTCGGCGACCGGCCACTCCTCGGGGGTGTCCTGGATGGCCATCTCGATCCTTCGGTCACGGTCGTGAACAGCAAGACGCCGGGGTCGGGCCCGACCCGGCCCGCACCCCGGCGTCCCACCGTACCGCTCGTGCGCGATCAGCCCCGGTCCGCCCGGCGGCGCTCGACGGCGGCCTTGACCAGCCCGGCGAAGAGCGGGTGCGGACGGGTCGGGCGGGAGCGCAGCTCCGGGTGCGCCTGGGTGCCCACCAGGTAGGGGTGGACCTCGCGCGGGTACTCGACGTACTCCACGAGCTTGTTGTCCGGGGAGGTGCCGGAGAACACGATGCCGGCCTTCTTCTCCAGCTCGCCGCGGTAGGCGTTGTTGACCTCGTAGCGGTGGCGGTGGCGCTCCTCGACGTAGGGCTCGCCGCCGTAGACCTCGCGGACGATGGAGCCCTCGGCGAGCTTGGCCGGGTACATGCCCAGCCGCATGGTGCCGCCCATGTCGCCCTCGCCGGCGACGATGTCCAGCTGCTCGGCCATGGTGGAGATCACCGGGTGGGCGGCGCCCGCCTCGAACTCGGTGGAGTTGGCGCCCTCGATGCCGGCCAGGTTGCGGGCCGCCTCGATGACGATGCACTGCAGGCCCAGGCAGAGGCCGAGCAGCGGGATCTTGTTCTCGCGGGCGTAGGTGATGGCGCCGACCTTGCCGTTGACGCCGCGCTCGCCGAAGCCGCCGGGGACGCAGATGGCGTCCACGTCACCGAGCTGCCGGGCCGCCCCGGCGGGGGTCCGGCAGTCGTCCGAGGTGACCCACTTGATCTTCACCCGGGCCTTGTTGGCGAATCCGCCGGCGCGCAGCGCCTCGGTGACCGACAGGTAGGCGTCGGGCAGGTCGATGTACTTGCCCACCAGCGCCACGGTGACCTCGTGGTCGGGGTTGTGGACGCGGTCCAGCAGGTCGTCCCAGGTGGTCCAGTCCACGTCCCGGAACGGCAGGTCCAGCTTGCGCACCACGTAGGCGTCCAGGCCCTCGGTGTGCAGCACCTTGGGGATGTCGTAGATCGACTTGGCGTCGATGGCGGCGACCACCGCGGCCTCGTCCACGTCGCACATCAGGGAGATCTTGCGCTTGATGGAGGTGGGCACGTCGCGGTCGGCGCGCAGCACGATGGCGTCGGGCTGGATGCCGATGTTGCGCAGCGCGGCGACCGAGTGCTGGGTGGGCTTGGTCTTCAGCTCGCCGGACGGGCCGATGTAGGGCAGCAGCGAGATGTGCACCACGAAGACGTTGTCCCGGCCGACCTCGTGGCGGACCTGCCGCACGGTCTCCAGGAACGGCAGCGACTCGATGTCGCCGACGGTGCCGCCGACCTCGGTGATCACCACGTCCACGTCGTCGGTGGCCAGGCGCCGGATGCGGTGCTTGATCTCGTTGGTGATGTGCGGGATGACCTGGACGGTGTCGCCCAGGTACTCCCCGCGCCGCTCCTTGGCGATCACCTGGGAGTACACCTGGCCGGTGGTGACGTTGGCCGAGCCGTCCAGGTCCACGTCGAGGAAGCGCTCGTAGTGGCCGATGTCCAGGTCGGTCTCGGCGCCGTCGTTGGTGACGAACACCTCGCCGTGCTGGAACGGGTTCATGGTGCCCGGGTCGACGTTGAGGTACGGGTCGAGCTTCTGCATGGTCACGCGGAGGCCGCGCGCCTTGAGCAGCGCACCCAGACTGGAGGCGGTGAGCCCCTTGCCGAGTGAGGAAGCGACACCCCCGGTGACGAAGATGTGCTTGGTCGTCATGGGCTGAGCGGCAAGTGCCAAGAGGGGGCTCCCGTGGTCGCGAGGTGAGGTGCGGATCGGCCGTGCGCCCCCCGGGCTTCTCGGAGCTCCAGGGGTGACCGTCGCTGCGGTTCGGGGGTTGTGCGCCCACCGGTCCACGGGCTACCAGGGTATCAGCGCCCCGGGGCGGCCGCTTCCGGCGACGCCTGCCGGGACGTGTGGGACCCTGGTGACCGGCGGCTCCGTTCGACCGCGTGATCGGTCCGCCACGATGTGGGACGACTCCAGCGGATCACGGCCGTCCGTCGTATCCTGCTCGGACATAATCGCTGCGAGCTGCGGCCGGCAAGGCAATTATCCAGGCATCTCCTGTTTACGCCCCGGAATACGAGCTCGTCGGGACATTTCCGAGACCGTACATAACGCGCCCCGCGGGGCGAGGCCGTTCGAATGGGGATGCAGGTGGCCGGGCGCATCGAGGACTACGCACTCATCGGCGATATGCAAACCGCCGCCCTGGTGTGCAGGGACGGCACGGTGGACTGGTTGTGTCTGCCGCGCTTCGACTCCCATGCCATTTTCGCGGGGTTGCTGGGGACCGAGGAGCACGGGTTCTGGCGGCTGGGGCCCGCCTACCCGGCGGACACCACCCCGCCGCCGGCCGACCGCCGGCGCTACCGCGGCGACTCGCTGGTGCTGGAGTCGGAGTGGGACACCCCGCGCGGCACCGTGCGGATCACCGACTTCATGCCGCCGCGCGACGGCGCCCCGCAGCTGACCCGCATCGTGGAGGGCGTCAGCGGCCGGGTGAAGATGCGGTCGGCGCTGCGGATGCGGTTCTCCTACGGCTGGGTGGTGCCGTGGGTGCACAAGGTGGACCACCGCACGGTGGCGGTCGCCGGTCCGGACTCGGTCTGGCTGGACACCGACGCCGACACCTACGGCAAGGACCTGACCACCTACTCCGACTTCACCGTCGGTCCCGGTGACCGCGTCGCCTTCACCCTGAGCTGGCAGCCCTCGCACAAGGAGCCGCCGGCGCTGCCGGACCCCGAGGGCGCCCTGGTGGCCACCGAGGAGTTCTGGCGGGAGTGGGTTGAGCACTGCACCTACCACGGCCCGTACCGGGACGCGGTGGTCCGTTCGCTGATCACCCTCAAGGCGCTCACCTACGCGCCCACCGGCGGCATCGTCGCCGCGCCCACCACCTCGCTGCCGGAGGACATCGGCGGCTCCCGGAACTGGGACTACCGCTTCACCTGGCTGCGGGACGCGGCGATCACCCTCTCCTCGCTGCTGCGCACCGGCTACCGCGAGGAGGCCCGCGCCTGGCGCGAGTGGCTGCTGCGCGCGGTCGCCGGCGACCCGGAGAACCTCCAGATCATGTACGGCATCGCCGGTGAGCGCGAGCTGTCGGAGGCCGAGCTGCCGTGGCTGCCCGGTTACGAGAACTCCCAGCCGGTGCGGATCGGCAACGGCGCCGCCGGCCAGCTCCAGCTGGACGTCTACGGCGAGGTCACCGAGGCGCTGCACCTGGCCCACATGACCGGCCTGGCCCGCAACGACTACGCCCAGCTGCTCCAGCTCAAGCTGATCCAGTACCTGGAGGACCACTGGGACGAGCCGGACGAGGGCATCTGGGAGGTGCGCGGTCCGCGCCGCCACTTCGTCCACTCCAAGGTGATGGCCTGGGTGGCGGTGGACCGCACCATCAAGCTGATCGAGTCCGGCGAGGTGGACGGCCCGCTGGAGCGCTGGCGCGAGCTGCGCGACACCATCCACCGCACGGTGTGCGAGCAGGGCTACGACCCGCACCGCAACACCTTCACCCAGTCCTACGGCTCCAAGGAGCTGGACGCCTCGCTGCTGCTCATCCCTCAGGTGGGCTTCCTGCCGCCGGACGACAAGCGGGTGGTGGGCACCATCGAGGCGATCCAGCGGGAGCTGTCCACGCCGGACGGGTTCGTGCTGCGCTACCCCACCGCCGGCGACGACGCGGGCGTGGACGGTCTGGAGGGCGACGAAGGCGCCTTCCTGGCCTGCTCGTTCTGGCTCGCCGACGACCTGGCGATGATCGGCCGGGTGGACGAGGCGCGGCAGCTGTTCGAGAAGCTGCTCTCGCTCCGCAACGACCTCGGCCTCCTCGCCGAGGAGTGGGACCCCCGCCTCCAGCGCCAGGTCGGCAACTTCCCCCAGGCGTTCAGCCACGTGCCGCTGATCGACACCGCGCTGCGGCTGACCGCGTCGGGCGCCTACGGCGGCTGAGCCGCCGGGCCGCCCGGGCCGGGGACGGCACCGGACGGCCGCGGAGGGTGCGGGTGGCCGGGGACGGTCGCGGACGGGGCCTGCCGTGGACGGCGGGCCCCGTCCGGCGTCCGGGCGGCGGTCCGGCCGCGCCGCACGGCGGCGCCCGGCGGTGGGCCCGGTCACCGGCGCCGGCCCGGTAGCGTTCACCGGCATGCAGCCGCAAGGAACACCGGGGCCGGCCGGGAGCCCCGCCCCGCAGGAACCACCGTCCGCCCCGGGGCCGCGTGACCCCGCCGGCGGCCCGGACGCGCGGGGCACCACCATCACCGTGGCCCGGGTGCTGGAGCTGCCCGCGCTCCGCCGCGGCCTGCCCGAAGTGGTGGCCGGGCACGACGGGTTGGGGCGGCCGGTGCGCTGGGTGCACGCCGGGGAGGTGCCCAACATCGCCTCCCTCCTCAAGGGCGGCGAGCTGCTGCTCACCACCGGGATCGGGGTGGGCCCGCGCCCGGCCGATCAGCGCTCCTTCGTCCGTACCCTCGCCCAGCGGGAGATCGCGGCGCTCGTGGTGGAGCTGGGATCGCGCTTCACCGCACTGCCCGCCGCGGTGGTGGACACCGCCCGGTCGGTGGGGCTGCCGCTGGTGCAACTGCGCCGCGAGGTGCCGTTCGTGACGGTCACCGAAGAGGTCCACACCGAGATCGTCAACGAGCACTACGCCCTGCTCAGGCGTGCCGAGGAGGTGCACCGGCGGTGCACCCGGGCGCTGCTGGACGGCGGTGGCGTCCCGGAGATCCTCCGGCTGTTCGCGGCGTTCGCCGGCAACCCGGTCTTCCTGGAGACCCCCGACGGGCAGTTGCTGTACGCGGCCGGGCCGGGACCGGCGGGCCGTCCGGGCGCCGCCGACCCGCTCCAGGTCTGGGAGGGGCTGCTGGCCCAGCGGGAGGGACGGCACGCGGGCCTCCCGGCGGGCAGCGTGGTGATGGACGTCCCCGGCGGCGGGCGGGGACCGGGCGGGGTGCGGGCCCGGCTGACGGTCCCGCCGGTGGCCGGCCCGCTGGCGCCGGTGCACCGGATCGCCGCCGAACGGGCGGTGGACCTGCTGGCGGTGGTGCTGCTCCAGGCCCGGCAGGAGGAGGAGCTGGCGGCACGGGGGCGCGGGGACTTCCTCACCGACCTGGCCGAGGAGCGGATCGAGGCGGCCGACGCGCCCGCCCAGGCCCGGGTGCTGGGCTTCCGCCCACCGCCCGGGGGCGCGCTGCTGCCGGTGGTGATGCGGGTGGTGCCGCCGGTCGCCGCGGGCGCTGCGGCCGGCCCGCGGGAGGGCTGGGCGGCGCTGGCCCACGCGCTCCGGGAGGAGCTGACCGGCACCGGGGTGCCGGTGCTGCTCGGGATGCGGCTGCCGGAGGGCCGGGTGCCGCTGCTGGTGGGGCTGCGGGACCCGGCGGAGCGCGGCGCGGTCGCCGACCGGGTGGCCGCCGCCCTGCGGGCCGGTGTGGCCCGGGCCTGGCCGGAACGGGCGGGTTCCCGGCCACCGACCGTGGTGGTGGGGGTGGCCGGCGACTGGGAGGCGGCCGGCCCGGAGCTGCGGCACGCGGCCGAGGCGGCGTGCGCGGCCCACGGCCCGGCCGGCCGGCCCTGGCACGACGTCCGCCGCACCGAGGTGGACGTCCTGCTGTGGCGGCTGCGGGAGCACGGGGACCTGGCGGCGTTCGTGGACCGGGTGATCGGCCCGCTGATCGAGCACGACCGGACCGCCCGGCCGCCGCTGATCCCCACCCTGGAGACCTACCTGGCACACGCCGGCCGGAAGGCGGAGACCGCCCGGGAGCTGCACCTCAACCGCCAGACGCTGTACGACCGGCTGGCCCGGATCGCCCGGCTGCTCGGCAGCGACCTCGACGACCCGCAGACCGCCCTGGCCCTCGGCCTGGCCCTCCAGGCCCGCCGCCACGCCCGGTGAGGCGGGGCCGCCGACGCGGGCGGCACCGCCGATGAAGGCGGGGGGCGGTCGATGAGGGGCGAGGACGGCTTCCACCGGTGTCGCGAGGGCGCGAAGGTACCGGGGTGCGGGGCGCCGGGGGCGCGGAAATGCAGGGGCGCGCCGGGGTGCGGGACGCACGGGGGGCACGGGTGCCGGCGGGAGCGCCGCCGCGTCGGGCGCCGGGCCGGTGAGGCGGTCGGCCGCCGGTGACGGGAGGGCGCGGGTGCCGGGCGGCGGACGGCGCGGGCCGGGGCGTCCCGGGGCGGTTCGTCCAGGGCGGGTGTGCCGGAGTGCGCCGGACAGGCCCCCGCCGGACGGGACGGGCGCGGCGGGACGGGCGCTGGGGCCGGGCTCAGCTCGCCGTCAGCTCGTCGTACACGCCGAGCACCTGGGCCACGGTGTTCTCCTCGTCGGGCCAGCCGGCGGCCTGGACCCGGCCCGCGGCGGAGAGGCGCGCGCGGCGTAACGGGTCGGCGAGCAGGCGGGTCACGGCGGTGGAGAGCGCCCAGGGATCGTCGTACGGGACCAGTTCGGCGGCCGGCCCGACCAGCTCCGGCACGCCGCCGACCGCGGTGGCCACCAGCGGCACCCCGGCGTGCAGGGCCTCGTGGGCCAGCACCGGGCGGGCCTCCCAGGGGCTGGAGAGCACCGCCAGGTCGGCGACCGCGAGCAGTTCCGGCAGGTCGTCGCGGCGGCCCAGCAGCCGTACCGGCAGTCCCTCGTCCTCGATCCGCCGGCGCAGCGCGGACCGGGCCGGCCCCTCGCCCGCGATGGCCAGCAGCGGAGGGGGGTCCAGTCGCACCCAGGACCTCGCCGCGTCCAGCAGCGGCCGGTAGCCGCGGCCCTCCTCCAGCCGTCCGGCGGTGAGCAGCAACGGCCGGTCCACCACGCCGAGTTCGGCCCGTACCTTCTGGCGCCGCGCCTCGTCCCGGACCGGTGGCGGCGCGGGCACCGGGAGGGCGGCCGGGGCCAGCCGGGCGTCCCGGGCGCCGCGCTCCCGGGCCCGGTCCACCAGGTCGGAGGAGACGCCGAGGACCACGGCGGCGGCGCGGGCCACGGTCCGCTCCAGCAGCCGCACCCCGCGGGCCGCGGCGCCCTCGGCCCGGGGCCGGGTGTGCCAGGTGACGACGAGGGGGACCCGGCGGCCCCGCAGCGCGAGGGCGGCGAGCAGGCCGGACCGCAGGCCGTGGGCGTGCACCAGCGAGGCGCCGGCGCAGGCGGACCGTACGGCGGCCACCCGGCCGGCCGTGGTACGCGCGTCAACCGGGCGGAACCGGGCGCCGGCGCGGTGGAACCCGTACTCCCGCTCCGCCGCGCCCGGGGCGCACACCGTCACCCGCAGCCCGTGCGCGACCAGCCCGGCGGTGAGCGACCGGACGTGCGCGCCGGCGCCGCTCCCGCTGCCCAGCACCTGAACGGCGCGCAGCGGCGTCTGCCCGTACGAGGACGGGACCGGGGTGCTGCTCACGCGGGCATGGCTCCTGGGACGGCGACGGGGGACGTGGCTGGGACGGTGCGCAGTGCCCAGCATGCCAGCCCGTACGGCTTCCGCCACACCACGGCCGCGGGGCCTGACGGCCCGACAAGTCGCCCGTACGTCCGAAAGTTCACCCTGACGGGGGATTGCGGAGTGCGTGATCCGTCACGTTCCCGGGGCCGGTGGAGCGCCCGGCACCCGTTTCCGGTCAGCGTCACCGGTGGACGCGCCCGGTCACCGGCGCCGCGGCCCGCCCGGCGGCCCCGGAGCCGGGCTCCCGGGGCGGCCCGGCACGGGCGGCCGGGGCCCGGGGGCGGCGACGTCGCCCGGGGCCACAGGGCAAGGAGGGCGCCGGGCCCTCCACCGCCGCCGAGGGCGCGGGGCCGGCCGGCCACCCGGGACCTCTCGGCACAATCTGCGCCGGGGGCGCCCCCTCCGGGACTCCGCCGGGCGGCGCGCCGGCCGGGTCCCGGGGCGGAATCCGGACAGTCCGGCCGTCCCGGGCCCCCGGCGGGCGGTCAGCGGCCCGTGCGGGCGGCCTCCAGCAGTTCCTCGGCGTGGGCACGGGCCAGCTGCGAGTCCTCCTGGCCGGCGAGCATCCGGGACAGTTCGCGGACCCGGTCCTCGCCCTCCAGCGCCTGCACCCCGCTGCGGGTGACCGAACCGTCGTTGGTCTTCTCCACCACCAGGTGCCGGTCCGCGAAGGCGGCCACCTGCGGCAGATGGGTGACCACCACCACCTGGGCGGTCCGGGC
This sequence comes from Streptomyces pactum, assembly GCF_016031615.1. Classification (GTDB taxonomy): domain Bacteria; phylum Actinomycetota; class Actinomycetes; order Streptomycetales; family Streptomycetaceae; genus Streptomyces; species Streptomyces pactus. The sequence goes on from NZ_JACYXC010000001.1 coordinate 1,229,707, forward strand.
CAGCCGGGCCAGCCGCCGGCCGACCTCCACCGCCGCCTTGCCGCCGATGCCCGCGTCCACCTCGTCGAAGAGGTAGGTGGGGACCGGGTCGGAACCGGCGAAGACCACCTCGACGGCGAGCATCACCCGCGACAGCTCACCGCCCGACGCCCCCTTGGCGATCGGCCGGGGCGGTGCGCCCGGGTGCGGGGCCAGCAGCAGTTCCACCTCGTCGGCGCCGTGCGGGCCGAAGGCGACCGCCCGGCCGCCGACCTCGATGCCCGTCGTCGCGTCGGCGACCTCGGTCTGGCGGACCGCGAAGGAGACCCGGGCGTGCGGCATGGCCAGCTGCGCCAGCTCCGCGGTCACCGCGTCGGCGAACCGCCGGGCCGCCTCGGTACGGGCGTCGCTGAGGACCTGGGCCAGCTCGCCGAGTTCGGCGCGGAGCGCGTCCCGCTCGGCGGTGAGCTCCGCGATCCGGTCGTCGTCGCCGTCCAGCTCGGTCAGCCGGGTGGCGCCCCGCTCGGCCCAGGCGAGCACCTCGGCGACGGTGTCGCCGTACTTCCGGGTGAGCTGGGTCAGCGCGGCGCGGCGCTCCTCGACGGCGGCGAGCCGGCGTGGGTCGGCGTCCAGGTCGTCGGCGTAGCCGGCCAGCTCGCCGGCGGCGTCGGAGACCAGGATGCCGATCTCGGCGATCCGGTCGGCGAGGGCGGCCAGCGCCGGGTCGTGCGAGCGCACCGCCTCCAGCGCCCGGTGCGCCCCGGCCACCAGGGTGGCGGCATCGACGCCCTCGGGGTCCTCCGGGTCGCCGGCGAGCGCGGCGCGGGCGGCGGCCGCCGCGGAGGCCAGCGCCTCGGCGTGGCCGAGCCGCTCCGCCTCGGCGGACAGCTCCTCGTCCTCGCCCGGCCGGGGTTCCACCGCCGCGATCTCCTCCAGCCCGAACCGGAGCAGATCGGCCTCCTGGGCCCGCTCCCGGGCCCGGGTGGTGAGCTCCTCCAGCTCGGCGGCGACGGTGCGCAGCCGGCGGTGGGCGGCCCGGTACTTCTCCAGCGGGCCGGCCACCGCCTCCCCCGCGTACCGGTCCAGCGCCTGCCGCTGCCGGGCGGGCCGCAGCAGCCCCTGCTGGTCGGTCTGGCCGTGGACGGCCACCAGGTCGTCGGCGAGTTCGGCCAGCAGCCCGACGGGGGCGGCCCGGCCCCCGACATGGGCCCGGGAGCGTCCCTCGGCGGAAACGGTCCGGCTGATGAGCAGCGCGCCGTCGTCCAGCTCGGCACCCGCCTCCTCGGCCCGGACCGCCGCCGCTGACCGCTCGGCGACCCTGATCCTGCCCTCCACGACCGCCGCCTTGGCGCCGACCCGCACCAGGGCGGGGTCGGCGCGTCCGCCCAGCAGCAGGCCGAGGCTGGTGACGACCATGGTCTTGCCCGCGCCGGTCTCGCCGGTCACCGCGGTGAATCCCGGGGACAGCTCGACCACGGCGTCCTCGATGACGCCCAGCGCACGTATCCGCATCTCCTCCAGCACGCCCACGACCTTACGAGGTTTGGGGGCGGGGATGCGACGCGCCCGGTCCCCCGGCGCCCGCGCGGCCGTCCGGGCGACCACTCGCACGGGTTACGCCGGGCCCGGTCCCGGCCTCGGCCACCCGGGCCGGGGCATCGGAGCGGATCCCGTACGGGCCGCCCCGGCGCCGGAGGGGCGGGGGAGCGGCCGGGGCGGGACCGCGGCGGCAGGGTACCCGCCCCGTCCCGCCCGCGTGTGCGGCCGAACGGGCCCGTGGCGGCGGGGCCGCGGCGGTGTGCCCGGCGGGTGGCGCCGCGGCCGGCGGAGGCGCACGGAAACGGTCCGGAGGTCCTCAGCCCGCTGCCCGTCCGGCGGCGGCCCGGGGCGTCCGCGGACGGGCGGCGGGGGAACGAGGGGGCGGCACAGCGGCGGAGAAGGGGTGCCGACGGATGCGGAGGGCGAAGGAGGGTCCGACGGACGGTGAAGAAATCGTCCGGACCCTGGCGAACTGCCGGGGTCCGGGGTGTGGACCGGTGCCGGGCCCCCCGCGGCCCCCTTCCCTCCGGTCCCGCGGCCGGGGTCCGCTCGTGCCCGGACCGCCACGGGTGAGCGGTGGGTGCCGCCCGGCGGCGGTCCCGAAGAGCGGCCGCCCGCCCGTTCGCGGCCGGCACGTCGGAGTGGCGGGAGTCACCTGCCGCCCGGCCCGTATGGGGCCGTGCCCGGGCCGGCCACACCGATGTCCGGCGCGTCCGGGACTGTACGTGCGACCCCGCGGCGCGGACGCCCGCCGCCCCGGCCGGGACCGACGAGTCCGGCGGGCAGCCGCAGCGCGATGGGGCGGGCGGCGCCGGTCGGCGCCGCCGGGGAGCCGGGACCGTGTCGGCGAGGGCCGGCGGCGCCCCGTCCCGGCAGCCGGCGGTGCTCGGTACCGGTCCGGAGATCCCCCGCCGCCCCTGCCCCAGCCGGGCAGCCCCATGGACGTACGGTTCCGGGCCGGGCGGCCCGGAGGGCTCCCCGGCCCGGTTGCCGGCCCCAGCCGGGCGCCGGCGGTCGGAGGTACGACCCGGCCCGGCCACGCGGCGTACGGTCCCCCGGCCAGGCCTCCCCGCGGGACGTGCGGTTCCCCGGGCCGGGCGGCGCCGGGAAGGCACCCCGTCCCGGCAGCCGGCGGTGCTCGGTACCGGTCCGGAGATCCCGCGCCGCCCCTGCCCCACCCGGCCAGGCCACACGCGGCGTACGCATCCCCCAGCCGGGCCGTCCCACGGGGCCTACGGTTCCGGGCCCGGGCGGCGCCGGGGAGGCTCCCCGTCCGCCACGCGGCGTTCGGAGCCGCGACCGGGCCGCCCGCGGTACGTGCCGCCACGAAGAGGCGCCCCGGGCCCGGCAGGACACCCTTTGGCCCCCGTACCAGGGCCCGGGGCCCAGAGGGGGCTCGATGAGTCCCGAAGCCGGGCGCGGCGAACCGCCCTGGCGAACCGCCCTGGCGAACCACCCCGGCGAACCGCCCGGCAGTCGGCGATCCGCCCGGCGTGCGGGGAACCCGGCCGGCCCGTGGCGGCCCGGATACAAGGCCCTGGTCCGGCACGCCACGGCCCAGGCGGGGCCCCGGCCCGGCACACGGCCGCCCCGGGCGCGGGACCCCGGCGGCCCCGCTCCTTACTGGGGCGCGCCGCGCCAGCCCGCGACCGGCAGGGCGAACTTCGCCACCAGCCGGTCGGTGAAGTTGGCGTGGTGCAGCCTGGCCAGCCGCACCGGCACCGCGCCGCGCCGCACCTCCACCCGTGCCCCGGCGGGCAGTTCGACGGTGCGCCGGCCGTCGCACCACAGCACCCCGTGCGGGGTCTGCGGCTGCACCTCCACCGCGAGCACCGAGTCCGGGGCGGTGACCAGCGGCTTGGCGAACAGCGCGTGCGCGCTGATGGGCACCATCAGCAGCGCCTCCACCTCGGGCCAGACCACCGGGCCCCCGGCCGAGAAGGCGTACGCGGTGGAACCGGTGGGGGTGGCGCAGACGACGCCGTCGCCGCCGAACCGGGAGACCGGACGGCCGTCCACCTCGGTGACGACCTCCAGCAGCCGCTCCCGGGCCGCCTTCTCCACGGACGCCTCGTTGAGCGCCCAGTCGGTGTGCACCACCTGGCCGTCGTTGCGGACCAGCACGTCGAGGGTCATCCGCTCCTCGACCTCGTAGGAGCGGGCGACGACCCGTTCCACCACCTGGTCCAGGTCGTCCCGCTCGGCCTCGGCGAGGAAGCCCACCCGGCCGAGGTTGACGCCGAGCATCGGCACCCCGGAGGAACGGGCGAACTCCGCGCCGCGCAGCAGGGTGCCGTCACCCCCCAGCACCACCAGCAGTTCGCAGCTCTCCAGCACCCCGGCCGCGTCGGCGTCCACCCGTTCGACGGCGGCCGGCAGCGGCAGGTCTGCGGCCTCCTCGGCCAGCACCCGGACCCCGATGCCGCTGCGCAGCAGGCCCTGCACCACCAGCTCGGCGCTGCGGATGGCCGCCGGGCGTCCGGTGTGGGCGAGCAGGAAGACGTGCCGTCCGGCCGCCGCCGGTGAACTCTCCGGTGCCGCTGATGAAGCTGCTTGAGTCGTGGTCAACGAGGCCCCTCCGCCACTGCGCGATCGACATCGGCCGGGTCAAGTGCCGGCGCCCCGGCGCGCATCCACAGAAAGTACTCGACGTTGCCGGACGGGCCGGGCAGCGGGCTGGCGGTGACGCCCAGCACACCCAGGCCCAGCCGCGCCGCCTGCTCCGCGACGGTGACCACCGCCTCGGCGCGCAGGGTGCTGCTGCGGACCACCCCGCCGCTGCCCAGCCGCTCCTTGCCGACCTCGAACTGCGGCTTGACCATCAGGACCAGGTCGGCGTCGGGCGCGGCACAGCCGACCAGGGCGGGGAGCACCAGGCCGAGGGGGATGAAGGACAGGTCGCCCACGACCAGGTCCACCGGCCGGCCGTCGAGGTGCTCCAGAGTCAGCTCGCGGACGTTGGTGCGGTCCCGGACGGTGACCCGCTCGTCGTTCCGCAGCGACCAGGCCAGCTGCCCGTAGCCGACGTCCACCGCGACCACCTCGGCGGCGCCGGCGCGCAGCAGCACATCGGTGAAGCCGCCGGTGGAGGCGCCCGCGTCGAGGGCCCGCCGGCCCGCCACCCGCAGCCCGCGGGGGGTGAAGGCGGCCAGTGCCCCGGCGAGCTTGTGGCCGCCGCGCGAGACGTAGTCCGGGTCTCCGTCGTCCTCGGCGACGACCAGGGCGGCGCTGGTCTCCACCTGGGTGGCGGACTTGGTCGCGACCGTCCCCGCGACGGTCACCCGGCCGGCCGCGATCAGCTGGGCGGCGTGCTCGCGGGAGCGGGCCAGCTTGCGGCGGACCAGCTCGGCGTCGAGTCGTCGGCGTTGGCTACGGGGGGCGGCCACGTGCGGTTCAGCTCCTGGTGTCGTGCGGGGTGGTGGGGCCGGGCGGCCCGGGGTGCCGGTCGAGTGCGGTCAGCGTCTCGCGCAGGCCCCGGTGCACATCCTCGTACACCTCCAGGTGGTCGCTCGCGGCGAGGTGATCGGCGTCGGCGAGCCGGTCGAGTTCCGCGTCCACCCGCGGGTGGCCGGTGGGGGTGCGGTCCACGCCGAGCGGGGGCCGGGGCGGCGGGGTCGTCCGCCGGGTCCGGGTCCCCGGGGTCCGCCCCCCGGGTCCGCCGGGCCCGGGCCCGAGCCTGCCGCAGCGCCCGCGGCGTCCCGCGCGGGGAAGTCCTGCGCAGCGCCCGCGGCGGCCCGCGCAACGGATTCCGCCGCACCTCCCGCGGCGTCCTCCGTGACCACCACCGGCCGAGCGGCGGCCTCCCCGGCGGGGGCCCCGTCGGCGGCCGGGCGGGCGGCGGCCCCGGTGGGCGCCACCGCCGGGGCCACGGCACCGGCGGGACCGGCAGGACCCGCGGGGCGGATGGGACCGGTGGGCCCCGTGGAATCAGCGGGGCCCGTGGCGGGCACGACGGCAGGACCGGCAGCAGGGCCGGCGGCCTCGGTGGGCGCCGCGCCGCCGTCCGGGAACGGTGCCGCCGGCCCGGCCAGGGGCGGGCGGCCGGCGGCGGGCCGGGGGGTGCGGTCCGGGCCCGGGCCGGGGCGGGGGCGGTCCCTGGGGCGTCGGCTCGTTCATGGCTCCGACGCTACCGCGTGACGGCCCTCCACCGGGGCCGGGACCCCGGCCGGTGCCCCTGCGGTACGGTCGGTGACCATGGCGACCATCGAGGAGTGCCGGACCGCGCTCGACCGGCTGGCGGAGAACCTCGCGCGCGCTGACGGCGATCTGCGCAGCGCCGCCTCGGCCGACCGCTCGCTGAGCTGCCGGATCACCGATCTGGACACCACCTTCACCGGCCGGCTGCGCGGCGGGCGGCTGGTGGACGTGGTGCCGGCGCCCGGTCCCCCGGCGGAACGGGCGCACATCCGGCTGGCGATGACCGGCGACGACCTGGTGGCCCTGGTCGCCGGGGAGCTGAACTTCGCGCGGGCCTGGGCGAGCGGCCGGGTCAGGCTGGAAGCGGGCGTGCGGGACCTGCTGCGGCTGCGGAAGCTGCTGTAGCGCCGGTCTGCCGCGGGGCGCGGCGGCGGGCCGCGGGGACCACCAGCGGGGTGCCGGTCTCCGGGTCGTCGATGACCTGGCAGCGCAGGTTGAACACCTTCTCCACGAGTTCGGCGGTGACCACCTCGGCCGGGGTGCCCTCGGCGACGACCTCACCGCCGCGCATCGCGATGAGGTGGGTGGCGTACCGGGCGGCGTGGTTGAGGTCGTGCAGCACCGCGACGAGGGTGCGGCCCTGCTCCTCGTGCAGCTGGGCACAGAGGTCCAGGACGTCGATCTGGTGCTGGATGTCCAGGTAGGTGGTCGGTTCGTCGAGCAGCAGCAGCGGCGTCTGCTGGGCGATGGCCATGGCGATCCACACCCGCTGGCGCTGGCCGCCGGAGAGCTCGTCGACGTACCGGTCGGCGAGTTCCGCGACGCCGGTGGCGGCCATCGACTCGGCGACGACCCGCTCGTCGGTGTCCGACCACTGCCGCAGCAGCCCCTGGTGCGGGTAGCGGCCCCGGGCCACCAGGTCGGCGACGGTGATGCCGTCCGGCGCGGTGGAGGACTGCGGCAGCAGGCCGAGCGTACGGGCCACCTGCTTGGCGGGGAGGGAGCCGATGACCTGGCCGTCCAGGAGCACCGAACCGGCGGCGGGCTTGAGCATCCGGGACAGCGCCCGCAGCAGGGTGGACTTGCCGCAGGCGTTGGGGCCGACGATCACCGTGAAGGAGTTGTCGGGGATGGTCACCGACAGGTCGCGGGCGACGGTCCGGCCGTCGTAGGCGAGGGTCACACCCCGGGCGGCGAGGCGCTGCCCGGGGGCGGGGGCGGTGGTACCGGAGGTGGTGTCGGGCATGTCGGTCGGTCCTTGTCGTCGGGCACGGGGATCGCGGCGGGCGGGGGCGGAGGTGCGGGCCGGCGGGGGGCGGAAGCTGCGGGCCGGCGGTTCACGGCCCGCCGCGGTTCCCCCGGTTCTGGTTCGGTGTCCGGCTCGACGTCGGTTCCGGTCCCGGTCCCGTCGGTTCCGGTCCCGCCCGTCCCGGTCCCGTTCGCGTCCGGCTCATATCCGGCCGGCCCGGCGCTCGGTGGCCAGCAGCCACAGCAGGTAGACGCCGCCGAGTACGCCGGTGAGCACGCCGACCGGCAGCTGGTCGGCGCCGAACGCCCGCTGCGCGGCCCAGTCGGCGGTGATCAGCAGCACCGCGCCCATCAGCGCCGACGGCAGCAGGTTGGGGCCCGGGGCACGGGTCAGCCGGCGGGCGATCTGCGGTGCCACCAGGGAGATGAAGGCCAGCGGTCCGGCCGCGGCGGCGGCCGACGCGGTGAGCAGCACGGCGGTGAGCATCAGGACGAACCGGGTGCGCTCGACGGGGACGCCCAGGGCGTGGGCGCTGTCGTCGCCCATCTCCATCATGCGCAGCGGGCGGCCGTACCAGAAGGCCACCGGCATCAGCACCGCGCAGGAGACGAGCAGCGGCCACACCTGGTCCCAGTCGCGTCCGTTGAGCGACCCGGTCACCCAGGTCAGGGCGCGCGCCGCGTCCAGCATCTTCGCCTTGGTCAGCAGGTAGCCGTTGACCGCGAAGAGCATGGAGGAGGCACCGATGCCGACGAGCACCAGGCGGTAGCCGTGGATGCCGCGGCGCCAGGCGAGGACGTAGACCGCGAGCCCGGTGAACAGGCCGCCGACGACCGCCCCCACGGAGACGGCGGTGGTGCCGCCGTCGAGGAGCACGATGACGGTGAGCGCGCCGGCCGCCGACCCCTGTCCGAAGCCGATCACGTCCGGGCTGCCCAGCGGGTTGCGGGTCAGGCTCTGGAAGACGGCCCCGGCCAGGCCGAGCGCCGCGCCGACCAGCAGTCCCACCAGCACCCGGGGCAACCGCAGCTCGTTGACGATGAAGTCCTGGGCCACCGTGCCGCCGCCGAACAGGGTGCGGACCACGTCCAGCGGCGGGATGTCGTAGTCGCCGGTTCCGATCAGCACCACGCTCATGGCGAACGCGGCGCCCGCGAGCACCGCCCCCACCAGCACTCCGCGCGGATCGACGCGGACCGACAGACCGCCGGCGCGCAGCGTGGTGCCGCGCCTCCCGGACCTGGTGGGGCGCCCGGTCGCGGCCTTGGTGCTCGGGTTCACAGCTGGGCCATCCTTCGGCGGCGTACGAGGAAGATGAAGACGGGGCCGCCGATGAGCGTGGTGACGACACCGACCTGGAGTTCGGAGGGCCGGACGGCGATCCGGCCGATGATGTCGGAGCCCAGCAGCAGCACCGGGGAGAGGGTGGCGGCGTACGGCATGATCCAGCGCATGTCGGGGCCGGTGAGCGCGCGCACGATGTGCGGGACCATCAGGCCGACGAAGGCGATCGGCCCGCACGCGGCGGTCGCCGCCCCGCACAGCAGGGTGGTCGCCACCATGGCGAGCACCCGGGTGGTGGCGAGCCGGGCCCCCAGCGCGCGGGCGGTGTCGTCGCCGAGCGCGATGGCGTTCAGCGGCCGGGCCAGCACCAGGGTGAGGGCCAGTCCCAGGAGCAGGAACGGTGCCACCTGCTCGACCACCGTCATGTTGGCGGAGGCGAGCGAACCCACCGTCCAGAAGCGCATCTTGTCCAGCGCGGCGGTGTCCAGCATCTGCACCGCGTAGACGTAGCCGTAGAGGGCCGAGTACGTCGCGGTACCGGCGAGGGCGAGCCGCACCGGGGTGGCGCCCCGGCTGCCGCCGATGACGTAGACGATGACGGAGGCGAGCGCCGCGCCGAGCAGCGCGAACCACACGTACCCGGTCAGCGAGGTGACGCCGAGGAAGCTGATGGCCGAGACGACGGCGGCGGACGCGCCCGCGTTGACGCCGAGCAGGCCGGGGTCGGCCAGCGGGTTGCGGGTGAGCGCCTGCATCACCGCGCCGGCCAGGCCCAGGCCGATGCCGACCAGCAGGCCGAGCAGGGTGCGCGGCACCCGTACGTCCCGGATCACCACATCGGTCTTGTCCCCGGAGTAGTGGAAGAGCCCGTCCCACACCTGGTCCAGGGGGATCGGCTTGGAGCCGACCGCGATGCTGGCGGCGGCGACCACGGCGAGCAGCACCACCGAGGCGATCAGCCCGGCGGCGCGGCGCCCGGTGCGTGAGGCGGCGGAGGGTGGCACGGGCGCCGCCTCCGCCCCGGTGCGTACGGGACTGGCCAAGGACACGCGGAACTCCACCTCACAGGCAGCACGGAACGACCGGGCACGAACACGGGCTCGACCAGCCCGGACTTAGGTTAGGTTAGCCTAAGCCTTGATCGTCCTCGCTGGAAGGCCCGGCGAACACCGCGGGCCCCGGGAGGTCGGAAGCCGGAGGCGGCGGGAGCCGGGGCGACCGGTGGCTCGGACCGCCGGGGGCCGGGGACGGCGGAAGTCCGGGGCGACAGGGCCCGAGACGGCGGGAGCCGGGACCCCGGGAACGCCGGGAGCCCGAGACGACAGAAGCCGGCACGCCGGAAGCCCGAGAACGTCGGGGCCCGAGATGGCGGAAGCCCGGGATGACGGGTGGTCCGGGACGGCGGGAGCCGGGGCGACCGGTGGCCCGGACCGCCGGGGACCGGGGACTGCGGGAGCCGTGGACGACGGAAACCCCGGGACCGGGAGCAGGGGACGACGAAAGCCGGAACGACAGGGGACCCGGGCCGCCGGGGACGGGCCGCCAGGGTTTCCGGGGGAGCCGGGTGGGCCGGTCGGCGGGATGTCCCGGCAGCCGACCACCGACCGGGCGGCTCCCGCCGGAAAGCCGGTTGCCCGGCCGGAACACCCCTGCCAGGGTTCGCCCATGCCCACCTTCACCTCGTACGACGGAACCCGGCTCGCCTACCGGGTGTCCGGCGACGGCCCGCCGCTGGTCTGCCTCCCCGGCGGGCCGATGCAGGCCTCCGCCTACCTCGGCGACCTCGGCGGTCTGTCCGCGCACCGGCGGCTGATCCTGCTCGACCTGCGCGGCACCGGCCGGTCGGCGGCCCCGGCGGACCCCGCCTCCTGGCGCTGTGACCGGCTGGTGGCGGACGTGGAGGCGCTGCGCGAGCACCTGGGCCTGGAGCGGATGGACGTGCTCGCCCACTCCGCCGGCGCCAACCTGGCGGCGCTCCATCTGGGCCGCCACCCCGACCGCGTGGGCCGGCTGGTACTCGTCACGCCGAGCGTCTTCGCCGCAGGCGTCGCCGTCTCCGGGGAGGCCCGGCTGGATGCCGCGCGGCTCCGGGCCGGCGAGCCGTGGTTCGCGGAGGCGTTCGCGGCGCTGGAGGACATCGTCGCGGGCCGGGGCACGGCCGGCTCCTGGCAGGCCATCGCCCCCTTCGCATACGGCCGCTGGGACGCGGCGGCCCGCGCCCACCGGGCCGCGGAGGACATCCAGCGCAACGGTGAGGCCGCGGCGGTCTTCGGGTCCGAGGGCGCGTTCGACCCGGACGCCACCCGGGCCGCGCTGTCCCGATTCCGGGCTCCCGTGCTGGTACTGGCCGGTGAGGCCGACGTGAGTGCTCCGCCGCCCGCGATGGCCGAGCTGGCCGGTCTCTTCCCGGACGCCCGGCTCGTCGTCCAGCCCGGCGCCGGCCACTTCCCCTGGCTCGACGACGCCGGGGCGTTCGTCGCGGCCACCACCCGGTTCCTGGCCGGATCGCCCGCCGGAACAGCGGTCTGACCCTCCGCCGGACACCGGAGGCCCCGGACCCACCGGACCGGGACCCCGAGGAGCCGCGGGCCTCGTGCCCCGGCTCTCCGGCGGGCCGCGCCGGGACGGGCCGGCGGACCCGCGCCGGTTCCGGTACCCGTCCCGCAACCGGGAGCCGTACCGGCACCGGGAGCCGGCCACACCGCACCACGTCCCGTCCCGCATCACCGCCCGCCCCGTCCCGCGGCGGGCCCGTCCGCGCTCCGGCCACTGCGGTGAACCCACACCCGCCGGACCGGTGAACCCATGCTCCGCCGCACCGGTGAGCCTGCCACTCCGGCGGGCGCGCACCCGTAACGCGCGCCCCCGCCGGTCCGGGCCGGCATCCGGCCGCCCGGTCGGCATCGCACGGCCACGGCAGGCGCCCGCCCTCCGCCGGCCGGGCACAGCGGTACCCCGGCGCAGGCGCCCGCGGCGGCCATCACCACCCCCGAACGGTCACCCACCGCGGACCCCGCCAGCCCGCATCGCCGCCCCGCCCCCGGGCACCACCACCCCGGACACCGCCCGGGCGCTCGGCCTCTCCGTGGTCGCCCTGGGCACGACACCACCCCGGGCACATCCGCGACAGGCGTCGGCGGCAGAGGCCGTCAGGCCCTCCGCGGGTCACCACCCCAGGCGCGCCAGTGCCTCCCCGACCTCGCCGTCGTACGTCCCGTCCCGGGCCGCCGTCCAGGCCGCGGCGCACAGCGCCCGCAGCCCGTCCACCGGGTCCGGGCCGTCGCCGGCCAGCCGCAGCCCGTCGCCGTCGGCCCGGGCCGTCCAGCCGCCGCAGCCGAACCCGGCCTCGCCGTCACCGGCCGTCCCGGTCACCTCGGGCTGCTCGGTGAGCAGACCGCGCAGGTCGGCGGCGATGTAGTCGGGCCGGTGCCGGGGCCCGGCGGCGAGCAGCCGGGCGGGCGTGGTCACCCCGGTCAGCACCAGCAGCGAGTCCACGCCGCCCGCCCAGGCGCCCTCGATGTCGGTGTCCAGCCGGTCCCCCACCACCAGTGGCGTCTTGGCCCCGGTCCGCAGGATGGTCTCCCGGTGCATCGGCGGCAGCGGCTTGCCGGCGACGCGCGGGCTGCCGCCGGAGGCGATCCGCACCACCTCCACCGCCGCGCCGTTGCCGGGGGCGATGCCCCGGGGGCCGGGGATGGTCAGGTCGGTGTTGGAGGCGTACCAGGGCACCCCCCGCGCCACCGCGTACGCGGCTTCCGCCAGTCGCCCCCAGGGCAGGTCGGGGCCGCCGTACCCCTGGACCACCGCGGCCGGGTCGTCCTCGACCGACTCCACCGGCTCCAGGCCGCGCTCCCGGAGCGCGACCCGCAGTCCCTCGCCCCCGACGACCAGCACCCGCGCCCCGGCGGGTACCTCGTCGGCGACGAGCCGGGCGACCGCCTGGGCCGAGGTGATCACATCGCCGGGCGTGGCCGGCACCCCCAGCTCGGTCAGGTGCGCCGCCACCGCGTCCGGTGTGCGCAGCGCGTTGTTGGTCACGTAGGCCAGGTGCATGCCCCGGTCACGGGCCGCGGTCAGGGACTCCACGGCGTGCCCGATCGCCTCGCCCCCGGCGTACACCACCCCGTCCAGGTCCAGCAGCGCGGTGTCGTAGGCCAGGTTCAGCGGTCGGGCGCTGCCGTCGGGCCTGGTCCGGACCGTGTGCTCCATGGGGCCGCTCCTCACGGGATTCGTCTCGGGGTCGTCCCCCCGATCATCGCGCACCGCCCGCAACGGCATAACATGCCCCGATGAGCATCCCTGGGCCCGTCGGACACGGTCTTCAGCTCGCCCCGTTCCGTGCGCTGCGCTACGTCCCTGAGCGGGTCGGCAGCCTCGCCGCGGTCACCTCGCCGCCGTACGACGTGGTGGTCCGCCCGGACGGGCTCCGCGCGCTGGAGACGGCCGACCCGCACAACATCGTCCGGCTCATCCTGCCCCGGGCCGACACCCCCGCGGACCGGCACCGCCAGGCGGCCGACACGCTGCGGCGCTGGCAGGAGGAGGGGGTGCTCGCCCCCGATCCGGAACCCGCCCTGTACGTCTACGAGCAGCGCGGCGAGGGCACCCTCCAGCGCGGCGTCATCGGGGCCCTGCGGCTCAGCCCCCCGGAGGAGGGCGTGGTCCTGCCGCACGAGGAGGTCATGCCGCACGTGGTCGAGGACCGCGCCGCGTTGATGCGCGCGACCGGCGCCAACCTCGAACCGCTGCTGCTGGCCTACCGCGGCAACGGTGGCGGCGCCCCGGACGCCGCCGCGGCCCTCGCGGACGGTCCCGGTGCCGTTCCGGCCGGCTCCGGCGCGGGACACGGGCCGGGCACCGCCCGGGTGGTCGAGCGGGCCGTCACCCGTCCCCCGCTGCTGGCCACCACCACCGAGGACGGCTACCGCCACACCCTGTGGCGGATCAGCGACGCCGCCGAATTGAACGAGATCGCCGCGGACCTGGCGTCCCGTCAGGCGCTCATCGCCGACGGCCACCACCGCTGGGCCACCTACCTGCGGCTGCAGGCCGAGCAGCGGGAGCCCGGCCCCTGGGACCACGGGCTGGTGCTGCTGGTGGACACCGCCCGCTACCCGCTGCGGGTGCGGGCCATCCACCGGCTGCTGCACCGGCTGGCCCCTGAGGCGGCGCTCGCCGCGCTGGGCGACGCGTTCCGGGTGCGTACCGTCGAGGGGCCGCTGGACCGGGCGCTGGCGGCGCTGGACGCGGCGGACGCCGGTGAACCGTCGGCGCCGTCCGCCGGCGGGGACGGCCATCACCCCCGGAACGCGTTCCTGCTCGCCGGGGACGGGCGCTTCCACCTGCTCGACCGGCCGGATCCCGCACTGCTGGCCCGTACCGTCCCGGCCGACCGGCCGCAGGCCTGGCGGGAACTGGACGCCACCGTGCTCCACGCGCTGCTGCTGGACCATCTCTGGCAGGTGCCGGACTCCCCCGCCCACATCGGCTACATCCACGACGCGGCCGCCGCCGTGGAGCAGGCGGAGCGGCACGGCGGCACGGCGGTACTGCTGCGCCCGGTCCGCGAGGAGGTCGTCCACCAGCTGGCCCGGCAGGGCGTGGCCATGCCTCACAAGTCCACGTCCTTCGGCCCCAAGCCGGCCACCGGCCTGGTGCTGCGCGCCCTCGACCTGGGCTGACCGGAGCCCCCCGCCGGCGACCGGGCCGCGCGGCGGGCCCCGGACGCACCGGTGGGCGGGACCCGCTCGGGGCCCCGCCCACCGCTCACCGGTCCGGCCGCCGGCCGTCCGGCCTCAGCTCCGGTCGTCCTCGGGGGCCGCGCCCGGCGCGTCCGAGGTGTCCGCCGGCCGGTCGCCCGGCTCGTCGGCACCGGCGTCCGTCACCGCATCCGCGCCCGCTCCGGTCCCGGCCTCCACCGCGTCACCGGCGCCCTGCTCACCGGCCCCGACCGCGGCGGAGCCGTCGCCCTCGTCGACCGGCGCGGGGCCGGCGGCATCCGCCCGGTCCCCGGCGGCCGCGTCCGGCCCGTCGCCCGCCGCCGCGTCCTCGGCAGCGGGGCCCGACTCGTCCTCGGGGGCGAGGGCGTCCACGAACTCCACGCCGTCCAGCTCCGCGAGCCGGTCGGAGGCGTCCGTGGTGCCGCCCTGGTCGGCCTCCAGGGCCTTGGCGAACCACTCCCGGGCCTCGTTCTCCCGGCCCACCGCGAGCAGCGCGTCGGCATAGGCGTACCGCAGCCGGGCGGTCCACGGCTGGACCGAGTGCGAGGCCAGCTCCGGGCCCTGGAGGGTGACGACGGCCGCGTCCGCCTGTCCCATGTCCCGCCGGGCGCCGGCGGCCACGAGCCGCATCTCGACCTGCCCGGCCCGGTCCAGCTTCTGCACCTCCGGCTCGCCGGCCATGGCCAGCGCCCGCTCCGGGCGGCCCATGCCGCGCTCGCAGTCGGCCATCACCGGCCACAGCTCCACCGAGCCCGTCATCCGCCGGGCGGCCCGGAACTCGGCCAGCGCCTCCGCGTACTTCCCGGTCGCGTACGAGGCGAAGCCCGCGGCCTCCCGGACGGCGGCGACGCGGGAGGCGAGCCGCAGGGCGACCCGGGAGTACCCGTACGCCTGCTCGGGGTCCTCGTCCAGCAGGCGGGCGACCATGACGAGGTTGCGGGCGACGTCCTCGGCGAGCGTCTTAGGCAGGCTCATCAGCTCCTGCCGGACGTCCTTGTCGATTTCCTGCCCGGTCACCTCGTCCGGGATCGGCAGCCGCTTCACCGGCTCGCGGTCACCGCGGTCCCGTCCGCCGCCCTCGCCCTCACCGCGACGGCCGTAGCCGCCGCCGGGACGGCCGTCGCGCCGCCCGTAGCCGCCGCCCTGGCGGTCACGGTCGTCACGGCCCCGGCCCGGGCCGTACGGCCGCGAACCCCGGTCCCGGTCGTCACGGCCACGGAAGCCGCCGCTCCGGTCGTCCCGGCGCGGGCCGCGCGGCCGGTCGTCACGCCGCTCGTCACGACGGAACGGCGCCCGGTGCTCCCGGCGCTCGTCCCGGCGGTCGTCACGACGGTCGTCACGACGGAAGTCCGGCCGGTCATCGCGACGCTCATCGCGCCGGTCGTCACGGCGGAAGTCGGACCGGTCCTCGCGCCGGTCGTCACGACGCTCACGGTCGTCGCGGCGGAAGGAGGGACGGCCGTCGCCCCGCTCGTCGCGCCACTCGTCACGGCGGAACGCGGGGCGGCCCCGGTCGTCACGACGCTGGTCGGACCGCTCGCTCTGCCGGTCGTCGCGACGGAAGGGCGGCCGGTCCCGGTCGTCACGCCGGAAAGAAGGACGGTCGTCACGACGGAACGCCGGACGCTCGTCACGTCGGTCGTCGCGACGGAAGCCGCCGTCCCGGTCGTCCTGGCGGAAGGAACCGCGGTCGTCACGACGGAAGTCCGACCGGTCGTCGCGCCGGTGGGAACCCCGTTCGTCCCGGCGGTCGTCGCGGCGGAAAGCGGGCCGGTCGTCACGGCGCTCGTAGCCGCGGCCGCCCCGGTCCCGGCCGCCGTCACGGTCGTCGCGGCGGCCGAAGCCGCCCGGCCGGCCACCACGGTCGTCCTCGCGCCGAGGCCCGCGCGGGCGCTCGTCCCGCCGGTCGTCACGGCGGCTCCCGTCACGGTCGTCCCGCCGGAAGGCGGGCCGGTCGTCGCGGCGGAAACCGCTGTCCCGGTCGTCACGGCGGAACGCGGGGCGGCCACCCCGGTCGTCCCTGCGCTCGTCCTGCCGGTCGTCACGGCGGAAAGCCGGCCGGTCCCGGTCGTCACGACGGAAGCCCGGGCGGTCGTCGCGGCGGAAGCCCGGGCGGTCGTCCCGCCGGTCGTCGCGGCGGAAGCCGGGCCGGTCGTCACGACGCTCGGGGCCGCGGCCACCGAAGCGTCCACCACGGTCGTCGTCACGACGCGGACCTCGGTCTCGGTCGTCGCGTCGCGGCGCCGAGCCGCGCCCATCACGCCGGTCACCGGCGTCGCGTCGCCTGGGCTCGCGCTCCGGCCTGTCGTCAGGGGAGTTGGTGGACATCGACGTGACTCCTGTCATGAGGTACCGCAGTCATTCTCGCGCACCGGTCTCACCCGCGCGCTGTGGCAAAAAACAAAAGGACCCTTGGTCCCAGCGTGAACGCTGGGACCAAGGGTCCTTGAAAGATTGTTCGGCGGCGTCCTACTCTCCCACAGGGTCCCCCCTGCAGTACCATCGGCGCTGAAAGGCTTAGCTTCCGGGTTCGGAATGTAACCGGGCGTTTCCCTGACGCGATGACCACCGAAACCCTGTTGAGCCAACCCGCGGAGCGGGATATTGGCAAGGGTCAGCGAACAAGCACACTTTTCAATTGATGTGGTGTGCCGGTGCGACTGTTCGCAACCCGGGAACCACACAGTGGACGCGAGCAACTGAGGACAAGCCCTCGGCCTATTAGTACCAGTCAACTCCACCGGTTACCCGGCTTCCATATCTGGCCTATCAACCCAGTCGTCTACTGGGAGCCTTACCCCATCAAGTGGGTGGGAGCCCTCATCTCGAAGCAGGCTTCCCGCTTAGATGCTTTCAGCGGTTATCCCTCCCGAACGTAGCCAACCAGCCATGCCCTTGGCAGAACAACTGGCACACCAGAGGTTCGTCCGTCCCGGTCCTCTCGTACTAGGGACAGCCCTTCTCAAGACTCCTACGCGCACAGCGGATAGGGACCGAACTGTCTCACGACGTTCTAAACCCAGCTCGCGTACCGCTTTAATGGGCGAACAGCCCAACCCTTGGGACCGACTCCAGCCCCAGGATGCGACGAGCCGACATCGAGGTGCCAAACCATCCCGTCGATATGGACTCTTGGGGAAGATCAGCCTGTTATCCCCGGGGTACCTTTTATCCGTTGAGCGACGGCGCTTCCACAAGCCACCGCCGGATCACTAGTCCCGACTTTCGTCCCTGCTCGACCCGTCGGTCTCACAGTCAAGCTCCCTTGTGCACTTACACTCAACACCTGATTGCCAACCAGGCTGAGGGAACCTTTGGGCGCCTCCGTTACCCTTTAGGAGGCAACCGCCCCAGTTAAACTACCCACCAGACACTGTCCCTGATCCGGATCACGGACCCAGGTTAGACATCCAGCACGACCAGAGTGGTATTTCAACGACGACTCCACACACACTGGCGTGCATGCTTCACAGTCTCCCACCTATCCTACACAAGCCGAACCGAACACCAATATCAAGCTATAGTAAAGGTCCCGGGGTCTTTCCGTCCTGCTGCGCGAAACGAGCATCTTTACTCGTAATGCAATTTCACCGGGCCTATGGTTGAGACAGTCGAGAAGTCGTTACGCCATTCGTGCAGGTCGGAACTTACCCGACAAGGAATTTCGCTACCTTAGGATGGTTATAGTTACCACCGCCGTTTACTGGCGCTTAAGTTCTCAGCTTCGCCCCACCGAAATGGAGCTAACCGGTCCCCTTAACGTTCCAGCACCGGGCAGGCGTCAGTCCGTATACATCGCCTTACGGCTTCGCACGGACCTGTGTTTTTAGTAAACAGTCGCTTCTCGCTGGTCTCTGCGGCCACCCCCAGCTCACCGAGTAAATCGGATCACCAGAAATGGCCCCCCTTCTCCCGAAGTTACGGGGGCATTTTGCCGAGTTCCTTAACCATAGTTCACCCGAACGCCTCGGTATTCTCTACCTGACCACCTGAGTCGGTTTAGGGTACGGGCCGCCATGAAACTCGCTAGAGGCTTTTCTCGACAGCATAGGATCATCCACTTCACCACAATCGGCTCGGCATCAGGTCTCACCCTCATATGAGAGACGGATTTGCCTATCTCTCGGGCTACACCCTTACCCCGGGACAACCACCGCCCGGGCTGGACTACCTTCCTGCGTCACCCCATCACTCACCTACTACAAGTCTGGGTCATCGGCTCCACCACTCCGAGATCACCCGAAGGATCACCCGGCGGCTTCACGGACTTAGCATCGCTCGCCTCGATGTTTGGCGCTTCAAAGCGGGTACCGGAATATCAACCGGTTGTCCATCGACTACGCCTGTCGGCCTCGCCTTAGGTCCCGACTTACCCTGGGCAGATCAGCTTGACCCAGGAACCCTTAGTCAATCGGCGCACACGTTTCTCACGTGTGAATCGCTACTCATGCCTGCATTCTCACTCGTGAACCGTCCACAACTACCTTCCGGTGCTGCTTCACCCGGCACACGACGCTCCCCTACCCATCACAGTCCCCGTTGGGGGTATGTACTGCAATGACACGACTTCGGCGGTACGCTTGAGCCCCGCTACATTGTCGGCGCGGAATCACTTGACCAGTGAGCTATTACGCACTCTTTCAAGGGTGGCTGCTTCTAAGCCAACCTCCTGGTTGTCTCTGCGACTCCACATCCTTTCCCACTTAGCGTACGCTTAGGGGCCTTAGTCGATGCTCTGGGCTGTTTCCCTCTCGACCATGGAGCTTATCCCCCACAGTCTCACTGCCGCGCTCTCACTTACCGGCATTCGGAGTTTGGCTAAGGTCAGTAACCCGGTAGGGCCCATCGCCTATCCAGTGCTCTACCTCCGGCAAGAAACACACGACGCTGCACCTAAATGCATTTCGGGGAGAACCAGCTATCACGGAGTTTGATTGGCCTTTCACCCCTAACCACAGGTCATCCCCCAGGTTTTCAACCCTGGTGGGTTCGGTCCTCCACGAAGTCTTACCTCCGCTTCAACCTGCCCATGGCTAGATCACTCCGCTTCGGGTCTTGAGCGTGCTACTCAACCGCCCTATTCGGACTCGCTTTCGCTACGGCTTCCCCACACGGGTTAACCTCGCAACACACCGCAAACTCGCAGGCTCATTCTTCAAAAGGCACGCAGTCACGACACACCGAGCAAGCTCGATGTGCGACGCTCCCACGGCTTGTAGGCACACGGTTTCAGGTACTATTTCACTCCGCTCCCGCGGTACTTTTCACCATTCCCTCACGGTACTATCCGCTATCGGTCACCAGGGAATATTTAGGCTTAGCGGGTGGTCCCGCCAGATTCACACGGGATTTCTCGGGCCCCGTGCTACTTGGGAGATGAGCAAGCAAGCCACCACGATTTCAGCTACGGGGGTCTTACCCTCTACGCCGGGCCTTTCGCATGCCCTTCGCCTATCGCAATGGTTTCTGACTCGCCCAGCCGCCGGCAGACGACTGAAGCTCATTCCCACAACCCCCTGAGCGCAACCCCTGCCGGGTATCACACACTCAAGGTTTAGCCTCATCCAGTTTCGCTCGCCACTACTCCCGGAATCACGGTTGTTTTCTCTTCCTGCGGGTACTGAGATGTTTCACTTCCCCGCGTTCCCTCCACACTGCCTATGTGTTCAGCAGCGGGTGACAGCCCATGACGACTGCCGGGTTTCCCCATTCGGACACCCCCGGATCACAGCTCGGTTGACAGCTCCCCGGGGCCTATCGCGGCCTCCCACGTCCTTCATCGGTTCCTGGTGCCAAGGCATCCACCGTGCGCCCTTAAAAACTTGGCCACAGATGCTCGCGTCCACTGTGCAGTTCTCAAGCAACGACCAGCCACCCATCACCCCCACACCACGTGCGGAGTTCACCGGGGCCGGCGTACCGAAGACACCAGCCTCACGGCCGTGCCCTCAGACACCCAACAGCGTGCCCGGCCCACTCCCTCACCCGTCCTGCGTTCCACGCCGAAGCAGTACTAGCAGAAACAAGATCCAGAGTGCGCCGAATAGTCAACGTTCCACCCATGAGCTAACCGTGCGAGACATTCGCTCGCAGTCGGCCATGTGCTCCTTAGAAAGGAGGTGATCCAGCCGCACCTTCCGGTACGGCTACCTTGTTACGACTTCGTCCCAATCGCCAGTCCCACCTTCGACGACTCCCTCCCACAAGGGGTTGGGCCACCGGCTTCGGGTGTTACCGACTTTCGTGACGTGACGGGCGGTGTGTACAAGGCCCGGGAACGTATTCACCGCAGCAATGCTGATCTGCGATTACTAGCGACTCCGACTTCATGGGGTCGAGTTGCAGACCCCAATCCGAACTGAGACCGGCTTTTTGAGATTCGCTCCACCTCACGGTATCGCAGCTCTTTGTACCGGCCATTGTAGCACGTGTGCAGCCCAAGACATAAGGGGCATGATGACTTGACGTCGTCCCCACCTTCCTCCGAGTTGACCCCGGCAGTCTCCTGTGAGTCCCCATCACCCCGAAAGGCATGCTGGCAACACAGAACAAGGGTTGCGCTCGTTGCGGGACTTAACCCAACATCTCACGACACGAGCTGACGACAGCCATGCACCACCTGTACACCGACCACAAGGGGGGCACCATCTCTGGCGCTTTCCGATGTATGTCAAGCCTTGGTAAGGTTCTTCGCGTTGCGTCGAATTAAGCCACATGCTCCGCCGCTTGTGCGGGCCCCCGTCAATTCCTTTGAGTTTTAGCCTTGCGGCCGTACTCCCCAGGCGGGGAACTTAATGCGTTAGCTGCGGCACGGACAACGTGGAATGTCGCCCACACCTAGTTCCCAACGTTTACGGCGTGGACTACCAGGGTATCTAATCCTGTTCGCTCCCCACGCTTTCGCTCCTCAGCGTCAGTATCGGCCCAGAGATCCGCCTTCGCCACCGGTGTTCCTCCTGATATCTGCGCATTTCACCGCTACACCAGGAATTCCGATCTCCCCTACCGAACTCTAGCCTGCCCGTATCGAATGCAGACCCGGGGTTAAGCCCCGGGCTTTCACATCCGACGTGACAAGCCGCCTACGAGCTCTTTACGCCCAATAATTCCGGACAACGCTCGCGCCCTACGTATTACCGCGGCTGCTGGCACGTAGTTAGCCGGCGCTTCTTCTGCAGGTACCGTCACTTTCGCTTCTTCCCTGCTGAAAGAGGTTTACAACCCGAAGGCCGTCATCCCTCACGCGGCGTCGCTGCATCAGGCTTTCGCCCATTGTGCAATATTCCCCACTGCTGCCTCCCGTAGGAGTCTGGGCCGTGTCTCAGTCCCAGTGTGGCCGGTCGCCCTCTCAGGCCGGCTACCCGTCGTCGCCTTGGTAGGCCATTACCCCACCAACAAGCTGATAGGCCGCGGGCTCATCCTGCACCGCCGGAGCTTTCCACGCGCAGACCATGCGGTCACGCGTCATATCCGGTATTAGACCCCGTTTCCAGGGCTTGTCCCAGAGTGCAGGGCAGATTGCCCACGTGTTACTCACCCGTTCGCCACTAATCCCCCACCGAAGCGGGTTCATCGTTCGACTTGCATGTGTTAAGCACGCCGCCAGCGTTCGTCCTGAGCCAGGATCAAACTCTCCGTGAATGCTTCCCCGTACTCGGGGCATCACTCGCGTTGAGCGGAACCGTCAGGAGGAATAGTCCCGACGGTTCACAGCGTCCTCGCTGTGTGTGTTTCTTCAAAGGAACCTCGACTCCCGGCCATTCACCGGCCCGGAGACGGGGTATCAACATATCTGGCGTTGACTTTTGGCACGCTGTTGAGTTCTCAAGGAACGGACGCTTCCTTCGTACTCACCCTCTCGGGCTTTCCTCCGGGCGCTTCCCTTCGGTGTTTCCAACCTTACCAGATCCGTTTTCCGTTCCGTTCCCGGTTCGGATTTCTTTTCCGGTCCCCGTTGGAGGGGGTTTGTTTCGCGCCTTCCGGCGTGATCACTACTTTAGCGGATTTCCCCGCCGGCTCCTAATCGAGCCTTTCGGTCCGAATTCCGGCACGCCGGAATGCAGACCCCCGGAGGGGAAGTCATCAGTAGTGGGGTGTGCCGCCCGAGGTGGTGCGGGAGGAGAACGAGGTCCCTTCCGGTCACACGGCCCGGTCAAGCGGCTCGGGCTACATTAGGCATCCCGCCCGGCCGAGTCAAGTTCGGTCCGGCCGGCCGCCCGGCCCCGCCGGCGGGGGGTGTGCGCCCGGTAGGGGCTGACCGAGCGGTCGCCGTCGATCCAGAACCGCCACGGCTGGGTGGCGCCCGCGCCGCCCACGCCGGTCCGCGGCCCCTGGCGTATCCGCGACGGCGGCACGGGCGTGCCGGTGAGTATCCCCAGCGGCGCCTCGGGGCCGTCGCAGGCGTCGGCGCCGTTCAGGCTCCGGTCGACGTCGAGCGCCGTGGCCAGCCGGGCCGGCCCCTTCGCCAGCTCGTGGTCGTTGCGCGCGGTCGGCCGGTGCCTGCGCGCCAGCTCCACGCCCCGGATGACCTCCCCGGCCCGCAGCAGCACCCCGCTCGCGGTGCCCTCCGGACCGCAGACCAGGTTGAGGCAGTGCCACATGCCGTAGGTGAAGTAGACGTAGGCGTGGCCCGGGGGGCCGAACATCACCGCATTGCGCGGAGTACGTCCGCGGTACGCGTGGGAGCCGGGATCGGCCGGGCCCGCGTACGCCTCCACCTCGGTCAGCCGCACCTCCACCGGGCCCTCGGGGGTCCGGCGCACCAGGGTACGGCCGAGCAGGTCGGGGGCGACGTCCAGCACCGGTCGGTGGAAGAAGGCGCGGTCCAGCGGCAGGCGGTCAGGTCGCTCGGTCACGGGATTCGAGCGTAGTGCAACGCCCGGTACCCGGGCCGCGACGGACCTGCCGCGGTCGTGCCGCCGTGGCCCGGGCACCGGTCCGGCGCCGGGGCGGCGGACCCGGGCCGACCCGTCGGGGAGCAAGGACCCCCGGATGGTTGGTGCGTCGGGGAGCAAGGGCCCCCGGATGGTTGGTGCGGAGGCCGGGTGGCTGGGAGGGTAGGGGCCGAACCGCGCCGCCCGGCCCCGCAGGTCACCCGGGCACGGTGCGCGGTCTGCGGTACGGCCCTGTCACGGACCCCGGTGCGCGGCGCGGCCGGCCGGCCACTGATCACGTATCGGAGAGGAAGAACATGGGCTTCAAGAAGCTGCTCGCGAGTCTGGGTGCCGGTGGCGCGTCGGTGGAGACGGTGCTCACCGAGGAGAACGTCGTCCCCGGTGGTGTGGTCCAGGGCGAGGTCCGCGTTCAGGGCGGCTCGGTCGCGCAGCAGATCGAAGGGGTCTCGGTCGGATTGCAGGCCCGCGTGGAGGTGGAGGGCCAGGACCAGGAGGTCAAGCAGGACATCGAATTCACCCGGCTCGAAGTCGCCGGTGCCTTCGAGGTCCAGGCCGGGGCGGTGCACACCGTGCCGTTCTCCCTGGAGATCCCCTGGGAGACGCCCGTCACCACCTTCCTCGGCCGTCACCTGACCGGTATGCACGTCGGGGTCACCACCGACCTGCGGATCGCCCGCGCGGTGGACTCCGGTGACCTCGACCCGGTCAACGTCCACCCGCTGCCGGCTCAGCAGGCGATCCTCGACGCCTTCGGCACCCTGGGCTTCCGTTTCAAGAGCGCCGATCTGGAGCGCGGTCACATCCGCGGCACCCGGCAGCGGCTGCCGTTCTACCAGGAGATCGAGTTCTACGCCCCGGAGCAGTACCGGGGGCTCAACCAGGTGGAGCTGACGTTCGTCGCGGACGACCGTGAGATGGACGTGGTGCTGGAGATGGACAAGAAGCCGGGGCTCTTCACCGAGGGCAGCGACTCCTACCGGGCGTTCACCGTCGCCTTCTCCTCCTACCAGGGCACCGACTGGGCCGCGTACCTCAACCAGTGGCTCGCCGAGGTGGGCGGCAAGCGCAACTGGTTCTGAGCCCGTGGTGCGCCCCGCCGGCCGGGTCCGGCGGGGCGCACGGGTCCGCGGGCGGTCGGCGCCGGCCGCCCGGACCGCCCGTGGTGCGGGGGCGCGCCGGGATCCCGGCGCGCCCCCGCCGCGTCCAGCGCCGTACCTCCCGGGCGCCGGGCGCCGGGCTCAGCCCGGAGGTGGTGCGGGGAGCGGGTCGAGGACCACGGTGAGCGGGGTGCCGCGGGACGCCCAGTAGGTCTCCGTGTCGGTCAGGATGCCGGCGGCGGTGGCCGCGTCGTGCGGCGCCGCCCGGCGGAACGCCGACCAGCCGTGGACCCGCAGCAGGTACTCCTGGGGCCGCGGGCCCCACCACGACAGATCGGTGAGGACGTCGGCGAGGGCGTCCCAGTTGCGCCCGAACCACGCGGGCAGTGCCAGGTCCCGGGCGCACCGATCGAGGAACCCGGCCTTGTCGGTCACGCCGTCCAGGTGGAGTTCGGCGGTGTACCGGACCGGACGGGAGTGCGGTGGAGTCATGTGCCGCATCGTCCCGGACCGGGCGGCGGCGGCTGGTTAGGCTGGCCGCGCACGCGTCCGGTACGAGCAGCAGGAGGTTCACGACGTGTCCGAGCAGAACCGGCGTCCGCTCCCCCACGACTTCCATCCCCCGGTGCCGTCGTTCACGGTGCTGAGCGACGATGTGGAGGACGGCGGCACGCTGAAGGACGCCCAGGTCCACGCGGCGGGGAACACCTCGCCGCAGCTGCGGTGGGAGGGCTTCCCGGAGGAGACCAAGAGCTTCGCTGTCACCTGCTTCGACCCGGACGCGCCGACCGGCAGCGGCTTCTGGCACTGGGTGGTCTTCGACATCCCGGCGTCGGTGACGGAGCTGCCGGCCGGGGCGGGCAGCGGCTCGTTCGAGGGCCTGCCGGCCGGTGCCGTGCAGGTGCGCAACGACTACGGCACCCGGGACTTCGGCGGGGCCGCGCCGCCGCCCGGTGACGGCCCGCACCGCTATGTCTTCACCGTCTACGCGGTGGACACCGAGAAGCTCGGCCCGGACGCGGAGGCGACGCCGGCCGTCGTCGGGTTCAACCTGCGCTTCCACACCCTGGCCCGTGCCCATCTGATCGGCGAGTACGAGGCACCCGCCGGCGACTGACGCGCGCCGGGCACCGGCCCCCGGCGGGCCGGCCCCGCACCCCTTCCGGCCCGGGCGGGACTCCCGTCCGGGCCGGACGCGTGTCACGGTGTGCGCCGGCCCCCGGCCCTGGCCGCCGGGCCGAACGCGCCGTGCGACGGCGGAAATTGCGTTGTCGCGGCCGGGGCCCCGGGAGAAAGTGGGTCCCGGCCCCGCCGTGGTGGCGCGGGCCCGGAAGCGGGCGCGGGAGGTGGTTGTCGGATGCGCGAGACCCTGGTGCTCAACGCGAGCTTCGAACCGCTGGCGACGGTGACGTCGCGGCGTGCGGTGGTCCTGGTGCTCCAGGACAAGGCCGTCGTCGAACAGGCCCACCCCCGGCTGCGGGTGCGCGCCTCGGCCGTGGAACTACCGCTGCCCCGGGTGATCAGGCTCTGCCGGTACGTACGGGTGCCGTTCCGAAGACAGGCACCGTGGTCGCGGCGCGGGGTGCTGGTGCGGGACCGGCACCGGTGCGCGTACTGCGGGCGGCGGGCCACCACCGTGGACCACCTGGTCCCGCGGTCCCGCGGCGGCGGGGACACCTGGCTGAACACCGTGGCGGCCTGTGCCGCGGACAACCACCGCAAGGCGGACCGTACTCCGGAGCAGGCCGGGATGACGCTGCTGAGCAAGCCGTTCGAACCGACCCCGGCGGACGCGCTGCTGCTGGCGCTGGGGGCCGGCCGGCAGGACGAGCTGCCGCTCGGGGAACCGCTGCTGCCGTGAGGCGCGGCCGCCGGGCACGGCGCGGCGGACGGGCCGGCGCGGCGGCGCGGCTGAGCGCGGCCGGAGACGGCGCCGGGACGGTCACGGCGGGCGGGGAGGACGGGTACGGCATGCGCAACGGGCTGCCGCCCGGCGCGGAGTGCGCCGGGCGGCAGCCCGTCGGTGGTGTGGGGGCGCGGCGGATGTTCAGTCGATCCTGGGCTGCTCGCGGCGCGGCGCGGCCTCCTTGGCGGCGCCGCCGGAGCCACCGCCCATCGGGCCGAAGTTGCCGATGGCCCCGCCGAGCCCCTTGAGCGCGTCGCCGATCTCGCTGGGCACGATCCAGAGCTTGTTGGCGTCGCCCTCGGCGATCTTCGGGAGCATCTGCAGGTACTGGTAGGAGAGGAGCTTCTGGTCCGGGTCGCCGGCGTGGATGGACTCGAAGACGGTGCGGATCGCCTGCGCCTCGCCCTCGGCGCGCAGCGCGGCGGCCTTGGCCTCACCCTCGGCGCGCAGGATCGCGGACTGCTTCTCGCCCTCGGCGCGCAGGATCTCGGACTGCCGGACACCCTCGGCCTGCAGGATCGCGGCGCGCTTGTCGCGGTCGGCGCGCATCTGCTTCTCCATCGAGTCCTGGATGGAGGTGGGGGGTTCGATGGCCTTGAGCTCCACGCGGTTGACGCGGATGCCCCACTTGCCGGTGGCCTCGTCGAGGACGCCGCGCAGGGCGGCGTTGATCTCCTCGCGGGAGGTCAGGGTGCGCTCCAGGTCCATGCCGCCGATGATGTTCCGCAGCGTGGTGACGGTGAGCTGCTCGATCGCCTGGATGAAGCTGGCCACCTCGTAGGTGGCGGCGCGGGCGTCGGTCACCTGGTAGTAGATGACGGTGTCGATGTTGACGACCAGGTTGTCCTGGGTGATCACCGGCTGCGGGGGGAACGGGACGACCTGTTCCCGCAGGTCCACCCGGTTGCGGATGGTGTCGATGAACGGGACGACGATGTTGAGACCGGCGTTGAGGGTGCGGGTGTAGCGCCCGAACCGCTCGACGATGGCCGCGCTCGCCTGCGGAATCACCTGGATCGTCTTGATGAGCGCGACGCAGACGAGAATCACCAGGATGATCAGGACGATGATGATCGGATTCACACTGGCTCCCCGTGCCCTTCGTGCTTCTGGATTGTCAAGCCTGGCGGTCTCATCGGACGATGATGTTGAAGTCTTTCAGATAACCGGTGCGCGGCGCAGCTTGACGGCCTCACATGACCACGGCGGTGGCGCCCTCGATGTCCACCACATCGACCTGCTGCCCCGGTTCGTAGATCTGGTCGCCGTCGAGTGAGCGCGCGGACCACACCTCGCCGGCCAGCTTGATCCGGCCGCCGCTGCCGTCCACCCGTTCCAGGACAACCGCCTGACGGCCCTTCAGGGCGTCGATGCCGCTGAGGTGCCGGGGCCGGTCCCGGCGGGCCCGGTTGGCGATCGGGCGTACCACGGCGATCAGCGCGACCGAGACGGCCGCGAAGACCAGTACCTGGAGCACCGGTCCGGCCCCGAGGGCGGCGGTCACGGCGCCGGCCACGGCGCCGACCGCGACCATGCCGAACTCCGGCATCGCGGTCAGTACGAGGGGGATGCCCAGCCCCACGGCGGCGATCAGCCACCACACCCATCCGTCCACACGGTCATGGTAGTTGGCCGGGGTGTGCGGGGACAGGGCGCGGCCGGAGCGGCACCGCGCCCCACCGGGCGGGCCGGTGGGGCGCGGTGCGGGCGGGCGGCGGTACCGCCGGGCCGGTGGGGTGGCCGGGTCAGCGCAGGGGCAGGCCCTGGGCGGTCCAGCGGTCGCCGTTGCGCTCCACGATCAGCGGCAGGCCGAAGCAGTGGGAGAGGTTGCGGGCGGTGAGTTCGGTGTCGATCGGGCCGGCGGCGAGCACCTTGCCCTGGCGGATCATCAGGACGTGGGTGAAGCCGGGCGGGATCTCCTCGACGTGGTGGGTCACCATGAGCATGGAGGGGGCGAGGGGGTCGCGGGCGAGCCGGCCCAGGCGCCGCACCAGGTCCTCGCGGCCTCCGAGGTCGAGCCCGGCTGCGGGCTCGTCGAGGAGCAGCAGCTCGGGGTCGGTCATCATGGCGCGGGCGATCAGGGTGCGCTTGCGCTCGCCCTCGGAGAGGGTGCCGAACTTGCGGTCGAGGTAGTCGTTCATGCCGAGGCGGTCGAGGAAGGCCCGGGCGCGGTCCTCGTCCACGGCCTCGTAGCTCTCCCGCCAGTGGGCGGTCATGCCGTAGGCCGCGGTCAGCACGGTCTCCAGGACCGTCTGGCTGCGTGGCAGCTTGTCCGCCATGGCGATACCGGCCATGCCGATGCGCGGGCGCAGGTCGAAGACGTCCACCCCGCCGAGCCGGTCGCCGAGGATGGTGACGCTGCCGGTGGTCGGGAAGAGATAGCTGGAGGCGACGTTGAGGAGGGTCGTCTTGCCGGCGCCGTTGGGGCCGAGGATCACCCAGCGCTCCCCCTCGGCGACCGACCAGGAGACCTTGTCCACCAGAGCCCGGCCGTCGCGGACCACGGATACGTCCACCAGCTCCAGAACCTCGCTCATGAGCGCGTTGTCTCCCATTGCAGTCTCGAATGTCGGGTACGCCGGTAAGCGCAGCCCCCGAGGGAAAACCTACGCCACTGCCCGCGGGTGCCGGTCCTTAGGCTGGGGGCATGCTCGACGAACCTCGATCAGGACGTCTCACGGCATGGGGGAATGCCCTGCTTGCCGGACTTGTCTCACCGGACGACGCGGCCCACCACATCACCGGGGACGACGCCACGCACCGGGTGGCCGGTCTCCCGGCGGAGCCGGCGCCGGTGGGGCTGACGCTCGCGCTCGGCCGGCTGCGGGCGCTGGGCGCCACCGGGCTGGGGCTGGCGCTGCCGGTGCCCGGGCACCCGCTGGGGCTCAGCGGCCCGCCGGAGTTCAACGCGCGGGCGCTGGAGGCGGGCGAGGCGGTGGTCGTTCCGGGCGTGTCCCTGGGGCTGGTGCCGGAGGTCTTCGAGGCCGGCCCGCGAGGCGATGTGCGGGTGGACGTGGTGTGGCACTGCCTGCCGGTGCGGGACGCGCCGCCCGCGGACGTGCCCTCGCTCGGCGAGGCGGAACGGGAGCTGGCGGAGGCGCTGCGGGAGGCCACCGAGGTGCTGTCCCGGCTGGACGTCGCGGGGTCCGGCCCGGTCGCGCAGGCGGCGCTGGAGGCGTACCGGGCGCGCGCGGCGCGCGGCCGGGAGGTGCTCGCGCCCGGGTACCCGCCGCGGGCGGCCCGGGTGCTGGAGCTGGCGCAGCGGGTGGGGGCGCTGGTGGCCATCGCGCACGCCCCGGGCGGGGACGGACGGGAGCACGGCGCGGCGGTGAGCGCGGCGCAGATCGCGGCGCGGGCCGAGGCGCTGCGTCCGGTGGAGCGCACCGCGCGGCGGGCGCAGGTGGCCGCGTACAACGCGTACGTGGAGGAGCGGGAGCGGCGCCGCGACCGGCCCTGACCGGGACCGGCCGGTGGGAGGGCGCGTCCGGTCCCGACCGGGGAAGGGGCCGAAGGGGGTGGCGCCGCCGGGCTTCCGGCGGGCTTCCGGTCGTGAAGGGACCGGCGGAAGGGGTGGCGCCGCCGGAGTCGGGCCGCCGCGGAAGGCCGTGGCGACCCGGTGGAGGCGACGGGAGGCGTGGTGCCGCCGGGGCCCGGTCGAGGCCGCGGACGCCGTGGTGCCGACGGCTCCGGCCGTGGCGATCGGCGCCGCTGTCGCCCCCTTCCCATGGGGAGCGGCACGTCCTGGGGCGAGCGACGTCCTACGGGGAGCGGCGGGGCCGCCTGACCGGCCGGGCGCATGGAGCGGGGCCCCGGCCGTCGGTGTGACGTACGGGGCCCCTTCCGCCGCCCGCGACGGGCGGCCGGCGGTCAGATGTTGCCGCAGCCGTTGGCGACGGCCGGGTTCAGCACACCGACGACGTCGACGGTGTTGCCGCACACGTTCGCCTGGACGTTCACCGGCACCTGGATCACGTTGCCGGACACCACTCCCGGGGAACCGACGGCACCGCCGACGGCACCACCGTTGCCGGCGGCGGAAGCGGCACCCGCACCGGCGATGACGAGGCCACCCGCGGCGATCGTGGCGGCTGCGAGCTTCTTCATGTTCTTCACGTGATCAAACCCTCCTGGCGTGCTGCCACGGCCGTACGCCGTGGCACGCACTGGAGAACGCCGCGGGCCCCGCCGGGTGACGCCATTCGGGTGACATACACCCGACGGTATGAATCTCGGTTCGACCGATGACCTTCCCACAGCCGGTTCTCCAGCGGTTCTCAAGTCCCGGGGCCTGTTCCGAGGGAGGGACGGGGGCGGTGCTCAGTCACCGATCCCGTGCCGCACCGCCCACAGCGCCGCCTGGGTCCGGTCGGCCAGGTCCAGCTTCATCAGGATGTTCGACACGTGCGTCTTGACCGTCTTCTCGGAGAGCACCAGGGCGCGGGCTATCTCCCGGTTGGAGCGGCCGTCGGCGATCAGCGCCAGCACCTCGCGCTCCCGTTCGGTGAGGGTGCCCTGGCGCCCCTGGCCGCCGTTGGCCTCCTCCTGGGACAGCAGTGCCCCGGCCACCTCCGGCTGGAGCAGCACATGGCCGGCGTGCACGGAGCGGATGGCACCGGCCAGCGCGTCGGGGTCCACGTCCTTGTACACGTAGCCGGCGGCGCCCGCGCGCAGCGCCGGCACCACGGTGCGCTGCTCGGTGAAGCTGGTGACCACCAGGACCCGGGCCGGGTTCCCGGCCTCGCGCAGTCCGCGCAGCGCCTCGATGCCGTCGGTCCCCGGCATCTTCACGTCCATGAGGATCACGTCGGGGCGCAGTTCCTGGGCGCGGGCCACGCCCTCCGCGCCGTCCGCCGCCTCGCCGACGACCTCGATGTCGTCCTGCACCTCCAGGAAGGTACGCAGCCCCCGCCGGACCACCTGGTGGTCGTCGACGAGCAGGACGCGGATCCTCTCCTCCGGTTCAGCCACCGGGCACCTCCATCTCGATCACGGTGCCCTTCCCGGGCTCCGACGTCACGGTGAGCCGGCCCCCGACGCCCTGGGCGCGGTCCCGCATGGACACCAGGCCCAGGTGCCGTCCCGCGCGCCGTACGGCCGAGGGGTCGAAGCCGCGACCGTCGTCACGTACCCGCAGCAGGACGCCGGTGCCGCGCCGGGCGAGGGTGACGTCCACCCGCCGGGCGCCGGAGTGCCGCAGCGCGTTGTGCAGGGCCTCCTGCGCCACCCGCAGCACCGCCTCCTCCTGGGCCGCCGGGAGCGCGCGGACGCCGGGGGCGGTGAAGGTGACCTCGGCGGTGTGGGCCCGGTCCAGCACCTGGATCTGGGTGCGCAGGGTGGCGACCAGGCCGTCCTCGTCCAGTGCCGCGGGCCGCAGCTCCACCACCGCGGCGCGCAGCTCGTCGGCGGCCTCGGCGGCGAGCGCGGCCACCTGCTGGAGCTCGGTCTTGGCGCGCGCCGGGTCGCGGTCCACCAGGGCGGCGGCGGCCTGGGCCGTCAGCCGGAGGGAGAACAGCTTCTGGGAGACCGCGTCGTGCAGTTCGTGGGCGAGCCGGGCGCGCTCCCCCGCGATGGTCAGTTCCCGGCTCCGCTCGTAGAGCCGGGCGTTGGTGAGCGCGATGGCGGCGTGCTGGGCGAGGATGCCCAGCAGTTCCTCGTCGTCGGCGGTGAAGCCGCAGCCGCCGGCGGGCTTGGGGCACTTCTTGTTGGCGAGGAAGAGCGCGCCGAGCACCTCCTCCCCGTCGGCGATGGGCAGGCCGAGGAAGTCCGACATCTCCGGGTGGGCGGCCGGCCAGCCCTCGAAGCTGGGGTGCCGGCGGACGTCGGCCAGGCGCTGCGGGGTGGCGTCGTGGAGCATCTCGGCGAGGATCCCGTGCTGGCGGGGCAGCGGGCCGATGGCCTTCCACTGCTCCTCGTCCACCCCGTCCACCACGAACTGGGCGAAGCCGCCGTGGTCGTCGGGGACGCCCAGCGCCGCGTACTCCGCCTCCAGGAGCTGGCGGGCCGAGACCACGATGGTCTGGAGCACATCGCGTACTTCGAGGTGGCGGCTCATGGCCAGCAGCGCACTGCTGACGCTCGCCAGGCCCGCTCCCGGAACGCCGCCCGTGCCTGTGTTCATGGAGGTCACCGTACCGGCGGGGCCGGGGCCCGGGTATCGGCCCGGCGGCGGGCGCGGGCCCCGGCCCCGGTCGTAGGTCCTGCCGGGCGGGCTCGCCCGCCGTCCACCGGCGCCTCCGTCGAAAGTCGTAGCCGTGGTGGTACGTCGCGGCGAACCGGTTCCTCGGCGCCGGGTGCCGCCCGCAGAATCCTGCATATGTCCATACCAATGAGGAGCTGGACCCCCACCCACGGCGCCCCGTACCGCCCGGTGCCCTACCGCCCCGACCGGATGCCACCGCAGGAGACCCTGGCCCGCGCGGCCGAGCTGCGGGAGCGGATGTCCGCCCGCCGGACCGTGCGGCAGTTCGCGCCCGACCCGGTGCCCGAGCAGGCGGTCCGCGACGCCATCGCCTGTGCCGCCACCGCGCCGTCCGGCGCACACCAGCAGCCCTGGTCGTTCGTCCGGATCAAGGACGCCGGGATGCGGCGGCGGATCCGGGAGGCCGCCGAGGCCGAGGAGCGCGTCTCCTACCAGGGGCGGCTGGGCGAGGAGTGGCTGGCCGCGCTGCGCCCGCTGGGGACGGACGAGATCAAGGCGCACCTGACGGACGCGCCGGAGCTGATCGTGGTGTTCCAGCAGCGCTACTGGCTGGGGCCGGACGGCGAGCGCCGCAAGCACTACTACGTGGACGAGTCGGTGGGGATCGCGGTGGGCATGCTGCTGTCCGCGCTGCACCTGTGCGGGCTGGCGGCGCTGGTGCACACCCCCAGTCCGATGCGGTTCCTCTCCGAGGTGCTGGGCCGCCCGGAGAACGAGAAGGCGTTCGCGGTGATCCCGGTGGGTTATCCGGCCGAGGACTGCGTGGTGCCGGATCTGGTCCGCAAATCGCTGCCGCAGGTTCTCACGGAGATCTGACCGGCGGCGGCCCCGGCGGCGGACCGGGAAAATCCCGGGCCGGCGGCGGGCGGGAGAAAAGCCGGGCCGGCGGTGTACGGGGAGAACGCCGGCCCCGGCGGTGAACGACGCGGCGCGGCCGCCCGGTGGGCGGGCCGCGCCGCGTTTCGTTTTTCCGTGTCCGCCGGGCCACGGAGAGCGAGCGGGCGGGGGCTCCCGTGTGACCCTGCGCATAGGACCCACGTCACCTACGACCGGGATTAGTGGACGGCGGATGCCCCGGTGGGCTTGTTTCCCAAAGGCCCCGCGGGTATTCGCCGGGTCCGGGATCCACTATCCCGGGTCGTAGGTCACACCTTTGCCAGGCGTTTTTACCGCCGCTAACAATTGCCGAGTCGCACGGCGCCGTGGAATCGAAACGGCGCTCTTTCAGCGCCGAACGGCCTCTGCGACTCCGAGCGATTGGAAGAGGACTTACACCGCCCATGCGCAGCATCTCCGGTTATAGCCGTCTGACCAAGACCCACAAGATTTCCGCCGCCGGCGTCGCCGCCGTCGGCACCGCCGCCCTCGCCTTCACCCTCGTGCCGGGCGGCAGCGCCCAGGCCGAGCCGCAGTCCCAGGCGCTGTCGGCGAAGCCGGTCACCCAGCTGAGCACCACCGCCTTCGGTGCGGAGATCCAGCAGGACAGCCTCACCCAGCGGTCCGCGATGGCCGTGCAGCAGGCCGACGCCGAGGCCGTTCAGAAGGCCGCGGACCTGAAGAAGGCCACCGACCTGAAGAAGGCCGCCGCCGCCGAGGAGCGGGCCGCCGCCCGGGCCAAGGCCGAGCGCGAGCAGGTGATCAAGGACCAGATCGCCAAGAAGCGCGCCGCCGCCGAGGCCGCCAACCGCTCGCACGAGCGCAAGCCGGTCGCCAAGGCCGCGCCGGCGCCCGCCCCCCGTCCGAAGGCCGCCCCGGCCAAGCCGAGCTACCCGGACAACCTGGACGGGTGGATCCGGGAGTCCCTCGCCATCCTGAAGGAGAAGGGCATCCCGGGCACCTACGAGGGCATCCACCGCAACGTCATGCGGGAGTCCTCGGGCAACCCGCGGGCGATCAACAACTGGGACATCAACGCGATCAACGGCATCCCGTCCAAGGGTCTGCTCCAGGTGATCCCGCCGACCTTCAAGGCGTACCACGTCGAGGGCACCTCCTGGGACATCTACGACCCGGTCGCCAACATCACCGCGGCCTGCAACTACGCCGCCGACCGCTACGGCTCGATGGACAACGTGAACTCCGCGTACTGATCCGGTCCGGTACCGCGGCCCCGTCCCCCTCGGGGCGCGGCGGCCGTGCGCCGGACACGGACGAGGGCGGCACCCCGGCAGGGGTGCCGCCCTCGTGGCGTCGCGCCGGTCGGCGGGCCGGGCAGGCCGGTCACCGGGGCCGCGGGGTCACCGGGACCGGGCGCGGCTCACTTGCGCATGACCTCCGGCTCGTGCCGGCGCAGCAGCCGCGCCACCGCGAAGCCGCAGGCGACGCCGAGCGCGATCAGCACGAACATGTCGATGGCCCACTGGCCGGTGGCGTGCTCCCACAGCGGGTCCAGGTCGTCGGGCTTCTTGCGGTCCCAGGGCGCCATCACGTGGCCGGGGCCGGGGCCGAAGTCCAAGGTGGCGGCCGCGGCGCCGACCGCCCAGCGGGCCGGCATCAGCCAGGCGAACTGCTCGATGCCGGGCGATCCGTAGATCTTGAACAGGATGCCGGTGAAGACGACCTGGACGATGGCGAACATGACCAGCAGCGGCATGGTCTTCTCGGCGGTCTTCACCAGTGCGGAGATGACCAGGCCGATCATCATCGAGGTGAAGCCGATGGCGATGATCGCCAGGCACAGCTCGGCGCCGGCCGGGAGGATGAGGCCCTCCTCGGGCAGCTCGCGGACGGAGAAGCCGATGGCGCAGATGATCACGCCCTGGAAGGCGGTGATCACGCCCAGGACGATCACCTTGGACATCAGGTAGGCGGACCGGGACAGGCCCACGGCCCGTTCCCGTTCGTAGATCACCCGTTCCTTGATGAGTTCCCGGACCGAGTTCGCCGCGCCGGAGAAGCACATCCCGACCACCAGGATCATCATGATCGTGCCGGCGTCCTGGTTGAACTGGCCCCGGGGTGGCATCGTCAGCCCGAAGTCGGAGGGTATGACGACCGAGACCCCGCCGAGGACCGCGGGCAGGATGACCATCAGGGCCAGGAAGCCGCGGTCCGAGGCGATCACCGAGACGTAGCGGCGGATCAGCGTGAACAGCTGGGAGCCCCAGGTCTGCGGTTTGTGCACCCGGGCCGGCGGCGGCTGGACGGGCACCGACTGCGGGGCGACGGCGTCCAGCTCCGCCGCGTAGAGGCGGTAGTGCTCGGAGCCGCGCCAGCGGCCCGACCAGTCGTAGTCGCGGTAGTTCTCGAACGCCGAGAAGACGTCCGCCCAGGTCTCGTAGCCGAAGAAGTTGAGCGCCTCCTCCGGCGGGCCGAAGTACGCCACCGAGCCGCCCGGGGCCATGACCAGCAGCTTGTCGCACAGGGCCAGCTCGGCCACCGAGTGGGTGACGACCAGCACGGTGCGGCCGTCGTCGGCCAGATCGCGCAGCAGCTTCATCACGTCGCGGTCCATGCCCGGGTCCAGGCCCGAGGTGGGCTCGTCCAGGAAGATCAGCGACGGCTTGGTGAGCAGCTCCAGCGCGACCGAGACCCGCTTGCGCTGGCCGCCGGAGAGCGAGGTGACCTTCTTGTCGGCGTGGATGTCGAGCTTCAGCTCGCGCAGCACCTCGTCGATGCGGGCGGTGCGCTCGGCCTCGGCGGTGTCGCCGGGGAAGCGGAGCTTGGCGGCGTACTTCAGCGCGGTCCGCACCGACAGCTCCTTGTGGAGGATGTCGTCCTGCGGGACCAGCCCGATGCGCTGCCGCAGCTCGGCGAACTGCTTGTAGAGGTTCCGGTTGTCGTACAGGACCTCGCCCTGGTTGGCCGGGCGGTACCCGGTCAGCGCCTTGAGCAGGGTGGACTTGCCGGACCCGGACGGGCCGATGACCGCGACCAGGGACTTCTCCGGCACCCCGAAGGAGACGTCCTTGAGGATCTGCTTGCCGCCGTCCACCGTCACCGTCAGATGGCGGGCGGAGAAGGACACCTCACCGGTGTCGACGAACTCCTCCAGCCGGTCCCCGACGAGGCGGAACGTGGAGTGGCCGACACCGACGATGTCGTTGGGGCCGATGACCTGCCGGCGGACCGGCTGGCCGTTGACGTACGTGCCGTTGTGGCTGCCCAGGTCGGCGATCTCGAAGCGGCCGTCCGGCAGCGCCCGGAACTCCGCGTGGTTGCGCGAGACCTGGAGGTCGGAGACGACCAGGTCGTTCTCCAGGGCACGGCCGATCCGCATCACCCGGCCGGCGGCCACATGGTGGAAGCTCGTGGGGTGGCGGTCGCCGGCCGTCGGCGCCGGGCGGTCCGGGCCCTGCCCGGGGCCGTGCTGCTGCGGCACGGGCCCCGGCCGCGACGCGCCGGGCGGTGGCTGGTGGACCCCCGCGCCGGGCGGTGCCTGGTGCGGCGGTTGCGGTGCCTGGTGTCCCTGCTGCGGCTGAGGGGCCAGGTGTGCGGGGTGGCCCTGGGGCGCCTGGTACCCCTGGGGTCCGGGAGCCTGCGGCGACCGGTGGCCGGCTGCCTGCCGGGGCTGCGGCGGCTGGTGGCCGGGCGCCGGGTGACCCTGGTGCGGGGCCTGCGGCCAGCCCTGCGGCGCCTGCGGCTGGTACGACGGCCCGCCGGCGCCGGGCCACGCGCCCGGCTGCTGCGGCTGGGCCGACGGGTGCGGAGCCGGCGGTGCCTGCCCCGGTGCGGCCGGGGCGTGCTGCGCGCCGAAGGCACCGGACGCGGCGGGCGCCGCGGCGGCGACCGTCAGCCGCGGGCCGTCGGTCGCGTTGCCCAGGTGCACCACCGAACCGGGGCCGATTTCGGTCTGCTGGATCCGCTGCCCCTGCATGTAGGTGCCGTTGGTGCTGCCGTGGTCCTCGATGAGCCAGCCGTGACCGCCCCAGCGCACCGTCGCATGCCGCCAGGAGACCCTGGCGTCCTCGAACACCACGTCGCCCTGCGGGTCACGCCCGAGGGTGTACGACCTGGACGGGTCAAGTGCCCAGGTCTGTCCATTCAATTCCAGTACGAGTTCCGGCACTCCATGCCCCACTAGTTGTCCCCCGAATGTCCCCCTGCGCCAGGGAGTCTAGGGATGGCGAACATCGTGGGGAACTATTTCAGGCCCGGTCCCGGAACCGGAAGTCGGGCGTTGGCAAGGGCGACTATCGGGCAGGCTCGGCTCATCCGAAAGGCCCCGGCGAGTGGTGGACACCCGGTGATGGCGTCGACCATGGACCATCCGGACACTCCCGACGACCGGGGGCATCACCATGGCGGCGAACCACGGCGGCCGGGGCCGCACCGGCGAGGTGCTGCTGTCCGCCCTGGCCGCGGTGGGCTGGGCGTTCCTGGCGATGGTGGGCGTCGGCGCGCTCGGCCTCCATCTGATGGAGGCCGACCGGGCGGGGTCGCTGGGGCCGATGACCGCCGCCACGGTGGTCCTCGCGGTGGGCGGGTCGGTCGAACCGTCCGGGGACGTGCGGGTGTTCGGCCTGGAGGGCGCGGACGCCACCAGCGCGATCGACGTGATGCCGCTGGGTGTCTCGCTGACCGGGGCACTGCTGCTCGGCGGGGTGTTCCTGCGTGCGCTGCGCCGGGCCGGACCGGTGCCGACGCCGGCCGGGCTCGCGGTCCGGGCCGGAGCGGTGGCGGTGCTCTTCCTGCTGGTGCTGGCCGGGTTGTGCTGGGTGGCCGACGACACCGTCACCATCGACGGTTCGACCCTGGGCCGGGCGGCCGGGGAGGGTGCCGGGCGGCTCCCGGCCGACCTCGGCGACCTCGCGGACATCGGCGGCGGGCTGCTGCCGGACCGGCTGGTGGACCTGGCCGGCGCGGAGGCCGAGGTGGGCATCACCGTGGCGACCGCCCGCACCCTGCTGGGCGGGGCGGTGTGGGTGGCGGGGGTGCTCCTGCTGGCGCTGCTGGTCTCCCGCCGCACCCCGCTGCCGCGCGGCTGGGAAGCCGTCCACCCCGTGGTACGGCCCGCCGCCTCGGCGCTCTGCACGGTGCTGCTGCTGGCGACCGGCGCCGCGACCGCGGCCGGGGTGTACGCCTCCATCGGCGACGAGCATCCGCGGCTGGTGCTGGGCGGCACCCTGATCGGCGCGCCGAACGGGGCGGGCACCGGGGTGCCGCTGGGCCTGTTCGTGCCCTGGCACGGCACGGCGACCGGTGCGCTGCGGCAGGTGCTGCCGGATCCGCTGGACGAGCTGCTCGGGACGGGGACCGAGGAGCGGATCACCGTCGGCCGGCTGGCGGAGCAGGACGGCAGGGTCTGGCTGCTGGTCGTCGGCTGCGTGCTGATGATGCTGGCGGCCGGGGTGCTCACCGCCGCCCGGACCCCGGTGCCGGCCGGGACCGGGCCTGGCGGGCGGGACCGGGGCCCGTACGGTTTCGCCGGGTGGTGCGCGCTGCGGCTGGGGGTCGCCACCGCGCTGGCGCTGCCGCTGCTGGTCCGGCTGACCGGGGTGTCCGCGACGGCCGGGCTGTCGGTGTTCGGCTTCGACGCCTTCGCCGCCGGGCTCGACCTGCACGGCAGCGTTCCGTGGGCGGTACTGCTGGGCGCGGCGTGGGGTGCGGCGGCGGGGTTCGCCGGCGCGCTGGCCGCCTGGTACACCGGGGCCGCCGGGGTCGTTGCCGGCGGGCCCGGGCGGCCGGGCGGGCCGGCGCCCCCGGGCGGACGGGCGGGAGGTTCCGGCCCGGAATCCCGCTCCCGGGGAGCGCGGGAAGGCGGTCCCGGATAACCTGACATCGACCGGTTTGCGTGACGGCGTGATGACCGCGAGCGGAACACTCCCCGTCGCACGGCTGTCCGCAGCCCGGACGGCCGCGCGACGCTTCCGGCGAGCCCGATACGGTGGTAACACCATGAGCGCATCGCAGATCCCACCTGCCAACGCCGTACCGGGCGAGAACGATCCCACCCTCCTCGTCAAGATCTTCGGCAAGGACCGCCCCGGCATCACCGCCGGCCTCTTCGACACCCTCGCCGCCTACGGCGTGGACGTCGTCGACATCGAACAGGTGGTCACCCGGGGGCGCATAGTGCTGTGCGCCCTGGTGACCCCGCCTGCGGCCGCCGGCGTGACCGAGGGCGACCTGCGCGCCACCGTGCACAGCTGGGCGGAATCCCTCCGTCTCCAGGCGGAGATCATCACCGGTAGGGGTGACAACCGCCCGCGCGGCGTCGGCCGCTCGCACGTCACGGTGCTGGGCCACCCGCTGACCGCCCGGTCCACCGCGGCCATCGCGGCCCGGATCACCGGCACCGGCGGCAACATCGACCGGATCTTCCGGCTGGCGAAGTACCCCGTCACCGCCGTGGAGTTCGAGGTCTCCGGGGCTCAGACCGAGCCGCTGCGCACCGCGCTGGCCACCGAGGCCGCGGCGCTGGGGGTGGACGTCGCGGTGGTCGCCTCCGGTCTGCAGCGCCGGGCGCAGCGGCTGGTGGTGATGGACGTGGACTCCACCCTGATCCAGGACGAGGTGATCGAGCTCTTCGCCGCGCACGCCGGGTGCGAGGCCGAGGTCGCCGAGGTGACCGCGCGGGCGATGCGCGGGGAGCTGGACTTCGAGCAGTCCCTGCACGCCCGGGTGGCGCTGCTGAAGGGCATCGACGAGTCGGTGGTGGACAAGGTGCGGGCCGAGGTCCGGCTCACCCCCGGCGCCCGGACCCTGATCCGCACCCTCAAGCG
This sequence comes from Streptomyces pactum, assembly GCF_016031615.1. Taxonomy (GTDB): domain Bacteria; phylum Actinomycetota; class Actinomycetes; order Streptomycetales; family Streptomycetaceae; genus Streptomyces; species Streptomyces pactus. Next base: position 1,269,375 of record NZ_JACYXC010000001.1, read on the forward strand.
GCTCGGCTACCAGGTCGGGGTGGTCTCCGGCGGCTTCACCCAGGTCACCGACGACCTCAAGGAGCGGCTGGGCCTGGACTTCGCCTCGGCCAACACCCTGGAGGTGGTGGACGGCAAGCTCACCGGCCGGGTGGTCGGAGAGGTGGTGGACCGGGCGGGCAAGGCCCGGCTGCTGCGCCGCTTCGCGGCCGAGGCCGGGGTGCCGCTGGCGCAGACGGTGGCGATCGGTGACGGGGCGAACGACCTGGACATGCTGAACGCGGCGGGTCTGGGTGTGGCCTTCAACGCCAAGCCGGTGGTGCGGGAGGCCGCGCACACCGCGGTGAACGTGCCGTTCCTGGACACCGTGCTCTATCTGCTGGGCATCACCCGGGAAGAGGTCGAGGCGGCGGAGACGCACTCCGACTGACCGGCCCTGCCGCCCGCCGGGACGGCGCCGGCGGCCGGCCGTCGGGGCCGCTCCGGGGGCGCTGACCCGGGAGCGGCCCCGAGCGCCCCGATGGCCGGCCCGGTCACCACGCCGACCGGGCCGCACGCCCCGGCCGTGCCCGCCGTGGTCGGCACCTTCGCGGGCCGGCGCACCGTGAGCCGGTCCGTACCGTGGCCCCGGCCCACCGGACCAGGGCTGAGCCGCGCGCCGTACCACCCGGCGGCCCGGGGCCCCACGGTGAACCGCGCTCCCCCACGGGCCGGGCCCGACGTGAACCGCACCCCACGGCGGGCCTCCCGCTCGCACCGGGTCCCCGGCCGCCGGGCGCCCTGCCCGGCGGCCGGGGGCCGCCGCCCACCGCCGGAACGGTCCGGGTGAGGCGGGGGCCCAGGCGCCGGGGCGGGCGGGCCCAGGCGGCCTCGGGGTGGAGAGCCGGACGGAGCGGGCCCGGGAGATCAGGCGTGCGGTGCCCAGAAGGCGACGAGCCGTCCGATGTTGTGCTCCACGTTCTTCCAGGCACCGCTGAAGCTCACCACCGCCATCGCGGCGGTGGGGAACCCGCTGCGGTTCATCCGGGGCAGCAGGTCGCCCTCCGCCTCGCCGGTGAGGGCGTCGGCCAGGGCGTGCATGCCCGGGTTGTGTCCGACCACCAGCAGGTCCTCGACCTCCTCGGGCGTCTCGTTGAGCACGGCGATCAGCTCGCCGAGGGACGCCTCGTACAGCCGCTCGTCGTAGACGGTCCGGGGGCGCCGCGGCAGCTCCTGGACGGCCAGCTTCCATGTCTCCCGGGTGCGCACCGCCGTGGAGCACAGGGTGAGGTCCGGGTCGATGCCTGTGCCGGCCAGCCAGAGCCCGGCGGCCGGTGCGTCCTTGCGGCCGCGCTCGGCCAGTGGCCGTTCGTGGTCGGATTCCTGGGCCCACTCGGCCTTGGCATGTCGGAACAGGACGATCCTTCGGGGCACATCGACGCTCATGCGTCCCAGCTTCGCATGAATCCCGGTGCCAGTCGCGGGGTGTTGGAAGCTCTCCGCACCGGTCGGAGCCGCCGGGAACTCCGGCCGGGCGGCGCGCGCCGGGAGCCGCCGCCGAGCGGGCCCGTCACCGGGGCCGGCAGGGGTCACGGCAGCTGGTCGAGGAGGGCGTGCCGGACCGCGCCGACGAACTGCGAGAGCGCTCCGCCGCCCTCGGCCGCGTGCGCGTCCGCGGAGCCCGATATCAGCAGGAGCAGCGCGGCGAAGGCCAAGGCGGGCAGGGCGATACCCCACCACGGGAGCCGGATGTCCACGCCGCCGGGGGCCGTACCGGCGGACCGGGACAAGGGGCGGGGTGACCGGGCGGACATGGGATCGCCTCCGAAAGGACGGGGAGCGGCTGCGGCCGTCGCGGCACTCGCTCACCGCGACACCTCGAATCTACGGAGGGGCCGCTACCGTTCCCATCCGGTGAACCACCCACTTGACCCTGACCTTGACCCCCTAGGGGACAGGGGGGATAACCCCACCCCCGGGCGGTCGGGCGGGCCGGCGGCAGGGGAGCGGGACCCTGGGAGGCCGCAGCCGCGCGGTACCGCCGCGTCCCGCCGGTGCCGCCGCGGCCACCCGGCGCCGCCGCGTCCCGTCGTGGCCCACGGCGTCCTGCTGTGGCGCACGGGGCCCCGCGCCGGCCAGGCCGGTGACCGTGCCAGATCACGCCGACGGGCGCTGCCCCGGGCGCCGCCTCCGGACACCGCCTCGGGCCTCACCCGCGGATCCGCCCCGGGCCTCGCCCCCGGCCACCGGCCCCGGACGTCACCCGAAGGCCGGACGGCACGTCGCCGCTGGCCGTGCGGGGAAACCGCTCACGGGGAAGGCGTGGCCGCACGCCGCGCCGCGCCGCATCGGGCCGGGCGCCGCTCCGCCGGTGTACGCGCCGTGCACCCGCCGGTGTACCCGTCGGGCGCCGGACCACCCTGCGTACGAAAGCCCGGCCGCAAGACTTCCGGGACGTACCGCGGCCACCGCACAGCCGGGCGTACCGCGCCACAGGGCGCCGGGGACGCACCGCGCCGTCCACGCCCCGGAAGGCCGGACGCCGGCGCCCCGGGACCGGCCGGCGCCGCGCCACCGCACGCTCACCGGGAGCCGGCGCGCCGCCGCCCCCGGGAGGGTCACCGGGGCCGCGGTCACCGCACCCGCGCGGGGCGGACGGGTCAGGGGGCGGCGATGGTGGCCACCACCCCGATGATCACCGTGATGAGCAGCATCGCGCCGAGGATGCCGAGCAGCTTCTTCTGCCCGTTCTGCGGGTTGGGGTCGAGCACAGGAGACATGGCCCCAGTGTCCCACCGCCCGGTCACAGCTCGTCCTCCAGGGTTCGGTCCCGCCCGGCCAGGACACCGGCCACGATCTGCGGCACCATGAGCGACGCCATGAGGGCGATCGGCAGGCCCCAGCCGTCGCTGTGCTGGTACAGGGCACCCACCAGCAGCGGGCCGGGGATGGAGATCAGGTAGCCGGTGCACTGGGCGAAGGCGGAGAGCCGGACCACCCCGGAGCTGGTCCGGGCCCGCATGCCGATCATCGTCAGCGCCAGCGGGAAGGCGCAGTTGGAGATGCCCAGCAGCAGCGCCCACGCCCAGGCGCCGCCGGCCGGCGCGAGCCACAGCCCCGCGTAGCCGCTCAGGCCGCAGGCCCCGAGCGCCACGACGAGGATTCCCTGGTGGCGGAGGCGGGCGGCGATGCGCGGCAGCACGAAGGACAGCGGCACGCCCATCACCATGGTGACGGCCAGCAGGACGCCCGCGGTGGAGGCGGAGACCCCGGCGTCGCGGAAGATCTGCGGCATCCAGCCCATGGTGATGTAGGCGCCGGTGGCCTGGAGGCCGAAGAAGACGGCCAGCGACCAGGCGGTGGCGCTGCGGGCGATCCGGCCGGTGGGCGCCTCCTGGGCCGCGCCGCCGGTGGCCGCGGCGCGTGACTCGCGGTTGGTGCGGCCACGGGCGATGGCGAACCAGGGCAGTACGGCGAGGCCGCCCAGGACCGCCCACATCCCCAGGCCCAGCCGCCAGCCGGCGTCCAGCGCGCCGGTCAGCGGGACGGTGGCGGCGGCCGCCACCGCGGTGCCGAGCGACAGGGCCATCGAGTACACGCCGGTCATCGCGCCGACCCGGTCCGGGAACCAACGCTTGACGATCACCGGCATCAGGACGTTGCTCACCGCGATGCCGGCCAGCGCCAGCGCGCTGACCGCCAGGAAGGCCGCGGTGCCGCCCATCAGCGGGCGCACCGCCAGCCCGGCGGTGATCGCCACCAGCCCGGCGCAGACCACGGTGGCCGGGCCCCAGCGGCGCGCGAGCCGCGGTGCGGCGAGGCCGAAGACCGCGAAGCACAGCGCGGGCACGGAGGTGAGCAGTCCGGCGACGGTGCCGCTCATCCCGAGCCCGTCGCGGACCTCCTCCATGAGGGAACCGAGGCTGGTGATGGCGGGCCGCAGGTTGAGCGCGGCGAGCACCAGCCCGAGGACGACCAGGAGCTGCCGCCCGCCGGCGCCGCCGCCGGCCTCACCCGCGTCCGGGAGGGTGCCTCCGGCCCCCGAGGGGCGGCCGGACGGCCCGGGTACCGCGCCGCGCCCCGGTACGGCCGGACCCCCGTCGCCGGCGGCGGGCCGGGCGGGTGCTGCGGCGGTGTCGCTGAGGGCACGCTGCTCTGTCATGGCGACCATCATAGAATCATGGGATGAATAGCTGTCCACCGCGCCGCCCGCGCGGTCGTCCGGGCCAGCCCGGGGGCGTGCGCGTCCCTGGCGCATGCGCCGTCGAGGCGTGTACCGGTGGTGCGTGCGCCGGCGGCGCACGCGGTGGTGCCCGTACCGGTGACGGGCCCCGGAGCGGCCTCGCGCCGTGCCGGCGTCCGTCGCCCCCGCGTCGCCGGGGTGGCCCCGTGACGGCCTCCGGGCGGCATCATGGGTACGTCCGGCCCCCGAGTGAAGGCCCCAGGCCAGGAGAGTCATGCCGCTGACCTCGCCCCGGCGATCCGCGCTCGCCGACCAGGTGATCGCCCAGTTGCGCGCCCAGATCACCTCCGGTGAGTGGCCGGTGGGCTCCCGCATCCCCACCGAGCCGGAGCTGGTCGAACAGCTCGGGGTGGCCCGGAACACCGTGCGGGAGGCGGTCCGCGCACTGGCGCACAACGGGCTGCTGGACATCCGCCAGGGGTCGGGCACCTATGTCCTGGCCACCAGCGAGCTGGCCGGGGTGATGCACCGCCGGTTCGCCGACGCCCGGCCGCTGCACGTCGCCGAGCTGCGTACCGCCCTGGAGACCAAGGCGGCGCAGCTGGCCGCGGAGCGCCGTACCGAGCAGGACCTGCGGCAGATCGAGGCGCTGCTGGACCGGCGCGAGCGGGCCTGGGCGTCCGGGGACGCGGAGGCGTTCGTGGAGGCCGACGCCACACTGCACCTGGCGATCGTGGCGGCCTCGCACAACGAGGTGCTGGCCGAGCTCTACGCCGATCTGGGCGGGGTGCTGCGGGAGTTCCTGCGCGCGGACGTCGGCGCCGAGCTGCGGCCGGAGGGGTACGTGGACCACGCACGGCTGGTGGCGGCGATCCGGGCCGGTGACGGGGACCGGGCGGCGGCCGAGGCGAGCGAGCACGCCTTCTCCTGCCGGTTCGCCCCCCGCTGAGACCACCGGCGGGCGCGCCGGGTTCCGCGCCTGCCCGTGGGGTCGGCGTACCCGCCCGCGGGCCCGTGCCCGCCACCCGGGTGCCCGGTACCGCGTGCCCGGGCCCCTGGCACGCGGTACCGGGCACCCGGGCCGTTGACGCCCCGGGCCGCGCGTCCGTTTCCCCACCGCCGGGCCGCTCGGCCCCGATGCCCGCGCACCCGGCCCCCTGGCATCCGCCGACCCGCCCGCCACCGTTCGCCCCGGTCAGCCCTCGGACCGCTGCGAGACCCAGGCCTCCCGTATCTCCTTCCAGCAGCGCTGGGAGAGGCGGACGTGCTGGGCGGGCCCGACCTCGACCGGGTGGCTCGCCAGGTCGGGGTCCCACCAGCGGGCGCAGTCCACGTGCAGCTGGACCCGGTCGGCGGCCGGGTCGGGGTTGAAGCAGCTCGCGTGGGCCCGGGAGCCGGTGATCCAGGCGCTGCACGAGGCGCCCCGGCCCGCGGCGCGCGGCGGCCGGTCGTCCGAGGCCGGCGGGGCCACCGTCACGAACGGCGCGACCGTCCTCCCGGACCGCGGGGCCGGGTCCCTGGACCACGGGGCCGCGTCCCCGGAGGCCCCGGACGGCGGGGCCGACGCCGTGAACGGCCGGACCACCGCGACCCGCGGGACCGGGGCTCCGGTCGCCGGGGCGGTCGCCGGGGCCGGGGCCGGGGGGCGACGACCGGGCGGCGGGCGGCGGGCCGTCCGCCGGACGCGGGGGCCGCGGCGACGACCGCGCAGGCCGCCGCCACGGCTGTCGCGGCGACCGCGGTGCGGGACCTCCTGCGCATGGCGAACCTCCTCGGCCGTGCTGCGGCGGGTCCGCCGCGGCTGCACCTCAAGGGGGACGTACACCGACGTACCGGTGCGTACACCCGGGAGGTACACCCGGGACGTACCGGCGCGCCGGGCACGGACGAAAGGTCCGGCCGGCGCCCGTGGGCGGTACGCGCGGTATGGACTCCACGGTGCCGGGCCGCGGCCCCGGCCGCCCCCGGACAGGGCCGAACGGGCGATGCCCCGGCCTCCCGCGGAGCGCGGGGAGGACCGGGGCATCGCCCGTCGGACGCAACCGGCGGCATCGGTGCCGGCTGAGCGGGCCGGCACCGGCACCGGTGAGCGCGGCGGGACGGGTGTCAGACGCCCATCATGTGGACGCCGCCGTCCACGTGCACGACCTCGCCGGTGGTCTTGGGGAACCAGTCCGACAGCAGCGCGACCACACCGCGGGCGGCGGGCTCGGGGTCGGAGATCTCCCAGCCGATCGGGGCACGGTCGCCCCACTCGTCGGCGAGCACCTCGAAGCCGGGGATGGACTTGGCGGCCATCGACTTGATCGGGCCCGCCGCGACCAGGTTGCTGCGGACGTTCTTCGGGCCGAGGTCCCGGGCGAGGTAGCGGGAGGTGGACTCCAGGGCCGCCTTGGCCACGCCCATCCAGTCGTAGACCGGCCACGCGAACTTGGCGTCGAAGGTGAGGCCGACCACCGAGCCGCCGCGCGGCATCAGCGGCAGCAGCGCCGTGGTCAGGGACTTCAGCGAGTACGCCGAGACGTGCACCGCCGTGGAGACGTCCTCCCAGCTCGCCTCCAGGAAGTTGAAGGCGCCCTGCGGGCCGAAGGCGATCGAGTGCACGATGCCGTCCAGGTCCACGCCCTCGCCCAGGTGCTCGCGCACCCGGTCCGCGATGGTGTCGAGGTGCTCCTGGTTGGTGACGTCCAGCTCGATGACCGGGGCGGGCTTGGGCAGCCGCTTGGCGATCCGCTCCACCAGCGTCAGCCGGCCGAAGCCGGTGAGGATGACCTCGGCGCCCTCCTCCTGGGCGAGCCTGGCGGCGTGGAAGCCGATCGAGGCGTCGGTGATGACACCGGTGACCAGGATGCGCTTGCCGGCGAGAATTCCACTCATGACGTTCAGTGACCCATGCCCAATCCGCCGTCTACGGGGATGACGGCTCCAGTGATGTACGCGGCCTCGTCGGAGGCCAGGAAGCGGACCGCGGAGGCGATCTCCTCGGGCTGCGCGTAGCGGGCCAGCGGCACCTGCTTCACGATGCCCTCCCGCTGCTCGTCGCTGAGCACGCGGGTCATGTCGGTGTCCACGAAGCCGGGCGCGACGACGTTGACGGTGATGTTGCGCGAGCCCAGCTCCCGGGCGAGGGAGCGGGCGAAACCGACGAGCCCGGCCTTGGAGGCGGCGTAGTTCGCCTGCCCCGCGGAGCCGAGGAGGCCCACCACCGAGGAGATCAGCACGACCCGGCCCTTGCGGGCCCGCAGCATGGCGCGGTTGGCGCGCTTCACCACCCGGAAGGTGCCGGTCAGGTTGGTGTCCAGGACGGTGCTGAAGTCCTCCTCGGACATCCGCATCAGCAGCTGGTCGCGGGTGACGCCGGCGTTGGCCACCAGCACCTCGACCGCGCCCTGCTTCTCCTCGATCTCCTTGTAGGCCTGCTCCACCTGCTCGGGGTCGGTGATGTCGCACCGCACGGCGAGGAAGCCCGCGGGCGGCTCGCCGGACCGGTAGGTGATGGCGACGTTGTCGCCCGCGTCGGCGAACGCTCGGGCGATGGCGAGGCCGATGCCCCGGTTTCCTCCGGTGACGAGAACCGAGCGGCTCAATGGAGCACCCTTTCGATAGCGGTCGTGGTACTCCCGCAAACTATCGGTCCGCGGCGGCCGCCGGAGAATCCACCCCCCACAGTGGCTTCCGGACAGCACTGTCGGATTCCTACAGAAAGCGCCCCCGGCGGCCCGGCCCGTGCCCCGGCGCCGCGCCGTGGCCGGCTCCCGCGGGGACGGGTGGCCCGCTGCCCGCCCGGTGCGGTTTATTCCGCTCTGCGGCGCCCGGCGCCATGATTCACTCCAGCTGACACAGCCCACACAGGTGAAGACGGAACCGGACGGAAGAAGAGGAGGGGCCCGTCGTGCCCCATGAGGTCGATCAGTCGTTCCTGGCACTGCCCTTGCGGGCGCTCGCCGACGCGGCGCTGGCACGCGCCCGGGCCCTCGGTGCCGACCACGCGGACTTCCGCTTCGAGCGGGTGCGCAGCGCGTCCTGGCGGCTGCGGGACGCCAGGCCCGCCGGTTCGTCGGACACCACCGACCTGGGGTACGCGGTGCGGGTGGTGCACGGCGGCGCCTGGGGATTCGCCTCGGGGGTGGACCTGACCATGGACGCGGCGGCCCGGGTCGCCTCGCAGGCGGTGGCCATGGCCCGGCTGTCCGCGAAGGTGATCGAGGCGGCGGGCTCCGAGGAGCGGGTGGAGCTGGCGGACGAGCCGGTGCACGCCGACCGCACCTGGGTCTCCGCCTACGGGATCAACCCGTTCGACGTGCCCGACGCGGAGAAGACCGGGCTGCTGGCCGAGTGGAGCTCCCGGCTGCTGGCGGCCGACGGGGTGGCCCATGTGGACGCCTCGCTGATGACCGTGCAGGAGAACAAGTTCTACGCGGACACCGCGGGCACCACCACCACCCAGCAGCGCGTCCGGCTGCACCCGCAGCTGACGGCGGTGGCGGTGGACGCCGCCTCCGGCGAGTTCGACTCGATGCGGACCCTGGCGCCGCCCGTCGGGCGCGGCTGGGAGTACCTGACCGGCACCGGCTGGGACTGGGACGCCGAGCTGGCCGAGATCCCGTCGCTGCTCGCCGAGAAGATGCGCGCGCCGTCGGTGGAGGCAGGGACGTACGACCTGGTGGTGGACCCGTCGAACCTCTGGCTGACCATCCACGAGTCGATCGGCCACGCCACCGAGCTGGACCGGGCGCTGGGCTACGAGGCGGCCTACGCGGGGACCTCCTTCGCCACCTTCGACCAGCTGGGCGAGCTGCGCTACGGCTCGCAGATCATGAACGTCACCGGGGACCGGACCGCCGAGCACGGACTGGCCACCGTCGGCTACGACGACGAGGGGGTGGCCGCGCAGTCCTGGGACCTGGTCAAGGACGGGGTGCTCGTCGGCTACCAGCTCGACCGGCGGATCGCCAGGCTGACCGGCCTGGGCCGCTCCAACGGCTGCGCGTACGCCGACTCCCCCGGCCACGTGCCGGTGCAGCGGATGGCGAACGTCTCGCTGCGGCCGGCCCCGTCCGGGCCCTCCACCGAGGAGCTGATCTCCGGGGTGGAGCGCGGCATCTACGTGGTCGGCGACCGCTCCTGGTCGATCGACATGCAGCGCTACAACTTCCAGTTCACCGGCCAGCGCTTCTTCCGGATCGAGAACGGCCGGCTCGCGGGCCAGCTGCGCGACGTCGCGTACCAGGCCACCACCACGGACTTCTGGGGGTCGATGGCGGCCGTCGGCGGTCCGCAGACCTATGTGCTCGGGGGCGCCTTCAACTGCGGCAAGGCGCAGCCCGGCCAGGTCGCCGCCGTCTCGCACGGCTGCCCGTCCGCGCTCTTCCGCGGCGTCAACATTCTGAACACCACGCAGGAGGCCGGCCGATGACCGCCCGTACCCACAAGCCGCACGAGATCGTCGAGCGGGCGCTGGAGCTGTCCCGCGCCGACGGCTGCGTGGTGATCGCCGACGAGACGTCCACCGCCAACCTCCGCTGGGCCGGGAACGCGCTGACCACCAACGGCGTCACCCGGGGCCGCACCCTCACCGTGGTGGCCACGGTCGAGGGGCGGGAGGGCACCGCCTCGGGTGTGGTCTCGCGGTCCGCGGTCACCGCCGACGAGCTGGAGCCGCTGGTCCGGGCCGCCGAGGCCGCGGCCCGGGACGCCGGTCCGGCCGAGGACGCCCAGCCGCTGGTGACCGGGGTGCCGGCCTCGGCCGGCTTCGCCGAGCCGCCGGCCGAGACCTCCTCGGAGGTGTTCGCGGCGTTCGCCCCGGCGCTCGGCGAGTCCTTCGCCCGGGCCCGGGCCGGCGGCCGGGAGCTGTACGGCTTCGCCAGCCACGAGATGGTCTCCAGCTACCTGGGCACCTCCACCGGGCTGCGGCTCCGCCACGACCAGCCCACCGGCACCCTGGAGATGAACGCCAAGTCGCCCGACCGCACCCGGTCCGCCTGGGCCGGGCGGGCGACCCGCGACTTCCGGGACGTCGACCCGGCCGCGCTCGACGCCGAGCTGGCGCAGCGGCTGGCGTGGGCACAGCGCCGGGTCGAGCTGCCGGCCGGGCGGTACGAGACGCTGCTGCCGCCCACCGCCGTGGCCGACCTGCTGATCTACCAGCTGTGGTCCTCCGGGGCGCGGGACGCCGCGGAGGGCCGGACGGTCTTCAGCAAGCCGGGCGGGGCCACCCGGGTCGGCGAGAAGCTGTCGCGGCTGCCGCTGACGCTGCGCAGCGACCCGGCCGAGCCGGGGCTGGAGGCCGCACCGTTCGTGCTGGCGCACGCCTCCGGCGACGACGCGTCGGTCTTCGACAACGGGCTGCCGCTGCCGGCCACCGAGTGGATCTCCGACGGGGTGCTGAACCGGCTGGTCACCACGCGCCACTCGGCGGGCCTGACCGGGCTGCCGGTGGCACCGGCGATCGACAACCTGGTCCTGGACGCGGGGGGCACCCGGTCGCTGGAGGAGATGGTCGCCGCCACCGGGCGGGGGCTGCTGCTGACCTGCCTGTGGTACATCCGCGAGGTCGACCCGGCGACGCTGCTGCTCACCGGACTCACCCGGGACGGGGTGTACCTGGTGGAGGGCGGCGAGGTGGTCGGCGAGGTGAACAACTTCCGCTTCAACGAGTCGCCGGTGGACCTGCTGTCCCGGGCCACCGAGGCGGGCCGTACCGAGCGGACGCTGCCGCGGGAGTGGGGCGACTGGTTCACCCGGGCCGCGATGCCGCCGCTGCGGGTGCCCGACTTCAACATGAGCTCGGTCAGCAAGGGGGTGTGACCGCCCGGGGCCGGGGCGGCGACCCGCCACCGGGCCGCGCTCCCGGTTCGCCCCGGCCCCGGCCGCACCCCATAGACTCGGCCCGTCCCTTTTTCTCCGACGACCATCAGGAACGCCACGATGACACGCCTCGGCGACTCCGTCGCACGCGCCAGCGCGCTGCTGGCGCAGGATCTCTCCTCCGACTCCACCGTGGAGAAGCTGCTCGGTGAGACCAAGGCGCGGCGTTATCTGGACCTGTCGGACCTGCCGGCGAAGGAACAGGCCGAGCTGATCGCCTCCCGTACGGTCGAGGTGCTGCCGGGTGTGGAGAAGCTGGCGGAGCGGATCGAGGAGCGGCAGACGGCGGGCCGGGGCCTGCGGATCAAGCTGGGCATCGACCCGACCGCCGCCGACGTCCACCTGGGCCACGTGGTCCCGATGATCATCCTCAGCCGGTTCCAGCGGATGGGGCACGACGTCACGCTGATCATCGGCGACTTCACGGCCAAGATCGGTGACCCGTCGGGCCGTACCGCGGAGCGCCCGCCGCTCACCGACGCGGACATCGCCGCCAACCTGGCGGGCTACCGCGAGCAGGTGCGGCCGTTCCTCGACTTCGACAAGGTGAGCTTCCGGCAGAACAGCGAGTGGCTGGCGCCCTACACCTTCCCGGAGCTGCTCGGCCTGCTCGCCCAGGTGCCGGTCTCCCAGCTGCTCCAGCGGGAGGACTTCCGCAACCGGCTGTCCGCCGGCTCGGGGCTGACCATGTCGGAGCTGCTCTACCCGATCGCGCAGGCTCTGGACTCGGTGGCGCTGGAGTGCGACGTCGAGCTGGGCGGCGCGGACCAGCTGCTCAACCTCCAGATGGGCCGGAAGCTGATGGAGCTGCGCGGGCAGCAGCCGCAGCTGGCGGTCACCATGCCGCTGATCGAGGGCACCGACGGCACCGGCGCGAAGATGTCCAAGTCCAAGGGGAACTACGTCGGGCTCACCGCGCCGGCCGAGGACGTCTTCGGCAAGATCATGTCGATCCCGGACCGGCTGATGGATCCCTACCTGCGGGCCTGGACCGAGTGGACCGACGAGGAGGTCGCGCTGGTGACCTCCCGGCTCGCGGAGAAGTCGCTGCACCCGATGGACCTGAAGAAGGTGCTCGCCGGCGAGGTCGTGGCGGCGCTGTACGGCGTGGAGGCGGCGATGGCCGCGCGGGCCGGGTTCGTGGCCCAGTTCTCCCGGAAGAGCTTCACCGAGGTGGAGTCGCTGCCGGTGGTGGAGCTGGCCGAGCACGGCGCGGAGGCGGCCACCGCGGTGCTGTCGAAGGTGCTGGGCTTCCAGCCGAGCGCGTCGGCCGCCCGCCGGGTCGCCAAGCAGAACGGGCTGCGGCTGGTCGGCGAGGCCGGGGGTGAGCAGCGCGGCGTGGTGCTCACCGAGGCGCAGGCGATCCGGCCGCTGGCCGAGGTGGTCCGCGAGGTGGTCGCCGAAGCCGGGCTGGACGCGGCCGCCCCGGTGTACCTCAAGGCGGGCCGGAAGATCGCGGAGCTGCGCGGCGCCTGAGGCCGTCCCCGCGGGCCCGGGGAGCCCGCACCCGTGCGGGCCCCGGACCCCCGGGCCCGCACGGACCCGGCCCGGCAGGCCGTGAACAGCGGTCAGCGGTCCGGGAGGTCGTGTCGTGGGCCGCGGGTCCGGCAGCGGTTCCGCCGCCCGGCCGGTGCAGAGCGTTCCGGGGTGCGTTACGGCGAGGTCCGGAGCCGGTCCTCACGCCCGCCGGCGGTGGCGGACCGGGCCTGCCGATCGGTTCGGCGGCGGCCGGTGCGGGGCGCGCACCGGCCGCCGTGCCGTGCCGGGTACGGGCCGGACCGCGGCCCGTCGGTGCGGGTCAGGCCCGCTGTCTGCCGTGGCCACGGATCGCCGCCCACAGTGGAGTACCCAGGGCCACCACCAGGACGGCCCCGGCGAGCTGGAGCGCGTGCCGCCCCCAGTCCACGCCCTTGGTCTCGTCGATACCGATCCCCCGTGCCACGGCGTTGCCGATGATCGAGCCGATGATACCGAAGATCACGGTCAGCCAGAGTGGGATGTTCTGCTTCCCGGGGAGAATGGCCTTGGCGAGAACGCCGAGCACCAGACCCACGATGATCGCCCACAACCAGTTCATGTCGCCTCCTCGTACGGCGTGCCGTGTGCGCGACAGCATCCTCAGTGTCCGACCGATGGGGGTACGGCGCACGCCGGAGCGGAGCCCCCGCGCCGGGCGGGACGCTTCTACGCCGTGTGGCGTGCCCCGGTCACCGGGCCGGAGCGGGCCGGGCGTACCGTTGATGGTGTCGGACAACCGGCCGGGGCCGGTCAGCAGTCAGGTGGTGGAACGTGATGCGGAAGCATGACGGAGCGCAGGTCTTCCGGATCACCGGCGCCCGGCAGAGCCTCGCCGAGGACGTCCGCGGCCGGCAGCGCCGCTACATCATCTCGATGACGGTGCGCACGGTGTCGGTGGTGCTGGCGGCCGTGCTGTGGAACGTGGAGCGGCACGTCGCGTTCGTGGCGCTGGTCCTGGGCATTCTGCTCCCCTACATCGCGGTGGTCATCGCCAACGCGGGACGGGAGAACACCCCGTCGCTGCCGTCCAGTTTCATCCCGACGCCCACCCGGCCGATGCTGGAGGCCCAGGCGCGGCACGGTGACCGGGGCGGCGACCGGCCCGGTGGTGGTACGGTCGGCGACCGCGGCGCGGAACCCGTAGCGGACGACGTCCGGCGCCCCTCGGAGGACGGACCGGACGCCCGCCGCTGAACCGGCCGGCCCGGTCGGGACCGGAGAAAAGCCGCGAGCAATCACGCGCTTCCGGTGCACCGCGCCCCATGCCCCATGACATACTGCGTACGCGCTCCGCATCCCCCGTCGGAGCGACGGACCGACGCCGGGCGGCTCCCCCCGTGGCTGCCCGGCGTCGTCATGTCCGGGCCTCCGCCCGCCGGCTCCGGCGCAGCGGCACCCCGCGCCCCACACCGTCCCGCCGGCCACCGGCCACCGGCCACCGGGATCTTCGTCGCCCACCACCCTCGGACGGATTCGGTCCCGCGCCCTAGGATCGGGGGTGTGAATTCCACCGAGCCTTCCGCGCCTTCCGCCGACGCCCCCACCGCCGTCATCTGCTCGGCCAAGGGCTGCCGGGCTCCCGCCGTGTGGGTGCTCGCCTGGAACAACCCGAAGATCCACACGCCGGAGCGGCGCAAGACCTGGCTCGCCTGCGAGGAGCACCGCGAGCACCTCTCGCAGTTCCTCGGCGTCCGCGGCTTCCTCAAGGACGTGGTGAAGCTGTCGGAGTGGGTGGAGACGAACGGCTGACGCCGTCGAGGGAGCGCGCGGGAGCGGCCCCGCGGCCGGTCAGCCGCCGATCGCGGACATCGGGCGGTCGGGCTGGAGGAACGCCGGGTCGTCCAGTCCGGAGCCGGCCTTCTTCCCCCACATCGCCCGCCGCCACAGGCCGGCGATCTCCTCGTCCCCGGCGCCGGAGCGCAGGGCGCCGCGCAGATCGGTCTCCTCCCGCGCGAACAGACAGGTGCGGACCTGCCCGTCGGCGGTGAGCCGGGTGCGGTCGCAGGCCCGGCAGAAGGGGCGGGTGACCGAGGCGATGACGCCCACCCGGGCCGGCCCGCCGTCGACCAGCCAGCGTTCGGCGGGGGCCGAGCCGCGCTCCTCCCGCTCCTCGGCCGTGAGGTCGAACCGGGTGCGCAGCGAGGTGAGGATGTCCCCGGCGGTGATCATGCCGTCGCGCTTCCAGCCGTGCTGGGCATCGAGCGGCATCTGCTCGATGAAGCGGAGTTCGTAGTCGTTGGCCACGGCCCAGGCGAGCAGGTCGGGCGCCTCGTCCTCGTTGAGTCCGGGCATCAGCACGGCGTTGACCTTGACCGGGTCGAGTCCGGCCGCCCGGGCGGCCGCCAGCCCGGCGAGCACGTCGTGGTGGCGGTCGCGCCGGGTCAGCGCGCGGAACACCTCCGGGCGGAGGGTGTCCAGGGAGACGTTGACCCGGTCCAGGCCCGCCTCGCGCAGCGCCTCGGCGGTACGGGCGAGGCCGATGCCGTTGGTGGTGAGCGACATCCGGGGCCGCGGGCTCAGCTCGGCGCAGCGGCTCACGATGTCCACCAGGCCGGGGCGGAGCAGCGGTTCACCGCCGGTGAACCGGACCTCGGTGACGCCCAGACGGGTGACGGCGAGGGAGACCAGCCGGACGATCTCGTCGTCGGTGAGCAGCTCCGGCTTGGCCAGCCACTGCAGTCCCTCCTCGGGCATGCAGTAGGTGCAGCGCAGGTTGCACCGGTCGGTCAGGGAGACCCGGAGGTCGGTGGCGACGCGACCATAGGTGTCGATCAGCATGGGGGCGACCCCTCCCACGTTCGAATGCATGCGCTGCGGCCGGTTCTTCCGCAGCGTACGCGACACCTCCGACGTTCAACAGTTCGTTGATGCGACCGTGCGGTCACCCGGTGTGGCCGGCGGCGGTGCCGCGCCGTCCGGCGATGCCCGGGCGCACCCCGGCCGCGGCCCCGCCCCGAACACCACGGGACGGGACCGCGGCCGGCGTCCGGTGCGCGCCGCGGCCGACGTTTCAGTGCGCGCCGTGGCCGGTGAGGGAGCGCACCTCCAGTTCGGCGTACTTCTTCGCGTCCGGCTCCTCCTTGGAGAGCAGCGAGCCGATCCAGCCGAGCAGGAAGCCGAGCGGGATGGAGATCAGCCCCGGGTTCTCCAGCGGGAACCAGTGGAAGTCGACGCTCTTGAACATGGAGGACTCCTTGCCGGAGACCACCGGGGAGAAGAGCACCAGCACCACCGAGGAGACCAGGCCGCCGTAGATCGACCATAGCGCGCCCCGGGTGGTGAACCGCTTCCAGAACAGGCTGTAGAGGATGGTCGGCAGGTTGGCCGAGGCGGCGACCGCGAAGGCCAGCGCGACGAGTCCGGCGACGTTGATGTCGCGGGCGAAGGCACCGAGCACGATGGCGACCGCGCCGATCAGCACCGTCGCCCAGCGGGCGGCGCGGATCTCCTCCTTCTCGCTCGCCTCGCCCTTGCGGATGACGTTGGCGTAGATGTCGTGGGCGAAGGACGAGGAGGAGGCCAGCGTCAGTCCGGCGACCACCGCGAGGATGGTGGCGAAGGCGACCGCGGAGATCACCGCGAGCAGGATCGCGCCCCCGGTGGAGTCACCCCCGCCGCCGATCTCCATGGCGGCGAGCGGGGCGGCGGTGTTGCCGGCCTTGTTGGAGGTGGTGATCTCGTCCCGGCTGAGCAGCGCCGCGGCCCCGAAGCCGAGCACGATCGTCATCAGGTAGAAGGCGCCGATGATGCCGATCGCCCAGTTCACCGACTTCCGGGCGGCCTTGGCGGTGGGCACGGTGTAGAAGCGGATCAGGATGTGCGGCAGTCCGGCGGTGCCCAGGACCAGCGCCACGCCCAGCGAGATGAAGTCCAGCTTGGTGGTGCCGTCGATGCCGTACTTCAGGCCCGGCTCCAGGAAGGACGAGCCCTGCCCGCTGTTGGACGCCGCGGTGCCGAGCAGCTCGGAGAGGTTGAAGTCGTACTTCAGCAGGATCAGGAAGGTGATCAGCAGGGTGCCGGTGATGAGCAGCACCGCCTTGACCATCTGCACCCAGGTGGTGCCCTTCATGCCGCCGATGGTGACGTAGACAATCATCAGCACGCCGACCAGGGCGACGATGCCGATCTTGCCGGCCTCGCTGGTGATGCCGAGCAGCAGGGAGACCAGCACACCGGCGCCCGCCATCTGGGCGAGCAGGTAGAAGATGGAGACGACGATGGTGGAGGTGCCGGCGGCGGTGCGCACCGGGCGCTGCCGCATCCGGTAGGCCAGCACGTCGCCCATGGTGTAGCGGCCGGAGTTGCGCAGCGGCTCGGCCACCAGCAGCAGGGCCACCAGCCAGGCGACGAGGAAGCCGATGGAGTACAGGAAGCCGTCGTAGCCGTAGAGGGCGATGGCGCCGGCGATGCCGAGGAAGGACGCGGCGGACATGTAGTCGCCGGAGACCGCCAGGCCGTTCTGGAAGCCGGAGAACTGGCGTCCGCCGGCGTAGAAGTCGGCGGCGTCCTTGGTCTGCCGGCCGGCCCAGACGGTGATGACCAGGGTGGCCACGACGAAGGCCGCGAAGAGGGAGATGATCAGCGGGCGGTGCTCGTCGACCTCTCCGGCCGCCAGGAGCAGGGAGGAACCGTTCACGCGTCACCGTCCAGGCGGGCCTTGATCGCCCGGGCGCGCGGGTCCAGCTTGGCCGCCGCGTGCCGGGAGTACCACCAGGCGATCAGAAAGGTGGTCAGGAACTGGGCGAGGCCGAACACCAGAGCGATGTTGATGTGGCCGACCACCTTGGTCCCCATGAAGTCGCCCGCGTAGTTGGACAGCAGCACGTAGAGCAGGTACCAGCTGACGAAGGCGACGGTGAGGGGGAAGGCGAACGAGCGGTGGGCCCGGCGGAGTTCGGTGAACTCCGGGCTCGCCTGCACCTGCTCGTACGGTACCGGCGGCGGCTGCCCCTGCCGATCGGTCGATGCGGTCTCCACGGTCTCTCCTGGGATACGGGGACGGGCGGCGGGTGATCCAGGTCACGCATCGTAGGGGCTGCCCCGCGGTTCCAACAGGGTCATGTGATTGACTGCTGTACAAAAATGTTCAGACGACAGTCATGTTGTGTGCGAAACGTGATGGGATTTCTGCCGGAATGTATTGATAGCCCAGCATGATCAGCGCTAGCTTCACTCGTCATGCACCCGCCCGCACGCAGCTCGCGCGCCGGGCGGTCTCACGGATGATGTGGAGATCCCATGGCTCATCTGAGATCCAGTCGCCGGCGTGCCGCTCTCGCGGTACCGGTCGGCCTGGCGCTCACCGCGTCCCTCGGCTTCCTCCCGCACGGAGCTTCCGCCGCCACCCAGGACGCGCCCGCGGTCACCGCTCAGGCCGACGGTCCCAAGCTGTCGTACGTGGTCAACGCCACCCCCGACAAGGCGACCCTCGCCAAGGTGCAGAAGGCCGTCAAGGCCGCCGGCGGCACCATCGTCACCACGCACGCGAAGATCGGCGTGATCGTCGCGCACTCCGCGAACCCGGACTTCGCCAAGACCATCCGCGGTGTGCAGGGCGTGCAGTCCGCCGGCGCCACCCGGACCTCCCCGCTGAAGCCGGTCGCCACCACCGAGGTCGGCAAGCCGGAGAAGGTCAAGGCGCCCAAGGCCACCGCCGCCGCCAAGTCCAAGGCCCTCGCCGCCGGCAAGGAGCCGCTGGAGCCGCTCCAGTGGGACATCCCCGCCATCAAGGCCGACAAGGCCGCGAAGGTGAACCCGGGCAGCAAGAAGGTGACCGTCGCGGTCATCGACACCGGTGTGGACGACACCCACCCGGACCTGAAGCCGAACTTCGACGCCAAGGCCTCCGCCAACTGCGTCGGCGGCGTGCCGGACACCAGCGCCGGCGCCTGGCGTCCGTACACCACCGAGGACTACCACGGCACCCACGTGGCCGGCTCCATCGCCGCCGCCCGCAACGGGATCGGCGTGGCCGGTGTCGCCCCGGGCGTGAAGGTCTCCGCCATCAAGGTGAGCGACCCCGTCGACGGCCTGTTCTACGCCGAGAACGTGGTCTGCGCGTTCGTCTTCGCCGCCGACCACGGCGTCGAGGTGACGAACAACAGCTACTACGTCGACCCGTGGATGTTCAACTGCAAGGACGACCTCGACCAGAAGGCCATCCTGGACGCGGTCGGCCGCTCGGCGAAGTACGCCCAGGACAAGGGCGCGGTCAACGTCGCCTCGGCGGGCAACTCCAACTTCGACCTCGCGGCGAAGGAGATCCTGGACAAGTCGAGCCCGAACGACTCGACCCCGGTCGACCGGACCATCGACCCGTCCAAGTGCCTCGACGTGCCGACCCAGCTCCCGGGTGTGGTCACCGTCTCGGCGACCGGCGTGAACAACTCCAAGTCGTACTACTCCAACTACGGCCTGGGCCAGATCGACGTGGCCGGACCGGGCGGTGACAAGTACCAGGTGCCCGAGCTGCCCGCCAAGGACGGCCGCATCCTGTCCACCATGCCCGAGGGCGACTACGCCTACCTCCAGGGCACCTCGATGGCCGGCCCGCACGTCGCCGGTGTCGCCGCGCTCGTCAAGAGCAAGCGCCCCACGTCCACCCCGCAGGAGATCCAGTGGCTGCTGAAGCAGCAGGCGGACAACCCGGGCTGCCCGACGACCCCGTACGACCCGGACAGTGACGGTGACGTGGACGCCACCTGCACCGGCACCAAGCACGTGAACAGCTTCTACGGCTACGGCATCGTGGACGCGCTGGACGCGGTCACCAAGTGACCCACCGGGCGCGGCGGGCGTGCCGGACACGCCGCTGAGCCCCTGCCGGCCGGTGGCCGGTGAACCCGGCCGACGGCCGCGGAGGACGGGCGGTACCCCTGCGTGACGGGGTACCGCCCGTCGCCGTCCCCGGTCCCCGGACGCACGCCACGGCCCGCTCCGGCCGCGCGACCGGCGGGGGCCGGTGCACCCGGGGGCCCGTCCGAACACCGGGGACGTCTCCTGGCCCCGCGTCAGGCGCCCCGGCCACCGCGGTGACGCCGCGCGCCGCGGCGGCCCCGGCCCCGGGTGGGCATCAGCCCGCGCGCACCGTGCGCAGGATCCCCGCCGTCAGCGCGTACTGCGCGGCCAGGTAGGTCAGCATGACCCAGAAGCCGGGTGCCGGGGCCTGCGGCCAGTCGGCGATGCCGGTGGCGATGAGGGTGTCGGAGAGCAGGAAGAGCGCGCCGCCGGCCGCCGCGAGCGGCCCGGCGCGGAGGGCTGCGGCCGCCATGGCGGTGAGCAGCAGGCTGTATCCGGCCACCGGCAGCCGCAGCCCGGCCGGGAGGTCGGGCCAGAGCAGGGCGACCGTGCCGAGCCAGGCGACCCCGTAGCCGGCGGCGAGCAGCGGCGGCACGCGTCCGCCGGCGCGCCGGAAGAGCAGCAGGTAGCAGACGTGCCCGGCCGCGAAGGACGCCATGCCGGCGAGGAAGGCGGCATCGCCGCCGATCTGGAGCAGGGTGTCGCCGCCGCAGCCGAACAGCAGCGCGGCGACGAGCGGTCGGGGTCCGCCCCGCAGCAGGACGTACCCGGCCAGCACCGGCATCAGCGCGGGTTTGGTGAGGTGCTCCGCGGTCTCCGCCGCGACCGCCAGCGCGCCCAGGTGGACGGCGGCGAGCAGGGCGAAGACGCCGAGCACGGCCCGCGCCCCGGCGGAGCCGGCCGGCGGCCCGGCGCTCCCGGTGGCGAGCCGGGTCCGGACCGGGAGCCGTCCGCCGCTCACGCGGTGGCCTCCCCGCCCGGCCGGGACGGCGAACCGGCCGCCGGGGCGGCCGGGACCCGTGGTGGGGCGGACGGTTCCGCGGCTGCCGGGCCGGGGCCGCCGGGCGCGGTCGCGGCGGGCGCCGCCGGGGCGGCCGGCTGCCATCCCGGGCCGCGGAAGAGCCGGCCGGCGCGCTCCCGCCAGCCGCGCGCGGCGCGGAGGTCGCGGGCGATGGCGGCGTACTCGTGGGTGGCGACGCGGAGCGGGTTGTAGGTGTCGATGTTCTTCGTCAGGCCGTACACCGGACGCTCGGTCTCGGGGGTGAAGGAGCCGAAGACCCGGTCCCACACGATGAGGATGCCGCCGAAGTTGCGGTCCAGGTAGCCGCCCTGGGACGCGTGGTGGACGCGGTGGTGGGAGGGGGTGTTGAAGAGGAACTCGACCGGGCGCCACAGCTTCCCGATCCGTTCGGTGTGGACCCAGAACTGGTAGACGAGGTTGGTCGAGGAACAGAAGGCGACGGCGGCCGGGTGCACTCCCAGCACGACCATCGGCAGGTAGAACGGCCACACCGTCCAGGTGGTCCACGGCTGGCGCAGCGCGGTGGTGAAGTTGAACCTGCGGCTGGAGTGGTGCACCACGTGGCACGCCCACAGTACGCGGACGACGTGGTGGCCGCGGTGCGACCAGTAGTAGAGGAAGTCCTGGGCCAGCAGCATCAGCGGCAGCGTCCACCACGCCAAGGGCACGCGGAGCGGGGTGAGTTCGTACACCGCCGTGTAGACGGCGACGATCGGGATCTTCCACAGCAGGTCGAAGCCGACGCTGCCCAGGCCCATGGTGACGCTGGTCGCCGCGTCCTTGGCCTCGTACCCCTGGGCCTCGTCATCGGGGTGGAGGCGGTAGCTCACCATCTCGACGGCGGTGAGCAGCACGAATGCCGGGATCGACCACAGCACGACATCGGGAAGGTGAGCCATGTTCGCAATTTAGGGCCGCGCGGTGGCCGCGGCTAGAGGTGGTTACCGAGAAGTAGGTCGGAAGTGAGACTTTCTGTCAACGAGAATCCGGCAGGCCTCCGGCGAGGTCCCGGCGGGACCCGGAGGACGACCCCGCCCCGCTGTCCGATATGGCCGCTTGGTTCTTGATTTTCGAGCTTTCGTCACCTTTCACGCCGTCACGATCCGGCCATGGCCGGGCCGTGGCTGTCGGCGGCGGCCCGTATCCTCAGTGACCATGCTCGAAGACCGCATGGCAGCCGCATCGCCGATCTCCTGGCCGGAGTCGTACCCGGAGGGATACGCGGTCGTCGATGTGGAGACCACCGGTCTCGCCCGCGACGACCGGATAGTGTCGGCCGCCGTCTACCAGCTGGACGCGCGCGGGGAGGTGCAGGACCACTGGTACACCCTGGTCAACCCGGAGCGGGACCCCGGGCCGGTGTGGATCCACGGCCTGACCGCCGACCTGCTCGCCGGCGCACCGCTGTTCCCGGAGATCGCCCAGGAGTTCTCCGAACGGCTCGCCGGCCGGGTGCTGGTGGCGCACAACGCGGTCTTCGACTGGTCCATGATCGCCCGTGAGTACGCCCGGGCGCGGCTGACCGCCCCGGTGCGGCAGCGGCTGTGCACCATCGCGCTCTCGAAGGAGCTGGGGCTGCCGCTGGCCAACCACAAGCTGGAGACCCTCGCCGCGCACTACGGGGTGGTGCAGCAGCGGGCGCACCACGCGCTGGACGACGCCCGGGTGCTCGCGGAGACCTTCCGCCCCAGTCTGCGGACGGCCGCCCGGTCCGGGCTGCGGCTGCCGCTGCTCGCCTGCCAGCCGCTCACCGAGTGGGCCGAGGGACCGGCCGCGGGCGGGGCCGCGCGGATCGGCGTCCAACGGTCGTACCGGGCCGGCAGCTGGCGGCCGAGCCGGAAGCGGCCCCCGTGCCCGTACCCCAACCCGGGGCGCTACGTCCCCGGCGAGCAGCTCACGCAGGGCATGCGGGTGGCCTTCTCCGGTGACACCTCCGTGGACCGCGAACTGCTGGAGGACCGCGCCGTGGAGGCCGGGCTGCACGTCGCCACCAGCGTCTCCCGGCTCACCAGCCTGCTGGTCACCAACGACCCCGGCTCCCCCACCTCGAAGGTCGCCAAGGCCCGCGCCTTCGGCACCCCGGTGATCGACGAGGCCGCCTTCATGCAACTGCTCCAGCACGTCCGGCCGGCCGGGACCACGTCCTCCGGCTGAGGCCCGGCCCGGGATCCGGCGACCCACCCGGGCGGGTGTCCGGCCACCGCGGGAGCGGACGGCCGTACGGTCGCGGCGGGGCGGCCGGCGCCGCGGGAGCGGACGGCCGTACGGTCGCGGCGGGGCGGCCGGCGCCGCGGGACGCGGGCGACGGCGACGGCGACGGCGACGGTACGGCGGCCGCGGAGCACGGCGGGGCGACGGAGGACGCCGGCGGGGGCCGCGCCGACGGGTGGGGCCCGCCCGCCGCGGCCGGCGGCACGGCGATCCGGCAAACGGCGGGCGATGATCAGACCATCAGGTGAACGCCGGGGCGACACGCCCGGCCGCCGCTCGCCCGGCGCCGCCCGGCGCCGCACCATGGGGCCCATGGCACGTTGCGAGGTCTGCGGAAACGACTACGGCATGACATTCGAGGTGCACGCGCAGGGCGCGGTGCACGTCTTCGACTGTTTCTCCTGCGCCATCCACCGCATGGCGCCCATCTGTGAGCACTGCCGGTGCCAGATCATCGGGCAGGGCGTGGAGGCCGACGGGCACTGGTACTGCGGGGCGCACTGCGCCCGCGCCGAGGGGCGGGTGGGCATCGTCGACCGGGTGTGACCCGCGGGGCCGCCGTCCGGCCGGTGGTCCCGGGCCGCGCCGGCCACCGGAGGTGTCCGGGTGCCGCCGGTCCCCGGAGGCGTCCGGGTGCGCGGCGCGCGGGTACCCACCGGCGAGGGGACGATCCGCGACGGGTACTGTCTTAAGCCGTGTATCGCTTCCTGTTGTCCCGGCAGTGGGTGATCCTCACGCTGGTGGGGCTCGTCCTGATCCCGGTCATGATCAAGCTGGGATTCTGGCAGCTCCACCGCCACGAGAACCGGGTGGCGCACAACGACCTGATCGCCCGGAGCCTGGACGCGCCGGCCGTTCCGGTCGGCGAGCTGACCGCCCCCGGCCGGGACGTCCCCCGCGACGTCACCTGGCGCAAGGTGACCGCCACCGGCCGCTACGACACCCGGCACGAGGTCGTGGTGCGGCAGCGCACCGGCTCCGACGAGCAGTCCATCGGCTACTTCGTGGTGACCCCGCTGCTCCTCACCGACGGCCGCGCGGTGCTGGTCAACCGGGGCTGGATCCCGCCCGGCGACGACCTGACCCGATTCCCCGAGGTGCCCGCTCCGCCCCGCGGCGAGGTGACCGTCACCGGCCGGCTGAAGGCCGCCGAGACCACCGGGTCCAGCGGCATCAAGGACAAGAAGGGCCTGCCGGACCGCCAGGTGATGCTGATCAACAGCGAGCGGCTGGGGGCCGGGCTCGGCCGTCCGGTGCTCGGCGGTTACATCGAGCTGATCACCTCCTCGCCCAAGGGCACCAAGCAGCCCGAGCCGGTGCCGCCCCCGGACCACAGCAGCATCGGCGCGCACCTGGCCTACGCCGTCCAGTGGTGGCTGTTCGCCGCCGGCGTGCCGGCCGGGTGGATCGTGCTGGTCCGCCGCGAGCGCCGGGACCGGGCGGCGGCCGCGGCGGCTAAGGCCGCCGAGCAGGCACCCGCCGGTGCCGCGCCCCCGGCGGGCGGCACCGGACCGTCCGCGGACGGGAACGCCGCCGCCGCGGATGAGCCCACCGCCACCGACGAGGACATCCCCGCGGGCGGGAACGCGCCCGCCGCGGACGAGCGCACCGCCGCTGACGAGACGACCGCCGCGGACGGGAACTTGCCCGCCGCGAAGGACACCACGGCCGCGGACCCGGCGTCCGCCCCGGCGGGCACCACGCCCACGGTGGACGGCTCCCCCGGGAAGGACCGGAAGTCCCCGGACGGGCGCGCCGGCGGGGCCTCCGGCGCCGGGACGTCCGCCGCCGCGGACCACGACCAGGTGCTGTCGGAGAAATGGCCCCGCACAGCCCCCCCACAGCCCCGCACGGCCCCGAACTGCGGACCGCCGGGCCCGGGCGGTCGTCCGGGCCCGGGCGGGCCCCGTCCGGTGTGCGGTGCGCCCGGCCCGCATGGTCCCGGGCCTTCCGGGCACCCGTGCCAGGTGGTTCGGCGCATCGAGGACTACGCGCTCATCGGCGACCGGCAGACCGGCGCGCTCGTCGGCCGGGACGGCTCGATCGACTGGCTGTGCCTGCCCCGCTTCGACTCCCCCGCCTGCTTCGCCGCCCTGCTCGGCGACCGCGACAACGGGCACTGGCGGCTCGCCCCGGCCGGGGCCGGGAACTGCACCCGGCGCGCCTACCGGGCCGGAACCCTGGTGCTGGACTCGGTCTGGGAGACGGAGCGGGGCGCCGTCCGGGTGACCGACTTCATGCCGCACCGGGACCGCGCGCCGGACGTGGTGCGCGTCGTGGAGGGCCTCTCGGGCCGGGTGGCGATGCTGGGGGTGCTGCGGCTGCGGTTCGACTACGGCCGGGTCGTGCCGTGGATGCGCCGGAGCGACGGGCACCGGGTGGCGGTCGCCGGGCCGGACTCGGTGTGGCTGCGCTCCGAGCCGCCGGTGCGCACCTACGGCGAGGACTTCAGCACCCGTTCGGAGTTCACCGTCTCCGCCGGGGAGCGGGTGGCGTTCGTCCTCACCTGGCACCCCTCCCACCGGCCCCGGCCCCGGCAGGTCGACCCGTACCGGGGTCTGGCCCGGTCGCTGGCCGACTGGCGGGCCTGGGCCGGACGGACCACGTACCGGGGCCCGTACCGGGACGCCGTGGAGCGGTCGCTGATCACCCTCAAGGCGCTGACCTACTCCCCCACCGGCGGCATCGTCGCCGCCCCCACCACCTCACTGCCCGAGGAGAT
The DNA here is from genome assembly GCF_016031615.1 of Streptomyces pactum. Lineage (GTDB taxonomy): Bacteria > Actinomycetota > Actinomycetes > Streptomycetales > Streptomycetaceae > Streptomyces > Streptomyces pactus. Next base: position 1,294,653 of record NZ_JACYXC010000001.1, read on the forward strand.
CGGCGGCGTCCGCAACTGGGACTACCGGTACTGCTGGCTGCGGGACTCCGCGCTCTGCCTGCTCGTGCTGCTCTCCGCCGGGTACCGCGAGGAGGCCGCCGCCTGGCGCGACTGGCTGCTGCGCGCCATCGCCGGGGACCCGGCCGAGCTCCAGATCATGTACGGGCTGGCGGGCGAGCGGCGGCTGCCGGAGATCGCCCTGCCCTGGCTGGCCGGCTACGAGGGGTCGGTACCGGTCCGGCTGGGCAACGCCGCCGCCGGGCAGCTCCAGCTGGACGTCTACGGCGAGGTGCTGGAGACCCTGCACATCTGCCGCTGCCGCGGGCTGCCGGCCGCATCGCCCGCCTGGAACCTCCAGCGGGCCATGATGGACTTCCTGGAGTCGGCCTGGCGCGCCCCCGACGAGGGGCTGTGGGAGGTCCGCGGCACGCGCCGCCAGTTCGTGCACTCCAAGGTGCTGGCCTGGGCCGCGGCCGATCGCGCGGTACGGGCCGTGGAGACCCACCCGGCCCTGCACGGGGACGCCGGCCGCTGGCGGGCGATGCGGGACGAGGTGCACCGGGAGGTGTGCCGGCGCGGGTACGACGCCGAGCGGGGCACCTTCACCCAGTCCTACGGGTCCGAGGAGCTGGACGCCGCGACGCTGGTCATCCCCCGCGTCGGCTTCCTGCCGCCCTCGGACCCCCGGGTGGTGGGCACGGTGGCGGCGGTCCAGGCGGAGCTGGACCACCACGGGCTGCTCCACCGCTACGGCTCCCGGCACCGCGGCGCGTCCGCGGTGGACGGTCTGCCCGGCGGTGAGGGCGCGTTCATCGCCTGCTCGTTCTGGCTGGTGGACGCGTTGCGGCTGATCGGCCGGGAGGACCGGGCCCGGGCCCTGTTCGAGCGGCTGCTCGACCTCCGCAACGACGTGGGGCTGCTGTCGGAGGAGTACGACCCGGTGGGCCACCGCCAGCTCGGCAACTTCCCGCAGGCCTTCAGCCACATCGGCCTGGTGGGGAGCGCGCTGACACTCGCCGGCGCGGCCACGGCAGACTGATCCCATGGATCTCGGACTGAAAGACCGTGTGTACGTGCTCACCGGGGCGACCCGTGGACTGGGCCGCGCCACCGCCGCCGAACTGGTCGCCGAGGGCGCCAGGGTGGTCCTCACCGGGCGGGACCCCGAACGGGTCGCCGAGGCGGCGGCCGGACTGGGCCCGAACGCGGTGGGCGTCCCGGCCGACAACGGCGCCCCGGACACCGCCGAACGGGTGCTGGCCATCGCCGCGGAGCGGTTCGGCCGGCTCGACGGGGTGCTGATCAGCGTGGGCGGCCCGCCCGCGGGGCTGCTGGAGGACAACACCGACGAGCAGTGGCGGGCGGCGTTCGACGCGGTGTTCCTGGGGGCGCTGCGGCTGGCCCGGGCCGCCGCCCGGGTGCTGCCCGCCGGCGGCGCGATCGGCTTCGTGCTCTCCGGGTCGGTGCGCGAGCCGATCCCCGGCCTGACCATCTCCAACGGCCTGCGCCCCGGCCTCGCGGGACTGGCCAAGTCCCTGTCGGTCGAGCTGGGTCCGCGGGGCATCCGGGTCGTCGGCCTGCTGCCGGGCCGGATCGACACCGACCGGGTGCGGGAGCTGGACGCCCTGTCCGGTGACGCGGAGGAGTCCCGTCGCCGCAGCTGCGAGGCGATCCCGCTGCGCCGCTACGGCACCCCGGAGGAGTTCGGGCGGACCGCGGCGTTCGTGCTCTCCCCGGCCGCCTCGTACCTCACCGGGGTGATGCTGCCGGTGGACGGCGGGGCGCTGCGCGGCTTCTGACCTCTCCGCCACCGGCGGTCCCGGTGGGCTCCCCGGGCCGGGCGGTCCCGGCCGCTCGGTACCCCGGCCGTCGGGTCGGGGCGCGGCGCCCCGGTACGCCCGGCCCGCCGGGGCCCGGTGCGGTACGCCCCGCCCGGCACTCTCCGGCACCGGTACGCGCGCCGGCCCGGGGCGTGCCGGGCGTGCCGGTGCGTGCGGGTCGGGACCGTGCCGGTCCGGGCAGGCGCCGAACAGGCGATTTTCGGTCGGTACTCCGCGCGGGGCGGGCAGGCATCCGGTCGGGGCTCCGGCACGGGGCGGCCGGATGGGCCCCGGGCCGGGGTGGCCGGTGAGCCGCCGCGTTCACGGGTACCCCGCCCGGCCGTCCGCCCCGGGGACCGTACGCCTGACCCCACCGGCCCCGGCCCGGGCGGCCTGCCGGGCCCGCGGCACGGTCCCGACGGCGGTCCGCGGTGCGACGGTGACGTGGTGCGAGGCCGGCGCGGTGCGACGGTGACGCGGTGCGGAACCGGTCGGGCGGCGGCGCGGATCCGGCGCGGTGCGGCGGTGTGAGCCGGTGCCGGCGCAACCGGTGGCGTGATGCGCAACCGCACGGTGCGGAACCGGCCGGCGGCGGCGCGGTGCCGGCCGTGCGGCGCGTGCCGGCGCGGCGGCGGGCGTCAGGTCACCCGTTCCGCGCCGTGCCGCTGGGCGCGGAGCCGGACCTCGGCCGGCAGCCTCTCCAGGCCCGCCGAGGTCCGGGCGTGTTCCAGCACCTCGCCGCGGACCCGTTCCAGGGTGGCGACCGGCTGGGCGTGCGGGGTCAGCAGCAGCCGCAGCCGGGCCCGCGGGGCGGTACGGCGTCCGGTGAGCCGGACCCGCGCCCGGTCCACCCCGTCCAGCGACTCCGCCTCGGCCGCCATGGCGCCCTCCAGGGCCCGGCCGCGCAGGGCGGCCCCATGGTCACCGTCGCCCGTTGCCACCTGGACCTCGCCGAGCCGGCGCCGCCGCAGCTGGGCCAGCGCCCACCACAGGGTGAGCAGCAGCAGGACGGCGAGGGCCGCGATCACCGTCGGCCACCACCAGTCCTCGTCCCGCCAGCGGCGCCGGTCCGACCGGCTGAGCACCACGTCGTGGCGCCCGTCGAAGGGCCACCAGGACGGCGTGGTGAAGTTCCAGTGGCGGGGCAGGTCGAGCCCGGAGAGCAGCACGGCTCCGCCGGCCGCCAGCAGGGCCAGCCCGATGAGGGCCAGCAGGACCCGGTTCACCCTTCTCAGCACGCCGTCCCATCCCTTCGCGCACGGTCGGTGGCCTTCGCTGGCGCCCGGCCGGTGAGCCCGCTCACCGTTCGGCCGAGCGGCGGACGCGCACCGCGAGCCGGGGCGGCCGGGCCAGGCCGAGCTGCCGGATGCCGTCCCGCAGCGCCGCGTCGAGGTCGGTCCGTACCTCGTCCAGGTCCCGGAAGTGGCTGCGGGCCCGCGCCTTCACCCGGCGCCGGCCGACCGCCACCCGGGCCGAGCCGACCCCGGGCACCTCCATCGCGCGGTCGCGCAGCACCAGGGCGGCGGCCGACCGGTCCAGGCCGGCCCGTACCTCGGGGCTGTCCCGGCGCATCGGCAGCAGCCGCCGCAGCCCGGGGGTGAGGGCCAGGACGAGCAGCCACAGACCCAGCACCGCCGCCACCGCCGCCGTGCCGATCACCCATCCGTCGTCCAGCTGCCGGGTGGCGAGTTCGTCGGCGAGCCGGCGGCGCCAGTACATCCCGGGCCGGTCGGCGCGGACCGCCGCCACGTCGTAGAGCAGCAGGCCGAACGCGCCGAGGAGCACCAGCGACACGATCAGCGCCGGGATGCGGCGCTGTGACCAGAAGCGGCGGGCCCTTCCGGCCCCCGGCGAGGGGGGCCGGTAGCCGTGGGCGCCGGTGCCGGTGGAATCCGGTGGTCCGGCGGAGTGCGGCGGGCCGGTGTGCTTGGTCAGATCGACCGCCGGTTCGGTGCCGCTCATCGCACCCGCTCCCGGCCGGCGCCGCGCGCGTGCGGCGGATGGAGCCGTTCGACGGTGACGGCCACCTCCGGCACCTCCATCGCCACCAGTTCCGTCACCCGCTGTCCCACCCGGTTGCGGACCGCCCCGCAGCGGGCGCCGATGTCCGAGGGGTAGGGCAGTTCGACGGCGACGCGCACGCGCACCGTGCGGTCGCGCACCGCGACCACGGCGTTGGGCCGGGGCATCCGGGGGACGGCGGGCAGCGCCTCCCGCGCCGCCTGGGAGGCGATCTTCGCGACGACGCGGTCGGCGATCCGGGTCGAGCCGCGCTCGGCGGGCACGACCCGGAGTTCAGCGCCGTCGCTCGCCACGGCCGCCGCCCCGGTGGAAGAAGTCGCCGAGTTCCCAGTCGCCCTCCAGGAACCGGCCCACCGCGAAGCCGATGGCGCCCAGCGCCGCCACCAGCAGGAAGGCCCCGAAACCGCCGAAGTACCCGGCGAAGGCCAGGGTCATCCCGACCAGCAGACCGATCACGGCCGTGTTGCTCATGCTGCACTCCCCGACTGGCTCGCCACCGGCCCGTTATCCGGTTACTGGACCCGCTGCCCGGTGTCCTCGTCCTCTTCGTCCGGGAGTTTCACGTCGCTCACCGCGATGTTGACCTCGACGACCTCCAGTCCGGTCATCCGTTCCACCGCGGAGATGACGTTCTCCCGTACATCGCTGGCCACATCGGCGATGGAGACGCCGTACTCGACCACGATCTCCAGGTCGAGCGCCGCCTGTACCTCGCCGACCTCGGCCTTCACGCCGCGGGTGACCGACCGGCTGCCGCCCGGCACCCGGTCCCGCACCGCGCCGATGGTCCGCGCGAAACCGCTGCCCATCGCGTGGACGCCGACGACGTCCCGGGCGGCCATCCCCGCGATCTTCTCCACCACGCCGTCGGCGATGGTGGTCTTGCCCCGGGCGCCCGGGGCACCGCCGCCGGCCCGGCCGACCGTCACGCCACCCTGTGGCCTCTCACCCTCGCCGCCCTGCGTCTCGGCCCGGGTGCGCTGTGAAGTCTCCGTCATCGCCGATCAACCCTTTCCGGGGCAGGTGTCTGCGGAACCCCTTTGTCACGTTAAGTCTGATTCGGCATTGATGCCTGTGCAATGCGGCAGACGTGCGACCTGGTGCCGCGAACGGGCCGGGTCGCCGACCCGGACGGCGCCACATGGGGCAGGCTGGGCGGGATCGACGGGCGAAGGGGTGACGGATGTGGTCGCGGACCGGCTGACGCGTGCGGTGCGGGAGCAGCTGACGCTGGGCAGACTGCTGCCGCTCGGCGGACCGGCGGACGGTGCCTGGCTGACCGAGCAGGCGGCGCAGCGCGTCCTGCGGAGCGCCGAGAGCCGGGTGGCCGGGGCACGGCTGGGGATGGTGCGGATCGGGCTGGCCGAACCGGCGGGGACGGCCCGGCCGGTGGTGCCGGCGCCGGTGAGCGCGCTGCCGCCGGGGCCGCTGCGGATCGGGGTGACCTGTGTGGTGACGGCCGGCCGGCCGCTGCGGACGGTGGCGCAGGAGCTGCGGACGGCGCTGCACCGGTGTGCCGTGGACCGGCTGGGGCTGGAGATCGACTCCATCGACCTGCGGGTCACCGCGCTGCTGGAGGAGCTGCCGCCGCCTGGGCCTCCGGCGGCTCCGGCGCACGTCAGGAAGCCGCACATCGGGGCGGACATGGTGGCGGTGGCCGGCGCCGTCCGGGCGGTCCCGGGGGTCGCCGCGCTCACCCCGGTGCTGGGCGGCTCGGCGCAGCCGGTACGGGCCGAGGACCGGACCGACGCCGACGGCGCCCCGCTCGGCCGCCACGTCGAGGTGCAGCTGGCGGTCGCGGAGGGCCACCGCGCGCTGGACGTGGCCCGGGCGGTGCGGGCCACGGTGGGGCGTACGGTGGCGGCCCCGGCGACGGTGGCCGTGCTGGTGACGGACGTACGCTGACGGGCCCGGGCCGGCCGCCGCGGCCGGCCCTCGGGTGGGCGGCATCGCCGCCCGGGTCCCGCTGGCGGCCGGAGGAATCCGGCGGCCGGCGGGAGGGCCCACCGGACGGCCGCGGTCGCCGGGCACGGCAACCGCGGGCGCGCGACCGCCCGGGCCGGCCGGAGGGCCCGTACGGTCAGGCGGGGCCGGCCGCGAGGTCCCGCAGCCGGCGGCCCTGGGCCTCCCGCTCGGCCACCCGCTGCTCGTCGTAGGTGCGGTCCTGGGCGCCGCGCAGCAGCGCCTTGGTCTCGATGACGGCGTCCCGCGGGGACGCCAGCACCGCCGCGGTGAGGTCGCGCACCGCGGCGTCGAGCTCGGCGGCGGGCACCACCAGGTTGGCCAGTCCGGTCCGCTCGGCCTCCTCCGCGTGGACGAAGCGGCCGGTGACGCAGATCTCCAGGGCCCGTGCGTAGCCGACGAGCGTGACCAGCGGGTGGGTCCCGGTGAGGTCGGGCACCAGGCCCAGGCTGGTCTCGCGCATCGCGAACTGCGCGTCGTCGGCGCAGACCCGCAGGTCACAGGCGAGCGCCAGCTGGAAGCCGGCCCCGATGGCATGCCCCTGGACGGCGGCGATGGAGATGATGTCGTTCCGCCGCCACCAGGTGAAAGCCCGCTGGTACTCCTCGATGATCGCGTCCAGCTCCGCCTCGGAGCCACGGGCCATGTCGGTGAACGAGGGCTCCCCCTCGAACCCCTCGGGGGTGAACGCCTGACGGTCCAGCCCCGCGGAGAAGGACCGGCCCTCACCGCGCAGCACCACCACCCGTACGCTGCCGGGCAGCAGTCGCCCGGCCTCCGCCAGCGCACGCCAGAGCGCCGGCGTCTGGGCGTTGCGCTTGGCGGGGTTGGTCAGGGTCACGGTGGCGACCGCGTCCGCCACGTCGAGGTGGACGCCGTCCTTGTCGAGCAGGGTCACGGGGAAGCCTTCCGGTCGGCCGCAGTCGGATCAAGTGACTGCACAGTAACCACCCGGCCGACCGGCCGGCCAACCGGGTAGCACTGTCCCTACCCGCGGGTAGGGGACCTCAGGCGGAGGCGGCTTTCTTTCCTCGTGTCGCCCCTCCGCGACCACGCAGCGTAACGCCGGATTCGCTCAGCATCCGGTGCACGAACCCGTAGGAGCGACCGGTCTCCTCGGCCAGCGCCCGGATGCTCGCACCGGAGTCGTACTTTCTCTTCAGGTCTGCCGCGAGCTTTTCGCGCGCGGCGCCGGTCACCCGGCTGCCCTTCTTCAGAGTCTCGGCCACCCGTGCCTCCTCATGGGAAGTGCGCTCTGGACTTCTCATGATCACCCCTCAACGGCGTCCTGGCCACCCATTCGACAAGGTCTCCGGGACAACCGACCCCGGAAATTCCGCGTCCGGCGCCATCGGAACATGAGATTCCGGCTCGTTCGCTCCGCACTGCGGCCCGGAAATCCTCGCGAACGGGCAGGTCAGACCGGACGCCGGAACGGTGTCCGAGGGGCGACCGGCGCGCGGCGGGGTCCCGCGCGCCGGCGCGGCGCGACGCGCCGCGGTACGAGCGATTCTCACTCAGATGATGGATCACCCGTCGGCCGAATGATCCACCACGATGCGCTCGGCACCGTTACTCCGTGTTGCCAAAGGCATGTGCCCGAACGTCTCGGACCGATGAGGTCCGGCCAGCCACGGGGCGCCGCGCCGGGCGGCCGGGCCGGCCCGGCGCGGGACACCCGGGGGCCGGTGCGCCCGGGGCGTCCGGGGCCGGTGGGGCGGGGCGCCCGGGCCGGTGGGGGCGGGGGTGCCGGGGCTGGTCGACACCCGTGACCGGTGGCGTCAGGCCAGTGCCACCAGGTCGGCGTACTCCGCGCCCCACAGGTCCTCGACCCCGTCCGGCAGCAGGATGATCCGCTCCGGCTGGAGGGCGTCCACCGCCCCCTCGTCGTGGGTCACCAGGACCACGGCACCGGTGAAGGTGCGCAGCGCGCCGAGGATCTCCTCACGGCTCGCCGGGTCGAGGTTGTTGGTGGGCTCGTCGAGCAGCAGCACGTTGGCCGAGGAGACCACCAGGGTGGCGAGCGCGAGCCGGGTCTTCTCGCCGCCGGAGAGCACCCGGGCGGGCTTGTCCACGTCGTCGCCGGAGAACAGGAACGACCCCAGGGTCTTGCGGATGTCCACCAGGTCCATGTCGGGCGCGGCCGATCGCATGTTCTCCAGCACCGTGCGGTCCGGGTCGAGCGTCTCGTGCTCCTGCGCGTAATAGCCGAGCTTGAGGCCGTGGCCGGGGACGACCTGGCCGGTGTCGGGCTTCTCGACCCCGGCGAGCAGCCGCAGCAGGGTCGTCTTGCCCGCGCCGTTCAGGCCGAGGATGACCACCCGGGAACCCTTGTCGATGGCGAGGCTCACATCGGTGAAGATCTCCAGCGAGCCGTAGGACTTGGAGAGACCCTCGGCGGTCAGCGGGGTCTTGCCGCACGGGGCCGGGTCGGGGAAGCGCAGCTTGGCGACCTTGTCGGAGGCGCGCACCTCCTCCAGGCCGGCGAGGAGCCGCTCGGCCCGGCGGGCCATGTTCTGGGCGGCCACGGTCTTGGTGGCCTTGGCCCGCATCTTGTCGGCCTGGGCGTTGAGCGCCGCGGCCTTCTTCTCGGCGTTGGCCCGCTCGCGCCTGCGGCGCTTCTCGTCGGCCTCGCGCTGGGCCTGGTAGAGCTTCCAGCCCATGTTGTAGACGTCGATGACCGAGCGGTTGGCGTCCAGGTAGAAGACCTTGTTGACCACCGTCTCGACCAGGTCCACGTCGTGCGAGATCACGATGAACCCGCCGCGGTAGGTCTTGAGGTAGTCGCGCAGCCAGACGATGGAGTCGGCGTCGAGGTGGTTGGTCGGCTCGTCGAGCAGCATGATGTCGGCGTCCGAGAAGAGGATCCGGGCCAGCTCGACGCGGCGGCGCTGACCGCCGGAGAGGGTGTGCAGGGGCTGGCCGAGGACCCGGTCCGGCAGGCCGAGACTGGCCGCGATGGTGGCGGCCTCCGCCTCCGCGGCGTACCCGCCCTTGGTCAGGAACTCCGTCTCCAGGCGCTCGTACTTCTTCATGGCGCGCTCACGGGTGGCGCCCTGGCCGGTGGCCATCCGCTGCTCGTTCTCCCGCATCTTGCGCAGCACCGTGTCCAGGCCGCGGGCGGCCAGGATGCGGTCCCGGGCGAGGACGTCGAGGTCCCCGGTGCGCGGGTCCTGGGGCAGGTAGCCGACCTCGCCGGAGCGGGTGATGGTGCCGGCGGCCGGCATCCCCTCACCCGCCAGGCACTTGGTGAGGGTGGTCTTCCCCGCGCCGTTGCGGCCGACCAGGCCGATGCGGTCGCCCTTGGCGACACGGAACGAGGCGGACTCGATGAGGACACGGGCGCCGGCGCGCAGCTCGATGCCGGTTGCGGTGATCACGGGAATTGCTCCTGGGCAGGGTGGACGGCGGGAAGGGCTGACGGATGCGGGCCGCGCCGTCTAGTGCGCGAGGAGAAATGCCATGGATTCAGTTTACCGGGGCCCACAAGCGGTTTTCGGCGGTGCGCCGGGCGTCCCGCGGGCCGGACCCGGACCACCCGGAAAATTGTGCGCCAGATCACATCGGCCGGGCGGCCGGGGAGTTGGGCACGACGCCCGTCCGGCGGGCCGCCGGCCGCCGGTGCTCCCCCGGTGCGGCCCTCCCGGCCGGCCGCCGCCTCGTGCCACCCGTGGCGCCGCGGCCGTCGTCCACGCCGCGGTGTCCTCGCCGTCGTCCGCGCGCCGGACCGGCCCCGTTTCGTGCCGGGTCCGGGCGCGGTCCGTCCGGCCCGGCCGCGGCCGTCCCCGCCGGGCCCGGCGAACTCCCCCGCGGGCAGGGGCCGGTGGCGCGGCACCGGGACGGGGGAGGTCCGCCCACGTGCCGTGCCGCCGCCGGTGCCCGGCTCCCGCAGCCGCGCCGGGACAGGGACGGCTGCCGGGCCGGGTGGGGTCCCCGGTCCCCTGGGGCCGGCGGACGGGGAGCGGCGGGCCGAGGGTGGCGGCGGCCGCGCGGGGTGGCGCCGGCCGCGCGGCGCGACGGGGATGCGGGTGCCGGGGCGGGGGCGCGGCCCCGGCGGCGGTCGGGTTCCGGCAGCGGTCGTCGGGTTCCGGCGGCTGTCAGGCCCCGCCGGTGTGGACCTGGAAGGCGGCGCGCCGTACCGCCTTGGCGAGCACCGGGTCCGGGTGGGCGGCGGCCAGCGCGACCAGGACCTGCACCGTACGGGGGTGGCCGACCGCGCGCACCTCCTCCAGCAGGGCCGGGACGGTGCCCTGGACGGCGCTCTCCAGATGGCGGACGAGCAGGGTGGTCTCGCCGTGGTCGGCGACCGCCGCCGCGGTGTCCACCCACAGCCAGGTGGCCTCCTCGCGGGTGAGCACCGCCAGCGCGTCGTCCGGGTCGGCCCCCTCCAGTTCGGCGAGCCAGAGCAGCGCGTAGGGCCGCAGCCAGGGTTCGTCCACCACCGCGCGGACCGCGGGCTCGGCCGGTGCGCCCACCACCCGCAGCGCCTCGAAGGCCAGGCCGCGCAGCAGGGCGTCGTCACCGCGGGCCGCGTCCAGCAGCTCGGTGACGGCGCCGGCCACCGGGCGGGCGGCGAGCCACGCCCGGTACTCGGCGCGGGCCGGGCCCGGGGTGAGTCCGGCGCAGCCGCGCAGCATCTCGGCGGCGGACTGCTCGATGTTCCCCGCGGGGCTCTGGGCGGCCACGCAGATCTGCTCCAGCTTCACCCACACGGCCCAGTTGCCGAGCGGGGTGAGCTGGGCCTCGCGGCGGCCGTCCGGGCCGTCCCGGACGACGAGCGCGCCGACCGAGCCGAGGGCGTCCAGTGCCCAGTCCAGCAGGTCGGGCAGGGCGGTGCCGGGCACGCCGTCCCCGGCCGGGGGCGGCGGCCGGGCCGGTCCCGGCGGGCGCGGACCCGGCGGCGGGGGGCCGCGGTGCCGTCCGCCGCACCGGTCCCGGCGGGCACCGGCGCCTCCGCGGGTGCCGGGGCCCGGCCGGTGGGGGCGGGCGCCGGGCCGGCCGGCGGGCGCGGGGGTCCGTACGGCACCTCGCAACGCTCCGTACGGAGTTCCGCCACCCGCTGTTGCAACATGTCCAGCAGGCTGGTCAGTTGCACCGGGCCCGCGGACAGCTGGAGAAGGGAGAGCAACTGGGGTACCGCCTCGACGACTTCGGCGACCGCGGTGGCCTCGGCCTCCTCCGGCGCGGGGCGGGCCAGCGACCAGGCGTCGAGCAGCGCCACCCAGCCGCGCAGTACGGCGGTGTCGTCGCGTTCCCAGGCGCGCAGCCGCCAGCCCGGGCGGGCGGTCGTGCCGTGCACCTCGACGAGCCCGACGAGGCGGGCGCGGTCCCAGTCGGCGCGGACCCGCGCGGCGGGCACGCCGAGGGCCTCGGCCGCGCGGTCGGCGGCCTCGGCCGGGAGGGCGCCGGGGACGCCGTGGTCGGCGGCCCAGCGGGCGACCCGTACCGCGCCGGCGAGTTCCGCCTCGCCTGGCGGGCCAGTTCGGACGGCGGCGGGGTGCCCTCGGGCGGGCGTGGGGCGGGACGCGTGGGGCCGCGGTGAGCCACGCCCCGGCGGGCGGCGGCCATCGGCCGGTGAGGGACGAGTCTGAGCCGGGAGTCGCGCGGAGTACGGGACGTCACGGGAGCAGTCTTGCCGCTGACGGCCCGAAAGCCCAATCGGATCGTCCGCCGGACCGCGGCGGAGCCCGTCCGGGCCGCTCCCGCCGCCCGCGGTGCGGGCCCGCGCGGGCCGCGGAAGGGGCCGGGTCCCGGCGGGGTCAGGGGCGCCGGAGAGGCGGGTCCCAGGTGGGGCCCGGGGCCGGCGTGAGAGGCCCGATTCCCGGGTGGGGTCCGGGGCCGGCGTGAGGGGCCGGGTCCCGGTAGGGACCCGAGGCGGCGGAGAGGTCCGGTTCCCGGCGGGCCGGTCCCGGCCGGCCACCTCGCGGGCGGTGCCGCCGCGCCGGAGCGGACGGGATCTGGGGAGCGGCCCCCACCGGGGGCCGCCGCGGGCGGTTCCCGGGGCGCGGGGACCCGGCGCGGGGCCGTCCCCGACGCGTTCCGCTTCCCGGTGCCGGGGGTGGCCGGGGGGCGGGCGCCCGGTTCCCGCCACCGCCGGACGGCCGGCTTCCGGGAGCGCGGGGGCGGCGCCCGGCGGCCCGGGGCAGGCCCCGGGCCGTCCGTCCCGGTCACCGGGGTCTCGGCGCACGCGGGCCGGCGCCGCGGGCCGGGTTCCCCGGCGGAGGGCCGGGGCGCCGTCCCGCTACATCAGGGGCGTCAGGAAACGCCGGAGCGCCTCCTCGTAGCGGTGCGGGTCGGCGTTCCACATCGCCGCGTGCGGCGCGTGCCGGACGGTGTGCAGGGTGACCAGGTCGGCCCGCTCGGCGGCGAGCCGACGGGAGAGGTCCCAGGAGGCGACGGTGTCGTCCGGGCCGTGCAACAACAGGGTGGGCAGCGTCAGGTCCGCCGGGTCGAACCGGGGAAGGCCCGCCGGGTGGCGGCCGTGCCCGTGCAGACCGGTGCGGCCCTGGGCGGCGCGCACCGCCAGCGGCAACAGGGGCCCGGGCACCCGGCGGGCGGCCACGGCCCGCAGGGTGGCCTGCCAGTCGAGCACCGGCGAGTCGAGCACCAGGCCGCTGAGGTGACCCCGCAGCGCGGAGTCGGCGGCGGCGCGCAGCGCCATGGCGGCACCGGTGGACCAGCCGTAGAGGATGACGCGCCGGGCGCCGTACCGCACCGCGTACCGGATGGCGGCGTCCAGATCCCGCCACTCGCAGGCGCCGAGGTGGGCCAGCCCGTCCCCGGTGCGCGGCGCGCCCGGGTCGCCGCGGTAGGCGAGGTCGAGCACCGCGAACCGCTGGCGGTGCAGGAAGGGCATGACCACCATGGGGTGCTCCCGGGTGGTGCCCAGTCCGTGGACGGTGATCACCCAGGTGCCACGCGCGCCGGGCACGAACCAGGCCGGCAGCCCGCCGAGTTCGCCGGGGACATCGACGTCGGCGTGGTCCAGGCCCAGGGCGTCCCGGGGGTTGCCGAGGTGGACCTGCGGGGTGAGCCGCATCCGCGCGCCCGGCTCCAGGGTGCCGTGGGTGACCCGTTCCAGCCGGCGCACCACGGAGTCGGGCGCGTGCGGCACATCGGCGAGCACCGGCCCGACGACGGCGTGCGCGCCGGAGCCGGTGAGCCCGTACCGGCCCGGGCGGAGCGCGGCGAAGGAGCGGCTGAGGGTGATCCGGCCGTCGCCGGCCTCGTGCACGGTCAGCGGCGGTTCGTCCGGCGGCGGCCGCCCGGGCACCGGTCTGAGGACGGCGTCGCTGGCGTACCGGCCGACCGCCACGGCGGCGGCGCCGGCGCTGACAACGGTGGTGGCGGCCACGGCCGCCGCGGTACGCAGACGCATCTCTCCCAGTGTGCGGGCGATTCCGGGCAGTGGCCACCGGGCGTACGCGGCCGGGGTGAGCGCCACCGGGCCCCACCGGGTGGCGCCGGGTGCCGCCGCCGGTGCGGTCCGGCCCCGCAAGGTCACGTTCCAGCACGTCGCGCCGGGTCACGCGTGTCACGCCGCCGAGGTGGTCCGGGTGGGCCGGGTCCCGGCAGGTGCCGCCGCCGGTGCGGCCGGGTGCCCTGCGGGGCCGGTGCAGGTCACCCTTCCCCCGCGCACCGCCCGGCCGGAACGGGGCGGTGCGCAGGCGACGGCCGGCGCGGAGGTGCGCGGCGACGGGGTGCGTACGACGGAGGGGCGGCGGGCCCCGCCGCACGGACCGGGCGGATCCGCGAACCGGGACGGAAGGGCCGCCCGCGGCCTGAGGACCGCGACCCCGCGGATGCGGGACAAAGGGCACCGCGGCGCGGCGGCCGGTTGGTCAGCGGCGGCCGGTCGCACCGGGGCGGGGTGGGAGCGGCGGGCGGCCCGGCCCGGTGACGGGACCCGGGCTCCGCCGGCCGGGCAGCGCGCCCCGGGTGGTTCCCGGCCCGGCCACCACCGTCCGGGGGCACCCGGGCTCGGGCGGATGCGCGCCCGTACCGGTCGGCCAGGACGCCGCCGGCCGGCTCCCGGTCCGGGGCGCCACGGCCGTCGCTGTGGTTCGTACGAGGCGGCACCCGCCCGGTGCGGCCGGCAGGGGCCCCGCGGGGGCGGCGTCCCGGACCGCCCGGCGTGAGCCCTACGGGGTGGTGTCCGCGGCGGGGGGCGTGGCACCGGGGCCGGGGTCCGCGGCCTGGGGCACGGGGCCGGCGGGCGCCGGTTCCGCGGCCGGTTCGGGCAGCCCGTAGCCGCGCAGCTTGGCGGTGGCCCGGTCGAGCTGGGCCGGGCTGAGCAGGGTGGGCGTCCGGCCGGGGACCCCGGAGGCGGCGAGCCAGACCTGGCACATCCACTCCAGCTGGGCGGTGCGGTCCAGCGCCTGGGAGAGCGTGCCGCCGTAGGTGAGGGTGCCGTGGTTGCGCAGCAGGCACCCGGTGCGGTCGCGCAGTGCGGTGAGCACCTCCCCGGCGAGTTCCTGGCTGCCGTACAGCGCGTACCCCGCGACCCGGACCGGACCGCCGAGGGCCCCGGCCATGTAGTGGATCAGCGGGAGCTCGTCGACGAGCGTGGAGACGGCGGTGGCGTGCACCGCGTGGGTGTGGACCACGGCGGCGGCGCCGGTGGACCGGTAGACGGCCAGGTGCATCGGCAGTTCGCTGGTGGGGACGGCCTCACCGACGGTCTGCCTCCCGTCGAGGCCGACCCCGGTGAGCAGCTCCGGGCCCAGCCGCTCGTACGGCACCGCGCTCGGGGTGACCAGGACGGTGTCACCGACCCGTGCCGAGACGTTCCCGGAGGTGCCGACGACCAGCCCCTGGGCGACCGTGCGGCGGGCGGTGGCGACCACCTCGGCCCAGGCGCGGAGCAGCGGGCCGGGCCGGCCGTCCGCCGGCCGGCCGGGCGGTCCGTACCGGCCCGCCGCGACCCAGGCCCGCAGCAGCTCCTCGGGGTCGGTCAGGGCCGCGGTCCGGGACCGGTCCTCCGCCTCCGCCGGGCCCGCCGGCCGGTGTACCGGTTCCTGCTCCGTCGCGTCCGTCACGCGCTCCACCTCCCGCGCCGATCCTCCCCGGATGGGAGGTCCCGGGAACAGGGCGGACGGATGTGAGGAACACCCCTCCGGGTGTGTCACCCCGAAGCCCGCGCCAGTTCACCTTCCGTTCACTCGGCAACCCTACGTTCACCGTGCCACTACCCCCCCGACCGATTGCCTGGGTGAATGGAACACATCACGCTTCTCATCGGGATCGTGATCATCACGGCCTTGGTGTTCGACTTCACGAACGGTTTCCACGACACGGCCAACGCCATGGCCACCACGATCTCCACAGGCGCCATGAAGCCCAAGGCGGCGGTGGCGATGTCGGCGCTCCTCAACCTGGTCGGCGCGTTCCTGTCCGTGGAGGTGGCCGCGACCATCTCCAAGGGCATCGTCGACGAGTCCGGCATCCAACCCGAAGTGATCTTCGCCGGTCTGGTGGGCGCCATCCTGTGGAACCTCCTGACCTGGCTCGCCGGGCTGCCCTCCAGCTCCTCGCACGCGCTCTTCGGCGGTCTGATCGGCGCCACCGTCGCCTCGGTCGGCCTCGACGCCGTCCACGGGGACGCGGTCGTCATGAAGATCCTGATCCCGGCCGTCGCCGCGCCGATCGTGGCGGGTGTGGCCACCGTGCTGGCGACCCGGCTCACCTACCGCGCCGCCCGCAGCACCGACCCGGAGGCCAGCGCCAAGGGGTACCGCGCGGGCCAGATCGCCTCGGCCGCGCTGGTCTCGCTGGCGCACGGCACCAACGACGCGCAGAAGACCATGGGCGTGATGACGCTGGCGCTGATCACCGGCGGCGCGCTCGCCCCGGGCGCGGACCCGCCGCTGTGGGTCATCGCCTCGGCCGGTGTGGCCATCGCCGCGGGCACCTACCTCGGCGGCTGGCGGATCATCCGGACGATGGGCAAGGGCATCACCGACATCGAGCCGCCGCAGGGCTTCGCCGCCCAGACCGGTGCCGCGGTGACCATCCTCACCTCCTCCCACATCGGCTTCGCGCTCTCCACCACCCAGGTGTGCTCCGGCGCGGTGATGGGTGCCGGCCTGGGCCGCAAGGGCGGGGTGGTGCGCTGGTCCACGGCGGGCCGGATGGCCGCCGCGTGGCTGCTCACCCTGCCGGCCGCCGGCCTGGTCGGCGCGGCCGCCGCCCTCCTGGCGGAGCAGGGCGACTGGGGCGTCACCGCGGTCGCGGTGCTGGCCGTCGCCGCCTGCGCCGCGATCTGGCTGGCCTCCCGGCGCAAGCCGGTGGACCACACCAACGTCAACGACGTCGGCACGGAGACCACCGAGCCGGTGGACGTGGTCGCCACCGCGATCCAGACCGTCGCGCCGCCGCCGGTCGCCTCCGCGGCCGCGGAGGCCCACGAGCCGCAGGCCACCTCCACCGCCCCCGCACAGGCCGCGGTCTGACCGGGTCCGGCCAACGTTAAGGAAGCGTTCCCATGGACATCGACTGGGCAGCTCTCGGCCAGGTCTTCGGCGTCAGCCTCGTGGTGACGGTCGCCATCGTGGGGGTCTTCACCCTCGGCATCGTCGGCACCTCCCGCAAGCCGGCTCCGGACGGGGCCGACGGCGGCACCGCCGTCGCGGCGGGCGGGCACTCGGCCCTGGTACGGGCGGGCGCGTACCTCTGCTACGCCGTCTGCGCCGCCGGGGTGGGGTACGGCATCCACCTCATCGTCAGCGGCTGAGGCCGCCGGCGGCCGGGTCCGCCACGACGCCCCGCCCGCCGCACCTCCACACCGCCCGGCCCGCAGCGGGCACCGGCGCCGCACCCCACCGGTGTGCGGCGCCGTCGGCGTCCCCGGGCGCCGGGGTGAGCCGGTGTCCGCGGCTCCGGGCGCCCCGCGCCCGGTGGTCCGTCCTGCCGGCCGGGCTCCCGCGCCGCGCCGGTCGTACGCTCCCGGCGGCGATGCCGTTCCCGGCCGCCGCACCGCAGGTCACGGGCGGTTCCGGTGGTCAAGGGTGAGTTGACGGCCGTTCCCGCCGCATGGTGGACTGCCGGAGCCAAACGGCGGCAGGAGAGGAAGCCGGTGCGAATCCGGCGCGGTCCCGCCACTGTCACCGGGGAGCGCTCCACCACCTCAACAGGGGTCACGGCTCGTCACCACGCAGAGCTGGAAGGCCGGTGGCCGCGCCGATCCGGGAGCCAGGAGACTCTCACCGCCGGTCACGTCGAGCCAGGGCGCGGACCCTGAGTGAGGACACCATCGCCATGCCCGGCACCGCCACCCCGCCGCCCGCCCACGTGCCGCCGCTCCCCCCCGCCCGCACCGGGCCCGTTCCGCCGAGGCGTGACGGCGGGCTGAGCCATGCGTGCCGATCACGCCACCGTCTTCGGGTGCGGCGCCGTTCTCGGCTTCGCCGGCGACCTGCTCCTGGGCGACCCGCGCCGCGGCCACCCGGTGGCCGCCTTCGGGCGGGCCGCCGCCGCCGTGGAACGCCGTCTGTGGCGGGACCACCGGGGGGCCGGCGCACTGCACACCGCCGTCTGCGCGGGCGGCGCCGTCGCCGGTGCGGTGCTGCTGGACCGCGCCCTGCGCGCGCCCGCCACCGCCTCCCCCGCCGTCCGGGCGCTGTCCCGCGGGGCGGGGACCGCCCTGGCCGCCGCGGCCACCTGGTCGGTGCTGGGCGGCACCTCGCTGCGCCGGGAGGCGTCGCTGATCGGGGACGCGCTGGCGGCCGGCGACCTGGCCGCCGCCCGGGAGCGGCTGCCGCACCTGTGCGGACGGGACCCGCAGTCGCTGGACGAGCGGCAGATCGCCCGGGCCGTGGTGGAGTCGGTGGCCGAGAACACCTCCGACGCCGTGGTGGGCGCCCTGGTCTGGGGCGCCCTGGCGGGCGTACCCGGCCTGGTGGGCTTCCGCGCCGTCAACACCCTGGACGCGATGGTGGGCCACCGCTCGCCCCGGTACCGCCGCTTCGGCTGGGCCTCGGCCCGGCTGGACGACGCCGTCGGCTGGCCGGGGGCCCGGCTCACCGCCGCGCTGGCGGTCCTGGCCGGCCCCGACCCGCGGGGCGCCCGGCGGGCCTGGCGCGCCGACGGCGGCGCCCACCCGAGCCCCAACGCGGGCCCGGTGGAGGCGTCCTTCGCGGGCGCGCTGGGCGTACGGCTGGGCGGCACGCTCGCCTACGGCGGCCGGGTCGAGCACCGGCCGGTGCTCAACGCGGCCGGCCGGCCGGTGGCGGTCGCCGACATCGCGCGGGCGGTCCGGCTGTCGCGCCGGGTGGCCGGGCTGGCGCTGGCCGTCGCGGTGACCGGCCGGCTGGCCGGGGCGGGGCTGCGCGCCGCCCGGACCGGGGCGGCGCCGGCGGCGTCCACGGCGGCGGCCGGGACCGCGGTGCCGGGGGTCGCGACGGCCGGTGCCACGGCCGCGGGGGCCGCGGTGGCGGGGATCATCGCGGCGGCCGGGCGTACCGGGCCCCGCCGCCGGGCACGGTCCATCGCGGGCGACCGCCCGCCGAGGATGCGGCTGTTCGCCGCGGGGAGGGACGGCCGATGACGGCGGAAGCGACATCCACAGCACCGGACGCCACCGGGACGGCCGGCGTGACCGGCGGTTCCGGCGGCCCGGGGACCGGGCCGGCCGCCGCACGGTCCGGACGGCGCCCCGGCCGGCCGTTGGCCGGCGGTCTGCTGGTCGCCGGCACGACCTCGGACGCGGGCAAGAGCGTGGTCACGGCCGGCATCTGCCGCTGGCTCAGCCGCAAGGGCGTCTCGGTCGCGCCGTTCAAGGCCCAGAACATGTCGCTCAACTCGTTCGTCACCCGGGACGGCGCGGAGATCGGGCGCGCCCAGGCGATGCAGGCCGCCGCCGCCGGGGTGGAGCCCTCCGCGCTGATGAACCCGGTGCTGCTCAAACCCGGTTCGGACCGCACCAGCCAGGTGGTGCTGCTGGGTCGGCCGGTGGGCGAGCTGAGCGCCCGCGGCTACCACCAGGGGCGGCAGGAGGCGCTGCTGGGCACCGTCACCGAGTGCCTGGAGGAGCTGCGGCGCACCCACGACGCGGTGATCTGCGAGGGCGCGGGCAGCCCCGCGGAGATCAATCTCCGCCGCACCGACATCGTCAACATGGGCATCGCGCGGGCCGCCTCGCTGCCGGTGGTGGTGGTCGGCGACATCGACCGGGGCGGGGTGTTCGCCTCGTTCTTCGGCACCACCGCGCTGCTCTCCCGGGAGGACCAGCGCCATGTGGCCGGCTACCTGGTGAACAAGTTCCGCGGTGACGTCTCGCTGCTGCAGCCGGGCCTGGACATGCTGCACGGGCTGACCGGGCGCCCGGCGCTGGGCGTGCTGCCGTACGCGCACGGCCTGGGCATCGACGAGGAGGACGGGCTGCGGGTGTCGCTGCGCGGCGCGGTCCGGGAGTCCGTGGTGGCCCCGCCGCACGGCCGGGAGGTGCTGCGGGTGGCGGTGGCCGCGGTCCCGCTGATGTCGAACTTCACCGACGTGGACGCGCTCGCCGCCGAACCCGGGGTGGTGGTCCGGTTCGTGGACCGGCCGGAGGAGCTGACCGACGCCGATCTGGTGGTGCTGCCCGGCACCCGCGGCACCGTGCGGGCGCTGGCCTGGCTGCGCGAGCGCGGGCTGGCCGACGCCGTTGCCGAGCGCGCCGCGCTGGGGCGCCCGGTGCTGGGGATCTGCGGCGGGTTCCAGATGCTCGCCGACTCCATCGAGGACGAGGTGGAGTCCCGGGCCGGGCTGGTGGACGGGCTGGGCCTGCTGCCGGTCCGGGTGCGGTTCGCCGCCGACAAGACCCTGGCCCGGCCGGCCGGGGAGGCGCTGGGCGAGCCGGTCGAGGGGTACGAGATCCACCACGGCGTCGCCGAACTGTACGGCTCGTACACGCCGTTCCTGGACGGCTGCCGGGTCGGCTCGGTGTGGGGCACGCACTGGCACGGGTCGCTGGAGAGCGACGGGTTCCGGCGGGCGTTCCTCCGCCGGGTCGCGGCGGACGCCGGGCGGGACTTCGTCCCGGCGCCGGACACCTCGTTCGCCGCGCTGCGCGAGGCGCAGCTGGACCGGCTGGGCGACCTGATCGAGGAGCACGCGGACACCGACGCGCTGCTGCGGCTGATCGAGGACGGGGTGCCCCCGGGGCTGCCGTTCCTGCCGCCGGGGGCGCCGTGAGCGGCCGTCCGCCGGGCACCGCGCCGGCCACGGCGCCCGCCGCCCGCCCCTACCCGGCATCCGCCGCCGTTCCGTACCCGGCGTCCGTCACGCTTCCGTACTCCGCGTCCGCCGCCCGCCGGTGCCCGGCGCCGCACGGCGGCCCGGGTCCGGGCGGTGACCGTACGCGCCCGTCCCGGGCGGTACCGGCCGCCGCCGCGCGTCCCCGGACGGCGGGTCCGGGCCGGCCCCCGGCGCCGGCCGGGACCGCACCGGTCGCCGGCACCGGCCCGGACGCCGGTGCCCCGGTCACCGGCACCGCGCCGCCGCCGTACCGGCCCCGGCCGTCCGCGACCCCCATGTCCGTACCCCAGGCACGCACCGCAGGAGGTTTTCCCGGATGACTGCGACCCCCTACCCGTTCACCGCGGTCGTCGGCATGGCCGACATGCGGCTGGGTCTGCTGCTCAACGCGGTGTCCCCGGCGATCGGCGGGGTGCTGGTGCGCGGCGAGAAGGGCACCGCCAAGTCCACCGCGGTCCGCGCGCTGTCGGCCGTGCTGCCCGAGGTCACGGTGGTGGCCGGGTGCCGGTTCAGCTGTGACCCGGCCGCCCCCGACCCGGGGTGCCCGGACGGCCCGCACGAGACCGGGCCGGGCGCCGCGCGGCCCACCCGGATGGTGGAGCTGCCGGTCGGCGCCTCCGAGGACCGGGTGGTCGGGGCGCTGGACATCGAACGGGCGCTGACCGACGGGGTGAAGGCCTTCCAGCCGGGTCTGCTGGCCGACGCGCACCGCGGCATCCTCTACGTGGACGAGGTGAACCTGCTCGGCGACCACCTCATCGACGTCCTGCTGGACGCCGCGGCGATGGGCGCCTCGCACGTGGAGCGCGAGGGCGTCTCGGTGCGGCACGCGGCGCGGTTCCTGCTGGTGGGCACCATGAACCCGGAGGAGGGCGAGCTGCGGCCGCAGCTGCTGGACCGCTTCGGGCTGACGGTGGAGGTGGCCGCCTCCCGGGACCCGGACGAGCGGGTCGAGGTGGTGCGGCGCCGGCTGGCGTTCGACGAGGACCCGGAGGGGTTCCGCGCCCGGTGGGCGGCCGAGGAGGAGGAGCTGCGGCGGCGGATCGCCGCGGCCCGCGCGCTGCTGCCCCGGGTGGTGCTGGGCGACGGGGCGCTGCGGCAGATCGCCGCGGTCTGCGCCGCGTTCGAGGTGGACGGCATGCGGGCGGACATCGTCACCGCGCGGACCGCGACCGCGCTCGCCGCCTGGGCCGGGCGCGCCGAGGTGACCACCGAGGACGTCCGGCAGGCGGCGCTGCTGGCGCTGCCGCACCGCCGCCGCCGCAACCCGTTCGACGCGCCGGGCCTGGACGAGGAACTGCTCGACGAGGTGCTGCGGAACTCCGCCCCGGACGACCCGGAGCCGGACCCCGACCCGGCGCCGCGGGGGCCGGACGACGGCGGCCCGGACGACGGCCCGGGGGGCGGCGGCCCGGACGGCGGCGCGCCGGAGGGCCCGTCGGCGCCGGACACCGCGGGGGCCGGCGAGGGCCCGCCGCCCGAGCCGTCCGTCCCCGGACCGCGGCCGGAGGCCGGCTCCCCCGCCGACGCCTCCGCCACGGCGGAACCGGAGCCCGCCGGGGAGGGTGACGAGGCCGCGGCCCCGGCGGCCGGCGGGGGCGCCGAGCGGCCCGCGGTCGGCGCCGCGGAGCCGTTCCGCATCCGGAAGCTGGACGTGCCGGGGCTCGGCGAGGGCGCGGCCGGCCGCCGCTCCCGGGCCCGTACCGCGCACGGCCGCACCACCGGGGCCCGGCTGCCGCGCGGCCCGGTCGGCGCGCTGCACCTGACCGGGACGCTGCGGGCCGCCGCACCCCACCAGCGGGCGCGCGGGCGCACCGGCCCGGGGCTGCTGATCCGCCGGGAGGACCTGCGGGAGGCGGTGCGCGAGGGGCGCGAGGGCAACCTGGTGCTGTTCGTGGTGGACGCCTCCGGTTCGATGGCCGCCCGGCGGCGGATGAGCGCCGTCAAGGGGGCGGTGCTCTCGCTGCTGCTCGACGCCTACCAGCGGCGCGACAAGGTGGGGATGGTGACCTTCCGGGGCGCGGGTGCGGAGCTGGTGCTGCCGCCGACCTCCTCGGTGGACGCCGCCGCCGCCCGGCTGGAGCGGCTGCCCACCGGGGGCCGCACCCCGCTCGCCGCCGGGCTGGTCAGGGCCCGCGAGGCGCTGCGCGTGGAGCGGCTGCGGGACCCCTCGCGGCGCCCGCTGCTGGTGGTCGTCACCGACGGGCGGGCCACCGGTGGCCCGGAGCCGGTGGCGCGGGCCTCCCGGGCCGCCGCGGCGCTCGCCGGTGACGGGGTCACCTCGGTGGTCGTGGACTGCGAGAGCGGTCCGGTACGGCTCGGCCTGGCGGCACGGCTCGCCGGCGAGCTGCGGGCCACCCCCATCGCCCTCGACGAACTTCGCGCGGACCGGGTCACCACCCTGGTCCGTGATGTACGGACCGCCCAGCAGACCCGGAGGGTTGCGTAATGCCTCAAGGACAGCCGACCACCGTTCCCGACGACGGGCTCACCACCCGGCAGCGCCGCAACCGCCCGCTGGTGCTGGTGCACACCGGCACCGGCAAGGGCAAGTCCACCGCCGCGTTCGGGCTCGCGCTGCGGGCCTGGAACCAGGGCTGGCCGGTGGGGGTGTTCCAGTTCGTGAAGTCCGCCAAGTGGCGGGTGGGCGAGGAGCGGGCGCTGCGGGTGCTGGGCGACTCCGGCGAGGGCGGCACCGTCGCCTGGCACAAGATGGGCGAGGGCTGGTCCTGGGTCCAGCGCGACCCGGCCTCCAGCGAGGAGGCGGCCCGGGAGGGCTGGGAGCAGGTCAAGCGGGACCTGGCGGCGGAGACCTACAAGCTGTACGTGCTGGACGAGTTCGCCTATCCGATGCACTGGGGCTGGGTGGACCCCGACGAGGTGGTGTCGGTGCTGCGGGACCGGCCCGGGACCCAGCACGTGGTGATCACCGGCCGCAACGCGCCGCCGGCGCTGTGCGACTTCGCCGACCTGGTCACCGACATGACGAAGGTCAAGCACCCGATGGACGCGGGTCAGAAGGGCCAGCGGGGCATCGAGTGGTGAGCGGTACCCCGGACACCGTCCACCGGGTCCCCCGGCTGGTGATCGCGGCCCCGGCCTCCGGCAGCGGCAAGACCACCGTGGCCACCGGGCTGATGGCCGCGTTCACCGGGGCGGGGCTGCGGGTCTCCCCGCACAAGGTCGGCCCGGACTACATCGACCCCGGCTATCACGCGCTGGCCACCGGGCGGACCGGCCGCAACCTGGACGCCTACCTGTGCGGCCCGGAGCGGATCGCCCCGCTCTTCCTGCACGGCGCGGCCGGCTGCGATCTGGCCGTGGTCGAGGGCGTCATGGGGCTGTACGACGGTTTCGTGGGGACCCCGGGCCCCGGCGGCGGGTCCGCCGGCGGCCAGGGGGACCTGGCGTCCACCGCGCACGTGGCGAAGCTGCTGCGGGCGCCGGTGGTGCTGGTGGTGGACGCCTCCTCGCAGTCGCGTTCGGTGGCGGCTCTGGTGCACGGCTTCGCCTCCTGGGACCCGGAGGTGCGGCTCGCCGGGGTGATCCTCAACAAGGTCGGCTCCGACCGTCACGAGGCACTGCTCCGGGACGCGCTGGACGGCTCCGGGGTGCCGGTGCTGGGCGCGCTGCGCCGGGTGGGCGCGGTCCGTACCCCCAGCCGCCACCTGGGGCTGGTGCCGGTGGCCGAACGCCGGGCGGACGCCGTGGAGTCGGTGGCCGCGCTGGCCGCGCAGGTGCGCGCCGGGTGCGACCTGGAGGGGCTGCTGGCGCTCGCCCGCAGCGCCCCGCCGCTGACCGGCGCCGCCTGGGACCCGGCCGCCGAACTGCGCGCGGCGGGACCGGCGGCCGGGGCGGAGGGTATCGGGACCGCCGGGGACGGCGCGTCCGGTGCCGGGGCGGCGGGTACCGCAGCGCCGGGTGCGGCGGGTACCGCACCGCCCGGTGCGGCGGCGGTCGGCGGTGCGGCGGACGGTGCCGGACCGGCCGGACGGCGCCCGGTGGTGGCGGTCGCCGGCGGGGCCGCGTTCACCTTCTCCTACGCCGAGCACACCGAACTCCTCACCGCCGCCGGCGCGGAGGTGGTGACGTTCGACCCGCTGCGCGACGAGCGGCTGCCCGCCGGCACCGGGGCCCTGGTCATCGGCGGCGGCTTCCCGGAGATGTACGCGCCCCAGCTGTCCGCGAACCGGCCGCTGCGCGCGGCGGTGGCCGAGCTGGCGGCGTCCGGGGCGCCGGTCGCGGCCGAGTGCGCCGGCCTGCTCTACCTGGCCCGTTCGCTGACCCCCGCGGCCGCCCCGGGGGACGCCGTGGATCCGTCCCCGCTGCCGATGTGCGGGGTGCTGCCGGTGACGGCCCGGATGACCGAGCGGCTGACGCTCGGCTACCGGGAGGCGGTCGCGGTGCACGACAACACGCTGGCGGCGGCCGGGACCAGGATGCGGGGCCACGAATTCCACCGCACGGCCGTCGAACCGGGCGCCGGCCCGCTCCCCGCCTGGGGGATGGTCCACCCCGAGCGGCGGGTCGAGGGGTTTGTCCAGGGCGGGGTGCACGCCTCGTACCTCCATGTGCACTGGGCCGCCGCCCCGGGCACCGCGGCGCGCCTCGTCGCGGGCTGCGCCCGTTGACCGGCGCGGCGGCACGGCGGCCGGCGGGCCCGGCACGGCGCGCGGCGGGTGCGGCGGGTGCGGCGGGTGCGGCGGGTCAGGCGGGTACGCCCGCCCACGGCGCCGGCGGTCCGACGGTCGGCGCCGGCGGTCCGACGGCGGGCGCCGGGGGTGCACCCGCGGCGGGCGGTCCGGCGATGGGTGCCCGCGGGCCGGGGCCGGACGCCCCGGCGGGCCGGGGCACCGCGCAGAGCCCCTCCCCCGGCCCGGCGCGCGAGCTGCTGGTGGGCGTGGGGGCCCGCCGCGGGGCGTCGGCCCGGGAGGTGCTCGACCTGGTGCGCCGTACCCTGGCCGAGGCGGGGGCGGGCACCGGTGCGGTCCGGGCGCTCGCCACGGCGGCGGGCAGGGCCGGGGAGCCGGGTCTGGTCGCGGCCGCCGCCGAACTGGGCGTACCGCTGCTGGCGTTCGACCCGGCCCGGCTGGCGGCGGTGCCGGTGCCCGCTCCGTCGGCGGTGGTCCGGGCGGCGGTCGGCACACCGGCGGTGGCGGAGGCGGCCGCCCTGCTCGCCGCCGGTCCGGCCGGTGCGCAACTCCTGGTCGGCAAACGGAAGTCGCCGCCGCGCGACGGCGGCAGCGCCATGGTCACCTGCGCGGTGGCCCGGCGCCGCGCGACGGCCGGCGGCCCCGCGCCCGACCGGACGGACGTCCCGGCAGCGGACCGGGGCCCGGCACCGGACGGACGGGCAGGGCCCGGCCCCGGTCGGGCGCCGGACGAACCGCCGCCCGCGCCGCGTCCCGGCGGCGGGGGACCACCCCCGCCCGCGCGGCGGTCGCGCCCCGTCGGTAACGTCTCGGGGCGCCCGGTGACCGGACGCCGCCCCCGACCGCCCACCCCGTGCGGCGCGCTTCGCCCGGCCCGCCCCGGCGGAACCCCGCGCCGCCACCCGTGGCTTCCCGGGCCCCTTTCGGGGGCCGTTCCCGAAGCCGTTTCCGGGGGCGCCGCCCGCCGCCTGCGCCCGTCCCGATGTACGAGGAGAACCCGTGACCACCCCCGCCCGCCCCCGCCCACCGCGGCCCACGGCAGCCCGGCCGCCCCCGGCCTCCCCGCCACCGGCCCGTCCGGGGTCCGTCACCGGCACTCCGGTCCGGTGGGCGCGACCGGGCACGACGACCCGGCGCCGGCCGGGCCCGCCGGGACCGCCGGCTTCGACCCGGCCCGACTGCGGCACCACGGCGACGCGGAGGTACGGGACGGGGGCGCCGGGCTGACCGACCTGGCGGTCAACGTCCGCGGCGGCACCCCGCCCGGCTGGCTGAAGGAGCGGATCGCGGCCAGCCTGGACGGGCTGGCCGCCTACCCGGACGGGCGGGCCGCGCGGCGGGCGGTGGCCGCCCGGCACGGGCTGCCCGACGACCGGGTGCTGCTGACCGCGGGCGCGGCGGAGGCGTTCGTGCTGCTGGCCCGGGCGATCCCGGCCCGGCGGCCGGTCGTGGTGCATCCGCAGTTCACCGAACCGGAGGCGGCGCTGCGCGACGCCGGGCGCCCGGTCGGGCGGGTGCTGCTGGACGAGAGCGACGGCTTCCGGCTGCGGCCCGGACAGGTGCCCGAGGACGCCGATCTGGTGGTGATCGGCAACCCGACCAACCCCACCTCGGTGCTCCACCCGGCCGAGGACATCGCCGCGCTGGCCCGGCCCGGGCGCACGCTGGTGGTGGACGAGGCGTTCATGGACGCGGTGCCCGGCGAGCCCGGGTCGCTGGCCGGCCGGACCGATCTGCCGGGGCTGGTCGTGCTGCGCAGCCTCACCAAGACCTGGGGGCTGGCGGGACTGCGCGTCGGGTACGTGCTGGCCGCCCCGGAGACGGTCGCGGCGCTGGAGCACGGCCGGCCGCTGTGGCCGGTGTCCACCCCCGCGCTGGTGGCGGCCGAGGCGTGCTGCGAACCGGCGGCGCTCGCGGAGGCGGAGCGGGTCGCCGTCCGCGTCGCCGCCGACCGGGCCCATCTGGCGGCCCGGCTCGACCGGTTCGCGGGGATCCGGGTGCACGGCCCGGCCGCCGGGCCCTTTCTGCTGATCCGGCACCCGCATGCGGCGGCGGTACGGGCCCGGCTGCGCGACCACGGGTTCGCCGTGCGGCGCGGCGACACCTTCCCCGGGCTGGGCCCGCAGTGGCTGCGGCTGGCGGTACGGGACCGGGACACCACCGACCGGTTCGCGGCGGCCCTGGAGAAGGTGCTCAGGACCCTCGGCCCGGACGGGGACCGGTAGCCCCTGACCGGGACCACGGCGACCGGCGGCCCGGCGGAGGCCCGTCCCCATGGCGGGGTCCGCCGGTCACGGCCGGTGGTCACTTCCGGTGGTCACGGCCGGTGGTCACGGCCGGTGGTCACGGCCGGTGGTCACGGCCGGTGGCCGGCTCCTGTGGGGCCGGCCACGTCCCCGCTGGGCCGGGACGGTACGCATCACCCGTAGAATACCCGTGGGGGTATGAGCGGAGGAGGACGCGTGGAGCTGGAGATGGCGGCCGATGAGCTGAAGAGTGTGCTCAACCGGCTGCGGCGGGCGCAGGGGCAGATCGCGGGGATCATCAAGATGATCGAGGAAGGCCGGGACTGTGAGGATGTGATCACCCAGCTCGCCGCGGTCTCCCGGGCTCTCGACCGGGCCGGGTTCGCGATCATAGCCACCGGGCTCCAGCACTGCATGGCCGAGGGCGGGCAGGCCCCCGCGGACCGGGACCAGATGCGTGCCCGGCTGGAGAAGCTGTTCCTCTCCCTCGCCTGAGCCGCCCCGGCCGGCCCCGCGCACCCGGCCGGCCCGGCTCGGCGCTTGGCCGGTTCCGGCACCGGGGCCGGTGCGCGTCACCGCCTCGCCCGGGGCCGCACGCCTCACCGTCCCGGCCGGGCCGGCGCATCCGCCCCGGCGGGCCGGCACCCGCCGCGACCTCGGCCACGCCGCCGCGACCTCGGCCACACCGCTGCCCGTGGGACGAGCCGCGGTGCGCGCGGCCGACGGGACCGGGCGCGCGGCGGCACAGCGGGCCCGGCCCGGAATAGCGGCCGCCGGCACCGCCCGCCCCGCCGCCGACCACCGCCGACCGGCGTTGTCAGGGGGCGGTGACGGTCAGCCCCGCTTCGACGGCGGCCTCGAAGCCGTCGTCGACCGCGACCACGTCCCGTCCGGCGGCGTCCAGCAGGGAGGCCGCGATCGCCGCGCGCATGCCACCCGCGCAGTGCACCCACACCGTGCCCTCGGGGACCTCACCGAGGCGGCCGTGCAGCTGGTGGACCGGAAGGTGCACCGAGCCCTCGACATGCCCCGCGGCGCGTTCGGAGTCGCGGCGCACGTCGAGCACCACGATCCGCTCCCCGTCCGCCCGCGCCCGGGCCAGGTCGGCGAAGGTCGCGCGGGGGAACGAGGCCGGCTCCTCCCCCTCGCGGAGCCAGCCGTCCGGATCCCCGGTGGCGGCGGCGACCGGGCGGTCGATGCCCACCCGGACCAGTTCGCGCTGCGCGTCCGCGATCCGCTCCGGGGTGTCGGCGAGCAGCGTGACCGGCTTGCCCCACGGCATCAGCCAGGCCAGATACGTGGCGAGCTGCCCCTCGCCCTCGAAGTTGAACGAACCGGCCACGTGCCGCTCGGCGATGGCGACCCGGTTGCGCAGGTCCACCACCCACTCCCCCGCGGCCAGCCGCCGGGCGATCTGCTCGGCGTCGGCGGGCTCGGGCGGGGTCAGGTCGACCGGCGCGGGGCCGGCGGCGTTGGCCGGGCCCATGTGCGCGTAGTAGGCGGGTATGTCGTCCAGTCCGGCCAGCACCCGCTCGACGAAGGTGTCCGCGTCCAGCGTGAGCGCGTCGTTGGAGGCGCGCTCCTTGCCGATCGTGGTCGCGTCCCCCTCGGCCTGCGAGGAGGAGCAGAAGCTGCCGAAACCGTGGGTGGGCAGCACCGGCACCTCGTCGTCCAGCTCGTCGGCGAGCCGGTGGGCGGAGGCGTACTGGGCACGGGCCAGCCGCTCGGTCAGCCGCGGCTCGACCAGGTCGGGGCGGCCCACCGTGCCGATCAGCAGCGATCCGCCGGTGAACGCGGCCGCCGCGCGCCCGCCGTCCTCCAGGACGTAGGAGGTGTGGTGCGGGGTGTGTCCCGGGGTGGCGATCGCCCGCAGCACCAGCCCTTCGTCCACCGTGACCGTGTCGCCGTCGGCGACCGGGGTGCGGGCGAAGGACACCTCGGCGGC
Organism: Streptomyces pactum; assembly: GCF_016031615.1. GTDB lineage: Bacteria > Actinomycetota > Actinomycetes > Streptomycetales > Streptomycetaceae > Streptomyces > Streptomyces pactus. The sequence continues at coordinate 1,323,535 of NZ_JACYXC010000001.1, forward strand.
GGCCGGCACCAGGTGACGTGCGCCGGTGATCCGGGCCAGCTCCGGGCCGCCGCTGAGGTAGTCGTTGTGCACATGGGTCTCCGCCACGTACCCGATGCGCACCCCGCGCCGGGCCGCGGCGGCGATCACCCGGTCGATGTCACGGGGCGGGTCGATGACCACCGCGCCGCCGGCGCCACCGGCCAGATAGCTGCGGTTGCCCAGGCCCTCGGTCTCCAGCGTGTCGACGAAGAACACGGTTGCGGCTCCCTTCACGAGACGGTGTACCCCCAGGGGGTATCTTCTGTCCCCTCTGAACAGTAATACCCCTAGGGGTATTCCAGATGCCCGCCGCACCCCGGGGGCCGTCTCGGGCCTTCGTCCCGCCCCGCCGCGACCCGGTGCCGCCGCCCGCCCCGGCCCCGGCCACCGCCCGGTCAGACCACCGGCCCCGGTCGGGGGGTGGCCCCTCCCGTCACGGGTACCCGGCGGACCTCGGGGAATCCGCAGTTCCGCGCACCGAGGGAGCACGGCCGTGGCCTACGACCGCACCGTCCACCTGCCCACCACCGACTTCGACGCCGCGGTCACCGCGGTCCGCCGGGCCCTGGCGGACCAGGGCTTCGGCGTCCTCACCGAGATCGATGTGGCGGCCACCCTGAGGGCCAAGCTGGGGCACGAGATGGAGGAGTACCTGATCCTGGGCGCCTGCAACCCGCCGCTGGCCCGCCGGGCCCTGGAGGCGGACCGCTCCGTCGGCCTGCTGCTGCCCTGCAACGTCGTGGTCCGCCGCGACGGCGCCCACATCCTCGCCCAGGCCCTCGACCCGGGGACCATGGTCACCCTCAGCGGCGTGGCGGCGCTCGCCCCCGTCGCGGAGGAAGCCACCGCCCGCCTCGACGCCGCCCTCGGCGCCCTGGCCGCGCCTTGACGGACGCCGGCGCCCCGGCGGCTCACCGCTGTGCGCCGCCCGCCGGACGCCGGGCGCCGTGGCGGCCTCGACCGGGCGGGCGGCGCGCACCCGACGGGCGACGCGATCGGACGGGGTGACGCGCACCCGACGGGCGACGCGGCCGGACGGGGTGACGCGCACCCCGGGTCGGCGCGCACCCGACGGGCCGGCTCGTACCGGACGGGTTGACGCGCACCCGACCGGTTGGTGCGCACCGGCGCCGGGTGGTGGCCCGGGCCGGTGCGCGCCCGGGTCAGACCTGGTTGCGCGCGGCCGCGATACGCCGCCTGCGGGCCCACACCAGCGCCCCGGCGCCCACCGCGACCAGCGCGGCGGCACCTCCGGCGACGTACGGCGTGCTGGAGCTGCCGCCGGTCTCGGCGAGGTTCTCCGGCCGGGTGCCGGTGCCACCCTGCGGCTTGGGGCCCTCCTCCGCCGGCGCCGCCGGGCCCGGCTGCTCCGCGGCGGGCTTCTCGGCCGGCGGCTGCGCCCCGCCCGGCTTCGCGGCGGCGGGCGCCGTGCAGTTGGCGGCGGCGAGGGTGACCTGGCCGTCGACCTTGGCCACCCCGAGCGCGAGCGGATCGACGGAGACCCTCAGGCCGAGGGCGGTGGCCGCCGCCGTGCGCGAGGTGGTGGCGGTGCGGGAGAGGTCCAGCCGGACCTCCCCGACGGCGGGCACGGTGACCGTGGTGGTCCCGGTGGCGCTCAGGGCGACCTTCTGCCCCAGCACGAAGACGTCGCCCAGCGGGTTGGTCTCGGCGTACGGGCGCTTGCCCGCCTCGCACACCGCCTTGGCGGTGACCTGCTCCAGCTCCACCAGGGGACGGGCCGGCAGGCCGGGCAGGTGCACCCGGGCCCGCACCAGGTTGGTGTACCCCTCGGCCCGCTTCCGGTCCGCGGTGGCCTTCGCGGTGGCCACGTCGGCGCGGAGCACCTGGACGGGCTTGCCGCCCTCGACGCCCGTCAGCGTGGTGGTGAGCAGGGTGCGGTGCGCAGCGGCGGGCGCGGAGACCTCGTTCAGTGCGAGGTTCACCGGCACCTGCGCCGTCTTGTCGAGCAGCGACACGTCGAGCGCGGTACGGAGCACCACGGCGTCGGCCTTGCCGGCCGTACCGGAGCCGGCCGCGGTGTCCCGCGAGCCGGTGGCGTGGGCCGGCGCCGCGCCGAGCAGCACGGTGGTGGCGGTGACGGCCGCGGCGGCGGCGAGACGGCGTGCGGGCACGCCGAGGACGGGACTGGTGGAACGGGACACGTGTGTGGAACCCCCACAGAGAAACGGGTGCCGTCGGTTCAGCGTCACCGGGGACAGCACGGGCGCCGACGGCTTCGACCCCGGCCATATTTGCGTACCGACGGTGAACGGACAGCCACCCGGGGTGAGTTCACACCATCGGGTGGCCGTCGCCGCTCTATTCGATTCCGGTGCCGGTTCCGGCCGGCACCGGCGCGGGTTCGGGTCACGGTTCCGACGGGGGTTCCGGAACCGATCGCCCCGGGTTCCGGTGCCGGTTTGCGGCGCCGGTCCCGTGCCGCCCGCACCCCGGTCCGGTGGCGGTTCCGGGACCGATAGCCCCGGATTCCGGTGACCCCACAACCACGCCGGCACCGCCCCCGACCGCGACCCCCGACCTGCGATCCGCGATCCGCGATCCGCGATCCGCGATCCGCGATCCGCACGACGCTCCCGCCCAGGACTGCCCCGCAACCGCCGGGCCCGGGCGGCGGGCCCGTGCCGGACACACACGGCCGCGCCCCACCGTCACGCCACACCCGACGGCCCCGCCCGCGCACCGGCCCCCGGGGCACCCGCACCGCGCCGGATCAACCCGGCACCGGCGCACCCCGGGCCCGACCGGCCCGGCACCGGCGCACGATCACCGTGGCGCCGCGGTGATCGTCGCGACGCAGGGTCAGCGCACCACCCGGCCGCGCAGCACCACCCGCCGGGGCGCCGCGAGCACCCGGACGTCCGCCCGGGGGTCGGACTCGTAGACCACGAGGTCCGCCGGGGCGCCCTCCTCCAGTCCGGGACGGCCGAGCCAGGCGCGGGCGGCCCAGGTGGCGGCGGACACCGCGTCCACCGCGGGTATCCCGGCGCGGGTCAGCTCGGCCACCTCCTCGGCGATCAGCCCGTGGGCGAGCGAGCCGCCGGCGTCGGTGCCCGCGAAGACCGGCACCCCGGCGTCGTAGGCGGCGCGCACGGTGTCGTGACGGCGGGCGTGCAGCCGCCGCATGTGGTCCGCCCAGCGGGGGAACTTCTTCTCGCCGCCCGCCGCCAGCTGCGGGAAGGTGGCGATGTTGACCAGGGTGGGGACGATGGCCACCTGCCGCTCGGCGAAGAGCGGGATGGTCTCCTCGGTGAGGCCGGTGGCGTGCTCCACGCAGTCGATCCCGGCCTCCACCAGCGGCGCGAGGGTCTCCTCGGCGAAGCAGTGGGCGGTCACCCGGGCGCCGAGCCGGTGCGCCTCGGCGATGGCGGCGGCCACCTCGCCGGGGGGCCAGCAGGCCGCCAGGTCGCCGCTGTCCCGGTCGATCCAGTCGCCGACCAGCTTGACCCAGCCGTCACCGCGCCGGGCCTCCCGGGCGACGTAGGCGACCAGGTCCTCGGGCTCGATCTCGTGCGCGTAGTTGCGGATGTACCGCTTGGTGCGGGCGATGTGACGGCCCGCCCGGATGATGCGCGGCAGATCCTCCCGCTCGTCGATCCAGCGGGTGTCGGAGGGCGAGCCGGCGTCCCGGAGCAGCAGCGCGCCGGCCTCCCGCTCGCGCAGCGCCTGGCTCTCGCTCACCGCGTCCTCGACCGGGCCGTGCGCGTCGAGCCCGACATGGCAGTGGGCGTCCACCAGCCCGGGCAGCGCCCAGCCCTCGATCACCGTGACGTCCCGCGCGGCCGCCCCGGTCGGGCGGTCGTAGGAGATCTTGCCGTCGATCACCCACAGCTCGTCCCGGACCGCTTCCCCGGCGTCCCCGGCGTCCCCGCCCGCCGCGCCGGACCCCGGTCCGACCAGCACCCGACCCTTGATGTGCAGCACCGCGCTCTCGCTCATGCCCGCACTGTACGAGGAGCGGCCGGTGCCCGGTACACCCGAGCGGGGGTGGGCGGGCGCCGGCACGCGGCGGGTGCTCCCGCACCCCGGTGAGCCCGCCGGCGGGAGGCGGGGGCGTCGGTGCGCGCGGCCGGTGCGGCGGGGGCCGGGCGCCGGCACCGGCACTGCCGCGGGGCAGGCCGCCGACCGCCGGGCTCCGCGGGACCCGCGCCGGCGCGGTCACCCCGGAAGGGCCCGCCGACCACCATTTCGGAATCCATTCCCGGTGATTATCGGGTTCACCTTCCGCAGCCCTTTCCACACACTATTTCCACACCATTTTCGCGTGCTTTCCGAGCGCAGGTCCCCGTTTTCTCCTGCCCGGTTTCCCGGGCCCTAAACGCCCCCATTCGGCGAGCCCTCCGCAGGCGCGTCCGGCACTGCGTGCCACCGTTATACATCTGTGACAAACCCACGAACGCCGCCCGGTTTGCCCGGGATTAAGCCGGTAAAACACCCCGTTGTTCCGGCCTCCTTGCGCGCACGCGCGTCCCCGCGCGATAGCACGCGACAGCGCGCCACGTAACCCCTCAGCTCCATGCATTTTCAGTTCTCGCTGGGTAAGTTGAATTTCCATGACCCCCGCACAAGCAGAACGTGCACGTGCCCATGACGAATTCACGGAAATGCCCGAGGGACTGCGCCTCGACAGCCCTGGCGTCGAGGACGGAGCCGCGATCTGGCGCATCGCCCGCGACTCCCGCGTCCTGGACCTCAACTCGTCGTACAGCTACCTGCTGTGGTGCCGCGACTTCGCCGCCACCTCGGTCGTGGCACGCGATGCCGACGGCACCGCCGTCGGCTTCGTCACCGGCTACATCCGCCCGCAGCGCCCCGGCGTCCTGGTGGTGTGGCAGGTCGCGGTGGACCACGCCCACCGCGGGCGGGGCCTGGCCGGCGCACTGCTGGACGGGCTGACCGCACGCGTCGCCGCGACGGCCGGCATCCACGGGGTCGAGACCACCATCACACCCGACAACACGGCCTCCCACCGGCTGTTCACCTCGTTTGCACAGCGGCATGGCGCGGATGTCGAACGCGAGGTGCTGTTCCACGGCAGCCTGTTCCCGGACGGCGCCCACGAGCCGGAAGTGCTGTACCGCATCGGCCCCCTCACGCACCGGGGCGACCACCTCGGGGCGTCCGGGGAACGGGCCCCGGCCCGCCGCGCGGTCCGCACCTGACGGCCCGGGCCGCCGCGCCCGGAAACGAACACCACCCCCCGCCACTCGTCTCCCAGGAGAATGCTGTGACCATCGCGCCGCCCAACCCCCTCCCCCACCGCCGCCCCCCGATCGCTCCGACCGCTCCTGCCACGGCCCCGCCGGCTCCCCGCTCAGCGTCTTCGAAGCGGTGGAGTCGGAGGTGCGCAGCTACTGCCGCGGCTGGCCCGTCGTCTTCGACCGCGCCCGGGGCAGCCATCTGTACGACGAGGACGGCCACGCCTACCTGGACTTCTTCGCCGGCGCCGGCGCCCTCAACTACGGCCACAACAACCCGGTCCTCAAACGCGCCCTGCTCGACTACATCGAGCGCGACGGCATCACCCACGGCCTGGACATGAGCACCACCGCCAAGCGCGCCTTCCTGGAGTCCTTCCAGAACAACGTGCTGCGCCCGCGCGACCTGCCGTACAAGGTCATGTTCCCCGGCCCCACCGGCACCAACGCGGTCGAGGCCGCGCTGAAGCTGGCCCGCAAGGTCAAGGGCCGTGAGGCCGTGGTGTCCTTCACCAACGCCTTCCACGGCATGTCGCTGGGCGCGCTGGCCGTGACCGGCAACGCCTTCAAGCGGGCCGGGGCCGGCATCCCGCTGGTGCACGGCACCCCGATGCCGTTCGACGGCTACCTCGACGGGCAGGTGCCGGACTTCCTGTGGTTCGAGCGGCTGCTGGAGGACCGGGGCTCCGGTCTCAACCGGCCCGCCGCCGTCATCGTCGAGACCGTGCAGGGCGAGGGCGGCATCAACGTGGCCCGGATGGAGTGGCTGCGCCGGCTCTCCGAACTGTGCCGCACCCACGACATGCTGCTGATCGTCGACGACATCCAGATGGGCTGCGGCCGGACCGGACCGTTCTTCTCCTTCGAGGAGGCCGGCATCGTCCCGGACATCGTCACCCTCTCCAAGTCCATCGGCGGCTACGGACTGCCCATGTCGCTCACCCTCTTCCGCCCCGAGCTGGACGTGTGGGAGCCGGGCGAGCACAACGGCACCTTCCGCGGCAACAACCCCGCCTTCGTCACCGCCACCGCCGCCCTGGAGACCTACTGGGCCGACGGTCAGATGGAGAAGCAGACCCTGGCCCGCGGCGAGCAGGTCGAGCAGGCCCTGAGCGCCATCTGCGAGGAGGGCGCCGGGCACGGCGCCCGGTACCGCGGCCGGGGCCTGGTGTGGGGACTGGAGTTCGCCGACCGCGCCCGCGCCTCGGCGGTCTGCGCCCGTGCCTTCGAACTCGGGCTGCTGGTGGAGACCTCCGGACCGGTCGGCGAGGTCGTCAAGCTGCTGCCCGCGCTGACCATCTCCCCCGACGAACTCGACGAGGGCCTGCGCATCCTCGCCCGGGCGGTCCGCGAGACCGCCTGACCCCCCTTCACCGCCGCGGGGCGTCCCCACGCCGCCCCGCGAACGATCCCCCCGCACGCACGAGAAAGGCAGCGACACACCGTGATCGTCAGATCCTTCAAGGACATCGAAGGCACCGACCGGCACGTCAAGGCCAAGTCCGGCACCTGGGAGAGCAAGCGCATCGTGCTCGCCCGGGAGGGCGTCGGCTTCTCCCTCCACGAGACCGTCCTCTACGCGGGCACCGAGACCTCCATGTGGTACGCCAACCACATCGAGGCGGTGCTGTGCGTCGAGGGCGAGGCGGAGCTGACCAACGACGAGACCGGCGAGAAGCACCTCATCACCCCCGGAACCATGTACCTCCTCGACGGGCACGAGCGGCACACGCTGCGCCCGAGGACGGACTTCCGGTGTGTCTGCGTGTTCAACCCGCCCGTCACCGGACGGGAGGACCACGACGAGAACGGCGTCTACCCGCTGCTGACGGAGGAGGTGTGAGCGATGACCACGATCACTGACCTGTACCCCACCCGAGGGGCCACCGAGGTGCTCACCCCGCGCCAGGACCCCGTGGTCTGGTCCGCCCCCGGGACGTCCGGGCCCCTCACCGCCGACGAGCTGGGCGGCTACGACCGGGACGGGTTCCTCGCCATCGACCAGCTGATCACCCCCGAGGAGGTGGCGCTCTACCGGGCCGAGCTGGACCGGCTGATCGCCGACCCCGCCGTCCGGGCCGACGAGCGCTCCGTCATCGAGCCGAAGTCGCAGGACGTGCGGTCGGTGTTCGAGGTCCACCGGATCAGCGAGGTCTTCGCGGGGCTGGTACGCGATCCGCGGGTGGTCGGCCGCGCCCGGCAGATCCTCGGCTCCGACGTCTACGTCCACCAGTCGCGGGTCAACGTCAAGCCCGGCTTCGGGGCGAGCGGCTTCTACTGGCACTCGGACTTCGAGACCTGGCACGCCGAGGACGGTCTGCCCCGGATGCGCACGGTGTCGGTCTCGATCGCCCTGACGGAGAACTACGCGACCAACGGCGGCCTGATGATCATGCCCGGGTCGCACCGCACGTTCCTGGGCTGCGCCGGTGAGACCCCGGCGGACAACTACAAGCAGTCGCTGCGGATGCAGCAGGCCGGTACGCCCTCGCCGCAGGCCCTCACCGAACTGGCCGACCGGCACGGCATCCGGTTGTTCACCGGGAAGGCCGGCTCGGCCACCTGGTTCGACTGCAACTGCATGCACGGCTCCGGCGACAACATCACGCCGTACCCGCGCAGCAACGTCTTCATCGTGTTCAACAGTGTGGAGAACACCGCGGTGGAGCCGTTCGCGGCGCCCGCCCGGCGCCCGGAGTTCATCGGGGCGCGGGACTTCACCCCGGTGCGGTGAACGACGGCCGGTCCGCGAGGGCCGGCCCGGGGGAGGTGCCGGAACGCGTCGCCGGTGCCTCCCCCGTCCTCTTCGGCGGTCGCCGGGCCCGGCCCGGCGACCGCCGTCGTACGCCCGCGGGCGCTCGGCGGCCGGCCGCGGGTGCTCGGCGGCCGGCCGCGGACGTGCCGGCCGCCGGCTGGCCCGGTGCCGGTCAGGCCGTGGCGGGCGCGCCGGCCAGCACCTCCAGCAGCCGGTCCACCTGGTCCGACGAGTTGTACAGGTGGAAGGCGGCGCGCAGGTTGCCCGCCCGGTTCGACACGTACACCTCCGCCTCGGCCAGCCGGGCCGCGGCCCGGCCCAGCCCGGGGACCGACACGATCGCCGACCCGGGTGCGGAGACGCTGGGGTGGCCCAGCGCTGCCACCCCGGCGCGGAACCGGTCCGCCAGGGCCCGGTTGTGCGCGGCGACCGCCGCCACCCCGATCTCCTCGATCAGGGCGAGCGAGTGCGGCGCGGCGACGTAGGACAGCGCGGCGGGGCTGAGGTCGAAGCGGCGCGCGGAGCGGGCCAGTTCCTCCACGATGCCGTAGGTGCTGCGCCAGGGGTCCTCGCCGGCCACCCACCCGGCGAAGACCGGGGTCAGCCCGCCGAGGTCCTCCGGGACGGTGAGGAAGGCGACGCCCCGCGGGCAGAGCAGCCACTTGTAGGCCACCGCCACGGTGAAGTCGAAGGCGTCGGCGCTCAGCGGCAGCCAGCCGGCGGACTGGCTGAGGTCGACCAGGGTGCGGGCGCCGTGCGCCCGGGCGGCCGCCGTGACGGCGCCGAGGTCGGCGATCCGTCCGTCCGCCGACTGCACGGAACTCACCACGACCAGCTCGGTCTCCGGTCGCACCGCGCCGGCCAGGTCCTCCAGGGCGGCCACCCGCACCCGCAGGTCGGCACGGACCGCGAACGGGTTGACCAGGGAACTGAAGTCCCCGTCGGCCACCAGCACCTCCGCACCGGACGGCAGCGAGGTGGCGATCAGGCCGGCGTACACCGCGACCGAGCCGCCGGCCGCGACCCGGCGGGCCGGTACGCCGACGATCCGGGCGTAGCGCTCGCGGCTCTCCTCCACGGCGGCGAACGCCTCGTCCACGTACTGGCCGCTGGTGCCTGCGGTGTCCAGGGCGGCCCGCAGCGGGGCCAGCGAGCGGGCCGGGATCAGCCCGGTGGCGGCGGTGTTGAGGTAGGTGGTGCGGGGGGTGAACTCGTCTCCGGACAGGCTGTTCATCGGGCCACTATCGTCCGGCCGGGGCCCCGGCGTCCATGGTGCCCCTCCGGCGGCCCCCGGCGCGGCGGTCCGGGCACGGTGTTCCGGGAGGGTGCCGGGGCCCGCACGCCGGGTAGCGTGATCGTATGACGGACCCGGAACGGCTGCGGCGCTACTGGGAGACCACCGGCGCGGGACACACCTTCACCCATCCGCTCGATGCCGGACTGCTGGCCCGGTACGTCTCCCCCGACGCGCGCGTCCTGGACTACGGCTGCGGCTACGGGCGGCTGACGGCCCGCCTGGCCGCGCTCGGCTGGTCCCGGGTGCGGGGCGTGGACGTCTCCGCGGCGCTGGTGGCCCGGGGCCGCGCCGAGCACCCGGGGCTGGCCCTGGAACACGTGGCCGAGCCGCCGCTGCCGTACCCGGACGGCGCGTTCGACGCGGCGCTGCTGTTCGCCGTGCTGACCTGTGTGCCCGGTGAGCGGGACCAGGACCGGACGCTGGCGGAGCTGGCGCGGCTGCTGCGGCCCGGCGGGGTGCTGTACCTCAGCGACGTGCCCCTCCAGGACGACGAGGAGCACCGGGCCCGCTACCGCGCGGCGCGCCCGTGGGCGGAGGTGTACGGGACCTTCCGCATCCCCGACGGCGGGGTGTTCCGCCACCAGGACCCGGCGCGGCTGCGCGAACGGCTCGGCGCGCTGGGGTTCGAGGTGGCCGAGGAGCACCGGGACCCGGTGCCCACCCTCGACGGCCGGACCGTCACCCGGCTCCAGCTGGTGGCGCGCCGGGGACCGGACCGCCCCTGACCCGGCGGTGCGGGGCACGGGCGCCCGGGGACCCCGGCGGGGCGAGGTGCCCGGGCGCGGCGTACGGGCCCCGGCCGGGCGGTCCGCCCGGCCGGGGAGGGAGCCGGTGGCTCAGGTGAGCAGCTCGCGGATCGGGTGGATCGCGAAGTAGGCCGCGAAGAGCGCCGCGCTGCCCCACAGCAGCCAGTGCACCTCCCGGGCCTTGCCCAGCACGGTCTTGAGGACCACGTACGACACGAAGCCGGCGCCGATGCCGTTGGTGATGGAGTAGGTGAACGGCATCACGGCGATGGTGAGGAAGGCCGGGATGGCGATCTCGTACTTCTCCCACTCGATGTGCCGCACCTGGCTCATCAGCAGGAAGCCGACGGCGATCAGCGCGGGCGCGGCGGCCTGCATCGGCACCACGGTCAGCAGCGGCGTCAGGAAGAGCGCCGCGGCGAAGAGTCCGCCGGTGATGATGTTGGCGAAGCCGGTCCGGGCGCCCTCACCGACGCCCGCGGCGGATTCGATGTAGGTGGTGCTGGAGGACGCGGACGAGGCACCGCCGGCGACGGCGGCGACGCTGTCGATGAACAGCACCCGGCCCAGGTTCGGGACCTTGCCCTGCTCGTCCAGGAGTCCCGCCTCGTTGCTGACGCCGACGACGGTGCCCATGGTGTCGAAGAAGTCCGACAGGATCAGCGTGAAGACGATGAGCACCAGGGTCAGCGCGCCGACCTCGTCCCAGGCGCCGAGCAGGTCGAACTCGCCGATCAGGCCGAAGTCCGGCGAGGCCACCACGTCGTCCGGCAGCTCGGGGACGGTCACGCCCCAGGAGAGCGGGTTGACGTCGGCCAGCTCGTTGATCACGATCGCCAGCACCGTGGTGACCACGATGCTGATGAGGATCGCGCCCTTGAGGCCGCGCGCCATCAGCGCGATGGTCAGCAGCACCCCGACGCAGAACACCAGGATCGGCCAGCCCTCCAGCTCGCCGCCCGCACCGAGCTGGACCGGCACCGATCCGGTCTCGCCCGGGATCCGGGTGACGAAGCCGGCGTCGATGAAGCCGATGAAGGCGATGAACAGGCCGATGCCGACGCTGATCGCCTGCTTGAGCGGCTGCGGGATGGCGTGCATCACCGCCTCGCGGAGTCCGGTGACCACCAGCAGGCAGATGATGAGGCCTTCGAGGACCACCAGGCCCATCGCGTCGTCCCAGGCCATCTTCGGGGCGATCTGGAAGGCGACGACGGCGTTCAGCCCGAGACCTGCCGCGAGGGCGAGCGGCAGGTTTCCGGCGACGCCCATGATGATCGTCATCACCGCGGCCACCAGGGCGGTGGCGGTGGCCAGTTCGACGCCGGAGAGCTTGTCCCCGTACTTGTCCTCGGCGCTGCCCAGGATGATGGGGTTGAGCACGAGGATGTACGCCATGGTGAAGAAGGTGGCGAGGCCGCCACGTATCTCCCGGCCGAGATTTGATCCTCGCTCAGATATCCGGAAGAATCGGTCTATCCCGTTCCTGCCGGCTGTCGGCGGGGTGTTTCCCGCCTTGTCGATGACCTGTCTGGCCACGCGCTGCTCCTCGTTGTCTCAAACACGACGCGAACGAATGTGCTGGATTGTGCTCGCCGGACGCATCGTTCAGGTTTACGGTGCATTACGAGATCACTCCGACCGGCACGGGGAGTTGACACCGGACGCGCCGAGCCCGTGACGGCATCACCCGATGCCGGAATCGCGCCGGGAGGGGGACCGGCGGTCAGCGCATCGGCGCGTGGGTGCCGGAGGTCCGGCCCTCGGGCGGTGCGGACACGCCCGCGTCCCAGGTGTTGGTCCGCGAGACCGCCGAGTCGCCCAGGTCGGCCCCGGCGTCGCCGTTGCGGGCCGCCCAGGAGTGCTCCACCGTGACCGGGTCCGGCCAGTTTCGCAAATCCAGTCCGTCGTCGGCGTTGCCGAACACCCGGACGCCGGTGACCACATTGCCCCGGCCCGACCCGGATGTGAACGCTATGCCGTCGCCGGACCGCCCGTCCGCCGCCCGGTCACCGTTTCCGAACGCGTCCACATCACGGACCACGTTGTCGCGCGTACCGGGGCCACGCAGCACCAGGCCGCTGTCCCCGTTGGAATGCGCGCGGAGGTTCTCCAGCACCACTCCGGTGCACGAGGTGCAGACCACGGCCTGGTCCGGGGCGTCCCGGAACTCGATTCCGGAGACCGTCGTGAAATCGGCGCGCAACTCCAGCAGCGGGGCGCCGGCGGGCAGCCGGGAGCCGTCCACGGTGACCTTCTCGGCGCCGAACGCCCTGAGCACCACACGGTTTCCCGGGGTGCCGCCGGTACGGACCCGCAGTGGCTCGGTGGGGTGGTACGTCCCGCCCCGCACCTCGATGGTGGTGCCCTTGCCGGCGACCGACAGGGCCTTCTCCAGGGTGCGGAAGGGGGCGCCGCGGCTGCCGGGGGCGGAGTCGCTGCCGGCCGGGGAGACGTAGACCGTGGCGTCCACCGCGCTGGCCCCGCGGGGGGCGGTGGTGAGGTACACCCCGGCCACGGCCGAGGCGACGATCACCAGGGTGCCCAGCGGCAGCGTACGGTCCTTGCGGTGGCGGCCACGGTAGCGTCGGCGGCGTCTCATGGCTGAAGCAGCTCCCGTCGGTGCGGCGAGGATCGCCGAGCGCTCGCGGACTCCATGGGTGGACATGGTACGCACCGGAGTCGATCACGTGGCCGATTCCCCTGTATTGACAGGAGTTGACGAGGTGTCGGCATCCCGGCCGCACCGGGCCGGCCACCCTCCGGTGCGCCGCGCGCCGCCCCGCACGGCCCACGGCGCGGGCCCCGGAGCGGCGCGGACGGCGCCGGCGCGAAGGGTACGGGAGGGGGCGGGCGGGACGGGCGCGGGGGGCCAGGGGCGGCGGCCCGGCGGGGACCGGGACGCGGGCCGCCCGGCGCACCCGGCGCCCGCGACGCCCCCCCGCGCCGCACCGGGAGTGGTCCGTACGACGGACAGATGAACGGTGTGTAGCGGGTTCGTCACGGACGGGCACGTTAGTGAGTGCGCGGCCGCTGTCGGCACCCGGCGGGCATCTCACACCCCATCGGATGAAACGCACCGATGGAAACCGGCCGCCCTGCACCACTGGGGACGCCCTCGTCGGCCGGGCGGGCCGGGCGGACGGACACCGCCATCGTGGCCGGCCGGGGGCGGGGGGCGGAAACAGGTCAAGGAACCGTAAATCGAGGTCGTTCGTTAGCCGGGACATGACCGCTATGACTCCCGGCTCGAATCTCCCGCTCCCCGTCGCCCGCGTGGCAGTGGACGTCACCGCCCCGGTGCGGCTCGACGTGTCGGGCCTGCTCCTCACCGCCGACGGCAAGGTGCGCTCCGACGACGACTTCGTCTTCTACAACCAGCCCACCGGCCCCGGCGTCACCCACTCCGCCTCGGCCCCCGGCGGGGGCGACACCATCACCGTGGACACCGCGGCGATCCCGGCCGGCATCGACAAGGTCGTGGTGACCGCCTCCCTGGACGCGCCCGGCGCGACGTTCGCCGGCACGGAGCCCACCGCCACGGTGCGCGGCGCCGACGACGGCACCGTGATCGCCACCTTCACCCCGCCCCGGCTGGGGCCGGAGACGGCGCTGGTGGTCGTCGAGGTCTACCGGCGCGGTGGCGCCTGGAAGGTCCGCGCGGTCGGCCAGGGGTACGCCAACGGGCTGGCCGGCATCGCCACCGACTTCGGGGTGTCCATCGAGGAGCCGGCCGCGCCCGCCGCCCCGGCCCCCCGCCCCGCCCGTTGCGCCGCCCGCCGGACCCGCCGCGCACCTTCCCCCGCCGGCCGCGGTGCAGGCCCCCGCCGCCGCCGGCCGCGCCTCCCGCCGCCCCGGCCGCCGCGCCCGGCACCGGCAAGATCAACCTGGACAAGGGGCGGGTCAACCTCCAGAAGAACCAGACCGTCTCCCTGGTCAAGGGCGGCCGGCCGCTGCTGACCACGGTGAAGATGGGGCTCGGCTGGGAGCCCGCCTTCCGCGGCAAGGACATCGACCTGGACGCCTCGGTGATCGCCTACGGGGTGGACCGGAAGAAGATCGACAACTGCTTCTTCGGCAAGCTCAGCATCCTCGGCGGCACCATCCAGCACTCCGGCGACAACCTCACCGGCGAGGGCGGTGGCGACGACGAGGTGATCACCGTGCACCTGGGTGACCTGCCCCCGCAGGTCACCGGGCTGGTCTTCACCGTCAACTCCTTCTCCGGCCAGCGGTTCACCGATGTCGCCAAGGCGTACTGCCGGCTGCTGGACGGCGGTGGCCAGGAGCTGGTCCGCTTCGACCTCACCCACGCCGAACCGCGCACCGGGGTGCTGATGGCCAAAATGATCAAGCAGTTCTCCGGCGAGTGGGAGATGACCGCGCTGGGCGAGTACGTGGACTCGCGCACCGTGCGCGGCATGGTCAAGCCGGGCGGCAAGGCCCTCTAGGCCACGGGATCCGGGGGGCGGCGGACGCCGGCCGGGCCGGTACCGGACCTTGGTCGCCCCGCCGCCCCGGCTCCCGGCCCCCGCCGCACTGCCGCTCCCCCGTAGCCCCTGGCCGGGCCCGGTACCGGCACCGGTCAGCTGACCGGCGTGGCCCCGGCGCCCGCCCATGCCCCGGTGTCCGGCGCGGTCCCGGTGTCCGGCGCGGTCCCGGTGCCCGGCGCGGTCCCGGTGTCCGGCGCGGTCCCGGCCGGGGCCCGGAGGCCCGCGAGCCGGGCCAGCGCGCGGTAGGACTCCAGCAGTGCCGCACGGTCGTAGCTGCTGGTGGTCACCAGGATCTCGTCCGCGCCGCTGCGGGCGGTCAGCGCGGCCAGGGCCGTCGCGGCCTCCTCGGGGGTGCCGTACACATGGCCGCGCAGCGCCTCGTCGAAGTACCCGCGCTCCCGGTCGCCCATCGGCCGGGCGGCGATCTCCTCGGCCGGCACCAGCGGCGGGAACTCACCGTGGACGCGTGAGTGGGCGAGCGACCACGCCTCGGGGACCAGCAGCTCGCGGGCGCGTTCGGCGGTGGCGGCCACCGCCACGTTCCCCGCGACCACCACATAGGGCCGCTCGGCCCAGTGGGAGGGGCGGAACCCCCGCCGGTAGCCGTCGATCGCCCGCAGCATCGCCTCCTCACCGCGTACCGCGCCGATCACCAGCGGCAGTCCGAGGTCGGCCGCGACCTGCGCCCCCGCACCGGTGGCGAGCACGAAGGGCTGTGGCCGCAGCCCCTCGGCGGGGCGGGCGCGCACCCGCGGCCCGCCCGTCCGGTCGCCGGTGAAGTAGCCCAGCAGCTCGGTGAGCTGGGCGTCGAAGTCGTCCGCCGCCGCCTTGTCCCGGCCCAGCGCGCGGCGGACCCCGTCGGTGAAGCCGACCGAGCGGCCCAGCCCCATGTCGATCCGGCCCGGGTGGAGCGACTCCAGCACCCCGAACTGCTCGGCGACCACCAGCGGCCGGTGGTTGGGGAGCATCACCCCGCCGGTGCCGACCCGGATGACGGAGGTGGCCGCCGCCACCGCCGCGGCGAGCACCGTGGGCGCCGAGCCGGCCACCCCGGGCACCCCGTGGTGCTCGGCGACCCAGAACCGGTGGTAACCCAGGGCCTCCACCTGCCGCGCGAACCGCACCGTGTCGCGCAGCGCCCGGGCCGGCTCCTCCCCCCGGCGGATGCGGGAGCGGTCCAGGACGGAGAGCCGGATGCCGGCTGCGGGCGGGAACGTCACACTGCTGACAACAGAACGCCGGGCGCCGGGGATTCCCCGTCGCCCGGCGGCCGTCGGCCCGGCGGTGCGGCCCCGGTGCGGGGCAGCCGCGCGGGTGATGACGGTACGGATCAGCGGTGCGCGTGGTGGCGGCGCCAGGGCCCGGTGATCGCGACCATGATGCCGGGGGTCTGGATGCTGGCGTACAGGGTCCGGCCGTCGGGGGAGAAGACGACCCCGGCGAACTCGCTGTACTCCGGTTCCTCGGCGGTGCCGATGTTCAGCTCGTTGCGCGCGATCGGGTACGTACGGCCGTCGTCGGTGGCGCCGAACAGGTGCTGCACGCCCTCCCCGTCCTCGGCGATGATCAGGCCGCCGTACGGGGAGACGGTGATGTTGTCCGGGCCGTCCAGCGCGCCGTCCGCCGCGGGGTCGGTGTTGACGCCGAGCAGCACCTTGAGGGTGAGGGTGCGGCGCTTGGGGTCGTAGAACCAGACCTGGCCGTCGTGCTGCGCTCCCGGGCTCTCCTGGCGGGCGTAGCTGGAGACGATGTACGCGCCGCCGTCGGCCCACCACATGCCCTCCAGCTTGCGGCCGCGGGTGACCTCGCCGGGTCCGAACTGCTTGCGCACCGGCTCCGTGCGGGCGTCGCGGTCCGGGACGTCCGCCCAGTCCACGCCGTAGACGGTGCCGGTACGGGTGGCCCGGGAGAGGTCGTCCACGAACCGGCCGCCGGAGTCGAAGCACCGGGCTGCCTGGAGCACGCCCGCGTCGTCGGCGAGCCCGCGCAGCCGGCCGCGGCCGTGCTCGAAGCCGGACGGCGGGGTCCAGCGGTAGAGCAGCCCGTTGGGGTTGGACGCGTCCTCGGTGAGGTAGAGGTGGCCGCGGCGGGGGTCCACCACCACCGCCTCGTGGTCGTAGCGGCCGAGCGCCTTGACGGGCCTGGGGTCGAGGTTGGCGCGGCGGTCGTGCGGGTCGACCTCGAAGACGTAGCCGTGGTCCTTGGTCATGCCGTTCTGCCCGGCCCGGTCGGAGTTCTCCTCGCAGGTCAGCCAGGTGCCCCAGGGGGTGGTGCCGCCCGCGCAGTTGGTGGAGGTGCCGGCGATGCCGACCCACTCGGCGACGTGGTCGCCGTGCTTGGAGACCTCCACCACGGTGCAGCCGCCGGCCGCGGCCGGGTCGTAGACCAGGCCCTCGACCAGCGGCACCGGGTGCTGCCACTTCGACCGCGGGCCCTTCAGCTCGTGGTTGTTGACCAGCAGCGTGGTGCCGCGGGGGCCCGCGAAGGCGGCGGTGCCGTCGTGGTTGGAGGGGGTGGTCCCGCCGGACTCCAGGGTGGTGACGCCGGTGCGGGTCACGATCCGGTAGCGGAAGCCGGCCGGCAGCGCCAGGATGCCGTCGGGGTCCGGGAGGAGTTCGCCGTAGCCGATCGGGTGGCCGCCGCGCGCGTTCGACGGTCCCTCGTGGCCGGCGGCGATCGCGCCGGGCGCGGTGGCGAGCACCCCGGCGCTGCCGGCGAGGGCCACCCCGGCCCCGGTGTACGCGGAGTGCTTGGCGAAATCTCTACGGCTGAGCGGCATGGTCATCTCCTGAGTGGCCGGATCTGCACGACGGCTGCGGCCATACGGTTCCCCGTCGGCCCGAACGGGAGTTGAACGGCATGCGACGTCGGCCCTGCCGCTCACCGTCGTACCGCCGGCCCGTGTCCCCGCCCCGCCCGGGCGCACCGGGGTGCCACCCGGTCCGCGCCCCGGCTCCGGGGTGTCCGGAGCGCCGGCCGGGAGGATGCCCGCCCCGTAGCCCGGGTGCCTGGCCGGAAACGGCCGTCGGGCCTCGGAGTGCCGGGTGCGCGGCGGGGCTCGGCCCCGGCGGCACCGGACCGGGCCGGGCATCCTCCCGGCCGGCGCTCCGGCCACCCCGGAGCCGGACGGCGGGCGGGCGGCCGGCAGTCAGCAGCCGGACGGGGCGGCGGGGGCGACGGGCGGCCGGGAGAACACCGGACGGGGCACCGGCTCAGTGGCGGGACCGGGCCTTGAACGCCGCCTTGCGGGCCGCCTTGGCGGCCTTCTTGTCGGGGTGCAGCCGGCCCATGGCCTCCAGCACCTGCTCGGTGGCCGGGTGATCGACCCGCCAGACGGTCTCGAAGAACCCCTCCGAGGTGCCGGCGAGCCCTTCCACCAGGTCGCGCAGCTCCGCCGAGTCGCCCTCTGCCGCCAGTTGGGCGGCGAGGGTGTCCACGGTCAGCCAGAACACCATGTCCTGGGAGGGTTCGGGCACGTCCGGCACCCCCTGCTCGGCCAGCCAGACGCGGGCCAGCCCGCCCAGGTGCCGGTCGCCGAGGACCTCCCGGAGCGCGGGTTCGGCCTCCGGCCCGACCAGCGCCAGGGTCTGCTGGCAGGCGAGCCGGCGCAGCGGCGCGGCCTCGTCGTCGCCCCGGGCGGCGTCCAGGAGTTCGCGCGCGGCGGCCTCGGGGGCGCGGTGGGCGAGCCAGGCCTCCGCCTCGGCCCGGGCCGCCCGCTCGGGGTAGCCGGGCAGGGCGTCGAGCAGCACCTCCGGGCCCTTGCCGGCCAGGTCCCCGACGGCCGGGGCGTCCACCCCGGCGTCCAGCAGCCGGTTGCGCACCGCGAAGACTCCGAGCGGGGTGAGCCGGACCATGCCGTAGCGGGCGATGTCCTCCGCCGCGATCTCGTC
Source organism: Streptomyces pactum (assembly GCF_016031615.1). Taxonomy (GTDB): domain Bacteria; phylum Actinomycetota; class Actinomycetes; order Streptomycetales; family Streptomycetaceae; genus Streptomyces; species Streptomyces pactus. Next base: position 1,341,953 of record NZ_JACYXC010000001.1, read on the forward strand.
GGCGCCCTCGCCGGCCGTGGCGGCCGGGGCCTCGTCGTCGTCCGTCAGCAGCCGCTCGTCCAGCGGATGGTGGACGACGATGCCGGTGGGCTCCAGCAGCCGGAATTGGTCGTCCAGGCGCATCATCGCCTCGGAGACCTCCTCCAGGATGTCGTCGCTGGGCTCGTCCATGTCCTCCGGGACGATCACGGAGGCGGCCAGCGCGGGCAGCGGCACCGGCCGCCGGTCCGCCTCCTCGTCCGTGGCCGTGAGCAGGTAGAGGTTGCCCAGGACGCCGTCGAGGAAGTCGGCCTCGTCCTCCGGGTTCCAGCCCAGCGCGTCCAGGTCCACCTCGCCGTCCGGACCCAGCGCCCCGGCGAGGTCGTCGAGGTCGGGGATGGCGGCGTCGGCCAGTACGGTCTCCAGGCCGGCGAGCCAGATGTCCAGCACGTCCCGCGGGCTGCCTCCGGTCAGCAGGGCCAGCCGGTCACCGGGGGTCGCCAGACCGGTGGCGCCGGTCGCCGGCGACGCCTCCGCGCCCGGTGCGCCGTCGGCCCCACTGTCCTCGGTGAACTCCACCAGCCCGGTGTCGAGCGCCAGCTGCCACGCCTCGGCGGCGTACGCCGGTCCGTCCGTGTCCTCGGCGAGGCCCAGCTGCGCGGTGGCCGCCGCCAGGTCGTCGGCGAGCAGCTCACCGCCGGGGCCGACCCGCTTCCCCGGCCCGGCCCAGCGGGCCAGCCGCGCCGCGCGGGACAGGAGGGGGGCGGCGAGGGCGTCCCGCGCGAGCTCCGCGTCGGTGTGCAGCCGCACCGGCGGCATGGTGAGGCGATCTGCGGACATGAGGGACATCTCCTCGGCGGAGGTGGACGGACAGCACCCAAGCGTAGACGGACCGCCACCGTGCTCCGTGCCCGGTGGGCCTGCTCCCGGCGGCGGCGGACGTATTCGGCCATGGGGGCGCGCGGCCGCATCCGGAACACGCCGGGCGCGGGCGGCGCAGGCCCGCGTAGACGGTGGCGCGGACCCCACGCCGCCCGGGCCGAGGTGGCGGCGCCCGAACCGGGGCGGCGCATCCGGGCCGAGGACGGACTGCGGGGCCCGGGCCGAGGGGCGGGCGCATCCGGGCCCAGGACGGACGGCAGGAGGCTCCTGGGCCGAGGGCAGGCGGCGGGCCCGGCCGGTCAGGGGGGCCGGCCGGACCCGGGCGGGTCGGTTGAACACCGCGGGCCCCGCACCGGTCGCCGGGCCCGCCGCACTCCCCCCGCCGCCGTACGCTCGCCTGCGCCCCGGCCCGCCGTCCCGTAGCGGTCACGCGCCGGACTCCGGTGCGAGCCCCCGGGCACGTGCCGTGCCCCGGCGTGCGCCGGGAGCCCCGCCCCGACGCGCCCCCACGCCCGGCGGGCGGGGCCCGCCCCGACCCGCCGCACCTCGCCCCCGCACCCCTGCCCGCCCCGCGCTCCCGACCGCGCCTCCCGCACCCCCCGGCGCGGGGCCGCCCCGCGCTCCCCCGGCCCGCGCCGCCGACGGACCAGGAAAGGCACCTCCGCCGTCCGCGACCACCAGCGGCGCGGGGCCATCGAGGGCCCCGGCGAGGACCGGACCGCATGTCCGCGGGCACCGGCACCGCGGCGCGCATCATCGCGGGCCGCCCGGTGTCCGCGGGCCACCGCCCGTCCGACCACGAACCCCGGCCGGTGAACCGCCTGGATCGGCCGCCCGCCGGCACCCGCGGTTCACCGTCCGGCCGGGCACCGTACACCCGGCGAGCCTTGACAATTGCCATGCTCACGCAAGAGATTGACGCGCGTAGAGGTCAATTCCCCCCTTATTTCTCTCCCCCATCGGAGGCCCTCCGCCATGTCCGCCCGCGCCTTGCGCCGATCCGCCGCCGTCACCGCCGTCATCGCCTCGGCGCTCACGGCCGGCCTGCTCGCCGTCCCGCAGTCCGCCTCCGCGTCCGAGATCCGTATCCACGACATCCAGGGCGACACCCGGGTGTCCCCGCTCGCCGGCCGGCAGGTCTCCCAGGTGCCCGGCGTCGTGACCGGCGTCCGGGCCTTCGGCTCCGCGCGCGGTTTCTGGATACAGGACACCCGGCCCGACCGGGACCCGGCGACCAGCGAGGGCGTCTTCGTCTTCACCGGCTCCACCACCCCGTCGGTCGCCGTCGGGGACGCGGTGGAGGTCTCCGGTACCGTCACCGAGTACTACCCGGGCGGCGTGGACGCCGGGCTCCAGTCCGTCACCGAGATCACCAAGGCCACCTGGACGGTGCTCTCCCCGGGCAACCCCCTCCCGGCCGCCTTCGTCCTGAGCCCCTCGTCGGTGCCGGGCCGGTACGCCCCGGACGCCGGCGGCGGCAGCATCGAGGGCCTCCGGCTGCGTCCGCACTCCTACGCCCTGGACCGCTACGAGTCGGTGGAGGGCATGGTGGTCGCGGTACGGAACGCCCCGGTCACCGGCGCCACCAGCGAACACAAGGAGCTGTGGGTCACCGCCGAGCCGCACCACAACCGCACCGCCGGCGGCGGGGTGCTCTACTCCTCCTACCGGGACCCCAACCCGGGCCGGGTGAAGGTGGCCTCGCTCATCCCGTACGCCCAGACCCCGTTCCCGGTGGCGGACGTCGGTGACGAGCTGACCGGCACCACCGAGGGCCCGCTGGACTACGACAACTACGGCGGCTACGAGATCCAGGCCACCCGGCTCGGCGAGCTGACCGACGGCGGGCGGGGGCGGGAGACCACCCGTCCGCAGGCGGCCGACGAACTCGCGGTGGCCACCTACAACGTGGAGAACCTCTCCGCCCGTACCTCGCAGGCCAAGTTCGACCGGCTGGCGCAGGCCCTGGTGACCCACCTGGCCTCCCCCGACATCGTGGCGCTGGAGGAGGTCCAGGACGACAACGGGACCACCAACGACGCGGTGACCGGCGCCGACGCCACGCTGAAGAAGCTCACCGACGCCATCGTCGCCGCCGGCGGCCCCGCCTACCGGTGGCGGCAGATCGACCCGGTGGACGACCAGGACGGCGGGCAGCCCGGCGGCAACATCCGGGTGGCCTTCCTCTACAACCCCGAGCGGGTGTCCTTCACCGACGTCCCCGGCGGTGACGCCACCACCGCGGTGCGGGCCGTGGAGCGTGACGGCGAACTCGGCCTGTCCGCTTCCCCCGGCCGCATCGAGCCGGCCGACAGCGCCTGGACCGACAGCCGCAAGCCGCTGGTGGGGCAGTTCTCCTTCCGCGGCCGACCGGTCTTCGTGATCGCCAACCACTTCAACTCCAAGGGCGGCGACCAGGGCCTGGACAGCCGCTTCCAGCAGCCGGCGCGCGGCTCGGAGAAGCAGCGCGGCGCGCAGGCGAAGCTGGTCAACACCTTCGTCAAGGAACTGCTCGCGATCGACCCGCGGGCCGACGTGGTGGTCGCCGGCGACCTCAACGACTACGAGTTCTCCCCGGCGCTGCGCACGCTGACCGACGGCGGGGTGCTCACCGACCTGGTCCGGCGACTGCCGCGCCAGGAGCGCTACGGGTACGTCTACAACGGCAACTCGCAGGTGCTGGACCACGTGCTGACCAGCCGCCACGTGCGCCAGGTCGAGTACGACATCGTGCACATCAACGCCGAGTTCGCCGACCAGGCCAGCGACCACGACCCGCAGGTCGCGCGCATCAAGCCGTAACGTCCACGGCGCGCGCGGCCTGCCGGGACTGCCGGGGAGGCCGGCGCCGGTCCGGCCCCGCTCCCCCTGCGCGCCCCTCGGCCCGGCCACTCCGCCCCTCGGGGCACGTCGGCGCCCGCCCCCGGCCGCACCCGGATCCCGGAGGGACGTCCGGTCGGCCCGGCGCTTCTCGGCACGTCCCTCCGCCCGGGCGGCGCTCGCCCCGCGGGGCACGCGCCGGGTGCGGCCCCGGGCCCGGATCGCCGCCCGGGGCCGCAGCCACCGCGTGAGCCGATCGCCGCACGGGCCGGGGCCCTCCCGGCAGGGCGCGCCCGGGCGGCGCGGTGGCGACACCCGGCCCCCCGGACACCCGCCCGGTCCCCCGGCCGCCCCGGCCCGTCCGGGCACGAGCCCGACCCCGGACCCGGCCCGGACGGGGACCCTGGACCGGAGCGGACGAGCACCCGGACCGGGCCGGAGCGAGCCGGACCGGGACTCCCGGCCGGGCCCGGCCCACACCGGGCCCAAGGGCCCTGGGGGCCGGTCAGCGGCGGCTGAAGACCGGCGTCCACGGATCGTCGCCGTCCGCGGCGCGAGGACCGGAGAGCGTGACCTCCGTGCCGTCCCGGTCATCGGTGTCGTCCGCGCCGACCGTGACCAGCAGCAGCCGACTGCGGTCCCGGCCGCGTCCCGCGCAGTCGTCCGGGGAGCAGCTCCAGACGATCATCCGCTGGTCGTCCGCCCAGGTCACCAGCGGCCGGGCGGGCCTGAGCCGCTTCTTCCCACCGGCCTCTTCGCCGGCGGCGGGGGGCTCGGTGACACGGCCGGTGACCGTGTAGGAGAGGCCGGCTGCCACGCCCTCCACCGGCTCCGCCTCGACGATGCGGCCGTCGGGCCGCATCGGTCCCCGGGGGAAGCCGGTGTACGGGTCCACCGGCGGGTCGGCGACCTCGGTGCCGTCCGGCTCGTAGTAGCGCCCGCTGCTGCCGTACGGCACCCGGACCAGGTCACCGCCATGGCTCCACTCGGCGTCCTCGCGGGGGGTGACGTCGTCGCGCTGCCGGCCGCCCGGGGCGGGCTCCCCGGCCGGCCCCCACTTCTCCCGGCCGCCGGTGGTGGCGTCGTCCTCGCCGCTCCCGGCGGGCACCGGGTGCCACTCCGCCCGGCCGGAGGCCACCTCCACGACCACGAACCCGGTCCGGCCGGCGGCCTGCCCGGACTCCGGCGCGTCGTGGCGGAAGCGGTCGGGGTCCTCGCCGTAGGCGGTGGCGAGCAGCCGGCTGCCGTCCGGGGACCACTGGACCGACGCCACGCCCCGGTCCGTGCCGATCCACCGCCGGACCTCACCGGTCGCGGTGTCGACCAGGCCGATCCGCCGGGCCGGCAGCGGCCCTTCCAGGACGGCGGCGGTCCTCAGCCCGGGGGCCACGTCGAGCCAGGCCCACCCGGTCTCGTCGTAGTGGCCGGTCCGGGGGTTCACCATCCGCCACCGGTGGACGGTCCGCTCGTCACCGTTGGCCTGCGGCACCCGGCTGGAGATGCGGTAGCCGGACATGGCGACCTTCCCCGCCGCGATCAGCTTCATCGGCGGCGCGTGGTCCGGGTCCGCGAGCACCCCTTCGCCGACGGTGCTGCCCGCCACCGGCGCGCCCTCGCCGGCGCGGTCGAGCACGGGCACGGCGACCGCGGCCGCCAGCACCGCGGTGGTGGCCGCGGCGACCCCCAGGGTGGTCCGGATCCGGCGGTGGCGCCGGCGGCGCAGCACCCGGTCGGCGAGGCCGGGCGAGGGGCGCAGCTCCTCCCCGGGCCACTCGCGGAGCGATTCGCGCACCAGTTCTTCGACATTCACGGGGCTACCTCCACGGGCCGCAGGTCAGAGGTGGGGCGGTCGGGTCCGGTGCGCAGTGCCTCCAGCTCGGGGGCGATGCCGCGCAGTTTGGCCAGCGACCGGTGGGTGGTGCTGCGCACGGTGCCCACCGAGCAGCCGAGCAGCCGGGCGACCTCGGTCTCCGGCAGGTCCTCGAAGTACCGCAGCACCAGCACGGTCCGCTGGCGCGGGGTCAGCCGGGACAGCGCCGCGCGCATCAGGACGCGCAGCTCCGTACCACCGGACGCGTCACCGGTGCCGCGCTCCGGCGGGGCCGCGACGGTGACCTCCCGCTGGCGCCAGCGCAGCCGCCACCGGCCGATCTGCTGGCGGTACAGCACCTGGCGGACGTACGGCTCGGGGTCCTCGATCCGGTGCCAGCGGGCGGCCACCTTGATCAGCGCGCTCTGCAACAGGTCCTCGGCGGCGTGCCGGTCACCGCCGCTGAGCAGGACGGCGAGTCTCAGCAGTTCCGGCGACCTCGCCTCCACGAACTCCCGGAACTCTTCCTCGGCTTCGGCATCCATCGTCACCTTCACTTCTCCTCGGACCTCTGCACTGCCCCCTCAGACGCTTGTGGGCCCGCGGCGCTATGCCTGTCCGCGGCGGGAGATCGCGGCCGGTTCCGTCCGGGGCGCCCGGTGCCCCGCCGTCCGGGTGGGCGCGCCCGGCGCACCGCACCGAGGCGCGCACCGAGACGCGAACGCGCCGGTGGACGACGCCCACCCGGACGACCGGCCCGCGGCGACCGGCGGCGGGCCGGTGGCCGCCATGCGAGGTCCCGGCACGCCAAGATTCCGGCACATTGAGGGGCCGGCGGCAGAACGGGCCCGGGGCACGCGCCGCCGTCCCCGCGACGGCCGGAGCACGCGGCGGCCCGGCAGCGGGACACGGGCGCGGAGCCCGGCCACGGAAACAGGCGAACATGAGACCGGTGCCCGGAGACCGGCGGACGTGCGGTCGGTGGCCGGCAGGCCGGTCTCTCCTCCGGCGGCCCGGCCCCGGCCTCCGGGCGCACACCGCAGCGCCCCCGCAGCCCGTCGCCCGCGAGGACGCCCGGCCTCCGGCCCCACACCGGCGGCGCCCCGCCTCCATCTCTCCGCCGGCGGTGGCCCGGCCCGCCGGCCGGGAACCACGGCCCCCGCACCCCGGTACACACGGCAGCGGCCCGCGCCGGTGACGGGCGCGGGCCGCTGACGGGGTGGGGAGGCGGCGGCTCAGTCGTTGCTGTGCAGCACCGCGTTGAGCCCGCCCCAGGAGCCGGTGCGCGGCAGCGCCTCGACGGTCCCGGTGGTGGAGTTGCGGCGGAACAGCAGGTTGTCCGCGCCGGACAGCTCCATCGCCTTGACGACCTGGCCGTCCGGGAGCGAGATGCGGGTGCCGGCGGTGACGTACAGCCCGGCCTCGACGATGCACTCGTCGCCCAGCGAGATGCCGATGCCGGCCTCGGCGCCGAGCAGGCAGCGCTCGCCGATGGAGATGGTCTGCTTGCCGCCGCCGGAGAGGGTGCCCATGATCGAGGCACCGCCGCCGATGTCGGAGCCGTCGCCGACCACCACACCGGCACTGATCCGCCCCTCGACCATGGAGGTGCCCAGCGTCCCGGCGTTGAAGTTGACGAAGCCCTCGTGCATGACGGTGGTGCCGGCGGCGAGGTGGGCGCCCAGCCGGACCCGGTCCGCGTCGCCGATGCGCACCCCGGCCGGGGTGACGTAGTCGGTCATCCGCGGGAACTTGTCCACGCTGGTGACGTTGAGCTGGAGGCCCTCGGCACGGGCGGCGAGCCGGACCCGCTCCACCTGGTCCACCGCGACCGGACCGAGGTTGGTCCAGGCGACGTTGGCGAGGAGGCCGAAGACGCCGTCGAGGTTCTGGCCGTGCGGGCGCACCAGGCGGTGCGAGAGGAGGTGCAGCCGCAGGTACACGTCGTGGGCGTCGAGCGGCTTGTCGTCCAGGGCGGCGATGACCGTGCGGACGGCCACCACCTCGACCCCGCGGCGGGGGTCGGCGCCCAGGGCGCGCGGCGCGGCCTCGCCCAGGAGTTCGGCGGCGCGCTCGGCGGAGAGCCGCTCGGTGCCGGCCGGGCCGGGCTCGGCGACCAGCTCGGGGGCGGGGAACCAGGTGTCCAGGACGGTGCCGTCGGCGGCGACGGTGGCGAGGCCGGCGGCGACGGCGCCGGTGGTGCGGGGGTTCGGGGTGGTTACTGCGTCGGTCATGAAACGAACGCTAACCGGACGGGGGCTTCGGAGGCGAACCGGTCTCGGTGACCGGGCACCGCACCGCCCGGCGCGCCCGGCGCACCGCCCGGCCGGCGGGTCCGGTGCCCGGAACGGGTGCGCCTGGCCGGGTGACCGGCGGCCGCCCGGCGTGGCGGCTGCCCGCCCGGTGCGTACCGGCGTGCGAGGCTCGATCGGCACATCGACCCGACCACCGGGCCATCGTGGTGCGCAGACGGAAGCGGAGGGATGTCATGTCCGGTACCACGGCACGCCCCGGCGCCGGCGGCCGGTCCGGGCGCCGGCGGGCGGTCGGCCGCGGGGTCGTGGTGCCGCTGCTGGCCGGGATGGTGCTGTCGCTGCCCGGCTGCTCACCCTCCGGCGGTTCGGCGCTGCCCGACGTGGAGAGCGGCGCCAAGCGGTCGGAGGTGGAGTTCTCCACCGACAGCGGTGAGCCGACCAAGGGCGAACCCGAGTTCCCGGAGGTGAAGGCGGGCGACAAGGCGGAGCTGGCGGCCAGGATCCGCAACGAGACGGAACAGGCGCAGAAGGTGAAGGACGCCGCCATGCGCGAGCGCTCCTCGACCGGGGGTGCGCCGGCCCGGGCGGCCCGGCAGGGCGAGATCAGCAAGCCGTACGACGGATGCTCCGGGAAGACGCTGGAGCCCGGCAAGTCCTGTCAGGTGCTGTTCCGCTTCGTCCCCAGCTCGGCGGGCAGCAGTACCGCGGAGCTGATGGTGGACTTCGACGGGTCGGCCCCGGACATCCGGGCCGAGGTCGGCGCGGTGGCGCTGCCGGGGGGCGGCGAGACCACCACCCCCCGTTCGCCGGGGGGCACCGCTCCGCCGCCCACCGGGCCGACCGGACCCACCGGCCCCACCGGACCGACCGGACCCACCGGCGGGGAAAGCGAGGGGCCGACCGGGCCCTCGACCGAGCCGCCCGTCCAACCACCGCCGGACACCCCGCCGCCGGTGGAGCCGTCCGCGCCGGACCCGGGGGTCACCGCCCCCGCCTCATGACCGCCTGCTCGACCTCCACCCGCATCGTCGGGTCGTCCCGCCGGATGGTCACCAGCCGTCCCACCGGCGGGGTCCGGGGCACCAGGTAGTAGCGGGTGCTCGACGTGGTCAGCACGGCGAACCGGTCGTACACGTAGCGGTAGGGCTGGTACTTCTCCAGCAGCCGCTCGGGGATGCCGAACACCGGCTTGTCGGCGTACACCCGCACGCTGGGCCGGTCGTCCAGGCCCTCTCTCAGCTCGCGCAGCGCCACCGCCCTGCCCTCCCGGTGCACGTACCAGGCCACCCCGGAGAACACGCACAGGGTGAGCATGGCCACCAGTACCGCGCCGACGAGGGTGCGCAGCCGCTCCCGGCCGCCGCCGGGGGCCGGCCCTGCGGCGGCGGCCCGCGACCCGCTGCGCCGGAGCGCCAGCCCGAAGAGGGCCGCCGCCGCCCCCAGCGCCCCGAGCAGCGGCGCAACGTACCAGCCGGGCCGGACGTAGACGGCGATGAAGGAGAACAGCAGCAGCACCGCGCCGGCCACCGCGGCCGCCCGGTAGATGCGCCGCCGTGTCCGGGACCCCTGGGTCCGGGCCAGCCGGCGGTCGAGCAGGGCGAAACCCATCAGCCCGACCAGTCCGGCCAGCAGCAGGATCCACAGCGGGAAGAAGGTGGCGTTGGGGCTGGCGAGCAGGAACTCCTCGGTGGACAGCCCCAGCTCGGTCACGGAGATCCCGAACACCGAGTAGTAGGCGTTCACCCGGGTGCGGCCCAGGTAGTACAGCATCGCGAAGATGACCGAGCCGGGCGCGACCACGATCGCGGCCTTCTCCAGAAAGGTCTTGTCCGGCGGCGGCCGGTCGCTGGGGCGCTCTTCCACGCCGGACCCAACGCCGTACCCCGGCGCTGGTTACGGATCACCGGCGATGTCGTACGCGGGACAGGCGAAACGGCGGCCCCGCCACCCCGAGAGGGAGTGGCGGGACAGGCGAAACGGCGGCCCCGCCACCCCGAGAGGGAGTGGCGGGACCGCCGTCGCGCCCGAGGTCTCCACGACCGACGGGGCGAACCGTTTCGTCAGCGCCCGGAGAGCCGGCGCGTCCCGTCCTCCGGGCTGCCCGGGGCCGGGGCCGCCGCCCGGTTCTCAGACGTTGAACCCGAGGGCGCGGAGCTGCTCCCGGCCCTCGTCGGTGATCTTGTCGGGGCCCCACGGGGGCATCCAGACCCAGTTGATCCGCAGCTCGTTGACGATGCCCTCGGTGGCCGACTTCGCCTGGTCCTCGATGACGTCGGTCAGCGGGCAGGCCGCGGAGGTCAGCGTCATGTCGATGGTGGCGATGTTGGCGTCGTCGATGTGAATGCCGTAGATCAGGCCCAGGTTGACCACGTCGATGCCCAGCTCGGGGTCGACGACGTCGTACAGCGCCTCCCGGACCTCGTCCTCCGTGGCGGGCGTGGTGCCCACGGCGGCGGTCGCCGGCGTCTCCGCGGCGGTGGTGGTGTCGGTGCTGTCGGTCATCCGGTCTTCCTCGCAGCGGTCTCGTCCAGGGCCTGGGCGGTGGCGTCCTTCCAGGCCATCCAGCTCAGCAGCGCGCACTTCACGCGCGCCGGATACTTGGAGACACCGGCGAACGCCACCGCGTCCTCCAGCACCTCTTCCATCGCGTCGTCCGGCTCGATCTTGCCCTTGGACTGCATGAGCTCCAGGAAGGTCTCCTGGATGCGGCGGGCGTCGGCCAGCTCCTTGCCGACCAGCAGCTCGTTGAGGACCGAGGCGCTGGCCTGGCTGATGGAGCAGCCGTTGCCCTCGTAGCTCACATCGGCGATGGTCTCACCGGCGAGCCGGACCCGCAGGGTGATCTCGTCGCCGCACGTCGGATTGACGTGGTGGACCTCGGCGTCACCCTCGCGCAGCCCGCGGCCGTGCGGGTGCTTGTAGTGGTCCAGGATGACGTCCTGGTACATGGAATCCAGCTTCACGAGGCAGCCCCTACCGGAAGAAGTTGCGAACGTGCTCCAGCCCGGCGACCAGGGCATCGACCTCGGCCGGCGTGGAGTACAGATAGAAAGACGCTCGCGTGGTGGCGGGAATTCCGTACCGCAGGCAGACCGGCCGGGCGCAGTGGTGGCCGACCCGCACCGCGATGCCCAGTTCGTCCAGGACCTGGCCGACGTCGTGCGGATGGATGTCGCCCAGGGTGAAGGAGACCGCGGCGCCCCGGTCCTCGGCCGTGGCGGGGCCGATGATCCGCAGGTCCGGGACCTCCCGCAGCCGCTCCAGCGCGTAGGCGGTTATCGCGTGCTCGTGCTCGGCGATCCGGTCCATGCCGATCGAGGTGAGGTAGTCCACCGCCGCGCCCAGGCCCACGGCCTGCGCGATCGGCGGGGTACCGGCCTCGAACTTGTGCGGGGCGGGCGCGTAGGTGGAGGAGTGCATCGAGACGGTCTCGATCATCTCGCCGCCGCCGAGGAACGGCGGCAGGTCCTCCAGCAGCTCCTGCCGCCCCCACAGCACGCCGATGCCGTCCGGGCCGCACATCTTGTGGCCGGTGAACGCCACGAAGTCGGCCTGGAGGGACTGGACGTCCAGCGGCATGTGCGGGGCCGCCTGCGAGGCGTCCACCACCACCAGGGCGCCGACCTCCTGGGCGCGGCGCACGATCGCCTCGACCGGGTTGAAGGTGCCCAGGATGTTGGAGACCAGCACGAAGGAGACGACCTTGGTCTTCTCCGTGATGACCTGCTCGATGTTCGACAGGTCCAGCCGGCCGTCGTCGGTGAGACCGAACCACTTCAGCGTCGCGCCGGTGCGCTGCGACAGCAGCTGCCAGGGCACGATGTTGGAGTGGTGCTCCATCTCGGTGATGACGATCTCGGTGTCACCGTCCACCCGGTAGGGCTCGTCGGCCCAGCCGAGCATGTTGGCCACGAGGTTCAGCGACTCCGAGGCGTTCTTGGTAAAGATCACCTCGTCGCGGCTGGGAGCGTTGACGAAGGCGGCGATCTTGTCGCGGGCTCCCTCGTACAGCGCCGTGGCCTCCTCGGCGAGCACGTGCACGCCGCGGTGAACGTTGGCGTTGTGCCGCTCGTAGTGCTCGTTCAGCACATCGAGCACCTGGCGCGGCTTCTGCGAGGTCGCCGCGTTGTCCAGGTACACGAGCTTCTTCCCGTCGTGGATCACGCGGTCCAGGATCGGGAAATCCTTGCGAATCGCCTCGGTGTCGAGGAGGCCCGGCAGCTGGGTCATACGGTCGCGCCGCCCTTCACATACGCCTCGTAGCCCTCGGCCTCCAGCTTGTCCGCCAGCTCCGGTCCGCCGGACTCGGCGATCCGGCCGCCCGCGAACACGTGGACGTGGTCGGGCTTGATGTACCGCAGGATGCGCGTGTAGTGGGTGATCAGCAGGGTGCCGACCTCACCGGTCTCGCGGACGCGGTTGACGCCCTCGGAGACGATGCGCAGCGCGTCCACGTCCAGGCCGGAGTCGGTCTCGTCGAGGATCGCGATCTTCGGCTTCAGCAGCTCCAGCTGGAGGATCTCGTGGCGCTTCTTCTCACCGCCGGAGAAGCCCTCGTTGACGTTCCGCTCGGCGAAGGAGGGGTCCATGTGGAGGCGCTCCATGGCCTCCTTGACCTCCTTCACCCAGGTGCGCAGCTTGGGCGCCTCGCCGCGGATCGCGGTGGCGGAGGTGCGCAGGAAGTTGGAGACGGAGACGCCGGGCACCTCGACGGGGTACTGCATGGCGAGGAAGACGCCGGCCCGGGCGCGTTCGTCCACGGACATCTCCAGGACGTCCTCGCCGTCCAGGGTCACGGTGCCGCCGGTGACGGTGTACTTGGGGTGACCGGCGAGGGAGTACGCCAACGTGGACTTGCCGGAGCCGTTCGGGCCCATGATGGCGTGGGTCTCGCCCTGCTTCACGGTCAAATCGACGCCGCGCAGGATCTCGCGGGGTCCGTTCTCGGCCTCGACGGAGACGTGCAGGTCGTGGATCTCAAGCGTTGCCATGGGTGCCTCAGGACTCCTGGGTGACGGAGACGAGCACAGAAGCGTCTGGGCCGTCTCCTTCGATCTTTACGGGGTATACGGGGACGGGGCGCGTCGCGGGCAGGCCGGAGGGCTTGCCGGTGCGCAGGTCGAAGCTGGAGCCGTGCAGCCAGCACTCGATGGAGCAGTCCTCCACCTCGCCCTCGGAGAGGGAGACGTTCGCGTGCGAGCAGATGTCGTTGATCGCGAACACCTCGCCCTCGGTGAGGACGAGCGACACCGGGGTGCCGTCGAGCTCCACCCGCTTGGGGGTGTCCTCCTCCAGCTCGCTCAGCGCGCAGGCGCGGACGAAGGCTGCGGTCATGCTACGGACGCCTCCAGCTCTGCCTCGATCTTGGCGAGCAGCCGCTCCTCGACGTCCGGCAGTCCGATCTGCTGGACCAGCTCGGCGAAGAAGCCGCGGACCACCAGGCGGCGGGCCTCCTCGGCCGGGATGCCGCGCGCCATCAGGTAGAACAGCTGCTCGTCCTCGAACCGGCCGGTCGCCGAGGCGTGGCCGGCGCCGACGATCTCACCGGTCTCGATCTCCAGGTTGGGGACCGAGTCGACGCGGGCGCCGTCGGTGAGGACCAGGTTGCGGTTGAGCTCGTAGGTCTCGGTGCCCTCGGCGGCGGCCCGGATGAGGACGTCGCCGATCCACACCGCGTGCGCGTCCTGCCCCTGCAGCGCGCCCTTGTAGGCGACGTTGCTGCGGCAGTGCGGGGTGTCGTGGTCGATGAAGAGACGGTGTTCCTGGTGCTGGCCGTTGTCGGTGAAGTACAGGCCGTACAGCTCGGCCTCGCCGCCGGGGGCCCCGTAGACGACCCGCGGGTGGAGGCGGACCAGGTCGCCGCCGAAGGTGACGACCACCGACTTGAAGGAGGCGTCGCGGCCGACCAGCGCGGTGTGCTGGGCGGCGTGGACGGCGGTGTCGGCCCAGTCCTGGACCGAGACCACGGTGAGCTTGGCGCCGTCGCCGACCACGAACTCGACGTTGGCGGCGAGGGTGGCGTCCCCGGTGTGGTCGATGACCACCACGGCCTCGGCGAACGCGCCGATCTCCACCAGCTGGTGGGCGAAGGCGGTGCCGCCCTCGCCGTGCACCGCGATCCGCACCGGCTCGGTGAGGACGGCGTCCTTGGCCACGGTGACCACGGACGCCTTCTCGAAGGAGCTGTACGCCTGGGCGGCGACCCGGTCCACCGGCTTCCCGGCCCTGCCCAGGCGCGCGTCGTCACGGCCGACGGTCTCCACGGTGACGCCCTCGGGGGCCGTCACCTCGACCTTGACGCCGCCGTCGGCGACGGCGGTGCCGTCGTGCAGGCCGCGCAGGCGCTCCAGCGGAGTGAAGCGCCACTCCTCCTCGCGACCGTGCGGCACCGGGAAGTCCGCCACGTCGTACGAGGCGGGGGCGGTGACCCGCGCGTCGGTGGGCTGGGCGCCCACCTGGATCGCACCGTCGGTGGTGCTGCCGGCCGGAATGGTTTCAGCCATGGCTGTCGTACTGCTCTCTCTCTGCCTCGTGTTGCGTTCGCGTCGGTCGCCCCGGACCGCGGGGCGGGGGAAGGGGCGGCGTCAGCCGACCGCGCCTTCCATCTGCAGCTCGATCAGCCGGTTGAGCTCCAGCGCGTACTCCATGGGCAGCTCGCGCGCGATCGGCTCCACGAAGCCGCGCACGATCATCGCCATGGCCTCGTCCTCGGAGAGTCCGCGGCTCATCAGGTAGAAGAGCTGGTCGTCGCTGACCTTGGAGACCGTCGCCTCGTGGCCCATCGACACGTCGTCCTCGCGGACGTCCACGTACGGGTAGGTGTCGGAGCGGGAGATGGTGTCCACCAGCAGGGCGTCGCACAGCACGTTGGACTTGGAGCCCTCGGCGCCCTCCCCGATCTCGATCAGACCGCGGTACGAGGTGCGGCCGCCGCCCCGCGCCACCGACTTGGAGATGATGTTGGAGGAGGTGCGGGGCGCCATGTGCACCATCTTGGCGCCGGCGTCCTGGTGCTGACCCTCGCCCGCGAAGGCGATGGACAGGGTCTCGCCCTTGGCGTGCTCGCCCATCAGATAGACGGCCGGGTACTTCATGGTGACCTTGGACCCGATGTTGCCGTCCACCCACTCCATGGTCGCGCCCTCGTACGCCACGGCACGCTTGGTGACCAGGTTGTAGACGTTGTTCGACCAGTTCTGGATGGTCGTGTAGCGGCAGCGGCCGCCCTTCTTCACGATGATCTCGACCACCGCGGAGTGCAGCGAGTCCGACTTGTAGATCGGCGCGGTGCAGCCCTCGACGTAGTGGACGTAGGCGTCCTCGTCCACGATGATCAGCGTCCGCTCGAACTGGCCCATGTTCTCGGTGTTGATCCGGAAGTAGGCCTGGAGCGGGATCTCCACGTGCACGCCCTTCGGCACGTAGATGAAGGAGCCGCCGGACCACACGGCGGTGTTCAGCGCGGCGAACTTGTTGTCGCCCGCCGGGATCACCGTGCCGAAGTACTCCTGGAACAGCTCCGGGTGCTCCTTGAGCGCGGTGTCGGTGTCCAGGAAGATGACGCCCTGCTCCTCCAGGTCCTCGCGGATCTGGTGGTAGACGACCTCGGACTCGTACTGCGCGGCGACACCGGCGACCAGCCGCTGCTTCTCCGCCTCCGGGATGCCCAGCTTGTCGTAGGTGTTCTTGATGTCCTCGGGCAGATCGTCCCAGGAGGCCGCCTGCTGCTCGGTCGAGCGGACGAAGTACTTGATGTTGTCGAAGTCGATCCCGGACAGGTCGGAGCCCCAGGTGGGCATCGGCTTCTTGTCGAAGAGCTTGAGGCCCTTCAGGCGCAGCTTCAGCATCCACTCCGGCTCGGACTTCTTGGCCGAGATGTCGCGGACGACCTCCTCCGAGAGGCCGCGCCGCGCCGAAGCGCCGGCGACGTCGGAGTCGGCCCAGCCGTACTCGTAGTTGCCCAGACCCTCAAGCTCAGGGTGAGCGGTCTCCGTGGGGAGAGTCATTCGGGGTTCCTCCCGGCCGTGCTGGTAGATGGTGCTGTGGTGGTCTGACGGGTGCTGCCCGGCTGTGCCCCGCCGCGCGGAATGAACGTGGTGCACACACCGTCGCCGTGGGCGATGGTCGCGAGGCGCTGCACATGGGTCCCGAGCAGGCGGGAGAAGACCTCGGTCTCCGCCTCGCACAGCTGCGGGTACCGCTCGGCGACGTGGGCGACCGGGCAGTGGTGCTGGCAGAGCTGCTCACCGTGGGACGAGTTGGGCGCGCTGCGCGCCGTGGCAGCGTACCCGTCCGCGGTGAGTGCCCTGGCCAGCGCCTCGGCGCGCTTCTCGGGGCCGGCGGCCTCGATCGCCCGGCGGTAGCCCTCCGCCTGGGCGGCGAGCCGGGCCCGGGCGAACTCCGCCACCGCGGCCTCGCCCCGCGCCCCGCCGCCCGCGCTCCGCGCGATCCAGCCGAGCGCATCCACCGCCAGCTGGTCGTACGCCTGCTCGAAGGCGTCCCGCCCGCAGTCGGTGAGCGCGAAGACCTTGGCCGGCCGGCCGCGGCTGCGGGCCCCGTAGACCCGCTTCTCCCGCGGCTCCACCACCCCCTCCGCCACCAGGGCGTCCAGGTGGCGGCGGACCGCCGCCTGGGTGAGCTCCAGCCGGAGCGCCAGCTCGGCGGCGGTGGAGGGGCCGTGGTCGAGAATGGAGCGGGCCACCCGGTTCCGGGTGCCCTGCTGTTCATCGTGCGTGGACGCGGCGGCGGCGGGGCCGCCCGGCGCGGACGCGCGGGGCCCCGCGACCGGCCTGGCCGCGCGTCCCTTCCGGTCCTCGCTCGCGTATTTCACAACGCCATTGTTGCGTAATTCTCGGGAACCGCACAAGCGCCCGTTCGGGCCACCACGGTGGATTGCGTCACTTAGGGAAACCTAACCTGACCTGCGGAAACGATCACCCCGCCGCGACCGCGCGACCTGCCGCCGCACCACGGCCCGCCGCTTCGTAGACTGCCCGGCATGCGAGAAGAGCCCTCCCCCGGCCGCGACCGGGAGGCGCCCGCCGTCGAGGTGACCGGCCTGGTCAAACGGTACGGGAGCAAGACCGCGGTGGACGGGCTGGACCTGTCCGTCGCCCCCCGCACCGTCACCGCCGTCCTCGGCCCCAACGGAGCGGGCAAGACCACCACCGTGGAGATCTGCGAGGGCTACCGGCGACCCGACGCGGGCACCGTCCGCGTGCTGGGCCTGGACCCGGTCGCCCGGGCGGCCGAGCTGCGCCCGCGGATCGGGGTGATGCTCCAGTCCGGGGGCGTGTACTCCGGCGCCCGCGCCGAGGAGATGCTCCGGCACATCGCCGGGCTGCACGCCCATCCGCTGGACGTGGACATGCTCATGGACCGGCTCGGGCTGGGCTCCTGCGGGCGCACCTCCTACCGGCGGCTCTCCGGCGGGCAGCAGCAGCGGCTGGCCCTGGCGATGGCCGTCGTCGGCCGCCCGGAGCTGGTCTTCCTCGACGAGCCCACCGCCGGCCTGGACCCCCAGGCCCGCCGCGCCACCTGGGACCTCGTATGCGACCTGCGCGCGGACGGGGTGACGGTGCTGCTCACCACCCACCACATGGACGAGGCCGAGCAGCTCGCCGACGACATCGCGATCATCGACGCCGGGAAGGTCATCGCCCGGGGCAGCCCCGAGGTGCTGTGCCGGGGCGGCGCCGAGAACACCCTGCGCTTCACCGGCCGCCCGGCCCTGGACCTGACCTCCCTGCTCAAGGCGCTGCCGGCCGGCACCACCGCCGTCGAGCTGACCCCGGGCAGCTACCGCATCACCGGCGGGATCGACCCGCAGCTGCTGGCCACGGTCACCTCCTGGTGCGCGCAGCACGGCGTCATGCCGGACCGGATCTCCGTCGAGCGGCACACCCTGGAGGACGTCTTCCTGGAGCTGACGGGCAAGGAGCTGCGATCGTGACCGGATATCCGTCCCCCGCCGCCCGTCCGGGTCCCGGCGGGAACCGTCCCGCGGCGGGGATCCGCCGGGGGCCGACCGCCGAGGAGACCCGCGGATGAGCGCCACCGGAACCTTCACCCCCCGGCCCGGCGCCGCCCCGCTGGGCCGGATGATCCGGGCCCAGGCCGCGCTGGAGACCCGGATGCTGCTGCGCAACGGGGAGCAGCTGCTGCTGACCGCGGTCATCCCGGCCCTGATCCTGGTGCTCTTCGGCACCGTGGACATCGTGGACGTGGTGGACACCGGCGGCGGCGAGCCGGTGGACTTCCTGGCCCCCGGGGTGCTGGCGCTGGCGGTGCTGTCCACCGCCTTCACCGGCCAGGCCATCGCCACCGGCTTCGAACGGCGGTACGGGGTGCTCAAGCGGCTGGGTTCCTCGCCCCTGCCGCGCTGGGCGCTGATGACCGCGAAGACCTGTTCGGTGCTGATCACCGAGACGCTCCAGGTGGGGCTGCTGGTGGGCATCGCCTTCGCGCTCGGCTGGTCGCCGCACGGCAATCCGCTCGCGGTCCTCGCGCTGCTGCTGACGGGCACCGCGGCCTTCTCCGGACTCGGTCTGCTGATGGCCGGCACCCTGAAGGCGGAGGCGACCCTGGCGGCGGCCAATCTGGTCTTCATCCTGCTGCTGGTGGGCGGCGGGGTGATGGTGCCGCTGGAGAAGTTCCCGGACGCCGCGCAGGCGGTGCTCGGGCTGCTGCCGATCACCGCCCTCTCCGACGGCCTGCGGGACGTGCTCCGGGACGGGGCCGCGATGCCCTGGGCCGACCTGGGCATCCTGGCCGGGTGGGCGGTGCTGGGGCTCGGCGCGGCGGCCCGGTTCTTCCGCTGGGAGTAACCCCGCTCCCACCGGTGGCGCCCGTGGGCCGTGCCCGGGCGTGCAGGCCGGGGGCTTGCAGGCCGCGGGCGCGCCCCGCACGCCCCCGGCGAGGGGCGCCCCGGCGCCCGGGGCGCCCCCGTACGAACCGGGCGCCGCCCCCGTACGGGTCAGCGTGGCCCCCGTACGGTCCACGGGTGCGCGGCCCCCTCCGGGGCACCCCTACGGGCGCGGTACGCGGCCCCGCCCGGGCGGGACACCCGTACCGCGGAGCGGCCGGCCCGGCCCCCGTCCGCCCGAGGAGCCGCCCGGCTCCCGATGGCGCCGGAGGTGTCGCCCACCCCTCGTGAAAAGCTGCACAAGCACCCGCCTACCATGAGTGGCGTGCCGAAATCGCTGAACCTCTTCGAGCTGCTCGCCAGCCGCTGGCATCCCTCCGCGCGCTTCGTCCGCCGGGCCGCCCTGGCCGCCGTGGTGATGGCCGTGGTCATCGTGGTGACCGGCGGCGCCGTACGGCTCACCCAGTCCGGGCTGGGCTGCCCCACCTGGCCGACGTGCACCGAGGAGAGCCTGACGCCGACCCACGCGATGGGCATCAACGGCGTCATCGAGTTCGGCAACCGGCTGCTGACCTACGTGCTGTGCGCGGTGGTCGGCCTGGTGATCCTCGCCGCCCGCTGCCACAAGCCCTGGCGCCACTCGCTCACCCGGCTGGGCTGGGTGCAGTTCTGGATCGTGATGGGCAACGCGGTGGTCGGCGGCATCACGGTGCTCACCGGCCTCAACCCGTACATCGTCAGCTCGCACTTCCTGCTCTCCACCGCACTGCTCACGGTGGCCGTGATCACCTGGCAGCGCACCCGGGAGAGTGACGCCGCGCCCCGCGACCTGGTGAGCCGGCCGGTGCGCCAGCTGACGTCGCTGCTGGTGCTCGCGACCGCGGCGCTGATCGTGATCGGCACCGTGGTCACCGGGGCCGGGCCGCACGCCGGCGACGCGGAGAAGGTGCACCGCATCCCGCTGGACTGGCAGGAGATCACCCAGCTGCACGTGGACTTCGTCTACATCGTGGTGGGGCTCACCGTCGCGCTGTGGTTCACCCTGCGCGCGGTCGGCGCCGCCGCCGCACCGCGCCGCACCGTGGTGGAGCTGTTCGTGGTGCTGCTCGCCCAGGGCGTGATCGGCTATGTGCAGTACTTCACCCACCTGCCCGAGGTGGTCGTCGGCGCCCACATGTTCGGCTCGTGCCTGGTGTGGATCGCGGTGCTGCGGGTCTTCCTGGCCCAGCGCGAGCGGGCGGGGACGGACCCCGGGGCCACCGGCGGCACCGCCCGGGACCTCACCGGGGAGACGGCGGACGCCGCACCGGCCGAGCCCGCCGGAGCCGACCGGGCGCTCGCCGGACGGTAGCCGGCCTGCCGCGCGACGCGCGGAAGCGTCCCGCGGGACACGTCGAAGGAGGTGCCCCCGGCCGCGATGGCCGGGGGCACCCCCTCTTTTTCTCCGTTCGGTTCGCGGTGCGCCCCACGGTCGGGACGGGCACCTTGCGCGGGCAGCCCGGGGCTCACAGGCGGTCGGGCGCGCGGACGGCCGAGCTCCCGACCCGCAGGGCCGCTGCCGTACCACCGGGCGGCTCCGCGTCCCGGCGGCACGCGGCCGGCTCCCGCGAGGCCAGGGGCCTGAAGGAGCCGCGGCCGGGCGGACCACCCGTCCGGCCCACCGCGAAGGGCCGCCGCTCAGTCGTTGGCGGGGCCGCCGAGCTGCATCCCGGCCATCCGGGACCACTCGTACCGGCCGGTGCGCACCTTGGCCGCCAGTTCGCCGTCGAAGTCGTCGTGCAGGGTCAGGCCGGCCAGCTCGGCGGCGCGCCGGGCGGCCTCGTACGAGGGGGCCACCAGGTTGCCCCACTCCCCGTTGGCGCCGACGAGCGCGATCCGGATGCTGCCCCGGGCGATGTGCGCCAGCTGGCCCTCCGCACTGCCGCCGTGGCTCCGGGCGAAGGAGGTGATCTGCCGGGCGAGGCGCTGGGCGTGCTTCTCGGCCCGCGCGTCCGTGCCCGCCGACTGCTCGGTGTCCGCCTGCTTGGTGTCTGCCATACCGCTGATGCTACCCGCGGGTAATCGACGGAGGAAGAGCCGTCCGGGCGCCCCCGCGGAGCGCTACGGACCCCGGCGGACGGGAGCCTACCGGGACCGGTGCGGGCGGTCGTGCACCGGGGCCGCGTCCGGCGTCGCGCATCCGGGCCGCGTCCGGCGTCGCGCACCTGGGCCGTGCCGAGCGGCCCGTGCGTACGGCTTGCCGGGCGGTCCGTACCTACGCCCCGCCGGAGTGGCCGTACACCCCGTGCCGGCCCTCCGGCCCTCCGGCCCGCCCCCCGCTCCCCCCTGCCGCCACCGGACCTCCGCCGCGGCCGCCCCGCCGACCGCACCGGTCTTACCGACCCCACCGACGACGATCCCCCGGGCGGTCGGTCGCTCCGGGGGGACGTGTCAGGGGCCGGCGGTCCGGCGGACGAGGGGCGGGTCAGCGGATGAAGGGGTCCACCGCGACCGCGACGAAGAGCAGCGACACATAGGTGATCGACCAGTGGAACAGCCGCATCTCCTTCAACTTCGACCCGGTGATCCCGGCCTTGGCGCGGGCCTGGAGGCCGTGCGCCTCCTTGAGCCAGAACGCGCCCAGCATGGCGGCCACCACCGGGTAGAACCAGCCGGTGTAGCCCAGCGGCCACAGCAGCATGGACACGCCGACCATGACCCAGCTGTACAGGACGATCTGCCGGGCCACCGCCTGGTTGCCCGCGACGACGGGCAGCATCGGCACCCCGACCCGCTCGTAGTCGTCCTTCACCTTCATCGACAGCGGCCAGTAGTGCGGGGGCGTCCAGAAGAAGATGACGAGGAAGAGGATGAGCGCGGCCCAGGAGACCGAGTTGGTCACCGCGGACCAGCCGATGAAGACCGGCATGCAGCCGGCGATGCCGCCCCAGACGATGTTCTGCGCGGTGCGCCGCTTGAGCCACATCGTGTAGACGACGACGTAGAACAGGAGCGCGCCCAGCGAGAGCATCGCCGACAGCGGGTTGACCAGGACCCAGAACCACACGGTGGACCCGACGGCGAGGGTGCTGGCGAACACCAGGCACTCGCGCGGCGTGACCACGCCGGTGACCAGCGGACGCTGCGAGGTGCGCTCCATCAGCGCGTCGATGTCCCGGTCGATGTACATGTTGAACGCACCGGCGCCGCCGGCGGACAGGTAGCCGCCGATGCAGGTGGCCAGGACCAGCCCCAGGTCGGGCACGCCCTCGGCCGCCAGGAACATCACCGGGACCGTCGTCATCAGCAGCAGTTCGATGACGCGGGGCTTGGTCAGCGCCACGAACGCCTTGACACGGGCCCCGAGCGGATGGTGACCGGGGATCGCAGCGAGCTCTCCCGCGGCCCTTCGGGCTCGGGAGGTATCCCCACCCGCCGCAGGACGGGATTCGACGGCCGTCACGCACACCCCTGGTAGAAGCAGCAGAACCAGCAAGCACCGGACATGAAACTCCGGTAAAGACTTGCGCGTACCACGCCACTCTAGACGCAGCGGGTACCCGGCCAGTCGCGGGGGTCGGTCGTGTTGACACCCGCCGTGCCGGGTACCGGACCGGCACCGGGAGCGGGCCCGGCCGGCGGGCCGGGCACCCGCCGCCGGCGCCGTCACCGGCGTCGCTCCCCGCCCGGGAGGCGAACTCCGGCGCGGCCCGGCACCCTGGAGATGGCCCCGCGGGCCGGCCGGCGGGGCCCGGGAGCACGGGCGGGAAGGCGGTCGCCGGCCCGCGGCACGGGTGTCGCGGCGGCAGAAATCCCCTTTCCGCCAGCCGGTAGGCTCAACGCGCCGGTGTACGCATCGTCACCGATTTCGACATGTGGAGAGGAGCCCTGACCCAGGGTGAGCACCAAGCCGACCACCACAGAGCTCGACGAGTGGACCGAACTGGACCAGCGGGCCATCGACACCGTCCGTGTTCTGGCCATGGATTCCGTACAGAAGGTCGGTAACGGCCACCCTGGCACGGCCATGAGCCTGGCGCCCGCGGCGTACCTGCTCTTCCAGAAACTGATGCGGCACGACCCGTCGGACCCCGGCTGGGTCGGCCGCGACCGGTTCGTCCTCTCGCCGGGCCACACCAGCCTGACCCTCTACATCCAGCTGTACCTCTCCGGCTACGGCCTGGAGCTGGACGACCTCAAGGCGTTCCGCACCTGGGGCAGCCGGACCCCGGGCCACCCGGAGCACGGCCACACCGTGGGCGTGGAGACCACCACCGGCCCGCTGGGGCAGGGCATCGCCAACGCGGTGGGCATGGCCATGGCCGCCCGCTACGAGCGCGGCCTGTTCGACCCGGACGCCCCCGAGGGCACCTCGCCGTTCGACCACACCATCTGGGCGATCGTCTCCGACGGCGACCTGGAGGAGGGCATCTCCGCGGAGGCGTCCTCGCTGGCCGGCCACCAGAAGCTGGGCAACCTGGTCGCCCTCTACGACGACAACCACATCTCGATCGAGGGCGACACCGCGACCGCGCTCTCCGAGGACGTGCTGAAGCGGTACGAGGCGTACGGCTGGCACGTGCAGCGGATCGAGCAGGCGCCCAACGGCGACTTCGACGTCCACGCGCTGTACGCGGCGCTGAAGGCGGCCCAGGAGGAGACCGGGCGTCCCTCGCTGATCGCCGCCCGCACCATCATCGCCTGGCCCGCCCCGAACGCGCAGAACACCGAGGCCTCGCACGGCTCGGCGCTGGGCGAGGAGGAGGTGGCGGCCACCAAGCGGGTGCTGGGCTTCGACCCCGAGCAGCACTTCCAGGTCGAGGACGAGGTGCTCCGGCACGCCCGCGCGGTGGTGGACCGGGGCCGGGAGGCGCGTACCGCCTGGGACCGGCGGTTCAAGGAGTGGCGCAACGCCAACCCCGAGCGGGCCGCCGAGTTCGACCGGATCGCCGCCGGTGAGCTGCCCGAGGGCTGGGAGGAGACGCTGCCGGTCTTCGAGCCCGGCAAGGACGTGGCGACCCGCAAGGCGTCCGGGCAGGTCCTCAAGGCGCTGGGCGGGGTGATCCCGGAGTTGTGGGGCGGTTCGGCCGACCTCGCCGGCTCCAACAACACCACCATCGACCCCACCTCCTCCTTCCTGCCGAAGGACAACCCGCTGCCGGAGGCCGACCCGTACGGCCGCACCATCCACTTCGGCATCCGCGAGCACGCCATGGGCTCGACCATGAACGGCATCGCGCTGCACGGCAACACCCGGGTGTACGGCGGCACCTTCCTGGTCTTCTCCGACTACATGCGCCCGGCCGTCCGGCTGGCCGCGCTGATGAAGCTGCCGGTCACCTACGTGTGGACGCACGACTCCATCGGCCTGGGCGAGGACGGTCCGACCCACCAGCCGGTGGAGCACCTCGCGGCGCTGCGGGCCATCCCCGGGCTGAACGTCGTCCGGCCCGCGGACGCCAACGAGACGGCGATCGCCTGGCGGGAGATCCTGCGCCGGCACGCCGACCGGCCGGCCCCGCACGGCCTCGCGCTGACCCGGCAGAACGTGCCGACCTACGCGCCCGACGAGAACGCCGCCCGGGGCGGGTACGTGCTGCTGGAGGCCGAGGGGCCGGACGGCGGGCGCACCGAGCCGCAGGTGGTGCTGATCGGCACCGGCTCCGAGGTGCAGCTCGCCGTCGAGGCCCGGGAGCTGCTGCAGGCCGAGGGCGTGCCGGCCCGGGTGGTGTCGATGCCGTCCGTGGAGTGGTTCGAGGAGCAGGATCAGGCGTACCGCGACAGCGTGCTGCCGCCGTCGGTCCGGGCGCGGGTGGCCGTCGAGGCGGGCATCGGCCTGACCTGGTACCGGTACGTCGGCGAGGCGGGACGCGTCGTGTCGCTGGAGCACTTCGGGGCAAGTGCCGACTACAAGGTGCTGTTCCGTGAGTTCGGGCTCACCGCCGACGCGGTGGCGCGGGCCGCCCGGGAATCTCTGGCCGCCGCCGGTCGCTGATGCCCGTAGAGACCAAGTATGGAGATGCAATTTTCATGACAGACGCACTCAAGCGCCTCTCCGACGAGGGCGTGGCGATCTGGCTCGACGACCTGTCGCGCAAGCGGATCACCTCCGGCAACCTCGCCGAGCTGATCGACTCCAGCCACGTCGTGGGCGTGACCACCAACCCGTCGATCTTCCAGAAGGCGATCTCCGGCGGTGACGGATACGAGCAGCAGCTGCGGGATCTCGCGGTGCGCCGGGTCACCGTCGAGGAGGCCGTCCGCATGATCACCACCTCGGACGTCCGGGACGCGGCGGACATCCTGCGGCCGGTGTTCGACGCCACCGGCGGCCAGGACGGCCGGGTGTCCATCGAGGTGGACCCGCGGCTGGCGCACGACACCGAGGCCACCGTCGCCGAGGCCAAGCAGCTGGCGTGGCTGGTGGACCGGCCCAACACCTTCATCAAGATCCCGGCGACCAGGGCCGGCCTGCCGGCGATCACCGAGGTCATCGGTCTGGGCATCAGCGTGAACGTGACGCTGATCTTCTCCCTGGAGCGCTACCGGGAGGTGATGACCGCCTACCTGGCCGGCCTGGAGAAGGCGAAGGCCGCGGGGCTGGACCTGTCCAAGATCCGTTCGGTGGCGTCGTTCTTCGTCTCCCGTGTGGACACCGAGATCGACAAGCGGCTGGCCAAGCTCGGCGGCGACGAGGCCGACCGGCTGCGCGGCCGGGCGGCGCTGGCCAACGCGCGGCTGGCCTACCAGGCGTTCGAAGAGGTGTTCAGCTCCGACCGCTGGGCGGCGCTGGACAAGGCGGGCGCGCACAAGCAGCGTCCGCTGTGGGCCTCCACCGGCGTGAAGGACCCGGCGTACAAGGACACGCTGTACGTCGACGAGCTGGTCGCCCCCGGCACCGTGAACACCATGCCGGAGGCCACCCTGGAGGCCACCGCGGCGCGCGGCGAGATCACCGGGGACACCGTCCGCGGCCGGTACGAGGAGGCCCGGGCCGACCTCGACGCGCTGGCCCGGCTGGGCATCTCCTACGACGAGGTGGTCCAGCTGCTGGAGGACGAGGGCGTGGAGAAGTTCGAGGCGTCCTGGACCGACCTGCTCACGTCCACCGAGGCGGAGCTCAAGCGCCTCGCCCCCGCGGAGGCATGACCTTGACCTCTTCGTCCGCGAGCGGTGCCAACCCGCTTCGTGACGCCCAGGACCGGCGGCTCCCGCGCATCGCGGGGCCGTCGGGCCTGGTGATCTTCGGCGTCACGGGCGATTTGTCCCGTAAGAAGCTGATGCCCGCCGTATACGACCTGGCCAACCGCGGCCTGCTGCCGCCGGGCTTCTCGCTCGTCGGCTTCGCCCGCCGGGACTGGGAGGACGAGGACTTCGCGCAGGTCGTCCATGACGCGGTCAAGGAGCACGCGCGCACGCCGTTCCGCGAGGAGGTGTGGCAGCAGCTCGCCGAGGGCTTCCGGTTCGTGCCCGGCGAGTTCTCCGACGACGAGGCGTTCGCGACCCTGAAGGCCACCATCGAGGACCTGGACAAGGCGCGCGGCACGGGCGGCAACTTCGCCTTCTACCTGTCGGTACCGCCGAAGTTCTTCCCCACCGTGGTGCAGCAGCTGAAGAAGCACGGGCTGTCCCACGGCAGCGGCGACTCCTGGCGGCGCGCCGTCATCGAGAAGCCGTTCGGCCACGACCTGGCCAGCGCCCAGCAGCTCAACCAGGTCGTCCACGAGGTCTTCCCGCCCAGCGACGTCTTCCGCATCGACCACTACCTGGGCAAGGAGACGGTCCAGAACATCCTGGCGCTGCGCTTCGCCAACACGATGTTCGAACCGCTGTGGAACCGCAGCTACGTGGACCACGTCCAGATCACCATGGCCGAGGACATCGGCATCGGCGGCCGGGCCGGCTACTACGACGGCATCGGTTCGGCACGGGACGTCATCCAGAACCACCTGCTCCAGCTGCTGGCGCTCACCGCGATGGAGGAGCCCGCCTCCTTCGACGCCAAGGCGCTGGTCACCGAGAAGCTGAAGGTCCTCAAGGCGGTCAAGTTGCCGCAGGACCTGGGCCTGCACACGGTGCGTGGGCAGTACGCGCACGGCTGGCAGGGCGGCGAGGAGGTGCTCGGCTACCTGGAGGAGGAGGGCATCGACCCGAACTCCAAGACCGACACCTTCGCCGCGATCAAGCTGGAGATCGACAACCGCCGCTGGGCCGGGGTTCCCTTCTATCTGCGGACCGGCAAGCGGCTGGGCCGCCGGGTCACCGAGATCGCGGTGGTCTTCCAGCGCGCCCCCTACTCGCCCTTCGACGCCACCGACACCCAGGAGCTGGGCGAGAACGCCCTGGTCATCCGGGTGCAGCCGGACGAGGGCGTGACCATCCGGTTCGGCTCCAAGGTGCCCGGCACCTCCATGGAGATCCGGGACGTGACCATGGACTTCGCCTACGGCGAGTCCTTCACCGAGTCCAGCCCCGAGGCCTACGAACGGCTGCTGCTGGACGTCCTGCTCGGTGACGCCAACCTCTTCCCCCGGCACCAGGAGGTGGAGGAGTCCTGGCGGATCCTCGACCCGATCGAGGAGTACTGGGACCGGCACGGCAAGCCGGAGCAGTACACCGCCGGCACCTGGGGGCCGAAGGCGGCGGACGAGATGCTCGCACGAGACGGACGGAGCTGGCGCCGGCCATGAACATCGATCTCACGGACACCACGTCCAGCCAGATCAACGCGGCCCTCGTCAAGGCGCGCCGGGCGAGCGGGTCCCCGGCCGTCGGCATGGTGCTCACCCTGGTGATCGTCACCGACGAGGGGAACCACTACGACGCGCTGAAGGCGGCGAACGAGGCGTCCAAGGAGCACCCCTCACGCATCCTGGTCGTCATCAAGCGCCCGGGACGCTCACCGCGCGACCGCAAGATGGCCCGGCTCGACGCAGAGGTGCGGGTGGGCGGGGAGACCGGCACCGGCGAAACGGTCCTGCTGCGGCTCCACGGGGAGCTGGCCAACCACGCCCACTCGGTCGTCCTGCCGCTGCTGCTGCCGGACGCCCCGGTGGTGGTGTGGTGGCCGGAGGACGCGCCGGACCACCCCAGCGAGGACCTCCTCGGCCGGCTCGCGGCGCGGCGCATCACCGACGCCCAGGCCACCGAGGACCCGGTCGCCACGCTCGGGCTGCGGGCCGCCACCTACACGCCGGGCGACACCGACCTGGCCTGGACCCGGATCACCCCTTGGCGCAGTGTGCTCGCCGCCGCGCTGGACCAGAAGCACTCCGCGATCAGGTCCGCCGTGGTGGAGGGCGAGGCGTACAACCCCAGCAGCGAACTGCTGGCGCTCTGGCTCGCCGAGCGGCTGGGGGTGCCGGTGGAGCGGCAGGTCTCCGACGGCCCCGGGCTGACCGCGGTCCGGCTGGAGACCGAGGACGGCACGATCTGCCTGGACCGGGCGGACGGTTCGCTGGCGGAGCTGGCCATGCCCGGTCAGCCGGACCGGCACGTGGCGCTGCACCGCCGGGAGACCGCGGAGCTGATCGCGGAGGAGCTGCGGCGCCTGGACCCGGACGAGACCTACGCGTCCGCGGTGAAGTTCGGCGTCGCCTCGCTGCGCCGGAGCGCCGACGCGCCGGACAAGGAGTCCGCCGAGTCCGCCCTGACGGCCGACGACGCCGGTCCGGCCGGGGACACCCGGCAGCCGTCCGACGGCGCGGCCGCGGCCGGGGAGCCGCAGGACGGGCCGGCGGACGCGGAGCGGGACGGTTCCGCGCCGAAGGGGTCGTCGGCCAAGCGGTCGGCCGGCAGGAAGCCCGCGGGCCGGAAGGCGGGGGCCGCGTGACGCCTCCGCAGGTGGTGGTCCACCGTGACAAGGAGCTCATGGCCCAGGCCGCGGCGGCCCGGCTGATCACCAAGATCGTGGACGCCCAGGCCGCCCGGGGGTCCGCCTCGGTGGTGCTCACCGGCGGTCGCAACGGCAACGGGCTGCTGGCCGCGCTGGCCGCCGCCCCGGCCCGGGACGCGGTGGACTGGTCGCGGCTGGACCTGTGGTGGGGCGACGAGCGGTTCCTGCCGGACGGTCACCCGGAGCGCAACCACACCCAGGCCCGCGAGGCGCTGCTGGACGCGGTGGGGCTGGACCCCGCCCGGGTCCACCCGATGCCCGCCTCCGACGGCCGGTTCTCCGGTGACGCGGAGGCCGCGGCCGAGGCGTACGCGGCGGAGCTGGCGGCCGCCGCGGAGCCGGCGAACCACGCCCGGGTGCCCTCGTTCGACGTGCTGCTGCTGGGCGTCGGGCCGGACACCCACGTGGCCTCGCTCTTCCCCGAGCTGCCGGCCGTCCGGGAGACCGAGCGGACGGTGGTGGGGGTGCGCGGCGCGCCGAAGCCGCCGCCCACCCGGGTGTCGCTGACGCTGCCGGCGATCCGGGCCGCCCGCGAGGTGTGGCTGCTGGCGGCCGGTGAGGACAAGGCACGGGCGGTGACCATCGCGCTCTCCGGGGCCGGGGAGATCCAGGCCCCGGCGGCCGGGGCCCGGGGACGGGCCCGGACGCTGTGGCTGCTGGACCGCGCCGCCGCGGCCGGGCTGCCGCGCGCCCTCTACCCGCCGGCGTCGCCCTGACGCACTGCGCCGAACCGTGCCGGACGGCCCCGCGGGGCCGCGGCGCCACCCGACCGCCCCGGTCCGGTGGCCCGCGCCTCCCCGCGGGGCCGCGGTATGTGTCCGGGGCCGGTACCGCGTGGCCGTGACGGGTGGTACGGCCCGGGCCACCCGGCACGCGCCGGGCCCGGGAATCGTGGCGGGGCGGGGCCGGCGCGGCCTACCACGCACCGCTCCCGCTCGGGCGGGCCGGCCGGCGGCGGCCGTGCCACGGGCGTCGGCGGCCCGGACGGAACACGCCGGAGCGGGCGCGGCCACCGGACCCGGCCGGCCCGGTGGCCGCGCGGCCGCCCGCCCCGCCACCGGACGGTGGGACCGGGGCGGGCGGCCGGCGCGGTACCGGGTCAGCGGCCGCGCAGCTCGCGGTAGCGGGCGACCAGCGCGGCGGTGGAGGCGTCCAGCCCCGGCACCTCGGTGCCCTCGGTCAGCGCCGGTTCCACCCGCTTGGCCAGCACCTTGCCCAGCTCGACGCCCCACTGGTCGAAGGAGTCGATGTTCCACACCGCGCCCTGGACGAACACCTTGTGCTCGTAGAGCGCGACCAGCTGGCCCAGCACCGACGGGGTCAGCTCGGCGGCGAGGATGGTGGTGGTGGGGTGGTTGCCGCGGAAGGTGCGGTGCGGCACCAGCTCGGCGGACACGCCCTCGGCAGCCACCTCCTCCGCGGTCTTGCCGAAGGCCAGTGCCTGGCCCTGGGCGAAGAGGTTGGCCATCAGCAGGTCGTGGTGGGCGGCGAACCGCTCGGGGAGGTCCGCCACCGGGCGGGCGAAGCCGATCAGATCGGCCGGGACGACCTTGGTGCCCTGGTGGAGCAACTGGTAGTAGGCGTGCTGGCCGTTGGTGCCGGGCGTGCCCCAGACCACCGGGCCGGTCTGCCAGGTCACCGGTTCGCCCTGCCGGTCCACCGACTTGCCGTTGGACTCCATGTCGAGCTGCTGGAGGTAGGCGGTGAACTTCGACAGGTAGTGGCTGTACGGCAGGACCGCGTGCGACTGGGCGTCGTGGAAGTTGTTGTACCAGATGCCCAGCAGACCCAGCAGGAGGGGAGCGTTCTGCTCCGCGGGAGCGGTCCGGAAGTGCTCGTCCACCTCGTGGAAGCCGGCGAGCATCTCGCGGAAGGCGTCCGGCCCGATGGCGAGCATCAGGGAGAGCCCGATCGCCGAGTCGTAGGAGTACCGGCCGCCGACCCAGTCCCAGAACTCGAACATGTTGGCCGTGTCGATGCCGAACTCGGCGACCTTCGCCGCGTTGGTGGACAGCGCCACGAAGTGCTTGGCCACCGCCTCCGGACCCGCCCCCAGACCGGCCAGCAGCCACTCCCGGGCGGAGGACGCGTTGGTGATGGTCTCGATGGTGGTGAAGGTCTTGGAGGCGACGATGAACAGCGTCTCGGCCGGGTCGAGGTCGCGCACCGCCTCGTGCAGGTCGGCGCCGTCCACGTTGGAGACGAAACGGAAGGTCAGATCGCGCGCGGTGTAGGAGCGCAGCACCTCGTACGCCATCGCGGGACCCAGGTCGGAGCCCCCGATGCCGATGTTGACCACGTTCCTGACGGGTCGGCCGGTGTGCCCGGTCCACTGCCCGGAGCGCACCCGGTCGCTGAAGGTGGCCATCTTGGTGAGGACCGCGTGCACATCGGGGACGACGTCCTTGCCGTCCACCCGGACGGCCGCCGACCGCGGCGCGCGCAGCGCGGTGTGCAGCACCGCCCGGTCCTCGGTGTTGTTGATCTTCTCGCCGCGGAACATGGCGTCCCGCAGCCGGGCCACCCCGGTGGCCTCGGCAAGCTCCCGCAGCAGTCGCAGCGTCTCGTCGGTGATCAGGTGCTTGGAGTAGTCCAGGTGGAGGTCACCGACCCGGAGGGTGTACCGCTCGGCGCGGCCGGGGTCGGTGGCGAACAGCTCCCGCAGGTGGGTGTCCCCCAGCTCCTGACGGTGCTCGGCCAGCGCCTGCCACTGCGGCAAGTGGTCCAGCCTGCCGCGGGTTTCTGCGTTCATCTCGGACATCAGCCCACTTCGTCTCGTGCCTGCAACCCCGCCATGGTCAACTTTACGGCCGTCAGGTGGTGGGTCGCTTCCCGGCGGAGGCCGCCACCGAGGGGTTCAGGCCGGGTATCAGGGCCACCACCCCGAGCAGCAGCAGCCCCGCGCAGAACAGGGCCGGCGCGCCGCTCCCCCAGCCGTCCGCGATCACCCCGCCGAGCAGTGCGCCCAGCGGGGCGCCGGCGACGGCCAGGGTGCGGAAGGCGGCACTCACCCGGCCCAGTGCCCGCGCCGGGCTGCGCTGCTGGAGCACCGTCACCCCGGTGACGTTCCAGACGGTGCCGGCGAAGCCGAAGACCGCGAGCGCCACGGTGGCGGCCGGCAGGCTCCGCACCGTCCCCAGCACCACCAGGGCCGCGGTCTGGACCGCGCCGCACACCAGCAGCGCCCGGGCCTGCCCCAGCCGGTCCGCCGTCCGCGCGGCGGCCACCCCGCCGAGGACGCTGCCGACCCCGTAACCGGTGACGACGGCCGCGTACCCCGCCTCGCCGGCCCCCAGACGCCCGGTGACCAGCAGCACCAGGGTGGCGATGAGGGCGCCGATGCCGATGTTGCACAGCAGGGTGGAGACGCCCAGCGCCCGCAGCACCCGGTCCCGCCACAGCATCCGGATGCCGGCCGCCGCCTCGTGGTGGAGGGAACGCCGGCCGGGCGGGTCCTCCCCGCGGGGCGCCGGCCCCTCGCCGGGCGGGTCGCCCCCGTCGGGTGCGCCCTCCCGGTCGGGTGTGGCGGCCCCGGCGGCGGTCGCGGCGGCCCCGGCGGGCGTGCTCCTCCGGGCGGGCGGCGCGGTGTCGCCCGCGGGCGCGGCGGTGCCCAGCGCGGCGATGAGGGCGGCGGCGACCAGATAGGTGGCGGCGTCCGCCGCGTACGGCACGGCCAGGCCCAGGCCGAGCAGCACCGGCAGCAGCGGGGTGGCGACGAAGCGTCCCGCGATCTCCTGCCCGGTCATCAGCCGGGCGTTGGCCCGGCCGAGGGCGTCCGGGCCGACCACCGACGGCAGCAGGGCGGTGGCCGCGTTGTCGAACACGGTCTGCAGGGTGGTCAGGGTGAAGGCGACGGCGAGCAGCAGCCCGATCGAGGCGTGACCCTGCCAGACCGCGACCGCGAAGCCGGCCATCAGCACACCGCGCGCCGCGTCCGTCATCCACATCGCGCGGCGCTGGTCCACCCGGTCGGCGACGGCCCCGCCGAGCAGTCCGAAGAGCAGCCAGGGCAGGAACCCGGCGGCGGTCACCAGCGAGATCAGCAGCGGTGAGCCGGTGAGCTGGACCGCCAGCAGCGGGAGTGCCGCGTTGCGCAGCGCGTCCCCGAGGCGGGAGACGACCGCCGCGGACCACAGGAGCCGGAAGCCGCCGGCCCCGGTCCCCGGTCCGTCAGCCCCCTCGGGCCGGGCCCCGCCGGGCGTGGTCCCCGCCGCGGGCACCGGCACCCGTGCCGGGCCGGCCTCGGCCGTCCCCTCCCGCTGTGGCATGGTCGCCACTCCCCCTCACGAGCGTTGGTCCACCGGTGAGGACGGTAACGCCCGCCACTGACAACGGCCCGCCGCGAGCACCCTCGATCGGGTGCCCGGGCGGGCCGTGTCCACCACTCGAACGGGGTGAAGGCGTCAGATCTCGCCGCGGAGCTTGGCGAGAGCCTCGGCGAGGATCGCCTCGCCGTCCGCGTCGCTGCGCCGCTCCCGTACGTACGCGAGGTGCGTCTTGTAGGGCTCGGTACGCGGCGCGGCCGGCGGGTTCTCCCGGTCCTTGCCGGCCGGGAGGCCGCAGCGAGGACAGTCCCAAGTGTCCGGAATCTGTGCGTCGCTGGCGAAGCTCGGCTGAGTCTCGTGCTCGTTCGAGCACCAGAAGGAGATGCGGAGGCGCGGTGCCGATTCGCCTCGCTCCGCCTCCCCCATCGGCCCCGCTCCGACCCGACTTCCTCGGATCGCGTTGCCACTTGCCACGGTCGTAACTCCCTGCGTGATGGTGCCGCGAAGCGTCGAGAGCAGCTCCGCTGCGGGCGCCCCAGTCTACGTAAGGCCCAACGGGCATCCGGTGACAGGCGTGATGACACCCGTCGCGCCCGGACGCCGCCCCCATGATAGGCCGCGTCTACGACGGTACGTCAGTTAATCGAGCTTCATCAGCAGGCCGAGCACCACGATGCAGGCGAACCACAGCACCCCGATCACCACCGTGATCCGGTCGAGGTTGCGCTCCGCCACCGAGGAGCCGCCGACGGAGGACTGCATGCCGCCGCCGAACATGTCGGACAAACCTCCGCCCTTCCCCTTGTGCATCAGCACCAGCATCATCAACAGAACGCTGAAGATGATGAGGGCGATCGAGAACCCCATGACCACGGCTGGACCAACTCTCTCGGGTGCAGGTACTTAGGAAATCTGCCTGAGCACATCTGGACAACTACGTCGGGGCCGGAGGCGCGCGGTCGCGCGCGGGCCCCGGCCCCGACAGGGTACGACGGCGGACGCCCGTCGTCATAGCCACGTGATCCCCGCGCCACCCGGCGGATCACCCCGGGCGGCGCGGGCGCGGGCGCGGTACTACCGGTCGGCGAACCGGACGATCTTCACGAATTCGTCCGCGTCCAGCGCGGCCCCGCCGACCAGGGCGCCGTCGACGTCCGGCTGGGCCATGATCGCCGCGACGTTCCCGGACTTCACCGAGCCGCCGTACTGGATCCGGACCTTCTCCGCCAGCTCCTTGCCGTACAGCTCGGCGAGCCGGCCGCGGATGGCCCCGCAGACCTCCTGGGCGTCCTCGGGCGTGGCGACCTCGCCGGTGCCGATGGCCCAGACCGGCTCGTAGGCGATCACGATGGACTCGGCGTCCCCGGCCGGCACGTCCTGGAGGGCGCCGTCCACCTGGGCGAGGGTGTGCGCGACCTGGTTGCCGGCCTTGCGGACGTCCAGGCCCTCCCCGACGCACAGGATGGGGGTGAGTCCGTTGCGGTAGGCGGCCTTCACCTTCGCGTTGCACTGCTCGTCGGTCTCGCCGTGGTACTGCCGCCGCTCGGAGTGGCCGACGGCGACGTAGGTGCACTTGAGCTTGGCGAGCATCGGGCCGGACACCTCACCGGTGTACGCGCCGGAGTCGTGCTCCGAGATGTCCTGGGCCCCGTACCGGATCTTCAGCTTGTCACCGTCGACCAGCGTCTGCACCGAGCGCAGATCGGTGAAGGGCGGCAGGACCGCGACCTCCACGGCCTCGTAGTCCTTGTCGGTGAGGGCGAAGGCGAGCTTCTGGACGTGGGCGATGGCCTCCAGGTGGTTGAGGTTCATCTTCCAGTTGCCCGCCATCAGCGGAATGCGGTCACTCACGGTGTTTCAGTCCTCCAGTGCGGCGAGACCGGGAAGGGTCTTGCCCTCAAGGTATTCCAGGCTGGCCCCGCCGCCGGTCGAGATGTGACCGTAGGCGGACTCGTCGAAGCCGAGGATGCGCACGGCCGCGGCCGAGTCGCCGCCGCCGACCACGGTGAAGGCGGGGCTGTCGAGCAGGGCCTGGGCGACCGCCTTGGTGCCGTCCGCGTAGTCCGGGTGCTCGAAGACGCCCATCGGGCCGTTCCAGAAGACGGTGGCCGCGTCGGCGAGCTTCTCGGCGTACAGCTTCCGGGTCTCCGGGCCGATGTCCAGGCCCTGCTGGTCGGCCGGGATGGCGTCGGCCGGTACGGTCCGCGGGTTCGCCGGCGCCTTGGTCTTCAGGTCCGGGAACTCCGGGGCGACCAGCACGTCCACCGGGAGCACGAACTCCACGCCGCGCTCCTCGGCCCGCCGCAGGTACTCGGTGACCGCCGGGATCTGGTCCTCCTGGAGGAGGGAGATGCCGACCTCGTGGCCCTGCGCCTTGAGGAAGGTGTAGGCCATGCCGCCGCCGATGAGGATGCGGTCGGCCTTCTCCAGCAGGTGGTCGATGACCCCCAGCTTGTCGGAGACCTTGGCGCCGCCGAGAACCACGGCGTAGGGCCGGCGGACGTCCTCGGTGAGCTTCTTCAGCACCTCGACCTCGGCCGCGATCAGGCCGCCGGCGGCGTGCGGCAGCCGGGCCGGGAGGTCGTAGACGGAGGCGTGCTTGCGGTGCACCGCGCCGAAGCCGTCACCGACGTAGAGGTCCGCCAGCTCGGCGAGCCGGTCGGCGAAGGCGCCCCGCTCGGCGTCGTCCTTGCTGGTCTCGCCGGCGTTGAAGCGGAGGTTCTCCAGCAGCGTGACCTCGCCGTCGCCGAGTGCGGCGACGGTGGCCTTCGCGCTGTCCCCCACGGTGTCGGTCGCGAAGGCGACCGGCCGGCCGATGATCTCACCCAGCCGCCGGGCGACCGGCGCGAGGGAGAACGCGGGGTCGGGGGCGCCCTTGGGGCGGCCCAGGTGCGAGGCGACGACCACCTTGGCGCCGGCCTCGGCCAGCTTGGCGATGGTGGGCGCGACCGCACGGATCCGGCCGTCGTCGGTGATGGTGTCGCCGTCGAGCGGGACGTTGAGGTCGGCGCGGACGAACACCCGCCGCCCGGCGACGTCCAGGTCGTCGATCGTCTTCATGTTGTCTGTGGGCTCCTTAAGGGACGAAGGGCAAGCGACGGGGCCCGTGCGGCGCGCTGTGCGCTGCGCGAGCCCCGTTGCTCACCTGGGAAGTACCACTCGATGTGCGGTCAGGGCCAATCCCCGACCACGGCTCAGAGCTGGTCGCCGACGAAGGTGGTCAGGTCCACCAGGCGGTTGGAGTAGCCCCACTCGTTGTCGTACCAGCCGACGATCTTGACCTGCTTGCCCTGCGCCATGGTCAGCGAGGCGTCGAAGGTGCAGGAGGCCGGCCAGTTGACGATGTCCGAGGAGACGATGGCGTCCTCGGTGTACTCCAGGATGCCCTTCAGCGGACCCTCGGCGGCCTTCTGGAAGGCGGTGTTGATCTCGTCCCGGGTGGCCTCGCGGTCCAGCTCCACGACCAGGTCGGTGACCGAGCCGGTGGGGACCGGGACGCGCATCGCGATGCCGTCCAGCTTCCCCTTCAGCTGCGGGAGCACCAGGGCGGTGGCCTTGGCGGCCCCGGTCGAGGTGGGGATGATGTTCTGCGCGGCGGCCCGGGCGCGGCGCAGGTCCTTGTGCGGGAAGTCCAGGATGCGCTGGTCGTTGGTGTAGGCGTGGACGGTCGTCATCATGCCCTGGGCGATGCCGAAGCTCTCGTCCAGCACCTTGGCCATCGGCGCCACGCAGTTGGTGGTGCAGGAGGCGTTGGAGATGACGTGGTGGTTCGCCGCGTCGTACTTGTCCTGGTTGACGCCCATGACGATGGTGAGGTCCTCGCCCTTGGCGGGGGCGGAGATCAGGACCTTCTTGGCGCCGGCGGCCAGGTGCTTGGCGGCGTCGTCGCGCTTGGTGAAGATGCCGGTGGACTCGACGACGATGTCGGCGCCCAGCTCGGCCCACGGGAGGTTCGCCGGGTCCCGCTCGGCGAAGGTCTTGAAGGTCTGGTTCCCGGCGGTGATGCTGTCCTCGGTGTGGCTGACCTCGTGCTTCAGCCGGCCGAGGATGGTGTCGTACTTGAGCAGGTGGGCGAGGGTGGCGTTGTCGGTCAGGTCGTTGACACCCACGATCTCGATGTCCGCCCCCTGCTCCAGGAGAGCGCGGAAGTAGTTGCGACCGATACGGCCGAAGCCGTTGATTCCTACGCGGATCGTCACGAACCGATCTCCTCGTTGGTGTGCCGGTCTGGACACCGGCGGGCTGTATGGAATTCCCCGACCGTCTCCGACCCTACCGCCTGGAAGAGACGTACGTGACATTCCCAGCACCGGTGCGGGGGCGCCCGTCAGCCGCTCCGGCGGGCGTGACAGGCCGGTGCCGCCGGCTCTCCGCCCCGGCGCGCGCGGGGCCGCCGTACGCCCCGGAAGACGGCGGTCCGCCGGGCTCGCGGGGCGCGCCGGCCGGGGGCGGGACAGGGACGGCGCGGGGGGCGCGCGGGACGCGTGTCCGAAGGCCGGGGAGACCGGTCACGAGGGCCGCGGGCGCGGGTCGTCGGGGGTCCGGAGGACGGGTCGCACGGGTCGTCGGGCGCCGAGCGCGGGTCGTGGGACCGGGAGCCGGGGCGGGCCGTGGGGATACGGGCCGGTGGCGCCGGTCGCCGCCGGGCCTCGGTGGCGGGGCGCGGTGTGGGATGTGCCGGGTACGCGCCGGGCGGTGGGCACGGGCGGGCCAGGGGCCAGCGGCCCGCCCCGGTGCACGGGGCACCGGGGCGGACGACGCCGGAAGGGCCGGAGAAGACCGGAAATGATCGGAGGGGATCCAGGGGCGGCGGGTCAGCCGACCATGCCGTCGGCCATCTCCTCGGTGAGGCTGGACTCGGTGCCCGGGATGCCCAGGTCCTGGGCCCGCTTGTCGGCCATCGCCAGCAGCCGGCGGATGCGCCCGGCCACCGCGT
The DNA here is from genome assembly GCF_016031615.1 of Streptomyces pactum. Lineage (GTDB taxonomy): Bacteria > Actinomycetota > Actinomycetes > Streptomycetales > Streptomycetaceae > Streptomyces > Streptomyces pactus. The sequence continues at coordinate 1,379,638 of NZ_JACYXC010000001.1, forward strand.
CCTTGGTGAGCGGCGGGTCGGCGAGCGCGCCCAGCTCCTCCAGCGACGCCTGCTTGTGCTCCATGCGCAGCCGGCCCGCCGCCGCCAGGTGCTCGGGGACCTCGTCGCCGAGGATCTCCAGGGCGCGCTGCACCCGGGCGCCGGCGGCCACCGCGGCCCGGGCCGAGCGGCGAAGGTTGGCGTCGTCGAAGTTGGCGAGCCGGTTGGCGGTGGCGCGCACCTCGCGGCGCATCCGCCGCTCCTCCCAGGCGAGCACCGACTCGTGGGCGCCGAGCCGGGTCAACAGCGCGCCGATCGCGTCACCGTCCCGGACGACGACCCGGTCAACCCCGCGCACCTCGCGCGCCTTGGCGGCGATCTGCAGCCGGCGGGCGGCGCCGACCAGCGCCAGCGCCGCCTCCGGGCCCGGGCAGGTCACCTCCAGGGAGGAGGACCGGCCCGGCTCGGTGAGCGAGCCGTGCGCCAGGAACGCTCCGCGCCAGGCGGCCTCGGCGTCGCAGGTGGCCCCCGAGACCACCTGCGGCGGCAGGCCGCGGATGGGCCGTCCCCGGCCGTCCACCAGCCCGGTCTGTCTGGCCAGCTGGTCGCCGCCGGCCACCACGCGGACCACGTACCGGCTGCCCCGGCGCAGCCCGCCGGGGGCCATCACCACCAGGTCGGAGCTGTGCCCGAAGATCTCCAGGATGTCCTTGCGGACCCGCCGGGCGGCGATCCCGGTGTCCAGCTCCGCCTCGATCACGATGCGCCCGCTGACGAGGTGCAGTCCGCCCGCGAACCTGAGGATCGCCGAGACCTCCGCCTTCCGGCAGCAGGTCCGGGTGACGGGAAGCCGGGAGATTTCGTCCTTCACCGCTGGCGTCATCGCCATGGGCCGATCCTTCCATGCATCCGAAAAATACGGTCGTACGCGGCGGCCAGCAGCTCCGGGTCGTGCCGGGGCGCCCCGTCGGGCGCCGCCACGGGGGCCAGCTCCACCGTCGCGCCCAGCCGCTTCGCGGCATCGCACAGACTGCTCCGGTCGGGCACGGCGGCGGCGTCGGCCAGCACCACGTCGAAGGCGAGTTTAGGGGCGTGTCGGGCCAAAACCTCCAAATGACGCTGCGGGGAGAAGCCCTCGGTTTCCCCCGGCTGCGGCGCCAGGTTGAGCGAGAGCACCCGTCGGGCCTTGGTCTCGGTGAGCGCGTCGAGCAGTTCGGGCACCAGCAGGTGCGGGATCACCGAGGAGAACCACGAGCCGGGACCCAGCACCACCCAGTCCGCGTCCAGCACCGCGGCGACGGCCTCCGGCACGGCGGGCGGGTCCTCCGGCACCACGTGCACGGACTGCACCTCGCCGGGGGTGAGGGCCACCGTCGCCTGGCCGCGGACGGTGGACACCTCCTCCGGGCGCGCCGGGTCGTGGCCGCGCACCAGGGCCTGCAGCTCCAGCGGCACCGCCGACATCGGCAGCACCCGGCCGTGCGCGCCGAGCAGCCGGCCCACCCACTCCAGCGCCTTGACCGGGTCGCCCAGCTGCTCCCACAGGGCGACGATCAGCAGGTTGCCGACCGCGTGACCGTGCAGGTCGCCCTCGCTGGCGAAGCGGTGCTGGATGACCCGGGCCCAGGTCTGCCCCCAGTCGTCGTCGCCGCACAGCGCGGCCAGCGCCTTGCGCAGGTCGCCGGGCGGGAGCACGCCGAGTTCGTCGCGGAGCCGGCCGCTGGACCCCCCGTCGTCGGCGACGGTGACGACGGCGGTGAGATCCCCGGTGATCCGGCGCAGGGCGGCGAGCGAGGCGGACAGGCCCATGCCGCCGCCGAGGGCGACGACCTTGGGCTGGGCACCCCGGCCGGTGCGGCCGCCGACGAGCCGCCGCAGGCGCCGGGTGCGGACGGGCGGATGGCTCACTCGCGCCCCATGTCCCGGTGGACGACGACGGTCTCCACACCCTCGGCGGCGAGGCGGGCGGCGAGCCGTTCCGACATCGCGACGCTGCGGTGCTTGCCGCCGGTACAGCCGACGGCGATGGTGACGTAGCGCTTGCCCTCGCGGCGGTACCCGGCCGCGATCAGCTGGAGCAGCTCGGAGTAGCGGTCCAGGAACTCCTTGGCCCCGGGCTGGTTGAACACATAACCGGACACCTCCTCGTTGAGGCCGGTGAACGGCCGCAGCTCGGGGACCCAGTGCGGGTTGGGCAGGAAGCGGCAGTCCACCACCAGGTCGGCGTCCACGGGCAGCCCGTACTTGTAGCCGAAGGACATCACGGTGGCGCGCAGCTCCGGTTCCTCGTCCCCGGCGAACTGGGCGTCCATCTTGGCGCGCAGCTCGTGGACGTTGAGGCTGGAGGTGTCGATCACCAGGTCGGCGTCGCCGCGCAGCTCGCGCAGCAGGTCGCGCTCGGCCTCGATGCCGTCCACGATGCGGCCGTCGCCCTGCAGCGGATGCGGCCGGCGCACCGACTCGAACCGCCGCACCAGGGCCTCGTCGGACGCCTCCAGGAACAGCACCCGGCGCTTGACGTTCTTCGCCTCCAGGTCGGCCAGCGACTCCCGCAGGTTGTCGAAGAAGCGGCGGCCTCGCACGTCCACCACCACCGCGATCCGGGCCACGTTGCCCTGCGAGCGGGCGCCCAGGTCGACCATGGTGGGGATCAGCGCGGGCGGCAGGTTGTCCACCACGAACCAGCCGAGGTCCTCCAGGCACTTCGCCGCGGTGCTGCGGCCGGCACCGGACATGCCGGAGATGATCACCAGCTCGGGGATCGCCGCGGTGTCCGGCGTCTCCGTCGTGCCCGTACTCACCTGTGCTCCGTTTCCATGGGTCTGGTGGTCGTCGTTCTTCATGGTCTCGTCCCCCGTGTCGCCGGCGACGCCGCGGTGGCGGCCTCGTCCTCCATGATCTCTCCTGTGGCGGTGTTCACCGCCGGAGCGGCCGGAGCCGCCTGCGCGAGGGCCGCGGCCACCGTCTCGGCGGTCTTCCGGCCGATGCCCGGGACCTCGCAGATCTCCTCGATGGTGGCCGCACGGAGCCGTTTGAGCGAGCCGAAGTGCTTCAGCAGCGCCTGGCGGCGGCTGCCGCCGAGGCCGGGCACCGCGTCCAGCGGCCCGGCCTTCATCGTCTTGCCGCGCTTGCTGCGCTGGTAGGCGATGGCGAAGCGGTGCGCCTCGTCGCGCACCCGCTGCAGCAGGTACAGGCCCTCGCTGCTGCGGGGGAGCACCACCGGGTCGCTCTCGCCCGGCAGCCAGACCTCCTCCAGCCGCTTGGCCAGGCCGCACACCGCCACGTCGTCGATGCCCAGCTCCTCCAGGGCCCGCCGGGCGGCGGCGACCTGCGGCGCGCCGCCGTCCACCACCACCAGCTGCGGCGGGTAGGCGAAGCGCCGCGGCCGGCCGTCCTCGCCGACCGGACCGGCCGGCGGCCCGCCGGCCTCGTCCACACCCGCGGCGGCGTCCGCGCCCGGGACGCCGCCGGCACCCGGTGCGGTCTCCGCGCCACCGGGCCCGGCCGGGGCCCCGGGGACGTCCCCGGCCGGCTCCTCCGGCGCGTCCTGCTCCTGCCACTCGCCGGTCTTCTGCTTCTCCTGCAGGTACCGGCGGAAGCGGCGGCTGACCACCTCGTGCATGGAGCGCACGTCGTCCTGGCCGGTGCCGTGCCACAGCTGGGTGTCCCCCACCCGGCCCTTGATCTGGAACCGCCGGTACTCGCTCTTGCGGGGCAGCCCGTCCTCGAAGACGACCATGGAGGCCACCACGTCGTCGCCCTGGAGGTGCGAGATGTCGAAGCACTCGATGCGCAGCGGGGCGGAGTCCAGGTCCAGCGCGGTGGCGATCTCCTCCAGGGCACGCGACCGGGTGGTCAGGTCGGAGGCGCGCCTGGTCTTGTGCAGCGCCAGCGCCTGCTGGGCGTTGCGCTGCACCGTCGCCATCAGGTCCTTCTTGTCGCCGCGCTGCGGTATGCGCAGGTCCACGCGGGCGCCGCGGCGGTCGGTGAGCCACTGGACGACCGGTTCCAGGGGGCTGGGCAGCGCCGGCACCAGCACCTCCTTGGGCACCCCGCCCCGGCCGCCGGCCTCGGCGGCGTCACCGAGCTCGTCGCCGTACAGCTGCTGGAGGGCGTGCTCGACCAGGCCGGCGGTGTCCACCGCCTCCACCTTGTCGGTGACCCAGCCCCGCTGGCCGCGGACGCGTCCGCCGCGCACGTGGAAGATCTGGACGGCCGCCTCCAGCTCGTCCTCGGCGAGCGCGATCAGGTCGGCGTCGGTGGCGTCGGCGAGCACCACCGCGTTCTTCTCCATGGCGCGCTTGAGCGCCCCGATGTCGTCCCGCAGCCGGGCGGCGCGCTCGTACTCCATCTCCTCGGCGGCCTCCCGCATCCGCTGCTCCAGGCGGCGCAGGTAGGTGCCGGTGCGGCCGGCCATGAAGTCGCAGAACTCCTCGGCGAGTTCGCGGTGCTCCTCGGCGCTGACCCGGCCGACGCACGGGGCGGAGCACTTGCCGATGTAGCCGAGCAGGCAGGGGCGGCCGATCTGCGCGGAGCGCTTGAAGACCCCGGCCGAGCAGGTCCGGACCGGAAAGACGCGGAGCATCAGATCGACGGTCTCGCGGATCGCCCAGGCGTGCGCGTAGGGGCCGAAGTAGCGCACGCCCTTCTTCTTCGGTCCGCGCATCACCTGGACGCGCGGGAACTCCTCGCTCATCGTGACGGCGAGCGACGGGTAGCTCTTGTCGTCCCGGTACTTGACGTTGAACCGCGGGTCGAACTCCTTGATCCAGGAGTATTCGAGCTGCAGCGCCTCGACCTCGGTGGAGACCACCGTCCACTCCACGGAGGCGGCGGTGGTGACCATGGTGCGGGTGCGCGGGTGGAGGTTCGCCACGTCCTGGAAGTACGAGGAGAGCCGCTGGCGCAGGCTCTTCGCCTTGCCCACGTAGATCACCCGGCGGTGTTCGTCGCGGAACTTGTAGACCCCGGGCGAGTCGGGGATCTGTCCCGGCTTGGGTCGGTAGCTGCTGGGGTCGGCCATGGTCACCACCCTACTGGCGGGCGGTGACAGTGCGGGCCCCCGCGACGGGCCCGGCCGGGGCCCGCGCCGGACCGCGGGCCCCTGCGGACCCGGCGCCGGCCATGGCCGGGTTACACCGTCGGACATGACCCGGGACGGCACCGGCCGGACGTGCGTGGCCCGGTACGCCACCGGGCGTGACCGGGGACACCGCCGGCGTGACCCGGGCACACCGGCCGGCCCCCGGCCGGGGGCGCCTCCGCCGGGGGCCGGCCTGCGACGCCGCGTCCCCCCGGGCTCAGGACTCCGGGCCGATGATCAGCCTGCCGCCCTCGGTACGGACCGGCACCGGCGGCAGCGGGGCCACGGCGGGGCCGGTCACCACCTTGCCGGTCCGCGTGTCGAACTCGCTCCCGTGGCAGGAGCAGGTCGCCCGGTCCTCCCGCAGACCGTTGAGGACGCAGTTGCGGTGGGTGCACACCGCGCTGAACGCCTTGTACTCGCCCTCGGCGACCTGGGTCACCAGCACCCGGTCCTCCCGGAAGATCTTGGTACCGCCGGCCGGTACCTCGTCCGGGCTGCCCAGATCGACCGGGGCGGTCGGGGTGGCGCTCGCCTTGGCACCGACCTCCCCGCCGCACGCGGTCGCGGCCACTCCCATACCCGCGGCTCCGGCGAGCGCCGCCCCGCGGAGCACGGTTCGGCGGGCGGGTGGCTGGCTGCTCATGACGATCTCCTGACCCCGCCGGCCGAGCGGCCGGCGGACACTCTCGGCGACGGCACGGGTCGCCCTGTCGTACGGCCCGACGGTACCGCCCGCCGGACCGCCCCCGGTCACCGGTGCGGACGGCTGGCCCCGCCCGCCGCCTCCCCGTACCGTTCGGCTGACGCGCGCCCGTACGCGTCCGCGCCCGCCGCCGTACGGCGGACCGGGAACGGCCGGCGCCGCGCACGCCCTCCGGCTCCCCGGCGGCCCCGGCGCCCCGGCCCGCAGCATCCGGTGGGGACCGGCAGCCCGCCGTACCGTGAAGGAAGGACCGCGTTCGTGATCGTCGTCGCCGGAGAAGCCCTGATCGACCTGGTGCCGGAGACGGCCGGGCCGTCTCCCGTCCCTCCCGGGCCACCGCCGGGCGCGGACGCCGGCGGCAGCGGCGCGGCCTCCGCCGGCGAACCCGGTCCCGGCGACGAACCCGGTGGCGGCAGCACCACGGGCGCGGGACACACGGGACGGCCCGCGCCCGGCACACGGGGCGCGGGCGGGAACACCACGGGCGCGCGGGACACAGGACGGCCCGGGACGAGGGCGCGGAGCGCGGGCGGGCTCCCGGCCCTGCTGCCCCGGCCGGGCGGCGGACCGTACAACACCGCGGTGGCCCTGGGCCGGCTGGGCTCGCCGACCGCCTTCTGCTCGCGGATTTCCACCGACGCCTTCGGTGAGGCGCTGCTCTCCGGGCTGCGGGCGGACGGGGTGGACACCACGCTGGTCCAGCGCGGCCCGGAGCCGACCACGCTCGCCGTGGCGTCGGTCGGCACGGACGGCTCGGCGGGTTACGGCTTCTACGCCCAGGGCACCGCGGACCGGTTGTTCTCGCTGCCTGACGCCTTCCCCGACCGGGTGGACGCGGTGTCCTTCGGCACCTGCTCACTGGTGCTGGAGCCGGGCGCCTCGGCGTACGAGGCGCTGCTGCGGCGCGAGGCCGGACGGGGTGCCTTCACCGCCCTCGATCCGAACATCCGGGCCGGTCTCATCCCGGACCCCGACGCCTACCGGGCCCGTTTCCGCTCCTGGCTGCCCCATGTGAGCCTGCTGAAGCTGTCCGTGGAGGACGCCCGGTGGCTGGCGGAGGGCGGCGGTTTCCGGGACCTGGAGACCGCGCTCCGGCGGTGGCTGGCGGCCGGCCCGTCGGCCGTGGTGCTGACCGGGGGGCGGGGGAGGGTCTGCGCGTGCTGGCCCGGGCGGGGCGGACGGCCCGCGTCGCCGGGGAGCCGGACCGGTACGGCCCGTCGGCGGAGGTACCGGTGCGATCGGTGTCCGTGCCCGCCGCACCGGTACGGGTGGTGGACACCATCGGCGCCGGTGACACGGTCAACGCCGCTCTGCTGCACCGGCTCGCCGGCCACCGGGCCCTCTCCCCCGAGGGGGCCGCCGCCCTGGACGAGGCGGCGTGGCGGGACATCCTCCGGTACGCGGCCCGGGCCGCGGCGGTCACCTGCTCCCGCGCCGGCGCCCAGCCGCCGTACGCCGCGGAGCTGGCCGAGCCGGCCTGAGCGGTCACCCGGCCGTGCCGCCGTGCCGCGACCGGGCACGGCGAGAGCACGCTGCATCGGCCCGGGTCGCGGGAACAGCACGGTCCGCCGCGGAGCCCCGGGCCCGTGGGGACGGCACGGTCCCCCGCGTAAAGCCCCGGTCGTGCGGCAGCAGACCTCACGGCGCCGCCCAGGGCGAGGCGTGCCGGGCGGACCTTCACCCCGCCCGGCCCCGGGGGACGCCGGGGACACGGGACACCGGGGCGGGCCCGGCACCGCGGTCCCGCCCGCAACCACGGCGGTCCCGGGCCGGCCCGCAGGCCGGGGCCGGGACCGGCCGGGTCAGCTCTTCCGGCTGCGGGCGGCCTTCTTCGCGGCCGGCGCTCCGGCCCCGGCCGCCTTCTTCGCCGCCGTGGAACCGGCCTGCTTCACCACCTTCTTGGCGGCCGGCGCCTGCTTCGCCGCGGCGGTCTTCCTCGCCGCGCCGGCCCGGGTGGTGGTGCGCTTCCGGGCCGGCGGCACCGTCGCGTCGCTCACCCGGTCGCCGAGCAGCTCCCGGAGGAACTTCCCGGTGTGGCTGGCCGGGACCGCCGCCACCTGCTCGGGGGTGCCCTCGGCGACCACCAGGCCACCGCCGCTGCCGCCCTCCGGGCCCATGTCCACGACCCAGTCCGCGGTCTTGATCACATCGAGGTTGTGCTCGATGACGATCACCGTGTTGCCCTTGTCCACCAGGCCGGAGAGCACCTTGATCAGCTTGCTGATGTCCTCGAAGTGCAGACCGGTGGTCGGCTCGTCCAGCACGTAGACGGTCCGCCCGGTCGAGCGCTTCTGGAGCTCACTGGCGAGCTTGACGCGCTGCGCCTCGCCGCCGGAGAGGGTGGGGGCGGACTGTCCCAGCCGCACGTAACCGAGCCCCACCTCGGTGAGGGTCCGCAGGTGGCGGGAGATGCTCGGCACCGCCTCGAAGAAGTCCAGCGCCTCCTCGATCGGCATGTCCAGCACCTCGGCGATGGACTTGCCCTTGTAGTGGACCTCCAGGGTCTCCCGGTTGTAGCGCGCGCCGTGGCACACCTCGCACGGCACGTACACGTCCGGCAGGAAGTTCATCTCGATCTTGATGGTGCCGTCACCGGCGCAGTTCTCGCACCGGCCGCCCTTGACGTTGAAGGAGAACCGGCCGGGCAGGTAGCCGCGGACCTTCGCCTCCATGGTCTCCGCGAAGAGCTTGCGGACGTGGTCGAAGACACCGGTGTACGTCGCCGGGTTCGACCGGGGGGTCCGGCCGATCGGCGACTGGTCGACGTGGACCACCTTGTCCACCAGGTCGTCGCCGTCCACCCGGGTGTGGCGGCCGGGCACCGACCGGGCACCGTTCAGCTCGCGCGCCAGGTGGGTGTAGAGGATGTCGTTGACCAGCGTGGACTTTCCGGAGCCGGAGACCCCGGTGACCGCGGTGAGCACCCCGAGCGGGAACGACACGTCGATGTCGCGCAGGTTGTTCTCCCGGGCGCCGTGCACGGTCAGCTGGCGCTCGGGGTCCACCGGCCGGCGCACCTCGGGCAGCGGGATGCTCCTCTTCCCCGCCAGGTACTGGCCGGTCATCGACTCCTCGTTGCGCAGCAGCTCGGCCAGCGGGCCGCTGTGCACCACCTTGCCGCCGTGCTCGCCGGCGCCGGGGCCGATGTCCACCACCCAGTCCGAGGTCTTGATGGTGTCCTCGTCGTGCTCCACCACGATCAGGGTGTTGCCCAGGTCGCGGAGGCGGACCAGCGTCTCGATGAGCCGGTGGTTGTCCCGCTGGTGCAGGCCGATGGAGGGCTCGTCCAGCACGTACAGCACGCCGACCAGGCCGGAGCCGATCTGGGTGGCGAGCCGGATGCGCTGCGCCTCGCCGCCCGAGAGCGTCCCGGCGGCGCGGTTGAGCGACAGGTAGTCCAGGCCGACGTCCACCAGGAACCGCAGCCGCTCGTTGACCTCCTTGAGGACCCGCTCGGCGATCTTCTTCTCCCGCGCGTCCAGCGTCATCCCGCGGAGGAAGTCCGCGCACTCGCTGATCGACATCGCGGAGACCTCGGCGATGGAGCGGCCCTGGACCGTCACCGCGAGCACGATCGGCTTGAGCCGGGTGCCGTCGCAGGTGGGGCAGGGCACCTCGCGCATGTAGCCCTCGAAGCGCTCCCGACTGCTGTCGCTCTCCGCCTCCGAGTGGCGCCGCTTGACGAAGGGCACCGCGCCCTCGAAAGCGGTGGTGTAGGCCCGCTCCCGGCCGTAGCGGTTGCGGTAGCGCACCTCGATCTGCGTCTTGTGGCCGTACAGCAGCGCCTTCTTCGCCCGCTGCGGCAGTCCGGCCCACGGGATGTCGGTGCGGAAGCCCAGGGCGTCGGCGAGGGCGCCCACCAGGCGGCCGAAGTAGTCCTTGGTGTGGCCGCCGGACCAGGGGTGGATGGCGCCGTCGTCCAGGGAACGCTCCTCGTCCGGGACGATCAGCTCCGGGTCCACCTCCATCCGGGTGCCGATGCCGGTGCAGTCGGGGCAGGCGCCGAACGGGGAGTTGAAGGAGAACGAGCGCGGCTCCAGCTCCTCGAACGACAGGTCGTCGTACGGGCAGTAGAGGTGCTCGGAGAACATCCGCTCGCGCTGCGGGTCGTCCTCGTCGAGATCGACGAAGTCGAGGATCACCATGCCGCCGGAGAGCCCGAGCGCGGTCTCCACCGAGTCGGTCAGCCGCCGCTTGGCGCTGTCCTTGACGGTGAGGCGGTCCACCACCACCTCGATGGTGTGCTTCTCCTGCTTCTTCAGCTTCGGCGGGTCGGTGAGCTGGACGGTCTCCCCGTCCACCCGGGCCCGGCTGTAGCCCTTGGTCTGCAGGTCGGAGAAGAGGTCGGCGAACTCGCCCTTGCGCTCGCGCACCAGCGGCGACAGCACCTGGAAGCGGCTGCCCTCGGGCAGCTCCAGGACCTTGTCCACGATCGCCTGCGGCGACTGCCGGGCGATCGGGCGCCCGCACTCCGGGCAGTGCGGCTTGCCGATCCGGGCGAACAGCAGCCGGAGGTAGTCGTAGACCTCGGTGATGGTGCCGACGGTGGAGCGGGGGTTGCGGGAGGTGGACTTCTGGTCGATGGAGACGGCAGGGGACAGGCCCTCGATGAAATCGACGTCGGGCTTGTCCATCTGGCCCAGGAACTGCCGGGCGTAGGAGGAGAGCGACTCGACGTAGCGGCGCTGCCCCTCGGCGAAGATGGTGTCGAACGCGAGGGAGGACTTGCCCGACCCCGACAGCCCGGTGAAGACGATGAGGGAGTCACGGGGGAGGTCGAGCGAGACGTTCTTGAGGTTGTGCTCGCGAGCGCCACGGACGATGAGACGGTCGGCCACGCCGGTCGGCACCTTTCGTGAGGAAGTCAGGGGTGCGCCGGGCTCTGCGGTTCCGCCGTCCCTGCCGCGCGGGTCGCGCGGGCTGCGGCGGAGCGGAGCGACGCCCCTCGGTCCAGGGTAGGGGGCGCTACGGCGATGTGTTCCAGGATGCAACACTCCGAGCCTATAGCACGGGCATTCGATTTACGGGCCAAGGCCACCTGGTTCACCCGAACGTGTGGCTGAGGCACTACGGTGCGGGGCATGAGTGACTTCGCGCACAACGCCGCCGCGGTACAGGGGGCCACCGATCGCCTGCTCACCGCGGTCGCCGGGCTGGACGACGACGCCGTCGCCGCGCCCTCGCTGCTGCCCCGCTGGACCCGGGGCCATCTGCTCGCCCACCTCGCCCGGAACGCCGACGCCCTGACCAACCTCCTCACCTGGGCGCGCACCGGCGAGGAGACCCCGATGTACGCGAGCGAGGACGCCCGCGACGCCGACATCGAGCGGGACGCCGACCGCCCCCTGCTGGTGCACCTGGACGACCTGCGCACCAGCGCCTTCCGGTTCAACTCGGCGGCCGCCGCGCTCCCCCGCGACCGCTGGTCCTACGAGGTGGCCATGCGCAACGGCGTGACCGAGCGTGCCGCGCGGCTGCCGTTCCGCAGGCTGGTGGAGGTCGAGCTGCACCACGTGGACCTGGGCATCGGCTACACCCTCGCCGACCTGCCCGCCGACTTCGTGGAGCAGGAGCTGGACTTCCTCGCCTCGGTGAAGTTCGCCGGCCACCCGGGACTGCCCGCGCTGCGGCTGCGCGCGGAGGACGGGACGGAGCGGACCACCGGCAGCCCGCAGGGCCCCGCCGTCACCGTCACCGGCTCCCCCACCGAGCTGCTGGGGTGGCTCACCGGCCGCTCCGACGGCTCCGGCCTGAAGATCGCGGACGGCCCGCTGCCCACCGTCCCGCCGCTAGGCTGAGGTCATGACGTACAGCGGAGCGGTGAAGGTCGGCGGACCTGCGGACGTGCACGAGCTGCCGGACCTGATGATCTCGAAAGTCGCCGTCGGGCCGATGGACAACAACGCGTACCTGCTGCGCTGCCGCGCGACGGGCGAGCAGCTGCTGATCGACGCCGCGGCCGAGCCCCGGACGCTGCTGAACCTGATCGGCGACAGCGGCATCGCGTCCGTGGTCACCACCCACCAGCACCCCGACCACTGGGGTGCCCTGCGGGAGGTCGTGGAGGCGACCGGCGCGCGCACCTACGCCGGCCGGTACGACGCGGAGGGCATCCCCGTGCCCACCGACGTGCTGGTGGACGACGGGGACACCATCCGGGTCGGGCGGGTGGAGCTCACCGCCCGCCACCTGGTCGGGCACACCCCGGGGAGCATCGCGCTGGTCTACGACGACCCGCACGGCCACCCGCACGTGTTCACCGGGGACTGCCTCTTCCCGGGCGGCGTGGGCAACACCCACAACGACCCGGAGGCGTTCGCCCGCCTCATCGACGACGTGGAGAACAAGCTCTTCACGCTCGCCGACGAGACCTGGGTCTACCCCGGGCACGGCGCCGACACCACCCTCGGTGCCGAGCGCCCGCACCTGGGCACCTGGCGCGAGCGCGGCTGGTGACCTCGGGGCACGGCCGCCGCCGGCGATCCGGCCGCGTGGCCGTGCCCAGGACGCCGGGTCGGCACGCCCGGTACCCGCGGTGACGCCTGCGGGCCGCCACGGCACCGCCGGGCAGCGCGTTTCGTGACCATGAACACCGGCCGCGGCCGTCGCGGGGCGCCCGGGGGCCCGTGACGCGGCCGGGGCCCGCGCCCTCCTCGGACGGCCGCGCCGGGCGGGCCGCCTCCGGGCGGCCGTGACGCGCTGCCGCCGTCCGGAGCGGCCGCGACGCGGCACCGCCCCCGGCCACGACCGAGCGGCGGCGGGAGGGCCCGATCGGTGCGGCCGGTCCCGGCAGGCGCCCCGGCGCCTCCGGCTCGGTGCCCCGGGGCACGGCCGCCACCCGGCGCGCTCCCCCGCCCCCGTTCGCGGCCGAAGGCCCGTAACCGGGACGGCGCCCGTGCGGTTGGCCCGGCATGCGCGACGATCGTCCGCCGTCCATGCCCCGCCTCGCCGCGGCGTCCCTGGCCGGCACCGCCATCGAGTTCTACGACTTCTTCGTCTACGGCAGTGCCGCGGCGCTGGTCTTCGGCCGGATCTTCTTCCCGGACTTCTCGCCCCTGGCCGGCACCCTGGCCGCCTTCGGCACGTTCGCCGTCGGGTTCATCTCCCGGCCGCTGGGCTCGATGCTCTTCGGCCACCTGGGGGACCGGCGCGGCCGGAAGCCGGTCCTGGTCGCCTCCCTGCTGCTGACCGGTGCCGCCACCGTCGCGGTGGGCTGCGTCCCCACCTACGACCGGATCGGCATCGCCGCCCCCGTCCTCCTCACCGTGCTCCGGTTCCTGCAAGGACTCGGGCTCGGCGGCGAGTGGGGCGGCGCGGTACTGCTGACCGCCGAACACGCGCCCGCCCGCCGCCGCGGGCTGTGGTCGAGCTTCCCCCAGGTGGGGCCGGCGGTGGGCTTCCTGCTGGCGAACGGGGTGCTGCTGGCGCTGTCCGCCGGGCTGAGCGACGAGAGCTTCCGGACCTGGGGGTGGCGGGTGCCCTTCTGGGCGGCGGGCGTCCTCGCCCTCGCCGGGCTGCTGCTGCGCGCCGGGCTCACCGAGACCCCGCAGTTCCGCGCGCTGGCCGAGCGCGGTGAACGCGCCTCGGCGCCGCTCGCCGAGGTGGCACGGGACCACTGGCGGCTGGTGCTGCTCACCGCGGGTGGCCTGGCCAGCGGCTACGCCGTCTTCTACACCGTGACCACCTGGTCCCTGTCGTACGGGACCGACGAGCTGGGCGTGGACCGCACGGTGATGCTGGGTTGCATCATGGCGGCGGTGGCCGTCAAGGGGGCGGTCACGCCGCTGGTGGCGCACCTCGCGGACCGGGTGGGGCGCCGGGCCCTGTGCCTGGCCGGCTGCACGGCCACCGCGCTGTGGACCTTCCCGCTGATCGCGCTGGTGCGCACCGCGGAGCCGCTGCCGATGTTCCTGGGCTTCCTGGGGGCGCTGCTCGGGTTCGTCCTGGTCTTCGCGGTCATCGGGGCGTATCTCCCCGAGCTGTACGAGCCGCGGGTGCGGTGCACCGGGGCGGCGGTCGGCTACAACCTGGCCGGGGTGCTCGGTGGCGCGCTCACCCCGATCGTGGCGACCTCGCTCTCCCGGGGGGACCGGCCGCCGTGGGGGGTCGCGTGCTACCTCACGGCGCTGGCGCTGTGCAGCCTGGGCTGCTTCGCGCTGCTCCCCGAGACCGGGGGCCGTCCCGGTGCCGCCCCTGCGTCCGGGAGCACGACCGGAGAGCCGGCCCGCGAGCCGGGCGAGGAGACGGCCGGGGAGACGGTCCCGAAGCCGGGCGGGGAGACGGCCGGCGAGGCGGCCGAGAAGGCGACCACCTGACCGTGTCCCTGGTGCCCGGCGGGCGACACACCACACCGGCCGGGGCGCCGCCCGCCGCCTCGCCGGGGTCCACGGGGGACGGCGCGAGGCGGCCCCGAGCGGGCCGGGACAGTCGAAGGCACGAGGCGGGCCGGGGCCGGTGGCGGGCGGTCGGGTGAGGCACAGCGCCTGACCCGACCGGGAATCGCGAGGCAGGGGGACGGCGCAGGGCGGCCGGAGGCGGGGCGGCCGAGGCTCCGGGTGCCCGCGACCGCCCCGCCCGGTGGACGTCTCAGACGTCCACGCTGTCCTTCTCCCGGCTACCCGGCTCCTCGGTGCCGGGCAGCCCGGCCCGGTCCTCGGTGGGTATCCCGGCCGCGGCCTCGGCCTCCGCCTGCTTGCGGGAGGCGTAGAGGCTGGTGATCGTGGTGACGACGAGCACGGCGCAGATGACGCCCAGCGAGACCGGGATGCTGATCTCCGGGACGTGCACCCCCGACTCGTGCAGGGCGTGGAGCACCAGCTTGACGCCGATGAAGCCCAGGATCACCGACAGGCCGTACGAGAGGTGGACCAGCTTCCTGAGCAGCCCGCCGATCAGGAAGTACAGCTGCCGCAGACCCATCAGCGCGAAGGCGTTCGCGGTGAACACGATGTACGGGTCCTGGGTGAGGCCGAAGATCGCCGGGATGGAGTCGAGCGCGAAGAGGACGTCGGTGGTGCCGATCGCCAGCATGACGATCAGCATCGGCGTCATCAGACGCTTGCCGTTCTCCATCACGAACAGCTTGGTGCCGTGGTACTTGTCGGTGGACGGGAAGCGCCGCTCGACCATCTTCATGAAGCGGTTTTCCTCGAAGTCCTCGTCCTCCTCGTCGGCCCGCGCCTCCTGGATCAGCTTCCAGGCGGTGTAGATGAGGAACGCGCCGAAGATGTAGAAGACCCAGGCGAAGGTGGAGATGATCGCGGCGCCGGCGCCGATGAACACGGCCCGCAGCACCAGCGCGATCAGCACTCCGACCATCAGCACCCGCTGCTGGTAGATCGTGGGCACCGAGAACTTCGCCATGATCAGGATGAAGACGAAGAGGTTGTCCACGCTCAGCGACTTCTCGGTGATGAAGCCCGCGAAGAACTCCCCGGAGGGCTCACCGCCCCCGAAGACCAGCAGGCCCACCCCGAAGAGTCCGGCGAGGGCGACCCAGACCGCGGTCCAGATGCCGGCCTCCTTGAGGGAGACCTCGTGGGGTTTGCGTCCGCCGATGAAGAAATCGACGGCGATGAGGGCGCACAGACCGACCACGGTCAGCACCCAGAGCGTCAGGGAAACTTCCACTGTTCCTCCGGCATTCGTACGGCAAATTCAGCGTCGTCGCTGCCGGAGGTCTCCTCCACCCGTGCGTGACGCACGGGCCGGCGCCCCGGGATCCGGTCGATCCGTGATGACGGGCACGCCGCTACAGGAGTACTCCCCTCCGCACCAAGAACAGTACAGGAAGTCCCATGGAACAGTAAAGAGATGGGCAAATGCGCAGGTCAGTGGCCGTACTCCTGCTGGGCTCGGGCCACCTGCCCCAACACCCGGCCCAGAACCTCACCACCGGCCGACACGGACGGCGGCTCGTAGGTCCAGGCGTGCCCGACCCACGGGTCGGCGAGGTGGTCGTCCGCCACCGGGGTCAGGCGCAGCAGGGAACGCCACAGCGGGTCGAGGACCGGCCCGTACTCCCGCGCGTCCTCCCGGTCGGCCACCATCATCAGGTGGACGCCCACCGACGGGCCCTCGTCCGCCAGGTACCGCAGCTGGGTGACGGCACGGTCGTCGAAACCGTGCGGGAAGTCGTGGACGATCAGCAGCTGCTGCGCCAGGTCCAGATCCGGCGGCAGCGCGTCCGTGGCACCGCTGCGGATGGCCATCTGCACCAGATCGACCCGCTGGGTCAGCGCGGCGAGCACCCGGTGCACGCCCTGCGCCCCGGCGGCCGGCGGCTCGCGCAGCACCCCGGCCCGGACCAGCGGGTCCAGCGAGGCCGCGGCCGAGCCCGCCGGGTCGATGACGTGCACGGTGAACTCCCCCGCCGGGTAGACCGCGAGCAGCCGGGCGGCGTGCGCCACCGCGGTGTCCATGGCCAGCCGCCGCAGCCCCGCGGAGTCCACCGACGCCGCCTCCGGTGAGGAGCCGCGTCCGCTGTCGATCCACAGCCCCCGCTCCAGCGGCAGCCGCACCAGCATGGGGATGCGCAGGTCGGTGCACTCGGGCAGGTGCACCTCGCCCAGGCGCAGTGCCATGGGGATCTCCATGGGCACCTGGTAGGCCTGCCACACCGGGCTGTCCCAGCGGGCGAAGGCGGGCGGCAGCGCGGGTTCGACGACCTCGGTCTCGGCCCTGAGCTGGGCGAGGTCGCGGTCGAGGGCGGCACGGGCCTGCTCGACGAGCTGGGTGTGCCGGGCCCGCGCCTCGGCCCGCGCGCCGTCCGCGGCGGGCCCGATCCGGCTGCGCGGGTCGGAGAGCACCTGGTCCAGCTCCCGTTCCATGCGGGAGTCGGCGAAGTCCACGGCGCTGCGGTACGCGGCGCAGGTCCGAGCCAGGTCCTCGAACATCCCCCAGACCTGGTTGTACAGGCGCTCCTCCATGGTCCAGCCGGAGGCGTCCCCGGCCACCGGGCCGGCGGGCCGGTCCGAGGACGCGGGGACGGGCGGGGCCGCCGGGGCCGGTGCGGGCGGCGGCGCGGTACGGCGGCGCGGGTGCCGGTAGTCGACCGGCCCGCCGGAGGCGGGAGCGGCGGGCGCGGCGGACGGCGGAGCGCCGCCGGCGGTGCCGGGGGCCGGGGTGCCGGGGGGCGGGGAGCGGCGGCACGGCGGGGGGCGGGGGCGGCGGGCGCGGCGCCGGCCGCCGGGGTGCTCTCGCCGGTGGCGGCGGTGCGCACCCGCCCGCCCTCCGGCTGACGCGGTGGCGGGGCGATCGAGCGGGCGATCCCGCCGGCGACCGCCTCGTTGATGCGGGCGGCCAGTCCGGCGGCGTCGGGCAGCCCCTGGTCCTGGAGCATGGCGGCGAGTCCGCCGGCGTACCCCTGGCCCACCGCACGGACCTTCCACACGCCCTGCCGGCGGTACAGCTCCAGCGCGACGACGGCCGACTCGGGGTCCAGGTCGGTGATGGTGTACCCGGCGATCCCGGTGCCGTCGAGCCCGGTGACGGTGACGACCGGGGCGGGGAGGGCGCCGAACCGCACCGGTCCCCCGACGCCGCTGGGCAGCGCGAGCAGCACGTTGACCCGGTGCACCCCTTCCGGGAGGGCGTCGAGGTCCACGGCGAGCCGGTGCTCGGCCGCCGCCTGCCGGGACACCTCGATGCCCGGCAGCTGCGGCGCCGCGGGATGGGCCACGCGGTCCGCGCGGTGGACGGTGCCCGCCTCGTCGCCGAGCGTGGCGCCGGCCACCACCGGTTCGCCCGCCGAGACCCGAATCTCCAGGCGGGTCTGAGGCAGGGGGTGGTTCTGCCCGCGGACCAGCTCGGCCGTCATCGTTGCGCTCCCTCGTTGCGGTTCCCGCGTCGGTGCGGGGGTGTGGGGTGGGTTACGTACCGGTCCGGCCCGCTGCCGGTGCGCCGGGTGACCGGGTGGTGAGGTGTGCCGGACCGCTCGGGCCGGCCACGCCTGCGGCCGGCCGGCCCACCGGCGCGGTACGGGTGCCGGCGGCCCGGCGACGCGCGCGTCGCCGGGCCGCCGGCCGTGCTCCGTCCCGCTCGTGCGGCAAGCGCCCTTACAGGTGCGGCATCAGGTGCGGCATCAGGTCCTGGAAGGTACGGCCGTTGGCGGGCTCGCCGAGCGCCTTCATCTGCCAGCCGCTGCCGCTCCGCTCCACCTTCGCCATGATCTGGGCGGTGTACTGGCCGCCGCCGGTGAGGGTGTAGCGCGCCAGCTCCTGGCCGTTGGTCTCGTCCACCAGGCGGCAGAAGGCGTTCTGCACCTCGGCGAAGGTCTGGCCGGTGAAGGAGTTGACGGTGAAGACGATCTGGTCGATGTGGACCGGGACCCGCTGCAGGTCCACCAGGATGGCCTCGTCGTCACCACCCTGACCGACCCCGCCGACCAGGTTGTCACCGGTGTGGCGCACCGAGCCGTCGTCACTCACCAGGTGCTGGAAGAACACCACGTCCCGGGGCTGCTTGTCCGCGAACAGCACCGCGGAGGCGTCCAGGTCGATCTCCCGGGTACGGGACCCGAACAGCCCGCGCCGCGGGGCCGCCTGCCATCCCAGTCCCATTCGCACCGCGGTCAGGGTGCCACCGTCGGCCTTCTGCAGGCTGATCGACTGGCCCTTGGACATGTTGACCGTCACGCGCTGTCCCTACTCTCATGACTCGTGATCCCCGCGACCGCCTGTCTCGTGCGGCCTGTTCGAACCCTATGCACTGCCTCGGACGGTCCACCTCCCCGCGGTGGCTTTGTGTCGTTCTTGCAACACACCGCCCGGGATGCGGGTGGGGCGGTACCGGTACCGGGCGGCGGCCCGGACGGCGGGGCGGCGTGGGCGGCGCGGCACGCCGGACGGCGCCCGCGGGGACGCGCACGTACCGGCCGGGCCCGCCCGCCGGGGTACGGCGGGCGGGCCCGGCACCCCGCCGGCCCGGGTCACCGGCACGCGGCTCGCACGCCGGGGTCCGGCCCGCGCCGCGGCGCCCTCGGCCTGAGGGGACGTCAGGCCAGGCCGGCCTCGCGCATCTGCCGCAGCTCCTTCTTCAGCTCGCCGACCTCGTCGCGGAGCCGGGCGGCGACCTCGAACTGCAACTCGGCCGCGGCGGCCCGCATCCGGTCGGTCATCTCCTCGATCAGCTCGGCCAGCTCGGCGGCCGGGCGGTCGGTGGGGACGGTGGCGTTCCGGCCGGAGCCGGGGCGGTGCGCGGCGAGCGCCGGGACCGGCGCCTTGGCCTGTCCCTTGCCCTTCCCGGGCTGCGCCGCCTGCCGGTAGCCGCTGCCCAGCAGCTCCTTGGTGTCGATCTCCTCGCGGGCGATGGTCGCCACGATGTCGCCGATCTTCTTCCGCAGCGGCTGCGGGTCGATGCCGTTGGCCTTGTTGTAGGCGATCTGCTTCTCCCGGCGGCGGTTGGTCTCGTCGATGGCCTTCTCCATCGCCGGGGTCGTCTTGTCGGCGTACATATGGACCTGGCCGGAGACGTTCCGCGCGGCCCGGCCGATCGTCTGGATCAGCGAGGTCCCGGACCGCAGGAAGCCCTCCTTGTCGGCGTCGAGGATCGCCACCAGGGAGACCTCGGGCAGGTCCAGCCCCTCCCGGAGCAGGTTGATGCCGACCAGCACGTCGTACTCGCCGGCCCGCAGCTCCCGCAGCAGCTCCACCCGGCGCAGGGTGTCCACGTCGCTGTGCAGGTACCGCACCTGGATGCCGAGCTCCAGCATGTAGTCGGTGAGGTCCTCGGCCATCTTCTTGGTGAGGGTGGTGACCAGGACCCGCTCGTCCTTCTCGGTGCGGACGCGGATCTCGTGGATGAGGTCGTCGATCTGCCCGTCGGTGGGCTTGACCACGACCTCCGGGTCCACCAGCCCGGTGGGACGGATGATCTGCTCCACGTAGCCGTCGGAGCGGGAGAGCTCGTACGGGCCCGGGGTGGCCGACAGGTACACCGTCTGCCCGATCCGCTCCAGGAACTCCTCCCACTTCAGCGGGCGGTTGTCGAGCGCGGACGGCAGCCGGAAGCCGTGCTCGATCAGGGTCCGCTTGCGGGAGGCGTCACCCTCGTACATCGCGCCGATCTGCGGCACGGTGACGTGCGACTCGTCGATGACCAGCAGGAAGTCGTCGGGGAAGTAGTCGAGCAGGGTGTGCGGCGGGGTACCGGGGTCCCGGCCGTCGATGTGCAGCGAGTAGTTCTCGATGCCGGAGCAGGTGCCGATCTGACGCATCATCTCGATGTCGTACGTGGTCCGCATCCGCAGCCGCTGGGCCTCCAGCAGCTTGCCCTGCTTCTCCATCCGGGCGAGGGTCTCCTCCAGCTCCCGCTCGATCCCCGAGATGGCGCGCTCCATGCGCTCCGGTCCGGCGACGTAGTGGCTGGCGGGGAAGACGTACAGCTCCCGGTCGTCGGAGATGACCTCGCCGGTGAGCGGGTGGAGGGTGGAGAGCGCCTCGATCTCGTCACCGAACATCTCGATGCGCACCGCGAGCTCCTCGTAGACCGGGAAGATCTCGATGGTGTCGCCCCGGACCCGGAAGGTGCCGCGGGTGAACGCCAGGTCGTTGCGCGTGTACTGGATGTCCACGAAGCGGCGGAGCAAGGTGTCGCGGTCGATCTCCTCGCCGACCTTGAGCGGCACCATCCGGTCCACGTACTCCTGGGGCGTGCCCAGGCCGTAGATGCAGGAGACGGAGGCCACCACGACCACGTCCCGCCGGGTGAGCAGCGAGTTGGTGGCGGAGTGCCGCAGCCGCTCGACCTCCTCGTTGATCGAGGAGTCCTTCTCGATGTACGTGTCCGACTGAGGGACGTACGCCTCGGGCTGGTAGTAGTCGTAGTACGAGACGAAGTACTCGACCGCGTTGTTCGGCAGCAGCTCGCGGAACTCGTTGGCGAGCTGGGCGGCGAGCGTCTTGTTGGGCGCCATGACGAGCGTCGGCCGCTGGAGCTTCTCGATCATCCACGCGGTGGTCGCGGATTTACCGGTACCGGTCGCCCCGAGCAGGACGACGTCCTTCTCGCCCCCGCGGATGCGCCGGTCCAGCTCCGCGATGGCCGCGGGCTGGTCGCCGCTGGGCTGGAAGGGGCTGACGACCTCGAAGGGCGCCACCTTGCGTTCGATCTGGGATACGGGCCGCATGCTCCCACCGTACGACCCACCACCGACAACGGCCCGGCCCCGGCCCGGCGGCCCGGTCGGCACCCGCTCGTCCGACACCTCGGCGCGTCGTCTCCCCGGGAGCACCACCGAGCAGGTTTGATCATGTAGATATACAAAGTGGCACAGATTCCTCCCATGCCGATCGGATACCAGCGGTCGGCGGACAAGGTCGGAGATGTGGTGAGCACGCCCGTCGGCGGACGGACCGCGGCGCGAGCCGGACCGGCATGAAGCGCCGGACCGCGCTCACCGCCCTTTTCGGCCATCACACCGGGTGGCGGTTCCCCGGCCGCGGGGCCCGTACCGCGCCGCCGGACACCACCGCGGGCGACCGCCGCCCCCGGTCCCCGGGCGGGTTCCGCGGGGACCGCCCGGCGCGTCCACCGGGCCGCGTCCGGCCTGGTGGCAACGGGTTTCCGAGGGCCGCACGACGGTCGGCGCCGGGGCGCTCGGCCGGCCGGACCGCGGGAAACCGCCCGTCCCGGGTACCCGCCCCGGGAGGAGGCCGCCCGGGGCACCGGAAGGGAAGCCGTCGTTCAATTTCTGGCCATCCGGAACCTATCCCCCGGCAGGTCGTGGCTGGGACGCTTCGCGCGTCCGTGACACAGACGATGCGAGGAGTCCCACCTATGCACATCCGACCGCTCGCCGCCCTGTCCGGCGCGTTCCTGGGTATCTCGGCGCTGCTGCTGCCCTCGGCCGCCGCCCAGGCCGCGGACCACCCGCACAGACCGATCACCGTGGCCCACCGCGGCGCGTCCGCCTACGCCCCGGAGAACACGCTCGCCGCCGTGGACGCCGCCGACGACCTGGGCGTGGCGTGGGTGGAGAACGACGTCCAGCGCACCAAGGACGGTGAGCTGGTCATCATGCACGACACCACGCTGAACCGGACCACCGATGTCGAGCAGCTCTTCCCCGACCGCGCGCCGTGGAAGGTCGCCGACTTCACCCTGGCGGAGATCAAGCGCCTGGACGCCGGCAGCTGGTTCGGCGCCCGGTTCGCCGGCGAGCGCGTGCCCACCCTGGAGGAGTACCTGGACAAGGTCTCGGCCAACCACCAGAACCTGCTGATGGAACTGAAGGCTCCGGAGCTGTACCCGGGCATCGAGAGCCAGACGCTGCAGGTGCTGCGGGAGGAGGGGTGGCTCAACCGGCACCACGTGAAGCACCGGCTGATCATCCAGAGCTTCAGCGCCCCGTCGGTGCGGACCGTCCACCACCTGCGCCCGGACGTCAAGACCGGCTTCCTCGGCACCCCTGCCGTCGCCGACCTGCCCGAGTACGCCGCGTTCACCGACCAGATCAACCCCAGCTACCGGACCATAAACGCCGCGTACGTGGCCGCGGTCAAGGAGCTCGACGGGGCGCACGGCAAGCCGCTTGAGGTCTTCACCTGGACGGTGAACGACGGCCCGAACGCGGTCTCCGTGGCCCGGATGGGGGTGACCGGCATCATCAGCAACAACCCCGACGTGGTCCGTGACGCGGTGGCCGGAGCCGCCCGCGAGGAGACCCCGGCGACGGAGGCGACGGACGAGGGCACCCGGGAGGAGACCCCGGCGGCCGTCCAGGAACCGGTCGGGGCGCTCGCCGGGCGGTAATCCCGCTCCGCGTCTGCGGCGCCGTCCGGCCGCCGGGTGGACACGCTCCACCCGGCGGCCGGATGCATGTGCCCGAACGGGCGGCCGCACGGGGTCTGCCCGCGCGGCGGCGCTCGGCCCGCCTGCGCCGGGTGGCCGCTTGTGATGGCTCCCCGATCGGTCTTCCGGCGCAGGCGGCGCCCGCCCTCCGGCCCGGTGGATCTCCGTCCGCGGCCCGGCACCGGTGGGTCCCGGGCCCGGCGGGTCCACGGCCCGGTACCGCAGCCGGGCCGCGGCCGTTTCCCGGCATCGGTAGGTCCGGGTCCCGGCGAGTCCGCGGCCGGGGGCCCGGTGAGGCGCGGGGTGGGAGCCGGCGGGGCGCGGGGCGGCACCGAGACGGTGCGGCGCGAAGTTGGGGCCGAGCCGGGCGGGAACCGGCGAGGGCACCGGGACGAGGGGGCTGCGGGTCGCGGCAGGCATCGAGGCACTCCGGCGGCGTGCCCGAGTCGAAGGATCAGCGGGCTCCGACGGACATCGGCGGGTCCGTTGTCAGTACCCCCGCCTACGCTGGGCACCGTGACGAACACAGAGCCGACGGAGTCGGCCGAACCGGCGCGGCGACCGGGCGCGCGCCCCTGGTCGTGGGCGGTGCTGGACACCCCCATCGGCCCGCTGCTGCTCGCCGCGACCGGCCAGGGGCTGGCCCAGGTGGGCTTCCACGCCGACGAGCGCACGGCGGCACGGGCCGTCACCCGGCTCACCGGACGGCTGGGCACCCCCGCCACCGACGCCTGCCAGGACGTGCTGGACGAGGCGATACGCCAGCTGACCGGGTACTTCTCCGGGACCCTGCGGACCTTCACGCTGCCGCTGGACTGGTCGCTCACCGCGGGATTCAACCGGCAGGTGCTGCGCGAGCTGGCCGAGCACGTGCCGTACGGCACCGTGGTCGGGTATCAGGACCTGGCCGACCGGGTCGGCGAGCCGGGCGCGGCCCGCGCGGTGGGCACCGCCATGGGTGCCAACCCGCTGCCGGTCGTCGTGCCCTGCCACCGGGTGGTGGAGAGCGGCGGCGGCATAGGCGGCTTCGGGGGCGGCCTGGAGACCAAGCGCAGCCTTCTCGCGCTGGAGGGTGTCCTGCCGGAGCCGCTCTTCTGACCGGTCGCGGCCGCGCGTCAAGGGCCGGCCCCGTCCACTCCGCCGCCCGCCCTCGCCACCTGCCTCGCCCTCGCCCTGCCGGGCTGCCCCGCGCACACCGCCGCCGCGCCGGTGGCCCGGTACGCCCGTCCCCGCGCGGACCGGCTCGGGGGTCCGGTACCGGAGGCGGGCCGGCCCCGGCGCCGTACCGGCGCGAGCGCGGCTCGTCCCGGCGGAGCGGAGCGGGCCCGCCACCAGGGCGGGGACGAACGCCTCCGTGCCGCACGGACGCGGAGGTCAGCGACAGCCGGTACCCGGACACCAGCGGGCACCGTCCCTGTCGCCGGCGGCCCGCACGCCGCGCGCCGGAGCACCGACCGGTGCCAGGGGTGGAGCGCCGGAAGCCCGGGCAGCCGGGCCGGCCGCGAGCACGACGGACAGGCGGCCGGACACGGCGGGTGGCGTGGGACCGTGGCCCCGTGCGGGGGCACCCGGGCGGGGCCGTACCCCGGCGCGGACCCACCGGGCGATCCACCGTCGGCGCGGCCCAGCTGTCGGCCGCGCCCCGGGCGTCGGCGCGGCCGGTGCCCCGGCACTCAGCCAGCGGGTGACCCGTCGGCGCCCCCGCGGCCCGGCCGGTGCCCCAACCCGAGCCCAGCGGACGCCCCTCCGCACGCCCCGCGCCCCGGCGGCGCGACGGCCGAGGGCCCGGCCCCAGCCGTTCGTGGAAACGGTCACCGGGCCGGCGTCCGGCCGCCGGGTCCGGCTCAGCGTCCGGGCAGCCCCGTCCACGCCGGGCGGCCCGGGTCGTCGGCGCGCACCACCACATCGGCAGCGTCGGCGGGGCCCACCTCGTCCTCGTAACGGGCGAACGCGGGCAGCGTCCACCGCTCGCGCTCGTCGGTGCGCCGGGCCAGGGCGGCCGGGGACAACCGCAGATGGACCGAGAGATCGAAGGGGAACCAGTGTCCGAGCAGCAGCGGTCCGTGCAGCACCAGCACTCCGCCCGGCGGGAGCTCGACGTAGCCGCTGCGCGTGGCCCGGTCCGTCACCGGGTCCCACAGGTCGGGCAGCACCCGCCCGGTGCCGCCGGGCTCCAGCGGGGTGAAGACCTCACGCCACAGCGCCCCGGTGTCCAGCCAGCCGCCGTAGTACGCCTCGACGTCCCGCTTCCCGTACTCCAGCCGCAGCGAGGCCGGACGCAGAAAGCCGTGCGCGCCGACCACCAGGGCGGCCCTGCCCCGGGCGCGCAGCGCGGCGCCGAGCCGTTCCGCCCGCTCACCGGTGCCGGCCGCCGGGGCGCCGTCCACCGCCACCCGCAGCCACGGTCCGCCGTCCGCCGCCCCGGCCGACGCCAGGTGGTCGGCGAGCGCGTCGGTCAGCCGCTCCCAGGTGATCGGTTCCAGCCGCACTCCCCATCGCGCCCGCCGCCCGCCGTGCCCCCGGTACCCGGGCCCGGGCCGGCGCCCACGCCTTCCGAGGAGACCACCCGATGACGGCCCAGATCCTGCTGCTCCGCGGCATCAACGTCGGCAGCCACGCCCCCTTCCCGATGGACCGGCAGCAGGAGGTGATGCGCCGCCTGGGCCACCAGGACGTCACCGTCCACCTGGGGACCGGCAACATCGTGCTCCACGCCCCGGCCACCCCGCCGGCCGAGACGGCCCGCTCGGCCGCCGAGGGCATCGCCGCCGAACTGGGCTTCCCGGTGCCGGTCCTGGTGCGCACCCGGGACGAGCTGGCCGCCGTCGTCGCCGCGAACCCCTACCCGCGGGCCACCGCCGAACCGTCGACGCTCCACGTGGTGTTTCTGTCCGAGGCGCCCGCCGACACCGCCCGGCTGGACGCGATCGACCCGGCCGCGCACGCCCCGGACCGGTTCCGTCTGATCGGCCGGGAGGTGTACCTGTGGTGCCCGGGTGGCATCGGCCGCTCCAGGCTCGCCGCCAAGATCACCGGCATCCGGCTCCCGGGGGTCACCGCCACGGCACGGAACTGGAACACCGTCACCCGGCTGCTGGCGCTGGCCGACCGGGACCGGAGTGCCTGACGTGACGCCGCCCGGCCTGACGCCCAGGCAGGTGGCCGCCGGCATTTCGGGTGTCTGCCCGGCCCGCGAACGGGAATGAGCAGAAACGTGCCAGATGTGTCCGATCCCGTAGCAAAGCTCATCAGACGCGGTCGCCACCCCACGGTGGTGCAGGCCCTCCGTTCCACGGCCGCCGCGACGATCTCCTATGTCGTCGCGCTGCAGCTGAGCAACGAACCGGCCCCGCTGACCGCGCCGCTGACCGCCCTCCTGGTCGTGCAGGTCACCCTGTTCGCCACCCTCACCACGGGCATCCGCCGGGTGAACTCGGTGGTGACCGGCGTGCTCATCGCCAGCGGCTTCAGCGCCCTGGTGGGCCTGACCTGGTGGAGCCTGGGCCTGATCATCCTCGCCTCGCTGATGGTGGGTCACATCGTGCGGGTGAGCGAGTTCGTCCCCGAGGTCGCGATCAGCGCCATGCTGGTCCTAGGCGTCACCCAGGTGGCCAACACCGCCTGGGACC
Source organism: Streptomyces pactum (assembly GCF_016031615.1). GTDB lineage: Bacteria > Actinomycetota > Actinomycetes > Streptomycetales > Streptomycetaceae > Streptomyces > Streptomyces pactus. Next base: position 1,405,826 of record NZ_JACYXC010000001.1, read on the forward strand.
GGGTGCTGGAGACCCTCATCGGCGCCGTGGTCGGCCTGCTGTTCAACTTCCTCTTCGCCCCGCCGGTGTGGGTGCAGACCGCCGGCGAATCGATCGAGGACCTCGGCAGGCGACTGCGCACCCTGCTGCTCCACATGGGCGAGGAGCTCGGCGCGCACACCCCGGTCGAACGGGCCGCCGCCCGGCTCCACGAGGCCCGCCGGCTCGACAACGACGTGGCCGAGGTGGACGCCGCCCTCCGCCAGGCGGAGGACAGCCTGCGGCTCAACCCCCGGGTCAAGGAGGGGCTGCTCCACCGGGTGGTGCTGCGCACCGGGCTGGACACCCTGGAGATCTGCACCGTGGTGCTGCGGGTGCTCGCCCGGTCCCTCACCGACCTGGCCAAGCACCGCACCGACGAGCCGCTCTTCCCGCAGGACGTGGCGGACGCGCTGGAGGAGCTGTTCCGGCATGTGGCCGCCGCGGTGGAGAACTTCGCCGCCCTGGTCACCACCCAGGTCACCGCCAACGCCGAGGAGGCGGAGACCCGCCTCTCCGTCGAGCTGGAGGCCGCCGCGACGGCCCGGGAGAACGCCGCTCAGCTGCTGCTCCGCCGGGTCCAGCAGCACCCGCGCCAGTGGCAGCTGCACGGCGCCCTGCTCGCCGAGGTGGACCGCATCCTGGACGAGCTCGACATGGAGCACCGCGCCGTCCGCCTGATGGAGGAACTGGACCGCAGCGCCCGCGAACAGCGCGAGCGCTTCCCCCTGCTCGACCGCTTCCGCCGCCTGGTGCGCGGCGACGAGGCGGCGTGAGGAGGGCGGGCCCGGTCCAGCCGGCCGCATCGGCGAACCCGACTTGTCAGCCGTCCCCACGCTGCATACGCTGCGGACAGAACGAATAACCCGCTGCGACCGGCCTGGCCGGCGTGGCACCTCCTATGGCCGTCCCCAGGGTTCTGGGGTCGGCCATAGTGTTTTCACCAGGGGGGACGTTGTACCTGTGCTATTTCGATGAAGCCGGCAACGGACAGGTGGTCACGGCGGAGAAACCCGATTCGCAGCCCGCGATGGTCATCGGTGGCTTCGCCGTCCCCGAAGCTCGTCTCCATGCCCTGGTCCGGGGTTTCATGGAGCTGAAGCGGAGCTACATGCCGTGCCTGGCCAAGGAGGGCGTGCGGCCTCTGCAAGTGATCCGGCACGAGTTGAAGGGCGACACCGTGCGGAGGAAGTACCGCCACGGTGGCCGTAACCACGCTCGCTGGGCGGACCGACTCATCAGCGACCTCCTGTCCTTGCTGGAGGAGCACGACTGTCGTGTGCTCGCGCGTGCCTGGGTGCTGCGGGAGGACACGGTCAACGATGCGGAGGGCATGTACCTGTCCTCGGTGCGTTCCCTCTGCGAGGACTTCGAGCACTACCTCGCCCAGCGCGGCGGGCAGGGCGTCGCGGTGCTCGACAGCCGCAGCTATGTGAAGAACGTCAAGAACGTCGACTGCGTCACCGCGGAGAAGTTCCGCCAGGGTGCCGATCGCCTGCCCCACCTCGCCGAAGCGCCGGTGTTCGGACACAGTGACACCCATGCGGGTCTGCAGATCGCCGACCTGGTGGTGTGGGGCATCCTCTTTCCCGCAGTCTGCACGACTTACGCCGACGATCTGACCTGGAACGTCCACTGCCACCCGGGACATGCCGCAGCCCGCGAGCACTGCCCCCGGCTGGGCCGGTTGCAGTATCGCTACGAGGTCCGGCCGGGCAAGTGGACCGGTGGCGTGGTGGTATCCGACCAGCGCGGTCACAGGTCCGCGCGGGAACTGTTCACCCAGAGTGGAGACCTGTCGAACGGCGTTCCCGCTCCCGCACGCCCCGCCGACGAGGTCCTCGCTCCCGTCACCGCGGAGCCTCCTTCCGCGGCAGGCCTGGCGGAAACCGTCAGCTGAAATCCGTCACGAATCGGACGGGTTCGGCGAGAACCGCCTTGGCTCCCTCGAAGTCCGCGAGGCGCATGGCCAGTGTCGCCCGGGCGAGCCGGGCCGGCAGGGCTTCGGCGAATTTCAGCCCCCGCACCGCCCTGTCATCCACATCGGGCAGACAGAGGTGTTCCGCCGAATCGGCCACCGCCTGCTTCCACACCTGCGGAGTGACCTCCTCGCGCAGCCGTATCCAGCAACCGTTGGTCTGCTGCGCCGGCGCGGTCACGGCACCGAGGGTCGCGGCCAGGGTGGCGTTCGTCCGGTGCCCGGCCCAGGTCCACCACTGCAGATGCCCGGTCGCACTCCGGGCGATCACCGTGCCGCCCGGATGGACGTGCTGGAGGAAGTGGTCCCGGGCTTCCGCGAGGCAGGCCACCGCCCGTTTGGTCAGCACGACGGGCGGGTCGGCTCCCAGGAGCACCTCCCGAGCGGCACGGACCAAGGCGAACGATGCGCCGCGGTCGAAGCCCGCACCGCTCCACTTGGCCTTGCCCCCGCCGTCCGCCGGCTCGACGAAGCACCTCTTGCGGCGCCAGTCGATGTACGTCACCAGCCAGCTACGTCCCGCCAGGAGCAGTTTCCGCGGACCCTGGACCTCCTCGGTCAGCAGATCGGGATCGGTTCTGCCGATCTCCCTCCGTCCGTGCACCACGGTGAACTGCGGCGGCGAGGTGAAGACGGCGGTGAGGTTCATGAAGTGCCGGTGGCCGAAGCGGCGCTCCGTCTCCGGGCCGATGAACAGCATTCCACCGTCCTGGTCCAGGTAGCCCTCCTCCACCAGGTGCCGGACGATCAGGTGGGCCGCGGCACCGAAGTGGTTGAGGCCGTTCCAGGCTTCCTGCCACAGGCGATCACCGATCCGGTGCTCCTGGAGGCACAGCGCGAGCACCTGCTGGGCGGCGATGTGCCGCGGCTCGGGCGGTGCGAGCACCGGCTCCACCCAGCCCCGTGACCACTGGAGCAACAGCGCAGCGGCAGCCAGCAGGCCGGCTTCGTCCAAGGCCAGGAAGAGGCAGTTGCGAGTGGTGCCCGCCCGGCGCCCGGTGCGCCCGAGCCGCTGCAGGAAGGAGGCGACGGTGGCAGGCGCGTCGATCTGGATGACCCGGTCCAAGTCCCCGACGTCGATGCCGAGCTCCAGAGTGCTGGTGGAGACGATGACGCAGTCACGTGCCTCGGCGAACGCCTGCTCGGCACGCCGCCGCTCGTCCACCGAGAGGGAGGCGTGGGAGAGGAAGGTGGTCACCCCCTTGATGAGAAGCTTTTCCCCCAGCTCCTCCACCAGCTTCCGGGACTCGCAGAAGACCAGCCGCTTCTCGCCGCGGTGGAGTGCCGCGATGACGGTGGCCGCATTGTCGACGGAACCGACGTAGTCCAGCTGGATGTCACCGGGCGGCAGCGCCCCGGGGGTCGGCTGCGGCTCGCTGAGGTGGGGTGCCACCACGCGGGCGGGCCGTTTGCCGGCCCCGGATCCCTGGAGCCAGTGGAGCAGGTCCTCCGGGTTCCCCACCGTCGCGGACAGGCCGACCCGCTGTACGGGACGGCCCACGACCCGCTGGAGACGTTCGAGTACGGCGAGCAGGTGCCAGCCACGGTCGTCCCCGGCGAAGGCGTGCACCTCGTCGATGACGATGGAACGCAGACCGGAGAAGAACGACGCGTGGTCGACATTGGCACTGACCAGCATGGCTTCCAGCGACTCGGGGGTGGTCAGCAGCACGTCGGGGCGATTGGCCAGGATCTTCTTGCGGTGGGTCGCGGTGACATCCCCGTGCCACAGCGCCGCTGTCCGGCCCAGCCATGCGGTGTAGGTCTCCAACCGGGGCAGCAGGTTGTTGAGCAGGGCTTTGAGCGGGCAGACGTAGAGCACCGAGGTGCCCGTCCACCGCTCGGCCGCCATCCTCGACAGCAGGGGGAACGACGCCGCCTCGGTCTTGCCGCCCGCCGTCGGCGCGAGCAGCACCGCGTCCTCACCCGCCATCAGGGGAGCGACGGCCTCCTGCTGGAGCGGCCGGAGCCCGGGCCAGCCCAGAGTGTTGACGATGTGGTGAACGAGGGCCGGGTCGAGCTCCTCGACGCCGGTCACGGCAGCTCCAGCTCGATGTCGTCCGCTGCGGAGGCCGCGGCGTTGCGTTCGACCTCGTTCAGCTCGGCGCCGGACACGGTGAGCGCGTAGTGCCGCCGCGGGTCGAAGTCCCCGAACTCGTCGACCCGGTCGAGAACATCGGCCACGAGCTTGCGCAGGAAGAGCCGTGGCGCGACCCCGACCTTTCCGCCGAGTCCTCCGGTCACGGCGGTGGCCAGTTCCCCGATGTAGGCGTCGTCCACCCGGTCCGCGATCCGCTGCGGGTTCCTGGCCGCGCCCGCGTAGAGGTCACGTACCCCGCGCCCCAGCTCGCCGAGCTTCACCAGGTCGAACCCGGGTAGCCGCAGCTGTACGGCGCGCGGGGAGTCGAAGCGGGGGTCGGTGGTGAAGTCGGTGGCCAGCCGCTGCGCCAGCGGAGGCAGCCGCTGGGCTCCCTGCTGCCCGTCGTAGAACGCCGGTGTTCCGGTGATGACCAGGAAGAGGCCGGGGAAGCGGCCCGCGTCGATCTCGTCCAGCAGCTGCCGCAGGGCGTTGAGGCCCTTCTCCCGTACGTCGCCCCGGACCCGCTGCAGGGTCTCGATCTCGTCGAGGACCAGCAGCAGCCCCGGGTGACCACAGTCCCGGAGGACGGTGAGCAGCCCCTGGAGGAAACCGAGCGCCGCGAAGTGGTCCAGTTCGCCCCGCACCCCGGCAGCCTTGCGTGCCGAGGCCGCCACCGACTTCTGTCCGCCGAGCCAGGCGATCAGCGCCTCGGCGGTGGCTCCGTCACCGGCGGTGACGGCCTGCCGATAACCGCGCAGCGCCGCGGAGAAGGCCGGCGTGGTACGGGCCACGTCGGCCAGCCGGCGCTCCATCAGGTCCTCCACGCCCCGGGCCAGCGCCTCCGTGTCCTCCTCGTCCACCTCCCCCGCGTCGAGCACCTCCTCCTCGAGGGTGTAGAACCACGAGTCGACGATGGCACGCAGGGCGCTCGGCTGGTGGGTGGCGGTGGACAGCCGTTCGGTGAGACGCCGGTAGACCGTCTCCAGCCGGTGCAGCGGCGTCTCCGTCTCGGAGATCTGCACCTCGGCGGTGGCGAGACCGGCGCGCTTGGCCCGCTCGGCGAGCCACCGGGCGAAGAAGGTCTTTCCCGAGCCGTACTCACCTCGGATGGCGTGGAAGGCCGAGCCCCCGCGGGACACCGTGGCGATGTCCTCGTCCAGGGCATCCCGGAAGCGGTCCAGGCCGACCGCGAAGAGGTCCAATCCGGCCTGCGGCACCGTTCCCCGCCGCAGGGCGTCGACAACTTCGCGGCGGCGTGCCGCGCTCACCTGGGCCGGGGCGGTCACGGGCGGGATCCTTCCAGGAGGAACTGTTCGCGGAGCAGGGGTACGTCCAGCTTGACGGTGTGGCCGGCGTCGATGAAACCGAGCACCGGGTACCCCTCGACGTTCAGCAGCCGCTGCACGGTGGCGATGAAGCCGTCGACATTGCGCTTCACCCGTCCGGTGGCGGAGATGGCGGCGGCCAGGGCCGCCGGCGACATGGTGCCGCCGGCCGCGGCGAGCGCGTCGATGACGGCGGCCACCACCTTGGCCTCGGGCGCCTTGCGGACGTACTCCTTCTGGGCGAGATAGACGTCGCTCGCCACGATCTTGGTCCCCAGGGTGCCCGGCGGCGGCTGCGGCGTCGAGTCCTCCCTGACGACCTCGGCCTCGGCGAACAGCCCCTCACCGGCGGGCTTCGGGCGCCGCCTGACCGGCTTCTGGCTGACCGGGCCGGGGGCGGCGGTCTCGCTCACCACGTCCTCGACCGGTCGGGTCCCGGCCCACCAGGACGGTGTCGCGAGTTCTCTGGGGAGCACCTCCCAGCCCTTGGGCAGGAGCTCCCGGGACGGCAGCAGCGCCAGCAGCGGGACGGTGATCTCGGCCAAGGACGCGCCTCCGTGGTACCCGGCCTTGCGGGGGGTGTAGCGGATGTCCTCACGCCACGCGGCGACGATCGTTCCACCGCCCTCCAGCACTCGTGGGCCGGACAGCTCCACCTCGCCCTCGCCCGCCGTGCCGGTGCGCCAGCGCGCGGATTCCGCACCTGTCACCGGATGCGGGCCGGCGCCTCCGCCGCGCTCCAGCACATGCCCGTGATCGGCGACGAGCAGCACCGGCCGGCCAAAGCTCTTGGCGGCGTCGAGAAGCTCCCGCAGGAAGGTGACGTCCCTGATACCCCACTGGGTACGGTCGCCCTGCGCACCGTGGTCGAGCGCGTCGTCGATGGTGTTGAGCACCACGCCCACCACCACCTCATCACGGCCCAGGGCCGCGACCAGTTCCTCGGAGAGCCGGTGCCCGGCCTCGCCGTCTATCGACGCCTTGTGGAACAGCACGCCCTCACGGCGGCGCTGCCTCCAGTAGTCGGCGAAGCCGGCCGCCTCCACGGACTGGCCTCCGTTGGCGGGACGTCCGGTGAGCAACGACGCCCTGCTGACGCGGGTCACGGACGGCAGCATGGAGACGGCCGCAAGCCGCTGTGGCGGCCGTCCCGCCGACGGGGTGGGCACCGCCTCCACCCAGCCCAGGCGTTCCGCCTCCTCACCGAGTTGCACCGCCACCGCGCTGCTCATCCCGTCCAGCAGCAGCACCAGCGGCGAGGTCACACCGCACAGCGGTGTCGCTGCTTCGGTCAGCACGTTCTCCACGAGCAGGCAGTCTCCTGGTGCGTGAACGGACGCGATACGCGTCCAGCCCGCGAGCCGCCCCGCGAACTGCTCGTCAAGCGCGTCCCTGCGGGCCCTCGCGCGGTCGTACAGCGCCCGGTACTCCTGGCCCGCCACCGGATCACCGGCCGGGTCGCCCTCCCAGAGCACGGCGAGTGCCCGGTCGACCCAGCCCCACTCGGCCAGATGCGTGCGGACCCCGGCCGCCACCGACTCCACCGGCGCCGGCGGAGAGGCCAGCCAGCGTGCGACCCGGACCGCCATGGCGGCGGCGGCGATCCGGTCCCCGTGCAGGGTGGCGAGGGCATGGTCGCGCAGCGTGCCCAACGCGGACTCGGCCGCGTCCGGCGAGCGGCGGAGCAGCGAGGCGACCTCGCGGAGCTGGGCGGTGAAGCTGGACAGCAGGAACCGGCTCGTGCGCAGCGCGCCCGTCAGCCCGGCCTCCGCGGCGAGCCGGTCGGCGCGGTCGATGACCGAGAGCACCCGCTCCCGGGCGGCCGGAGCACTGCGCGCCTCACCGATCCACCGGGTCAGCGTCCCGGCGACCGCGCTACTGAACGCCATCAGGTCGGTGGTGCGCTGGACCTGGCCGAAGAGTCCGCCCACGGCGAGCATGGTGTCCCGGTCGGTGGCCGGGTCGGCGAGCACCGAGCCGAGGAGTCCCAGTGCCATGGCGTCGTTGCCGCGCCCCGCCTCGACCAGCGACATCAGGACCGGAACGGCCGCACCGGCGGTGTCGTGGAGCCACTTCTTCAGCTCCTCGCGCTCGGCGGTGCCGAGTTCGGCGAAGCGGGTGGGGCCGGACGGGGTGCGCGACCAGGTGAGCAGGGCGTCGGCGTCGATGGTGATGTCGGTGACCGCCCGCGCCTCGCCCGCCGTGGGGTGCCCGAGGCCGAGCCGTGCCACCAGCAGGGCGCGGAGCGCGGTGTCGCGGGTGAGGACGGAGCCCACGCGCGGCCAGCCGTCGTGTGGCTCGGCGTCGATCAGCGCTTCCAGCAGCCAACTCTCCCGGTACATCCGCGCGTCCAGGTCCCGCGCGCCGAACCGCTGCTTGACGATCTCGGCGTTCTCCACGGTGAGGGCGCGGCGGCGCACCGCGTGCCCCCGCAGGTCCCAGCCGAGCTGGTCGTCCCCGACGCCGGTGGTCACCACTAGCAGTTCGTCGCCGGTGGTCGCCTGGTGCCGCTGCCAGGCGTCCACGATGCCGAGCACGGACGTCTGGTCGGTGACCCGCACCCGGCGCGGTTCCCCGCCGATCTGGACCGTGAACTCCTCCGGCGCCGCGGCCGGGTAGTGGCCGCGGATCAGCACCAGCCGCCGTTCGCCCAGGCTCGGACCATGGGTGTTCAGCAGCGCCTCGATGGTGCGGCGGTTGACCTGGGGCGGGGCGGCGACCATCAGCGGTCGGCCTCCTCACCGGCCGGCTGCCGTCCGTCGGACGGAAGCGGACGCCAGGTGATCTCGATCGGCACGCCGGGATGTGCTTCGAGGTAGGAGCGGATCTCGTCGCGCACATCGGTGATGGCCTCGGCGAGAAGCGACTCGACGCGGGTCGGTTCCTCCGCGTTCAGCACATGCGGGGCCGTCGGCCCGGCGGCCGTCCCGGGAGCGGGGACCGGCACGGTCGCCTCGCTCCGTCCGGCTTCCGACCGCGGCGGTACCGCGGACGGAACGGCCGGTGTCCCGTGCCGCGTCAGGCTGATGTCATCCGGTCCCGGCATGGTGGGCTCGGGCACCGGCGGCCGGGCCACGCTGGCGAGCTGGGCCACCTCGTTGACCAGAGCGAGCGCCTGGTCCTGGAGCTGGCTGAGCACCGGCACCAGGGACCGGGCCTGCTCGTGGTCGTCGGCCGTCTCGCGCAGCAGCGCGATCAGCCGCTCGGCCTTGTCCCCGACCCCGTCGTCCCGTCCGGCGAAACCGCGGACGCTCCGCAGCAGCTTCCAGTTGGTGTCGTCGAGTGCCCGCAGCACCTCAGGCGCCTGCTTGATCGCGGCGCCGATCTCCTGGTCCGTCACGTCGTACGAGACCGCCGCCAGCTCCTTCACCAGCGGCGTCGCGTCGCTGGTCCGGGCCAGCCGGGCCAGCAGATCCGCCGCGGCCCGGGTGGACCGCATCCGCGGGGCGTCCGCACCGCTCAGCCCGAGGTCGGCGGCGTGCTTGTCCAGCGACCGCCACACCCCGCTCACCGCCTGGCCGTGCGCGGTGGCCACCTCGCGGACCTTGGTGGCCAGTGCCGATACGTTCCGCGCGAAGAGCACCGGCCGCGTCGAGACGCCGAAGACGGCCGCCGCCCGGGCGCGGGCGGCCGTGAACTCCTCCGGGGTGGGCAGCTCCACCGCGCGCAGCCCGTACCCGCCCCCGATGCGCTCCAGCTCCGGTGCCTGCGCCACGGGAGTGGTCTGGAACGTCCACGTGCGGTCGTCCAGCAGCGCGTAGGTGGCGATGATCAGGTTGGCGATGTTCTTCTCCAGCCCGGTGTAGCCGAGTTCGGTGATCCAGCGGCGGATCTGCTCCACCGACAGCTCGGACCCCGCCTTGGCCTCCGCGGCCTTCTGGTTGATCCTCAGCCGCCAGTCGTTGAGCAGGTTGAGCGGTCCGTCGTGGACCTCGCCGAGTCCGAGCGGGTGCACGATCCGCTTGACCACGGGGAGCTGGTGCCGGTCCACGACGACACGGCGCTCACCGTCCTCCATGGCCCGGCCGATCCACTCCAGCGCGGTCCGCAACTCTCGTGTGGTGACCGGCTTCCGGGTGAGGCCCGGGTCGAAGTCGGGATGCTTGGGATAAAGCGCGGCGAACATCCCGTCGCTGAGCGCGTAGAGGTTCTGCTCGAAGCTCAGGCCCGCCTGCGGCTTCGGGTTGCCGTACGCCGGCTCCAGCGACCACACGTGCTGGCTGTCCGGCACCTCCGCCCCGACGCTGCCCGGGTCGGGCTTGCTGATGCCGTAGAGCTGCTGCAGTACGGCGGTGAGCTGGGAGGTGAGGTTCTCGCTCTGCGCCTTGAGCTGGTGCCGGATCTGCACCCGCTCATCCGCGGACTTGGTGGCGGTGTGGTCGTCGAGGCGGTCCCGCTCCAGCAGGTAATTGATCTTCAGGAGCCGTCCCAGCTGGTTCGACTTCTGTTCGGAGAAGAAGTCCGGCAGCCAGACGATCGTCGGCGCGTACCTGCCGGCCTGCTTCAGCCCCTCCACCCGGCGCACGTCGTCGCTGGGGAAGTGCTTGTCGTCGAAGGGGTAGTCGAAGACGAACCGGATGTTGCCGTCCGTCTGGGGCTGGAACTGCTCGTCGGGCAGGTGCGGGTCGCAGACGTTGCCGAAGACGAACTCCGCGGTGCGCTTCGTCCCCCGCCAGACGATCTCCCGTTCGCAGATGAACGGCTGGGTGTCCTGGATGCCGAGCGCGGTCCACAGCTGGTCCTTCACCCACTGCCGCCGCTTGCCGAGGTTGTCCTCGCTGCTCACCTGGTCGAGGATCGGCTCGATGTCGAGGTCGGAGAGATGGAGGTGGAAGACCGGGTCCGACTCGCCCTCGCTGCGCAGTTCGCCGAACTCGCCCTGCAGCTCGCGCAGCCGCTTGACCGCCACCGACCCGGCCGAGCCGAGCCGCACCTTGATGGAGCCGTGGTTGAGCGCCGCCAGCCGCTCGCCGGTCAGCCGGGCGAGGGCGGGGACGTTTGGGGCCAGCGCGGCGAGCAACAGCGTCTTGATCAGCCGCTCGTCGCCCTTGAACCGGGTGTCGTCCTCCGACCCGTACTTCTGCAGCAGGTACGCCCGCACCCGGTCGTGGAAGCGCTTGGCGGTCTCGGCCTCCCGGCGCAGCCGGGCGGTGAATGCCTCACCCGTACCGTCGAGGATCACGTCCCACAGGTCGCCCAGCGGGATCAGCTCGCCGAGCCGCAGGTCGTCGCGGCGCCGCCGCAGCGTCTCCTGCACCAGCTTCAGACCGGTCCGTTCGCGCTGCAGCGCGCCGGAGAGCTCCACCAGCACGTTGAGGAAGGCGGGCGAGAGCGGGTAGAGGGCCCGGAAGTCCTCCCAGGTGGCCTCGGTCCGCCCGTGGGCGTCGAGCAGCACCTGCCGCACCTCGTCCTTGGAGGACTCCACCACCTCGAAGGCCGAGTCCCGGTCGGCCTCCCGCCCCGGCTTCGGGGCGAGCACCCGGTGCTTGATGATCTCGATGAGGTTGCTGTCCTCCAGATCGACCACGTCGATGCGGCCGGCGAGGTACTCGACCTGCTGCTCCAGGTTCTGCACGTCGGCGCCGGCCACGTCGGTGCCGATCAGTTGGGACAGGTCGCGCTGGCGGGAGATGAAGGAGACGATCGGCACCGGCCGGTCGCTGTCCCCCGACTCGATCAGCTTGACCAGCCGCTGCACCTGGTCGCGGACGAAGTCCTGCTCCCCCATGTGCGCCTGCAGCCAGAGGATCAGCTCGTCGAGGAAGAGGACGATGCCGTCGTAGCCGAGCGACTTGGCGTGCCGGGAGATCACCGCCAGGCCGTTCTCCAGCGGCAGGAAGGCGTCCTTGTCGCCGCGTGCACCGGTGGCGTACGAGGCCATCGGCCCGGAGAGCAGCGCCGACACCAGCGCCTCGCGGTACGGGTCGCCGGCCGGCGCGTCGAAGGCCCGGTCCAGGTCGGCGGGGGTCCAGCCACCGGCGGCCGGGGCGCCGGCCACCTCCTCCAGGCCGCTGGCGTCGAGGTCGTCCTCCTCCTCGACGGCGATGACGGCACCGCCGGGGGCGACGGCCGCGGCACCGGCTCCCAGCCACTCGATGAACTTCCGGTCGTCGGCGAGGAACCGCCGCTGCCGGCGCGCGTCCGCGAGGGCGGAGTCCGCACGGTACACCGCGGGGGTGGGCATGTCCGGGTGCTTCTTGTGCACGGCGGCCACATAGCCGCCCAGCAGTGCCGAGTCCAGGTCGGTGGAGCCGACCAGGTGGTAGGGCACCATCAGGAACTTCTTCTGCCGCAGCCAGTCGTCGTGCTCGGCGATGACCTCCTGCAGCCGGGGCTTGGCGCGGGCCGCCGGGTGGTTGTTGAGCACCGCGTGCAGCACGGTGAGGAAGTGGCTCTTACCGGCACCGAACGAGCCGTGGAGGTACGCGGCGTGCGGGTCACCGGTGCGCATCGACTTCCCGACGATGCCCAGGGCCTTCCGGAACGCCTTCTGGAGCTGGTCGGTGACCACGTACTCCACGACCCGGGCGTCCGTCTCGGTGAAGCCCTGGGAGAGCTCCACCTTGAAGTCGCCGGCATGGACGTCTTCCTTGATGTCGATGACATCGCGCAGGAAGAGCTCGCTCGTGGACATCAGGCTCTCGTTCCTCACTCGGCAGCGGACGGGTCACGCTTCTGGCGTACGCCAGCCCCCATCTTGCCAGCCCCGGCCCCTGGCTGACCTGCGTGGAACGCATCCTGTGCGAGGAGTTCGTCACCGTGCGTAGCAGGAGGCGGTCGAGCTGTCGCTGTCCGTCGCCGCCGGGGCCGTCACCGTCGGGCAGCGCCGCTCCGGCGCCGTCGGAGCGTTCCGATCATGGCCGATCGGCGCCCTGTCCCCTTGCTCCCGCCGCTGCTGCAATGGCGGGGACGGTGGCCGGACTCGGGGGAGGCGGTGCCATGGGGACGTCGACGCGCTGGAGTGGCCCTCGGGGGCGCACCGGCACGGCAGGGGAATGGAGCCGGGTCACGGGCCGCCTGGGGTCCTGGCGGCCGGACCGGGCGGACGCCGATCAGGTCCTGGACGACATCGCGGCGGACCATGTGCGGGTGCTGCACCGGACGCTCCGCGCGGACCCGTCGGCGTTCGGGCTCTACGAGATCGTCTGCGCGGCGGGTGAGCGGCTCGCCTCCGCTCTCGGCGTGCTGGCCGAGTCCGGCCCGGTCGGCGCGGACAGCACCGACGCCTTCCTCGCCCGGTTCGCCGGCGAGGTCGGCGGTGACGGCGGAACACTGGCGGAGGCGGCCGTACGGAGAGCGGCGGCGTCCGCCGCACAGCGCCTCCTCGACCACCTCCAGACCGACGGCGACCCCGCCGGCGGGCTCGGCGGTCTGGCCGGGGACCTGCTCTGCCTGCTCTACCGGTGGTTCTTCGCCGACGCCGTGGCGGAGTTCCTCCGCGCGGTGGTCGCCGAGCAGGTCCGGTTGGCCGTACCGCTGCCGCCGGCGCTCGACCCGGAGGACCGGATACCCGAGTGGGTCGCCGGCCATGTGCTGCGGCTGGTGCCCAGCCCCTGCGAGGAGGCGGCATACCTGTCGGCCGGTTCCGACACCGCCGAGGCCGGGGTGGACGGCTCGGCCGGGCCACTCCCCGAGATCGCGCGGACGCTGGTCCCCCGGTCCGCCGGCAGGGTGCTCGGCCTGATCACCGACGACGGGGAGGAAGCCGCATGACCGCCACACCGGCGCAGTCCGCCTTCTGGTTCGTCTCCCCTCCCCACGCCCCGCGACCGAACCGCCCCTGGCAGCCGCTGAGCGACCGGAACTTCTGGGAGCGCGACGACCGCAGGCCGGATGAGCAGCCGCTCTACGCACCACCGCCGCCCTGGGCGGACGACCTGCACCGAGTGGCCCGCGCGGTCTTCCTCGCCGACAAGCACACGCGCCGGGACACCGTCTTCGACCAGTGGACGCGCCGCATCCGGCTTTCCGTACCGGTCGCCGAGCCCGAGCGCTGGCAGCGGGTGCGCCCGCTGCTGACCGGCCTGCTGCGGACCATGACGGCCGATGTCTGGGAGCTGCAGTTACGGGCCATGGAGCCCGGAGCCGCCACCCCGCTGCCCCTGTCCTTCGGGCCGGACGCCCGCGCCGCGGAGGTCGCCCTCTTCTCCGGCGGCCTGGACTCCCTGAGCTGGGCCGCGCGGCGCGCTGCGGTACCCACCGCGGACACCCTGCTCCTGGTCACCTTCGGAGAGCGGAACTTCGAGGCGCTCCAACGAGAGGTCCTTCAGTCCGTGTACCGGCGCCGCAGGCGCCCGGTCCGCCGGCTCCTGCTCAGCCAGACGGTGCGCAGGAGCGGTGACGGGCCGGAGCTGGAGCGCTCCACCCGCTCCCGCGGCTTCCTCTACGCGACGGCCGCGATCCGTGCCGCCGCCGCGGAAGGCGCCGCCGTAGCCCACATCCCGGAGAACGGGTACCTGGCGATCAACCCGCCGCTGAGCGCCGCCCGGTCGGCGGCCTGCTCCACCCGGTCCGTCCACCCGTGGACCCTCCACCAGCTGAACCGGCTCATCGCCGGTCTGGGCGGGGAGGTACGCGTCGAGAACCCGCTCGCCGGGCTCACCAAGGGCCAGGTGTGCAGGGCCGCGCTGCGGGTCGCCGGTCTGACACCGCAGGAGCTGGGGAACACCCTGAGCTGTGGCACTCCGCCCCCACGCCGGCCGGGCGACGCGGACCTCCCCCACTGCGGGGTGTGCTACCCGTGTCTGGTGCGCCGCGCGGGCCTGCTGGCCGCTCTCGGCGAGGACGGCACCCCGTACGAGGCGGACCCCTGGGCACTGGACGCGGGCCACGACCGTGCCGTCCACTGGCGCGCCGTCCAGCGGTGGCTGCGCAGGCCGTACACCTCCCGCGACCTGATCGCCGACACCCCGCTTCCGCCGGGCGGCCCGGACCTGGACGAGGTGGTGCGGATCATCGACAGGGGCCGCGCCGAACTGCTGGCGCTGATCCGCTCGGCCACGACGCGGGCGCGCGACGCCTGAACGGTGGGCCGCCGCCGGTCGCGGACCGGCCCGTGCGGAGGTCAGGCTTGCGCTCGGTCGGCGGGGGCCGGCACCGGAGGCCGGGGCACCTCGGCCCAGACGACCTTTCCCGGCCCGTCCCGGTCGCTGATGCCCCAGCGGGCGGCCAGCGCCTCGAGCATCAGCAGACCCCGGCCGGACTCGGCATCCGCCGGGGGCTGCCGGAGGGCGGTATCTGGCCGCTTCTCGCTACAGCCGTCGGCGACCTCGATACGGATGGACTCCGCGGTGAGCACGAGGCGCAGCTCGAAGTCCCGGCCGGGTACGCGGCCATGGGTGACGGCGTTGGCCGCCAGCTCCCCGACGATCACGGCGGTGATATCCGAGGGCACGCTGGTGGGCGGGATGCCCCAGGCGTCGAGCCGCTCGACGACGAGGTGCCGCGCGAGGCGTGCGCTCCGGCGCGTGGAGCTGAACCGCCGGATGAACTCACTGGTGGGGGTGATGAATTCGGCTTTCACAGCCCCGAGCGTGGCCCGGTGTGCCTACCGTGACCAGCAACGACTCTGGTACGGAGAGTGCTGGTACGGGGGCGGACGACGGCCTGTCCGGGGCAGCGGCCGTGACCGGACGCACGGACGGGAGGTGACGGGCATGGCGGAGACGCATGCGGACGCGGATGCCGGGCGAGGGCCGGGGCAACAGCGGCCGGAACCGATCGAGGACGGGGACGAGACGGTCGACCTCTTCCGGGCCGTCGGGAAACAGGTCAAGCTGCTACGAGAGCGGGCGGGGCTCACCCAGCGGGAGCTGGGCGACCGGCTCGGCTACGGGGAGGAGCTGATCTCCTCGGTCGAGCGCGGGCGCCGGACACCGCAGCCGGAGTTCCTCGACGCGGCGGACGACTGCCTGGACGCGGGCGGCCTGCTGAAGATCGCGAAGGAGGACGTGGTCCGGGCGAAGGCGAAGGCGCGGGTGAAGCATCCGGCGTGGTTCCGGGACTATGCGCGCTTGGAGCGGGAGGCGGTCGAGCTGAGCTTCTACAGCACGCTGACCGTGCCGGGGTTGCTCCAGACCGAGGGCTACGCGCGGGCCGTGTTCGCCAGCCGACAGCCGCTTCTGGACGAGGAGACCATCGAGCAACGGGTGGCCGCACGGCTGAGTCGCCAGGAAATCACCACCCGATGGCCACCGCCGATGGTGAGCGCTGTCATCCAGGAAGTGGTGCTGCTACAACCCTTGGGCGGGCGTGCCGTACGGAAGGGGCAGTTGGAGCAACTTCTGCGACTCGGGCGTATGCGGAACGTGCAGATTCAGGTGATGCCCACCGATCGCGAGGAACACGCAGGGATGGGTGGACCGTTCACGCTGCTCACCCCCAAGGGGCGGCCGCAACTCGCCTACCTTGAGGTCCAGAACTTGAGCCGCTTGATCACGGACCCCGAAGAGGTTCGTGTGCTCGCCACCAAATATGGGAGCATCCGAGGACAGGCGCTCACTCCACAGGATTCACTCATCTTGATCGAGAAGTTGCTGGGAGCAGCATGAACATACAGGAAGCCCCGTACGACGCATATCAGCTGGTCTGGTTCAAGAGCAGCTACAGCGGTGACGAGGGCGGCGAGTGCGTGGAGGTCGCGGTCAGCCCTGATGCGGTTCACGTCCGGGATTCGAAGGACAGGACCGGCCCCCGGCTCACCTTCTCCGCCGCCGAATGGTCGGCCTTCGTCTCGTACGTCGCAGCACTCGACTGAACGAGGGTGGGCCCCAGGCGTTGCCCGGGGCCCACAACGTCGCCTACTCCTCAGCCGCCTTCTTCTTTGGTGTGGCCTTCTTCCTACCCCGCGTCTTCTTCTCCGGTCGCCAGGCTCGCAGGTCGGCCTCGCTCACGTGATGCTTGGCGCACAGCTCCTCGAAGAACGCCTGGAACTCATCGGCAGGGACAGCCTCCCACTCGGGGTCGTACTCCCCGTGCCACTGGTGCACCCACGGCATGATCTCCAGCAGACCGGCCAGCAGCGGCTTGATCCGATCCGATCCCCAACCGGCCTGCTGCGTCCGGTCCTCGATCAGGTTGAACAGTACCTGGGCCTGATCCTTGTGGTCCCAGCCGGCCCAACCGAGCAGGAGCGTCGAGTCGGCGTCCGGGCTCGCCTCCGGGTAGGAGATGAACCGCTCCCTGGGTACGTCGAGCTTGCCGCGTTGCGCCCAATAGGATGGTTGCATAAAGTCACTCGGCTTGTACTTCGGTGGCACAGCGTTAATCAATTGCTTATCCTGTCGATCCTCCTCGCGCTGCCTCTCCCAGATTTCCTCCCACTGATTACGGCTTCGAAGTCCCGCTTCGGTATAGCGCATAGCCGCAAGGTAAGGGACGTGTTCGCTGAAGATGACTTCCGCAAGCACGTCAGCGAGTGCGAGATCAGGTTTACCAAGGTGGTCAGCTGCATAGAGTTCCGCAACCGATTTGAAGGCAGCATCGTCCCGAAAGACGTCAGCAATTTGACTAACGGTAAGCAGACGTGGCTGCTTCATGCCGTCCCGGAGGCTTCTCCAGATTTCAGGGGTGTCGATCCGTGCAAGAAGCCATTCACAAAGAGCACTTCGCTCCTCTTTTTTCCAATTATCAACTTCCCAACGCCTCTTGCAATCCGGACGCTCGATCAGCGCAAGGTCGCCTCGCTTTTCGATAACCTCAATACGAGCCTGGACGATCTTTTGGTACCAGTCAGGCCAGCAAGAAGGAACCTCCTTGATGGGTACCGAGCCATGACGCTCGAACCAGGCGGTGTCAGCACCATCGGGGGACGTTTTCCTAGCCAATGCGATCTCGAACGCCCGCTCCCCAAGTTTCAGCCCAGGGATTTCCTCAAGGTCACTCGACGTGACAATCCGCGCCTCTTCTGCGGACAGCAGGCCATAGGCATGGTAAATCTGCCAGTCCAACTCTTCCTGAAGAGCGATCATTTGCCGTCGTTTACGCTCGTACTCGGCGTGCGTTTTCCGCAGAGAGATTCGCGACGGCACCCCCTTAGCGCAATGAGCAGCGGGAGTGTACTCAAGCGAGGAGCGCGCGAGCTCATCCATCAATTTACCCAGGTCCGAAAAGTCACTCTCTGGAACCGGAAGGCGCTCCACAATCCCTCCCGTGAATTCCAGAGTCCATGACCATGGATAGCCAGCAGCTCCTCCCCCTTGATGCTGGGCAGACTCCTTCATAAGGAAGCAGCAAGTCGAAGAGTTCAAAATTGCAAGCAGAGAGTAGAATCTGCCCATCTCAGCACCATTCGGCAGTTTGATGACGGGCGAATGGCGGTTGAACACACTACCCCCTCGATCGAGGGTAAAGTGGTTATGGGAGGCTTTAAAAGCAAAAATAAGAGAGACGGGATTCTCGTACGCAGAAGGGGTGTGCTGCATGTACATCCACCACTCTAGCCCTGCATCGCTCATTGTACCTTGAAAGGTACGCCGGGCCGTGAGGAGCGCCCTCCATGGCCACAACTCCCTGGCCATATCACCCTCGGATAGGGAGGGGTCATACGGGTACCAGATCCCTTCCTGCGGAACAGCGCGCCAATCACGCACAGACCTGCCAGTAATGAATGGCCTAATCGCACTCGATGGAGCCAGTGTGCGCAATGTTGAGCGAAGCGGGCGCGTAAAAGCCTCGTCAGCACCTGCCCGGATCGCGCGACCGATCGGCGGGTCAATAAATTCGCGCAGAATGGGCTTATTACGCGCAAGTACTTCACGAAGTGCATTTTTCCCGCTTCCGGGGAAAATCCATGGATGGCTTGCGAGAACAACCCGGTCGACAAGGCTGGCGGCCACCCACTCATTCTTTCCTTCCTCACCTCGCTTTGCGTAGCCGGTGAGCGACACCCAAGGGGGCGCGATCGCAGGGTTATCGGGTACGGAAACCGCTCCCTTGAGGGAGGAGATCATGCACACCGGAGAATCAATCCGTGGAAACTTATTCAATCCTACAATAATGGCCGTTGGCGTACCCTCCCTGTTGTGTCCCGGAATGTAGGCTCGGGCTGCATCGATTACATGAGTGACCTCGACCGTGGAAAGGAAGGTCTCGACTAGCCTTTTCCCCGTGGTCCGCTTCATGAAAGAGTTGGAAGTGATTTGCCCTACATGGCCGACCACACCGCCGTGCCGATGCGCGCGAATCGCAAGTTCAAAGAAGCGCTGGGCAAAGGGCACCGACAGAGGGAACTTTCCCGAGCAACAGTATGCAGTCCGATAATTTTTGATCTCCTGATCGTCGTTCACCTCAATGTACGGCGGATTCCCCACCACCACGTGATACGACCCCCGCCCCAGCAGGTCCACCCGCTTGGCGAACTCGCCGACGTCCTCCGTCGCGTACTGGAACGCCTCCCCCTCGCCGTCCTCAACGGCGAACAGGTCCAGCTCACCCTGGATACCCGCCGCCCCGCGCCCGTGCAGCAGCGAGTCGCCCACCGCCACGTTGATCGGGAACGCCGGCGCGTCCACCAGCCGTCCGGCGCCAGCCGCCCGCATGGCGGCGACAAGCAGCCGGAAGCGGGCGATGCTCACCGCGAACGGGTTCTTGTCGCAGCCGTGGACGGAGTCCAGCGCGCGGCGGACCACCGTCCACTCGTCCGTCCCCGGCTCCGCCGCGCGCCACTTCTCCACCAGCCGTGCGAAGATGCCCAGCAGGAAGTGGCCGGAGCCGCACGCCGGGTCGATGGTCCGCAGGCCCCCCTCGGGCGCCAGCCCGAACTCCTCGATCGCCGGTTCCAGGGTCAGGTCGAGGATGAACTCCTCCACGAACTCCGGCGTCTGCAGCAGCGCGTACGTCTTCCGTGCGTGCTCGCTCAGGTCCTGGTAGAGGTCGCCGAGGAAGCGGGTGTCCCACTCCTCGTCGGTGAAGTCGTACAGGATCTCGCCGTCGGCCCCGCGCCGGCGCCAGAACGCCAGCAGCTCGGTCGCGGCCTCGTAGCTGGGGGTCAGCTCCCACAGCGGGTTGTGGCGGCGGTCGAAGAGGCCGGCCGCCGTCTCGTTGGCGTCGGCGAGGTGCTGGAACGCCTCGATCAGCCAGTCGCGGTTGTTCAGGTGCGGCTTCTCGCGGAAGAACTGCTCGTGCCGCTCCTCGGCGTCCCGCAGGCGCTCACCCGGGCCCGCCAGGAACGGCCACTCGATCAGCTGGTTGTCCTCGCAGAAGCGGACGAAGACGCAGGCCAGCACCCATGCCGCCGCGGCCTGCGTGACGCGCTCGTCGCGCCACGCACCGTACGTGGCGGCGGTCCGCTTGCCGTCGTACGCCCGCGCGTACTCCGCCTCCAGCCGGGTGCGGAACTCCTCGACCGACTCACTGCGCTCCCGCAGATCATCCTCGAGCTCCGCGACCTGCTTCTTCAGGTCCTTGAGCAGCCCCGTCCGGTCGACCCCGGCGCCCGTACGCGAACCCCCACCTACGACCGTCACTCTTCGCATCCCTCTCGCCGCGCTGAGCCATCCGCCGCGAAAGCGGCAGTCCGGCCACTATCCTGCCAGCCCGGGAATGCCACCGTGACCGATCGCCGTGGGAGAGCTGCCCACGCGTGACCAGCGAAGCGCTACGGCACGGTCACGCCTCCCGCAGTGCGTCGAGGAATGCGCCGTCCAGGTGCGTGCGCTCGCCGTCACCGCCTATGCACTCCACCGTGCGGCCGTCCACATGCGGCAGCTGGGAGCGGGTCTCGACCGGGCACAGCAGCCACAGCCCGTGCGGGGCCTCCGCCGGACGGCGCGCGGCGCCCTGGAGGGTCACCAGCAGCTCACGGCCGCCTTCGTCCCAGTAGCGGGCGAGCAGCCCGGCGTCGTGGAGGAAGAGCACCGTCCGCGGTGCCTCCGCCTCGCCGAGGAGCCGGGCCTCCACGCGTTTCCAGGCCGCCCGGGCGAAGAGGGCGAGGCCCTTCGGGATGGGGCCGCCGGCGGCGAAGCGGGCGTCCACCCCGAGGACCTTCTCCCACGGCTGGCCCTTCTCGTCCGTCAGTGCGCGGAGTTCGGTGAGAAACACCTGGCTCAGACCTACCGGCCGCACGGGGTACACGGCGGCGATCCGCTCGGCCGCGCCGGGCAGCCGGATGCCCCGCACCGTCAGGGCGAGGAAGCCGCCGCGCCGGACGGAGGCGGCGAGCTTCGCCCTGATCACCGAGTGCGGGTCCTGCGCGGTGAGGCCGCCGCCCGACACCGGGGTGAAGACACTGGTGAGCGTGCCGGTGGAGGTCCAGGACGCCGGGGTCTCGGGGCGGGCGGGAAGAACTTCTCCCGCTCGACGTCGTACTCCAGGGTGAAGCGGGCCTCCCGCAGCGCCTCGCCGAGTTCCACGTGGGTGGGTTCGGCGCCGTCCGTGAGGAGTGCCAGGTCGGGGAGGCGTGCCCGGAGCCGGTTGATCAGCTCGCCGGAGGTGATGCCGTGGTCGCGACGGACCCCGGCACCCGCCTGGGAGATGCGCAGCGCCCGGTCGAGCGTGAGGTCGCGCGGGTACAGCTCCAGGCGGGGGCTGGCCTGGGCGGTCGGGGCGACCGCCGCGGCCAGGCCGACCAGGCGGGTGTCGGCGAGCGGCACCAGCCCCTCCGGCGCCGCGACCGCGCGCAGTTCGCGGACGACCGCGGCCCGCCCGGGCAGCGGCTCCTCGTGCGCGAGGCGCTCGGCGGTCCGGCCGAGGGCCGCGGCGTAGTCGGCCAGTTCCCGGGGGCTGGGGTCGTCGGTCCCGGGCAGGGACTCGGCGGCGATCAGCACCCGGTCCTCGCGGCGGTGCACGGCCAGGCGCGGCTCGTGCTGCTCGTCGCCCTCGCCCTCCCAGGTCTCCGCCTCGACCGCCGCCCGTACCACGGCGAGGGCCTTGGCGAGGGTCCGCTCCGGGCTGTCGTGGCCGGCGCCGTGCCGTATCCGCAGCTCGACGGCGACCTCCCGGGCGGTCATGACCCGTCCGGCGGCCACCACGATCTCGGTGATCTCGTTCCGTACCTCGGTCAGCCACGCGGCTTCGGCCCACCGCCTGATCTCTATCCGGTGGTGGCGGGAGACGGAGGTCTGCTTGATGCCGATCGCGTCGGCCACCGCCTTCTGCACCGGCCACGGGCCGAGCGGCGACAGCCCTCCCCCGGCCGGCGGCAGCCCGAGCGTCAGCTGCACGACCTCCACCCGGTGCGAGCCCTTGCGCCCTGGCTCGGGGGCGAGCAGCTCGGCCATGTCGTCCACCGAAAGCACGGCGGTGGCGCCCGCTCCGGGCGCGATGTCACCGGGCCGCACCGGCTCGGCGGCCGGGGTGGCGGTGCCGCGCAGCGCCGCAGCCCACTGCTTGCGGCGGCGGTTGAGCTCCTTGCGTACCAGCGCACCGGCACCGCGCGCCTTGGAGATGGCGTACGGCGGGACGTCGAGGAGGCCGCCGACCGTGGTCGCCCCCAGGCTGTCGGCGACCGACACCGCACGCGGGGAGAGCCCTGCCGCGGTGAGAGCGGTGTCGGCCCGCGCCGACGCGGCGGCGGCGTCCCGGGCCTCCTCCGCGGACGTGGCAACCGTGCCGGCGGTGGCCGGGGTGGTCGGGGGCTTGTCGGCGTCGGCCGCCCGGAAGATCTCGTACCATGCGTCGCGCATCTGGCGCAGCGTGTCGAAGCGGTGCTCGGTGTCGCGGTGGAGGGCGCGCCGGAAGAAGGCGGTCAGCCCTTCCTTGAGCGCGGGCTCGAACAGGTCCGTCTCGATCGAGAGTTCGGCATCCTCGCTGGTGGCCGGGTCGGTCTGCCCCCCGCCCCACAGGGGCCGCTCGCCACTGGCCATCTCGTGGAGGGTGACGGCGGCGGCGTACCGCTCGGCGTGGTCGTCGTAGAGGCCGCGGCGGCTGGTGTCGAGGAAGGGGTCGAGGTAGCCGCGGGTGCCGGCCTTGATGTCGCGGTCGGAGGCGTCAGCCAGGGAGAAGTCGAACAGCTTCAGCTGCCAGGTGCGGTCCTCGCGCCTGAAGAGCCCGAAGTTGTCCGGCTTGAGGTCCCGGTGCCGCATGCCGTGCGCGGCGAGCTGGTCGAGGGCGGTGAACAGGTCGCTGCCGAAGCGTTCCAGCTCGTGGTAGGTGAGCTTTCCCTCGTCCCGCAGCCGGGCGCCCAGGGAGCGTTCCCCGGCGTACTCCAGCTCCAGCAGGGTGCGTCCGGCCAGCTCCCGGGGCCCGCCCTTGAGCTGCACGACAGTGCCGCCGCCGACCTGCCGCAGCGCCCGGGCCTCGGCCCGCAGCCGCTCGGCCTTCTGCTGGTCGAGGGCGACCTTGAAGACGCGTTCCTCCAGGACCGGTTCGCCGTCCTCGTCCTCCTCGACCCGCTCGACGAGGATGGCGCGGGCCGTGGCGCCGGTGCCCAGCACCCGCCGTACGGTCCACTCACCGTCCAGCGACTGGCCGGGGGTGGCGGTGAGCGGGTCGGTCTCCGCGACGGGGGCCGGCTCGGGGGCGACGCTTTCCTGCTCGGCCTTGTCCAGCAGGTCGAGGAAGTGGTCGACGGTACCGAGGCGGTCGCTGGGCTCGGGGCGCGTCGCCTGGAAGACCAGGTCGTCGAGGTCCTCCGAGACACCGTCGGTGACGGCGAAGAGCCGCAGGCCGGAGTCGGTGCGCAGCCGTTCGCGCAGCGCGCTGCGCCGGGGTGCGGGCGCCTGCCCGGTGAGGATGAGGTAGGAGACCGCGCCGAGGCCGAAGACGTCCAGGTCGACCGGGTCGGCGTAGGGCTGGTCGGTCTCCGGTGCGAGGTAGACCTGGGCCGCGTCCTCGATCAGCCCGGCGTCCAGAGTGGCGTTGCCGAGGGAGCGCAGCAGGGTCGCGTTGGTCTCGAAGTCGCGGGCGGCGGTCTGCCAGTCGGTGATGCGCAGTTCCGGGCGGGTGCCGTCCGGGCGGGCGGAGACGTACACCGAACGGGCGGCGAGCGCCCGGTGGTACAGGGACCGGTGGTGGGCGTAGCGCACGGCCTCGGCGAGCTGGCGCACCAGGTCCAGGCGCATCTCGGGGGTGAGACGGCCGCCGTGGGTGTCGAGGTAGTGGTCCAGCCGCAGGTCGGTCTCGCGGTGCCGGAAGAGGATCGCCGGGCCGGCCTGGTGCTCCCGGATCTCGACGGCCGCGGCGATGCCCCGGTGATTGATGCCCTGGAGCACCTGGTACTCGCGCCGGGCGGCACGGCTGGTGGCGTTCCGGGCCGCCTCGGTGGCCTGCTGATCGACGAGGTAGATGCGGACCCGGCCCTCCTCGTGGACCAGGCCGTCGACCCGCTCGGCGAGGCGGTCCTCCCAGGAGGTCCCGGCATCCAGCGGGTGCGGGCGCATCTTCCAGGCGTCGCCGAACCGCAGGTGGGCGGTCGACTGCCGGATGCCGATGTCCTGCAGCAGCATCGGCAGCACGTCCCGGGAGAACTCCGGGGTGATCCGGCGCTCCGGCCGGTCGGGGGGAAGCGCGAGGAAGTCCTGCCAGATCCGCGCGAGCCCGCTGGCGCCGTCGTCCCGGCCGTAGACCCGGGTGCGCTGGATCTCGTCCAGATGGCTTTCCAGGTTGGGGTCGGAGAGGAAGACCGCCGGCTGGACGCGGGGCAGCGTGCGGGGGTTCATGTTCCGCCTGCGGGCGGCCCACTGCAGCTGGCTCTTGAGGTCCTTGGACTTCGCGTCGTTGAAGTGGAGCGGGTTGGTGATGGTCCGGGTGCGGTCGGGGCCGTGGAAGTTCCAGGTGGAGCCGGTGTTCTCCAGCCGCCCGGGGTGGCTCTTGATCTCGATGAGGTAGATGCCGGCGGGGACGGCGATGAGCAGGTCGCACTCGTTGATGCGGCCGGACTGCGCGGTGAAGGAGAAGGTGGCCCAGGCGCGATAGGGCTCCGCCGCCGGCATCAGCCGGCGCACATGGTCGAGCGCGTCCTGCTCCCAGGCGTACGGGGAGGGGCGCTCCTGGTTCCACTGGTTCCGAGGCGGGACCGGGCCGGGTCTGGGCCTGGAGGGTCCCGCTGCTGCCGTCACCGTCCGACCTCCGTGGTGGTTGACCGCTGGAATACGAGTGATCGTTGAGTGAGCTTATCGTCACGGGCAGCTCACCGGGAGCGGCGTGGGCCCCGGATCGGCGGATGTGCGACCTCCGCCGGTCGCGTCGGCTAACGTCTTGGTCGTCAAAGCGGCCCGCCGGGCTTCCGCTCCGCTCCGGCGGACTCGAAGGACATGCCCCCACCCGCACGAGATCTCGTGTGCCGTAGGGGTAGTTTCTGGTGTCCTCGTACCTGTACCGGGAGTCCGCAGCCGCGCTGGCGAAGGAGATCGAGCGGTCGTCGGCGCAGGAGCTCCGCCCGCTGACGCGCACCCTGATCGAGGAGTACAAGCGTCAGCACAAGAAGAAGCACGGGCAGGAGAAGGAGCCCGGAGATTCTCTGGTCGAGGCGTGGGACAACAGCCTCCCCGTAGTGATCAACGCGCTGACCGGCCGTGGCCTGGGCGAGGTCGAGGTCCTCATCGAGTTCGGCCTGCCGCACACCGACGCGGAGGCGGATGTCGTCCTGGCGGGGGTCCACCCCGGAAGCGGACAGCCGTCGTACGTCCTGGTGGAGCTGAAGCAGCAGCGTGAGGCCCGGGTGCACCCCGAGCGCTCGGTGGCGGTGGACCTGGGATACGACAAGTGGAAGCTGCATCCGGTGCGCCAGGTGCAGCAGTACTGCCGGTACCTGCTGCAGTACAAGGCAAGCCTGCGCGGTGACCAGCACGCGGTCGCCGGAGCCGTGCTGATGCACAACGCGCACGACGCCGATGTGGCGGAACTGTTCCGGCTCCCCGCCACCGACCACGGCCGGCTCTACACCCGGGACCGCCTCGAGCCCTTCCGGAAGTTGTTGGGGGCCCGGCTCGCGCCCCGCCCCGGCGGCGAGGCGGCCCAGTTCCTGATCGACTCCGCGGAGTACGCCCAGCCGAAGATCACCGACGTCAACCACGGCTCGCGCGTCGGGGAGAAGGAGCTGTTCGTCCTGCTCGACGAACAGGAGCTGGCCTGCCAGGACGTACTGGAAGCGATCGATCGGGTGCGCAGCGGTGGCACCAAGGAGATCATCATCGTGCGCGGCGGTCCGGGCAGCGGCAAGAGCGCGATCGCCCTGGAGCTGCGCCGTGCACTCGCCTATCGCGGCTGGGACGTCCGGCACGCCAGCGGTGCCAAGGCGCTCACCGAGAGCTTGCGCGTCTCGTACGCCCAGGACGCGCCGCGGGGCAAGAAGACCGCGCTCAAGAAGGAGGCCACCCGCCTCTTCACGTACTTCAACCAGTTCAAGGAGATGGGTCCGGACAGCTGCGACGTCGTCATTTGTGACGAGGCGCACCGCATCCGGCGCCATTCGGTGGACCGGTACACCAGGAAGGAAGAGCGGCAGAATCCGGAGCCGCAGGCGGATGAGATCATCGCCGCCGCTCGTGTTCCGGTCTTCCTCCTCGACGATTGGCAGTCGCTGCGCCCGGAAGAGGTCGGGACGGCCGACTACCTCATCCAGCGGGCCCAAGAGCTCGGACTCCGGCACACCCTGATCGACCTGGGCGGCATGTTCCGGGCTCAGGGCAGCGGCTACTACCGGGACTGGGTCACCAACCTGCTCAGTGTGGGCGACCGCACTCCGCAGGCATGGAAGACGGATGGCCGGATGCAGGTCCTCACCGCCGAGACCCCGCAGGAGATGGAGGACTTCCTGCAGGCACGCCGGCTGGAGGGGGCGAGCACGCGGATGGTCGCCGGCTTCTGCTGGCCCTGGAGCAAGCCGACGGAAGCGGGCGAGCTGGTGGCCGACGTCACCATCGACGGCTGGGAGCGCCCGTGGAACGTGAAGCCGGGCCAGGCGGTCCCCGACGCGCCCGCCGCGGAGCTGTGGGCGATCGACCCGCGGGGAGCCGGCCAGATCGGCTGCGTCTACACGGCGCAGACCTTCGAGTTCGACTGGGTGGGAGTGATCATCGGGCCGGACTGCGTCTGGGAGGACAGCCGGTTCGTGATCAGGAGGGAAGCCACCTGCGACCCCGAGCTCAAGCCGCGGAAGGTCGCCGACGCCGATGTCGAGCGCTGCGTCCGCAACGCCTACCACGTGCTGCTCACCCGGGCGGTGATGGGTGTGGTCATCTACTCCACGGACGAGACCACTCGGGACGCCCTGCGCTCGCATGTGATCGACACGGTGATGCATCCGATCCCCAAGCCCATGCGCAAGATCGTGAAGCGGTGAGTCCGCCCATCGGCCCGTAACCCGCGCGATCCCTTCGTTAGCATGTGAACCATCGTCATCGCGGCCCGCCGGGCTTCCGCTCCACTTCGGTGGAGTCATCACGGACATGCCCCCACCCGCACGAGTTACTTCGTGCTGCCTGGGGGCATTCCTTGCTGTTCCGCGACTCCGCGTCCGCGGTCGCCGCCGAGATACACGCCGGCTCGTTGTTCCTCCGTCTCACCGAGCAGTTCGTCCACATGCACGGCTACCGACCCGGCACCTCCGAGGCCCGCTCCTGGGAACGCAGCATCCCCGTGCTGGTCAACGCCCTGCTCGAGGCCGGCCTCGAGCAGGTGGAGATCATGCTCGAGTACGCGCTGCCGCTGAACAGCAAGCGGGCCGACGCCGTCCTGGCCGGGGTCCATCCCGTGACCGGGGACCCGTCGTACGTCGTCGTGGAGCTGAAGCAGTGGAGCGGCGCGCTCCCCGACGAGGACGATCCGCAGCTGTGCCGGGTGGACTCCTACACCCAGCCGGTCCTCAACCCCATCCAGCAGGTCCGTGACTACTGCACCTATCTGCTCTCCTTCAACGGGGCCCTCGCCGAGCACCCCGAGCGACTGCGCGGCGTCGCCTTTCTGCACAACGCCACGGACCTCTCGGTCGGCGGGCTCGACGCCGTGGAGCAGGACGCCCACGGGCAGTTGTACACCGGGCAGCGCCGCGGCGAATTCATCGACTTCCTGCGTTCCAGGCTCGCGCCCGGCTCCGGGGCCGCGGCGGCGGACGCCCTCCTGGCGGGGAAGATCGCACCGTCGAAGCAGCTGATGGCGGTCGCCGCCGCCGAAGTGCGGGAACGCGAACAGTTCGTGCTGCTGGGCGAGCAGCGTGTCGCCTACCGCATGGTCCTCAATGCCGTCCGGCGGGCCAAACAGTCCGACCACAAGGAAGTCGTCGTGGTGACCGGCGGCCCGGGAACCGGCAAGAGTGTCATCGCCCTGTCGCTCCTGGGCGAGCTGTACCGGCAGGGCATCACGGCGCTTCACGCCACGGGCTCCAACTCCTTCACCACGACCATGCGCAAGGTCGCCGGCGCCCGCAAGCGTGAAGTGCAGGACCTGTTCAAGTACTTCAACAGCTTCATGACCGCCGAGCGCAACGCCCTGGACGTACTGATCTGCGACGAGGCGCACCGCATCCGGGAGACCTCCGCCAACCGGTACACCAAGGCCGAGCACCGCACCGGAAGGCCCCAGATCGAGGAGCTGATCGACGCCGCCCGCGTCCCCGTCTTCCTCCTCGACGAACACCAGGTGGTCCGCCCCGGGGAGATGGGGACCGTGGCCCAGATCAAGGCCGCCGCGGCGGCCAAGAACCTGTCCTGCCGGGTGGTGTCGCTCGACAGCCAGTTCCGCTGCGGCGGCAGCGACGCGTACCTGCGGTGGGTGGTCCGGCTGCTGGGCCTGGAAGCCGGTGGGCCGGTGATCTGGGAGCCGGACGACAGGATGCGTCTGGACGTCGTGGAGAGCCCCTGGGAACTGGAGGCGTTCCTGGAACAGCGGCGGGCACAGGGCTACGGGGCCCGGATGTCCGCCGGCTACTGCTGGCCGTGGACGAAGAAGACCCCTCCCGGCCAGGCGCTCCCCGCGGATGTGGTCATCGGGGACTGGGCCCGCCCCTGGAACGTCCACGGCGAGCGGGCGGTGGCGGGGGCCCCGCCGGCCGCCCTCTGGGCGACGGACCCCGCGGGCTTCGGGCAGGTCGGCTGCGTCTACACCGCCCAAGGGTTCGAGTACGACTGGTCCGGAGTGATCATCGGACCCGATCTGGTCTGGCGCACCGACCGCTGGGTGACCGACCGTACGGCTTCCAAGGACCCGGTGTTCAAGAAGTCCACCCCGGACGCGGACGTGGACCGTCTGATCCGCAACACCTACAAGGTGCTGCTCACCCGGGGGATGATGGGCACGGTCATCTACTCGGTGGACCCCGAGACACGGGCGAAGCTCCGCGAACTGGTACCGAGCAGCGGCGTTCCCGTCCTCGCCGGCTGAGCTGCACCCGCCTCCCGGAGGGGATGCCGTACCCGCTTCTTGGGCTGCCCCGTTCCCCCGTGCTCCTTACACTGGCGGCGTCGGCGCTCCTGCCGACGCCATCGGGGGGGATGGTCACATGGATCGCGGTCCCGGCAGCTGTCACCGCTCAGCGACGGTTCCGCCGTGCGCGGTCACGGCCTGGGCGTGCGCTCGACGTCCGTACCGTTTCCGCCCGGGCGGCGCCGGGGCACGGTCGTCGGAGGCCGGTCTCTGATGGAACCACTGCTCCCCACCGACCCGGCGCACATCGCCGGATACCGCGTGCTGGGCCGGCTCGGGGCCGGCGGCATGGGCATGGTGCTGCTGGCCCGGTCGCCTTCCGGGGCCCTGGCGGCGATCAAGGTGATCCGCGCCGAGTACACCGACGACCCCGCGTTCCGGACACGTTTCCGCCGCGAGGTGACCGCCGCCCGCCGGGTGCACAGCCGGTGGGCGGCGGCCGTGCTGGACGCCGGTCCGGAGGCACCGGCCCCCTGGCTGGCCACGGAGTTCGTTCCCGGACCGTCCGTAGGGGAGGCGGTCGGCGGCCACGGTCCGCTCCCCGAGCACAGCGTCCGGACGCTCGGTGGCAGGCTCGCCGAGGCGCTGGCGGCGGTGCACACCGCCGGGCTGGTGCACCGGGACGTCAAACCGGGCAACGTCCTGCTCGCGCTCGACGGCCCCCGACTGATCGACTTCGGCATCGCGCGGGCCCTGGACGACACCCGCCTGACCGCCACCGACGTGGTGATCGGCTCCCCGGGCTTCCTCTCCCCGGAACAGGCGCAGGGCTCGGCAACCGTCGCGGCGCCCAGCGACATCTTCTCCCTGGGCTGCCTGCTGGCCTACGCGGCGTCCGGTGAACGGCCGTTCGGCTCCGGGCCGGTGGAGGCGCTGCTCTTCCGGACCGTGCACCACACCCCGGACCTCTCCGGCGTCCCGGCGGCGCTGCGCCCGGTGATCGAGGGGTGCCTGGTGAAGGAACCGGCGCACCGCCCGACCGCCGAGGAGCTGTGCCGGGAGTGGGCGGCGGACGCCCCGGGCGAGGACGGTGGGTCCGGGTGGCTGCCCGCCCCGATCATCCATCTGATCGCCCGGCGCACCCAGCGGATGCTGGAGCTGCCTCCGTACGAGGCGGCGGGACCCCCGGCGCCGGACGGTGGTGCCGGGCCCGAGGCTCACGCACCGGTCGGCGGGTCGGGCACCGCACCGGCCGGCGGCGGGCCGGCTGCCACCGTGCCGGGCGACGGCGGGCGGGCAGCCACCGTGCCGCTGCGGGACCGGGTGCCGCCCCCGCCGCCGCCCCGGCCCGCGCCGCGCGCCCCGGTGGGCCCCGAGCCGCCCGGCCGCCGGAGGTTCTTCACCTTCGCCTCCGGGTCCGTGCTGCTGATGTCGGCGGAGGCGCGGCGGTCCGGTGGCTCGCCGGCTCCGGCACGGCGGGAACCCCGCCGCCCCGACCGGGGCTGACGTCTGCCCCGCGGACCTGTCCCGGGCCTGTTGTCGGTACGCCCGGCAGAGCCGGACGGGCGGCGGGCACCGGACCGGCCTCCTGCCCTCAACCGGTTGCCCCGGTGCGTGGGCAGCGCGAAGAGCTACCGGTCGGCAGGTCCGTCCCGCAGGGGACGAGCCCTGTTCAGCGGCGCCGATCTCACCTCGTCCTGCCCTAAGGGGCACGGAAGTCGGCCCCCATGTCGACCCCGGCGCCGATCGTCCGGCCGCGTCGGGCGCCCACATGCTGAGCGCATGCCGGGGACGCACGGTGGGGCCCATGTCGCCCGTCCGGGATACGAGGGGACCGGACGCGGGCGCCCGCGACGCGCCCGCTCGCGGAACGCGCGGGACCGCCGCTCGGGTGGACGTGCACCGTGATGAGCGTCGCCCGGGAGCACGCCACCGAGGACACCCGGCAGCCGGCCCGGCAGCCCGCCACCGCTGACGGCGCGGTCCGGGACACCGCGGCCGTCGCACCACTGGCACCGGCACGCGTTCACCGGGCCTCCGATCCGCGGGTGTTGCACCGTCTCCAGGGCACGGTGGGGAACCGGGCTGTGGCCCGGCTGGTCGCGCAGCGGTACACCGCGCCGGTGAAGCCGCCGCCGTCGCAGGCGCCGGGGTTCCGGAAGGTCCGCTCGGATGTGGCGGCGAAGAAGCAGAAGATCGCCCAGCATCCGCCCGCCACCGCCGAATCGCAGGCCGCGCAGGACGCGGCGGTGGCGCCGCCGGACGACAAGGAGGCGCAGGGCAAGGCGGCGAACGCGGAGAAG
This sequence comes from Streptomyces pactum, assembly GCF_016031615.1. Lineage (GTDB taxonomy): Bacteria > Actinomycetota > Actinomycetes > Streptomycetales > Streptomycetaceae > Streptomyces > Streptomyces pactus. The sequence continues at coordinate 1,436,768 of NZ_JACYXC010000001.1, forward strand.
ATGCACGCCGCCAAGCCCGGCACCTTCGACAAGGCGGCGTTCGTCGCGGCGGTGAACGCCGCGATCGCCAAACAGGCGCCGAAGAACCTTGACGAGGCCGACAAGTTCTCCGACTCGGGAAAGGCGGACCGGGTCAAGGAGGAGGTGGACGGCAAGGTCTCCGACGGCAAGAAGACCTCCGCCCAGGAGATCGAGACCACCACCAAAGCCCCACCCGACACCTCCGCCGCCAAGGACAAACCCGTCACCCCCCTCACCCCCGACCGGCCCCCGCCCAACCCCGGCGCGCCGTCCGCCGCCGACGCCGTGCCCGCCAAACAGCCGGCCGCGGTCACCGACTTCTCCCAAGGTCCCGCCGCCAACGACAAGGCGCTGGCCGATGCGGAGGTCACCGAGGAGCAGTTGAAGAAGGGCAATGAGCCGGCCTTCGACGAAGCCCTGACCGAGAAGAAGAAAGCCGAACAGCACTCCGCCACGGCGCCGGGGGAAGCCCGCGCCGCCGAGAACGCCCAGCTCGCCGAGGCCAAGGCCGGGGCCGCCGCCTCCGGCGCGCAGGCGATGGCGTCGCTGACCGCGACCCGCGCGGCGGCCGGCAAGCAGGTCGACGGCGGCAAGGGCGAGACGAAGTCCAAGGACGAGCAGAAGCGGGCCCAGGTCACCGCCCGTCTGCAGAAGGTCTTCGACGCCACCAAGAAGGACGTCGAGACCACCCTGACTGGGCTGGACAAGAAGGTGGACGAGCAGTTCACCGCCGGTGAGAAGACTGCCCGGGACGCGTTCACCGCCGATCACGAGAAGCGGATGAAGGCCTACAAGAAGAAGCGGTACTCCGGCTTCTTCGGCCCGGCCAAGTGGGCCAAGGACAAGTTGCTGGGCATGCCCGCGGAGGCCAACCAGATCTTCCAGGAGTCCCGGAAGCTGTATGTGGCCAAGGTGCAGGGGGTCATCTCCGCGGTCGCCGACACCATCGGCACCGAACTGGGCAAGGCCAAGACCCGCATCGCCGAAGGCCGCGCCGACCTCAAGGCGGAGGTCGACAAACTCCCCGCCGATCTGAAGAAGTTCGGCCAAGAGGCCGCCCAGGACTTCCAGGCCAAGTTCGAGGACCTGGAGACCCAGGTCAACGACAAGTCCCAGCAACTCGTCACCGACCTGGCCCAGAAGTACACCCAGGCCCTGAGTGCCGTGGACGAGGAGATCAAAAAGCTCCAGGAAGCCAACAAGGGCCTGGTGCAAAAGGCCGTCGACGCGGTCGCCGGGGTCATCAAGACCATCATCGAGCTGAAGAACATGCTCATGGGCGTCCTGGCCAAGGCCGCCTCCGCGGTGGCGAAGATCATCAAGGACCCCATCGGGTTCCTGGGCAACCTCGTCCGCGCCGTCGGCGCCGGTCTCAACCAGTTCCTGGGCAACATCGGCGAACACCTGAAGAAGGGCCTGGTCGCCTGGCTGCTGGGCACCGCCACCAAAGCCGGCATCGAGATCCCGCCCAAGTTCGACCTCAAGGGCATCATCGCCCTGCTGGCCTCCATGCTCGGCCTGACCTGGGCCAACATCCGCACCCGCATCACCCGCAAAGGCGTCCCCGACCAGGCCATGGACACCGTCGAGGCCCAGGTCCCCGTCGCCTCGGCCCTGGCCAAGGAAGGCCCCGCCGGCGCCGCGAAGGAGATCCAGCAGTCCACCGGCGATCTGAAGACCACCATCCTCGAACAGCTCAAGACCTACCTGATCCCCACCGTCATCATCGCCGGCATCACCTGGATCCTGTCCCTGCTCAACCCGGCCTCCGCGTTCATCCGAGCGGTCAAGGCGATCATCGACATCGTCACCTTCGTCGTCACCCAGGGCGCCCAGATCATCGAGTTCGTCAACGCGATACTCGACGCGGTCATCGCCATCGCCGGCGGCGGCGCCGCAGGCGTCCCCAAGATGGTTGAGAACGCCCTCGCCACCAGCATCCCCGTCCTCCTCGGCGTCCTCGCCTCACTCCTCGGCATCGGCAGCCTCGCCGGCAAAGTCCGCCAGGTCCTCCAAACCGCCGCCCGCCCCGTCAACCGCGCCATCGACAAACTCGTCGACCTCATCGCGAAGAAGGGGAAGCAGCTCTGGGCGAAGCTCAAGACAGGAGACCGGGGAACCAATGACAGGCGCAACAAGCCCGACAACGGAGAGGAAAACAAGAAGAGCGCACACCAGAAAAAGGAAAAGGCGCACAAAAAGGTAACCGCTCAAGACAAGGAAAAGATTGCCGCCCAGGCAGCCCTCGACGGATACAAGTCCATCCGAGGGATACCACTCAACCAGATAAAGCCCACCCTCAGCCAGGTTCTGGCAAAATGGCGGGCGAAGGGAGTCAAGCGCCTCTTCCTCAAGCCGAACGGCGGTAGCTCCTACCACGTTCGCGCCGAGGTCAATCCGGCATACGAGAGCCCGGCTGTAACCTGGCAGGCCCCTCAGTCAGCCGACGATGTGGTGAAGTACTTGCAATTTAAACATGTGCGCGCGGGCAACGACACCTGGGCCCGAGGCTGCTTCTCGATCACGGGCATCCGGGGAACTTCCGTAGGCCCGTCGAAGAACAGCCCTTACGTAAAGATGCAACAGGAGTCAGAGGTTGCATCGAACGCTCACGCCGAGGAGGCAGTTACTGCCCGATTCAAAGTGGACTGGGACCCGCTCAAGTTCCAGATCGACCACCTTCAGTCCGAACAGGTGAGGCGCGACCGGCGCCCTTACAGCAGATTGATGGTCGACCTCGATATCGACGTAGGCGTGAGTTGCTGCCTCAACTGTGCGGACTATGTAGCCGGTTTCGTCAGACAATTGGAGGCAGATGGCTGCCACGTCAACGCAAAGATGCACTTCGGCGGTCTGTACTGGGGAGGCCAGAACAAGAAGCCCACAGTGGTTCCCGAATCGCTCGTCACTCGACACGAAGAGCTGTTCAAGCTGATCATGGGCGAGGGATTCATGGAGTCGGGGAGTAAGCGGATGAGCCCGGCAAGCCCGGGCCGTTACTGGGGGCGCGCCTGCGAGACTCAATCGAAAGCCATTGAAGCAAAGTGGTACAGAGTAACCCGGAATAAAGACCAGGGGAAGGTAGCGCTCGCGATACTGCGTAACGCAGGCATATCTTTACACGTCTTGAACGAGGACCGCGTAGGCGACTCTTTGGCTGACGAACAGAAGATAGAGCTGCAAAAGGCCAACAAGTGGATAAAGAAGGCCATAGAGGAGGTGAACGAACGGATCAAGGCGGACCAATGAACGAGTCGCATCATCACAGGATTGGCGTGCATCCATGGCACTTGATCGCGAAAGGCTGATTTCCACTTTCTCCCACTGGGGGCTCGAAGTAACGAGGTCGGATGCTCGGGCCACAGAAGATCTCATCCGTGAACGAGCGGCCAAAAGCGTGATCACCGACATCGGAATCCCCGAACGCGTCGGGGGCCACATTACGTTGCACGACTTCACCGAGGGGCCGGAAACCGTCGCGGAACTACTAGGGAATCCGGAGAGCGCTATGCAACGGGCCGTGGGCGACCACATCTGCCTCGGCACCGGCGACGGAATCCTTCTCATGAACAGCGAAACCGGAGAAGTCTACTCATGGAAAGATCGACAAACGTTGAGGATCAGCAGCAGTCTGGCAAATTTCGTCGAGTTCCTCATGCTGATCCAGGAGAAACTTAATATCGCCGAGGACGAGAACTGGCCGGAGTCCAGCGAGGAAGCATCGGACGCCTATGAGCAGCTAGTACACGCCTTCCGCGAAATTGATGACGCAGCAATGGACGAGGCGGGCGATTACTGGCGTGAAACCATCCGGGCATCCTTCGGCTCAATGGGCTTCTGACACCACAGGGACGCAGCGCGTCAGTCTCTGCACATTGAGAATTGTCATGCACCCATCAGGAACGCTGCGGCCGCAAGGTGCACCCCTGACGGGCGCGGAGTAGCTTCGGAGAGGGAGACGGGGCGGGGCGGACGCGCGGGGCTCGGAGACCGAGGCGGGACGTCACCGCAAGCCACTCACGGGAGATGCGTCGCGATGGTGCGTACAGGCGACGAGCCGGTTCATGCCCGGAGCGCGCTGCGGGCCCGGCGGGCGCTGGCCGCGTTCGGGTTGGTCTGCGCGATCGCCGGGGTGGTGCTCTTCCTCATCGCCGACCGCACCGGGTGGGCGGTGGCCTGCGGGGTGGTGGCGGTGGTCGCCCTGATCGACCTGCTCGTGGTGATCCGGCACATCCGGCAGGGGCCGCACTTCCAGCCGGGTCCGGATGTACCGCCCTACCGGCCCGGGGACGAACCCGGTGGCGGGCCGCCGCCGGGAGACGGAGATGCCGGCACCGGACGGTGACCGGGTGGCGGGTGGTGAGGCCCCGGGAAGACCCTCACCACCCGTCACAGATCTGGACTCCCGGGACCGTCGCCGGCGGTGGCCCGGGAGTTCGTCCGCTCAGGAGCGTTCGCCGAACTTCGCCGCGGCGAGGAAGTCCGGGCGCGGGTCGAGGGCGGCGGCGAGGCGGAAGTGGCGAGTGGCCTCGTCGTGCCGGTCGGCCCGCTGCAGGGTGCGGGCGAGCGCGAAGTGCGCGTAGGCGTTGTCCGGCTCGCGCTCCAGCACGACCTGGAACTCGGCCTCCGCCGAGCGCAGCTGCGCGCCGAGGAAGTAGGCGCGGGCCCGCAGCAGCCGGGCCGCGGTGTGCTCGGGGTACGCGGAGATGACCGAGTCGAGCAGCTTCACCGCACCGCGCGGGTCGCGGGCGTTGAGCAGGTGCTCGGCGGCGCGGTATTCGATCAGATAGGTCTCGGGCGTGGCCTCGGACACAACCGGTTCCTTCCCGTGGGTGCCGGGCGCCGGCGGAGCACCGTCGGCGCGTACGCCCACCACAACCGGGGGGCCGGGCCCGGGCATTCCCGGCACGCGGGCGGGCGGTGCGGGCGGCGGGCGGGCGCTCCCGCCGGGCGCCGGCGGGACCGTGGGAACAGCGGCCCGGGGCAGGGACGCGGGCGGAGCCAAGGCGTGGGCGGGGGCCCGGGACGCGCGCGAGGGCCAGGGCCGAACGCCTGGGTCAGCCACGCCGGCTCCGCTCGCGCTCCAGCAGGTCGGCCCAGACCTTCGCGACCTGCGGTTCCAGCGCCTCCAGCGGGCCGTCGTTGTCGATGACCAGGTCGGCGATGGCCAGCCGCTGTTCGCGGGTGGCCTGGGCCGCCATCCTCGCCCTGGCCTCGTCCTCCGTCATACCGCGCAGCCGTACCAGCCGGTCCAGCTGGGTCGCGGGGGCGGCGTCCACCACGATCACCAGGTCGTAGAGCGGGGCGAGACCGTTCTCGGTGAGCAGCGGAACGTCGTTGACGACGATCGCGTGGGGGCCGGCGTCGGCGGCCAGCTGGGCGGAGCGCTCCCGGACCAGGGGGTGAACGATGCCGTTGAGCACCTTGAGGCGCTCGGGGTCGGTGAAGACGAGGCCGCCGAGCTTGGGGCGGTCCAGGGCGCCCTGTTCGGTCAGGATCTCGGGTCCGAACGCCTCGACCACCGCGGCGAGCCCCGGAGCGCCCGGTTCGACCACCTCGCGGGCGATCCGGTCGGAGTCGATCAGCACCGCGCCGTAGGAGGACAGCAGGCCCGACACCTCGCTCTTGCCCGCGCCGATCCCGCCCGTCAGACCTACCGAGAGCATGACCGCCCCTTCCCTCGCTCCGCCGTCTGGCGGGTGTCCGCCGGTGCCCGGGGTGGCGCCGGTCGCGGCCACAACCTACCCGACGGTAGTGCGGCTGCGTCGTCCCGGGAGCACCGCCGCCCGGCCGGAGGGCCTGCCCCCACGGCTTGGCGTGGCGGTGCGGTGCCGCGGGGACGGGAAGGGGCCGGCGGGGCGGCGTCCGTTCAGGCGCCGCCCTCCCGCTCGGCGAGGAACCGCTCGAACTCCGCTCCCAGCTCGTCCGCCGAGGGCAGCTCCACCGGCTCGGCGACCAGGCTGCCACGGGTCTCGGCGCCGGCCACCGCGTCGTACTGGTGCTCAAGACCGCGGACGAGGGCGACCAGCTCCTCATCGCCCTCGGAGATCTGCCGCTCGATCTCCTCCTGGGTCTTCAGCGCCTCGTTGCGCAGCGCGTGGGCCGCCGCCGGGAGCACCAGCCCGGTGGCCGCGGTGACGGCCTCCAGCGCGGTCAGCGCCGCGTCCGGGTAGGGCGAGCGGGAGACGTAGTGCGGGACGTGCGCCGCCACCCCGAGCACATCGTGGCCGGAGAGCGCGAGCCGGTACTCGATCAGCGACTCGGCGCTGCCGGGCACCTGGGCCTCGGTGAAAAAGCTGCGGTGGCCGGGCATGAGGTCGGTGCGGTTGCCGTGCGGGGTGAGGCCGACCGGCCGGGTGTGCGGGACGCCCATCGGGATGCCGTGGAAGTTCACCGACAGCCGCACGTTGAGCCGCTCCACGACCTGGCGGACGGCCGCGGCGAAACGCTCCCACTCCACGTCCGGCTCGGGGCCGGTGAGCAGCAGGAAGGGCGCTCCGGTGGCGTCGTGGACGAGGTGCAGCTCGATCGCCGGGGTCTCGTAGGCGGTCCAGCTGTCCCGTTCGAAGGTGAGCAGCGGCCGCCGGGCGCGGTAGTCCACCAGCCGGTCGTGGTCGAAGCGCGCCACGACCTGGTGGGGCTGGCCGTCGAGCAGGCGGGTGACGATCTGCTCCCCCGTCTCGCCCGCGTCGATGTAGCCGTCGAAGTGGTAGAGCAGCACCAGCCCGGCCGAGTCCCGGGAGATGATCGCGTCCACCGCCGCGAGTCCTCCCGGCTCCCATGCGTACAAATCCTGCGGATCCAACACCGTGACGCTCCTCCTCTGGTTCCGAGGTCAAGAACGTCCGGCGGCGGCGGAAGCATTCCCTTCCCGGTCGAGTCGGCGCATTCTTTGCGCACCGTCCACCGGTGCTCCGGCCCCCTCGGCGGCCCTGGTGGGCCCGATCAGCGGCGTCCGGAGCGCTGTGGGGCTCGCCAGACTCCCCGTGCGCGTGCCTGCCAGCATCGTGGCCGGGGCTCCTGCCCGGGCTCCCGGCCGGGGCCATCCGGCTCCCGTGCGGGTCCCTGGCCGCCTCCCGCCGTGCCTCGGCAGGCCCTGTGCCCCGGGCCCGGTGCGGCCGCTGCCCGGCCGCTCGTTCCGGAATTCCCTGCCGCTCCGTCCGGGATCGTCCGGGACCGTCCGGCTGCCGTCGGAAACCGGCCACGGGAAGGCGGCCGCAGGCGCCGCCGGCAGCTCGCCGACCGTCCGGGGCCGCTCTCACGGCAGCCCGTCCTCCGGCAGGGCCGCAGAACCCCCGGCAGCACCGCTCCTCCGGCGGGGCCGCAGGACGGCAACCCCGTTCCCCTCCGGCACGCTCCAACGGCGGGCCGGAGGCCTGGGGAACGGCTCGTGGGGGGCCCGGGGGCGGATACGCGGGAGGCCCGCTCCCCCAGGGGGGAGCGGGCCTCGCCGGTCAGCTGATCAGCTGGTGACCGATGCGGTCGGTGCCTCAGCTCTGGCCGCCGGCCAGCTTCTCGCGAAGCGCGGCCAGGGCCTCGTCCGACGCCAGGGCGCCGGAGCTGTCCGAGGACTCCGAGGAGTACGAGCCACCGGAGCTCTGGCCACCGCCCTGCGGAGCCGCGGAGCCGGCCTCGGCGGCCGCCTGCTCGTCGGCCTCGCGGGACTTGATGACCTGCGCCTGGTGCTGCTCGAAGCGCTGCTGCGCCTCGGCGTACTGGCGCTCCCACTCCTCGCGCTGCTTCTCGTAGCCCGGCAGCCAGTCGTTGGCCTCCGGGTCGAAGCCCTCGGGGTAGATGTAGTTGCCCTGGTCGTCGTAGGACGCGGCCATGCCGTACAGGGTCGGGTCGAACTCCACCGCCGACGGGTCGGCGCCGAAGGACTCGTTGGCCTGCTTCAGCGAGAGGCTGATGCGGCGGCGCTCCAGGTCGATGTCGATGACCTTGACGAAGATCTCGTCGTTGACCTGGACGACCTGCTCCGGGATCTCCACGTGGCGCTCGGCCAGCTCGGAGATGTGGACCAGGCCCTCGATGCCCTCGTCCACGCGGACGAACGCACCGAACGGCACGAGCTTGGTGACCTTACCCGGGACGACCTGACCGATCTGGTGGGTCCGGGCGAACTGCTGCCACGGGTCTTCCTGGGTCGCCTTGAGCGACAGGGAGACGCGCTCGCGGTCCATGTCCACGTCGAGAACCTCGACGGTGACCTCCTGGCCGACCTCGACAACCTCGGACGGGTGGTCGATGTGCTTCCAGGACAGCTCGGAGACGTGGACCAGACCGTCCACGCCACCCAGGTCCACGAAGGCACCGAAGTTGACGATGGAGGAGACGACGCCGGAGCGCACCTGGCCCTTCTGGAGGGTGGTGAGGAAGGTCTGGCGGACCTCGCTCTGGGTCTGCTCCAGCCAGGCGCGACGGGAGAGAACCACGTTGTTGCGGTTCTTGTCGAGCTCGATGATCTTCGCCTCGAGCTCCTTGCCCACGTAGGGCTGCAGGTCGCGGACGCGGCGCATCTCGACCAGGGACGCCGGCAGGAAGCCGCGGAGGCCGATGTCGAGGATGAGACCACCCTTGACGACCTCGATGACGGTACCGGTGACGATGCCGTCCTCGTCCTTGATCTTCTCGATCGTGCCCCAGGCACGCTCGTACTGGGCGCGCTTCTTCGAGAGGATCAGACGGCCTTCCTTGTCCTCCTTCTGGAGGACGAGGGCCTCGATCTCGTCACCGACGGACACGACCTCGTTGGGGTCCACGTCGTGCTTGATCGACAGCTCTCGGGAAGGGATGACGCCTTCGGTCTTGTAACCGATGTCGAGCAGGACCTCGTCCCGGTCGACCTTCACGATGACGCCGTCGACGATGTCGCCGTCGTTGAAGTACTTGATCGTCTCGTCGATCGCGGCGAGGAAGGCTTCCTCGGAACCGATGTCGTTTACCGCCACCTGCGGGGTGGTGCGGGTTGCCTCGGTGCTGCTCGTCATGTGGGAAAGGGCTCCGGTACGGACATTGAGTCGTAGGTACTGCTACGCCGAGAGCCCGTATCGCACTGCAGACGCCGGACAGCCTGGAGACGACCCCTCCGACTCCCCCGGAGAACTCCGGAAGAATCGGAAAGCGCCTCGACAACCGAGGGGACATACAACAGGTGCGAGCGCGGCCTGCTCCGTCTGAGGCGCGCAGGCCCGCAGCGCAACTTGTAGCATACGGGGACAGCCGGGCGGGGTCAATGCGCGAAGAGCCGCACACGAGACTTTCATCCCAATCCCGGCATCACCTACCGGTGCCGCGAGGCGGTTCGCCCCGTGTTCGCGGCCTGATGCCGACAGAGAGTACGACGACACGCGCGATGATCCAAGACGACGGACACGAGGCGGACGGGGTGGACGAGGCGGACGGGGCGGACGGGGCCACCGCGGTGCGCCGCACCGCGGACGGCGCGGAGAGCAGCCGGGCCAGCCGGGGCTGGTGGGACCGGAACGCCGACGAGTACCAGAGCGAGCACGGGGGCTTCCTCGGCGACGACCGGTTCGTCTGGGGACCGGAGGGGCTGGACGAGGCGGACGCCGCGCTGCTCGGCCCGGCGTCCGCTCTGCGCGGCCGCGACGTGCTGGAGATCGGCGCCGGGGCGGCGCAGTGCTCCCGCTGGCTGGCCGCCCGGGGCGCCCGGCCGGTGGCCCTGGACCTCTCCCACCGGCAGTTGCAGCACGCGCTGCGGATCGGCTCCGCGTTCCCGCTGGTGGAGGCCGACGCGGGCGCGCTGCCGTTCGCCGACGGCTCCTTCGACCTGGCCTGCTCGGCGTACGGCGCGGTGCCGTTCGTCGCCGACCCGGTGCGGGTGATGCGGGAGGTGCACCGGGTGCTGCGGCCGGGCGGGCGGTGGGTGTTCTCGGTGACCCACCCGATCCGCTGGGCGTTCCCGGACGAGCCGGGCCCCGAGGGGCTGAGCGTCGCCGCCTCCTACTTCGACCGCACGCCGTACGTGGAGCAGGACGACGCCGGGCGGGCGGTGTACGTGGAGCACCACCGGACGCTGGGCGACCGGGTGCGGGACGTGGTCGCGGCCGGGTTCCGGCTGGTCGACCTGGTGGAGCCGGAGTGGCCGGAGTGGAACCACCAGGAGTGGGGCGGCTGGTCCCCGCTGCGCGGACATCTCATCCCGGGGACGGCGATCTTCGTCTGCGAACGGGACTGAGCCGGCCGCCTGCCCGTCCCGGCCCGCCACGGAACCGGCGTATCCCGGCCCCGCCGCACAACCGGCCGGCCGGGGCGCCCGCGCGGTCCCCGCCGGGCGCTGGGCCGCCCGGCCGCGCAGTGGCGCCCGCCACGGAATCCCGATGTCCCCCTGGAACCGGGCCGTCCGCGGCCCCGCGGACCCCGCCCGGCCCGCGGCGGCTGATGGACCGGCGTGACGTACGGTCCGGGGCCGGGCGGCCCGCGGCAGGGGCGGCCACCGGGGATCGCGCGGCAGGGTCGGGCACCGGGGGCGCGCGGCGAGGGGCGGACGGGCCGGCCCGGGCCGGGCCGCTGGGAGGATGGGACGGTGACCATCCGTACCGACGCCCTCTCCCGGCTCCCCGTGGGCGCCTGTGTGCCCGAGCTGCTCGGCGCGCTGGACGCGCACGGCGGCGCGGTGCTGTGCGCTCCGCCCGGCACCGGCAAGACGACCCTGGTCCCGCTGGCGCTGAGCGGGCTGCTCGACGGCCCCGGCCGGCACCGGCGGGTGCTGGTCGCCGAGCCGCGCCGGATCGCGGCCCGGGCGGCGGCCCGGCGCATGGCGTGGCTGCTGGGCGAACCGGTGGGCGACGGCGCGGGCGGCGGGCGGGTGGGGTTCACGGTGCGCGGCGAGCGCCGGGCCGGGCCACGGACCGTGGTGGAGGTGGTGACCACCGGCGTCCTGCTCCAGCGGTTGCAGCGCGACCCGGAGCTGGCCGGGGTGGACACGGTGATCCTGGACGAGTGCCACGAGCGGCACCTGGACGCGGACACCGCCGCCGCCTTCCTGCTCGACGTGCGCGCCACCCTCCGCCCCGAGCTGCGGCTGATCGCCGCCTCCGCGACCTCCGACACCACGGGGTGGGCGCGGCTGCTGGGGACCGGTGCCGGGCCGGCGCCGGTGGTGACCGCGGAGGGTGCCGCCCACCCCGTGCAGGTGGTGTGGTCGCCGCCCGCGCGGCCGGTGCGCCCGCCGCACGGGACGCGCACCGACCCGGCCCTGCTGGCGCACGTCGCCTCCGTGGTGCGGCGGGCGCTCGCCGAGCGCGCCGGTGACGTGCTGTGCTTCCTGCCCGGGGTGGGCGAGATCGCCCGGGTGGCGGGACAGCTGGCCGGCTGCGGCGCGGAGGTCCTCCAGGTGCACGGGCGCGCCCCGGCCGAGGTGCAGGACGCGGTGCTGGCCGGGTCGGGCGGCGGCGGCCGCCGGGTGGTGCTGGCGACGTCGGTGGCCGAATCGAGTTTGACCGTCCCCGGGGTGCGGGTGGTGGTGGACAGCGGGCTGGCCCGGGAGCCGCGGGTCGATCACGCCCGGGGGCTGAGCGCCCTGACCACGGTACGGGCGTCCCGGGCGTCGGCCCGGCAGCGGGCGGGACGGGCCGGCCGGGAGGCCCCCGGCACGGTGTACCGCTGCTGGAGCGAGGCGGACGACGCCCGGCTGCCCCCGCTGCCGGCCCCGGAGATCGCGGTGGCCGATCTGACGGCCTTCGCCCTGCAGGCCGCCTGCTGGGGCGATCCGGACGCCTCCGGGCTGTCGCTGCTCGACCCGCCGCCCGGTGGGGCGATGGCCGCCGCCCGGGAGGTCCTGACCGCGATCGGCGCGGTGGACGAACGGGGTGCGGCCACCGCGCGGGGCGCCCGGATGGCCCGCCTGGGGGTGCACCCCCGGCTCGCCCGGGCCCTGCTGGACGGCGCGGAGCGGGTCGGCGCCCGGCGGGCGGCGGAGGTGGTGGCGCTGCTCTCCGAGGAACCGCCCCGGGAGTACGGGGACGACCTGGCGGCGGCGTGGCGCGCGGCCCGGGCCGGCGGCGACGGCTATGCGGCCCGCTGGCGGCAGGAGGCGCGCCGGCTGGAGCGCGCCCTGGCGGCGGACCACCCCGCGCGGCCCGCCGGCCCCGGCCGTGACCGTGTGGCCTCCGGCCCGGCCGCCCACGACGGCCCGGGTGCCGGTCAGGGCGACCCGGGTGGCGGCCGTCCGTCCGCCGGCCGCACGCCGGCCGGTCACCCGCCTGCCGACCGGCCGGCGTCCGGGCCGGCCGGCGGCGTCCGGGTCACCGGCGACGACGCGGTGGCCGGCCTCGTCGCCGCGCTCGCCTTCCCCGAGCGGGTGGCCCGCGTACGGGCCGGGCACAGCTATCTGATGGCCGCCGGCACCGGTGCCGAACTCGCCGACGGCTCGGCGCTGCGCAGCGCGCCGTGGCTCGCGGTGGCCGTCGCCGACCGCCCGGTGGCCGCCGCCTCGGCACGGGTGCGGCTGGCCGCGGTGACCGACGAGGACACCGCCCGCGCCGCCGCCTCCGCGCTCGCCTCCTCCGGCGTCGAGGTGGCCTGGGCCGACGGTGACGTGGTGGCCCGGGAGGTGGAGCGGCTGGGGGCGATCGAGCTGCGGGTCCGCCCGCTGGCCTCCCCGGACCCGGCGCTGATCAGGGAGGCCCTGCTGGACGGTCTGCGCCGGGAGGGACCGGTGCTGCTGCGCTGGACCGCCGATGCCGGGCGGCTGCGGGAGCGGATGGCGTTCCTCCACCGGGTGCTGGGCGAGCCGTGGCCCGAGGTGTCCGACGCCGCGCTGCTGGAACGCGCCGAGGAGTGGCTGGAACCGGAACTGTCCGCGGCCCGCCGACGGGCGGACCTGGCCCGGATCGACGCCGGACAGGCCCTGGGCAGGCTGCTGCCGTGGTCCACCGGGGACGCGGCCCGCCTGGACGAGCTGGCCCCGGAGCGGATCGAGGTCCCCAGCGGCTCCCGGGTGCGGGTGGACTACGCCGCCGAACAGCCCGTGCTGGCGGTGAAACTGCAGGAGATGTTCGGCCTCGCCCGGACCCCGCGGGTGGCCGGGGTGCCGGTGCTGGTCCACCTGCTCTCCCCCGCCGGACGGCCGGTGGCGGTCACCGCCGACCTGGAGTCGTTCTGGGCCGACGGCTACCGGTCGGTGCGGGCGGAGCTGCGGGGCCGCTATCCCCGGCACCCGTGGCCGGAGGACCCCCGGACCGCGGCCCCCACCCGGCGCACCAACGCCCGCCGCTGAGCGGCGGCCTCGCCGGGCGGGCCGAGCCTGGGCCGGCCAGGGGCGGTGGGCCGGTCCGGCCCGGTCCCCCTGCTGACACCCGCCCCGGCACGGTGCCGCACTGGCGCCCGTCGCCGGCATGGTGCCGCCCGGCGCCTCCGCCGCCCGCCGACCCCGTCGCCCCCACCACGTACGGCCCGAGGGCACCGCCCTGGGCGTACGGACCTCACCGCCGGCGGAGGCCGCCGCCCTCCCGATGCGGCGGCGCACCCCGCGGCCTCCCGGTGGCGCCCCCGGTGCCGCGGCCCACGTCTCCCGGCGGCACGTCACCCGGCGGCACGCGCGGTCACGCCCGATGCCACGGCCCCTGTCACCCGGCGGCAGGCGCCGCCCTGCCCATCAGGACACCCGACATCGCCCGTCGGTACGCCCCGCACTGCCCGGTGGCAGGCCCCGCACTGCCCGGTGGCACGCCCCGCACTGCACGTCGGTGCGCCCGACGCTGTCCCCCGATGGCACGTCCCGTCCTGCACGTCGGTAGGCCGGGCCGCCTACCCGACGATTCCGCGCACCCGGCGGCCCCCTTCGCCACCGCCCGATACACGGCTTGCGACGTTCGCCGGCACGCCCCGGCACCGCCCGGCAGTTCGCGAACCCGGCTGTACGTCCGGGCACCGCCCGGTGTCACGCCCCGCACCGCCCGGCAGAACATCCGCCCTGCCTGGCGGTAGGCCCGGCCGCCACCTCCCCGGTGGTGCGCCGGCGCTTCTCGCCATACCCCGTGCCGCCCGGCGATGTGTCCGGCCGACGCCTGGCGGTGGACCCGGGCTTCGGCGCGTGCCGGTGGCCGGGGTGACCGGAGGGCGGCGGGCCCGGTCGGACACGTCCGGGTGGGCCGGGACGGCACGAAGTCGCATCGGACCCAGGCCTGCGGGCCGCCAGGCGTCTGACGGCCACGTGCCGAGGACGCGGGGGCGGCAGGGGGCGCTGCGGTAGCGGGCGCCGCGCCGGCCCCGGCGCCCGGCGGTACGCCCGGCCACACGCGGCAGGACACCGGTGCCGTACGGCACGGCGGCGGCAGACGGAGCGTGCGTCTGCCGTGCGGCACCGACGAGGGTGGGGCGTCCCGGGACACAACCTGGCCGGGCCGGGCGGACATCCCGGCACGGTCCGGCGCGAGGCCGCACGATCCGGCACGGCCCGCGCAGCCCCGCATAGGCCCGGCCACGTACGAACGGCGGGGACCGCATCGGACCGCACCGAGCGACGCAGGACCCAACGGGGCAACGGGCAGTACGGAACCGCACGGGCGGCCGGGCTCAGGGGCAGCTCTTGTCGGCCCGGGCCCGCACGGACGCGCAGGACCCCGCGCACCGAACCGACCGTGCACACCGAACCGCAAGGGCACACCGAACCGCCCGTGCACCGAACCCCCGCGCGCCAAGAACCGCCCGGACACACGGACCGCACACGGGCGCACGGACGGCACGGGAACCCGCCACAAGACCACGGGCGACGGCCCGGACCCCGCGGGGTCCGGGCCGTGCTCCGCGGCCGGGCCGCCGGCGATGCCCGGTCGGCGGACCGGCGAGAGTCCGGCCGGCGGGCGGTCAGCCGGCGGTGGGCGCGGTGACGAGCAGGTCCACCACGAGGACCGTCCCGTCGGCCGTGGTGAGCCGGAGCCGGAAGGTGCCGGTCTGGTCGTCGGCGAAGATCTGCGGCAGCGTCAGCCGGCCCTGGGCGTCGGTCTTCAGCCCCTCCAGCACCCGCAGCGGGTTGCCGTCGGCTCCCTTGAAGTACGGACCGGCGGTGTTCTGCGCGGGGTTGACCGCGTCCGAGGTGATCATGGTCGCGGTGACCGGGACACCCGCCACCGGCCGTCCCTCGGCGGTCGCCAGGACGCTGAGCGGGGCGGTGAACTCGGCCCCGGCGGTGGCCCGGAGCACCTCGGTGTCGGTCCGCGCCAGCGTGTCCGCCCCGGGAACCGGCGGGGCGGTGACGGTGGAGGCGAAGTCCACCGCGGGGAGGTTCCGGCCCGGCGCGGTGGCGCGCACGGTGAACTCGCCCGTCCGCTCCCCCGCCCGCAGCCGGGGCGCGACGGCGACCCCGTCCTCGCCGGTGACCACGACGGCCCGGCGGACGTTGCCGGCGAACCGGGTGTCGGTCTCGCCGACGATCTCGTACCGCACGGCCACCCCGGAGACCGGCTTGCCGGTGGCGGTACGGGCCCGCACCCGCGGGGAGAGGGCGAACTCCTCGCCCGCCTCCGCGGTGAGGTGGTCTCCCCGACGACCGCCAGGGCGGACACCGGGGCGGGCGCCTCGGGGGCTCGGGGATCTGGTCGGCTCGGGCGCGGGCTTGTCGCCGCCCCCGGATCCGCCGGCCGGGGGCTCCGGCCGGTCCGGCTTGCCGGGCTTCCCTTCGTTGCCCTCGTTCTTGTCCGGCTTCTTGCCGGGCTTGTCGGAGGTACCGCCGGGCTTGCCCGGGTTCCTGCCCTCGCCGGCGTCCGCCGGGTCGCGCCGGGAGGGCGTTCCGGCGCCGTCCGGGACCTCGTGGGTGCCCGTCTTGTAGTACTCGAACCAGGACAGGACCGTCCGCAGGTACTCCCGGGACGGGTTGTAGCCCAGGATCGCGCGGTCCAGGTCGGCCGGGTCGGACAGGTCTCGGCCCCCCGCGCACAGGTAACTCCCGGCGGCGAGCGCGGCGTCGTAGATGTTGTTGGGGTTCCGCACGCCGTCGCCGTTGCCGTCCCGGCCCCAGCCCGCCCAGGTGGAGGGGATGAACTGCATGGGGCCCACGGCACGGTCGTGGGTGGTGTCCCCGTCGTACGCCCCGCCGTCGGTGTCGGTGATGTTGGCGAACCCGACGCCGTTCAGCTGGGGGCCCAGGATCGGGGTGAAGGTGGTGCCGTCGGCGTCCACCGCACCGCCGCGCGCCTGGCCCGATTCCACCTTGCCGATGGCGGCGAGCAGCTGCCAGGGGAGGTTGCACCCGGGGTTGGACTCCCGCAGGCTCGCCTCGGCCCGCTTGTAGGCGTCGAGCACCGTCGCCGGTATGCCCCGCTCGGCGGGGCCGGTGGCGATCAGCGGGCCCCGGCCGGGGCTGTCACCCGGCCCCCCGGGCAGATCCGCCGAGGCGTCCGGCCGGTCCGGCCTGACCAGCGGCGGGAGGTCGGTGTGGTAGGGGGAGCCACCGTCGATCGGCGTGCCGGGCGGGGCCGAGGCGCCGGACCCGCCGGCCGCCTCCCGCTCCCGGTTCGGTGTACCGGCGAAGCCGGGCGCCTGCGAGGCGGTGAGGGCGGCCATCGCGACCGCCGCCACCGCCGTCGTGGCGGCCCGCTTGCGAAGCCGCCGACCGTAGTGCGCTGCCATGCTGCATTCCCCTCCCGTCGGGCGCCGTGCGCGCTCCCCGCCGCAACAACGCTCGTGACACTACGACAACTCGCCGCCCCCAGCCACCGCCCGTTCGCGCCGTCAGTGGGCCGCCGATTCCCAGTCCGGACCGTGCCCGATCGACACGTCCAGGGGTGCCCGGAGAGACACCGCTCCCGACATCTCCTGACGCACCAGTTCCTCGACGCGTTCCCTCTCACCGGGAGCGATCTCCAGCACGATCTCGTCGTGCACCTGAAGCAGCAGCCGGGAGGAGAGCCCATCGCCCCGCAGCGCCTCGTCCACCTTGAGCATGGCCACCTTGACGATGTCCGCGGCGGTGCCCTGGATCGGGGCGTTGAGCGCCATCCGCTCGGCCATCTCCCGGCGCTGCCGGTTGTCGCTGTTGAGGTCGGGCAGATAGCGGCGGCGGCCGAGCATCGTCTCGGTGTAGCCGGTGGCCCGCGCCTCCTCCACCACCCGCTGGAGGTAGTCCCGCACCCCGCCGAACCGCTCGAAGAAGGTGTCCATCAGCTTCCGCGCCTCGTCCGGCGAGATGTTCAGCTGCTGGGAGAGCCCGAACGCGGAGAGCCCGTACGCCAGGCCGTAGGACATCGCCTTGATCTTGCGGCGCATCTCCGGGTCGACCTCGGACTTCGCCACCGAGAACACCTGCGAGGCCACCGTGGTGTGCAGGTCCTCGCCGGAGGTGAACGCCTCGATCAGGCCCTCGTCCTCGGACAGGTGCGCCATCACCCGCAGCTCGATCTGGCTGTAGTCCGCGGTCAGCAGGGACTCGTACCCCTCACCGACCACGAAACCCCGCCGGATCGCCCGCCCCTCGTCGGTGCGCACCGGGATGTTCTGCAGGTTGGGGTCGGTCGACGACAGCCGGCCGGTCGCCGCCACGGTCTGGTTGAAGGTGGTGTGGATCCGCCCGCCCGGCGCGATCGTCTTGATCAGCCCCTCGACGGTGGAGCGCAGCCGGGCCTGTTCCCGGTGCCGCAGCATGATCACCGGCAGCTCGTGCTCGGTCTGGCCCGCCAGCCAGGCGAGCGCGTCCGCGTCGGTGGTGTAACCGGTCTTGGTCTTCTTCGTCTTCGGCAGCGACAGCTCCCCGAAGAGGACCTCCTGGAGCTGCTTGGGCGAGCCCAGGTTGAACTCGTGGCCCACCGAGGCGTGCGCCTCCCGCACCGCCTGCTGCACCGCCGCGGCGAACTGCTGCTCCATCCGGTCCAGCCAGGCCCGGTCGGCGGCGATGCCCGCCCGCTCCATCCGGGCCAGCAGCGCGGAGGTGGGCAGTTCGACGTCCCGCAGCAGCTCCGCGGCGCCCACCTCGGCCAGCCGCTGCTCGAAGGCCGCGCCCAGGTCGAGCACCGCGCGCGCCTGCGTCATCAGCGCGTCCTGCTCGGCCTGCTCGTCGGCGCCGAAGGCCAGCTGGCCGCTGTCCGCCGCGGCCGGCGCCAGCTCCCGGCCCAGGTACTCCACCGACAGCGCGTCCAGCGCGAACGAGCGGCGGCCGGGCTTGACCAGGTAGGCGGCGAGCGCGGTGTCCATGGTGACGCCGGCCACCGTCCAGCCGTGCTCGGCGAAGACCCGCATCACCCCCTTGGCGTCGTGCAGCACCTTCGGCCGGGCGGGGTCGGCGATCCAGCCGGCGAAGGCCCGCTCGTCCGCCTCGTCCAGGGTGGCCGGGTCGAACCAGGCGGCCGGGCCGCCGGCCGTCGCCAGGGCGATCTCGCTCACGCTGCCGCTGCCCAGCGCCCAGGCGTGGACGGTGGCCAGCCCCAGCGGCGCGCCGCCGTGCTCGGCCAGCCACGGCGCCAGCTCACCGGCGCCCAGCGCCACGCCGTCCACCGCGACCCCGGCCGCCGGCGGGGCCTCCGCCTCCGTCTCACCGGGGTCGGCCGCCATCAGCCGGTCGCGGAAGTTCTGGTGGCGGAACTCCAGCGCGTCCAGGATCACCGACAGCGCCTGCCGGTCGTAGGGGGCGCGCCGCAGCCCCTCCGGGCCCACCGGCAGCGCCACGTCCCGCACCAGCTCGGTCAGCTCCCGGTTGAGCTTCACCGACTCCAGGTGCTCCCGGAGCTTCTCGCCGACCTTGCCCTTGACCTCGTCCGCCCGCTCCACCAGCTCCGCGAACGACCCGAACTGGTTGATCCACTTCGCGGCGGTCTTCTCCCCCACCCCGGGGATGCCGGGCAGGTTGTCCGACGGGTCGCCGCGCAGCGCCGCGAAATCGGGGTACTGCCGCGGGGTGAGCCCGTACTTCTCCTCCACCTTCGCCGGGGTGAACCGGGTCAGCTCGGAGACCCCCTTGGTCGGGTACAGCACCGTGACGTGGTCGCTGACCAGCTGGAAGGAGTCCCGGTCACCGGTGACGACGAGGACCTCGAACCCGGCGGCCTCGGCCTGGGTGGCCAGCGTGGCGATCACGTCGTCCGCCTCGTACCCGTCCACCGCGAACCGGGGCACGTTCATCGAGTCCAGCAGCTCGCCGATCAGCTCGACCTGCCCCTTGAACTGGTCCGGGGTGGTGGAGCGGTTCGCCTTGTACTCGGTGAACCGCTCCGAGCGCCAGGTCTTGCGGGAGACGTCGAAGGCGACCGCCAGATGCGTGGGCTGCTCGTCACGGAGCGTGTTCGCCAGCATCGACGCGAACCCGTAGATCGCGTTCGTCGTCTGCCCGGTGGTGGTGTTGAAGTTCTCCGCGGGCAGCGCGAAGAACGCCCGGTACGCCAGCGAGTGCCCGTCCAGCAGCATCAGCCGGGGCCGCTCGCCCGGGTCGGACTGCTCGGCCCGCGGCGCGCTCCGGACGCTGGGATCGGTCTGCTTCGATGCTTTCTCTGCCACGCTCCGATCCTGCCACGCCGCACCGACAATCCGGTCCACGCGCCGGGCCGGGCGGGACGGCCGCCGCGGGTCCGTGACAGGATCGGCGGCGGGGCCGGACCCGCCCGCCCGGCCCGCCACCGCACGCCGACGGGCCCCGGGGGCCGACGACCGCACGAGGGAGAACGCCATGGCAGCCAAGCCGCCCGCAGGAGACCCGGTGCAGGACGCGCCCGAGGTGGGCGCCCCGCAGCACGCCGCCGCCGGACTGCCCGCCATCGCCCACACCGTGCGCATGGCCCAGCAGCAGATGGGCGTCACCCGCAGCGTGCTCACCCTGCTGCGGGTCAACCAGAAGGACGGCTTCGACTGCCCCGGCTGCGCCTGGCCGGAGCCGGACAAGCCGCACACCGCGGAATTCTGCGAGAACGGCGCCAAGGCCGTCGCCGAGGAGGCGACGCTGCGCCGGGTCACCCCCGCCTTCTTCGCCGCCCACCCGGTGTCCGAGCTGGCCACCCGCAGCGGCTACTGGCTCGGCCAGCAGGGCCGGCTCACCCACCCCATGTATTTGGAGGAGGGCTCCGACACCTACCGGCCCATCGGCTGGGACCGGGCCTTCGACATCATCGCCGAGGAACTCCGGGCGCTGGACTCCCCCGACGAGGCCGTCTTCTACACCTCCGGCCGCACCAGCAACGAGGCCGCCTTCCTCTACCAGCTCTTCGCCCGCGAGTTCGGCACCAACAACCTGCCGGACTGCTCCAACATGTGCCACGAGTCGTCCGGCTCGGCGCTCACCGAGACCCTCGGCGTCGGCAAGGGCAGCGTGCTCCTGGACGACCTGTACCGGGCCGACCTGATCATCGTCGCCGGGCAGAACCCGGGCACCAACCACCCCCGGATGCTCTCCGCGCTGGAGAAGGCCAAGGGCAACGGCGCCCGGATCATCACCGTCAACCCGCTGCCCGAGGCGGGCATGGAACGGTTCAAGAACCCGCAGACCCCGCGCGGCCTGGCCGGCGGCGGCACCCCCCTGACCGACCTGTTCCTGCAGATCCGCATCGGCGGCGACCAGGCGCTCTTCCGGGCCCTGGGCAAGCGCGTCCTGGAGGCGGCCGAGGAGGACCCCGGCGCCGTGGACGAGGCGTTCGTCCGCGAGCACACCCACGGCTTCGAGGAGTACGCGGCGGCGGCCCGCGCCGCCGACTGGGACGAGACGCTCCGCGCCACCGGCCTGACCCGCGACGAGATCGAAGCGGCGGCGCGCATGGTGCTCGCCTCCCGCCGCACCATCGTCTGCTGGGCGATGGGCCTCACCCAGCACAAGCACGCCGTCCCCACCATCCGCGAGGTGGTCAACTTCCTGCTGCTGCGCGGCAACGTCGGACGCCCCGGCGCCGGGGTCTGCCCGGTGCGCGGCCACAGCAACGTGCAGGGCGACCGCACCATGGGCATCTTCGAACGGCCCGACCCGGCCTTCCTCGACGCGCTGGAGCGCGAGTTCGGCTTCGCCCCGCCGCGCGAGCACGGCCTGGACGTGGTCCGTGCCATCCGCGCCCTGCGCGACGGCCGGGCCAAGGTCTTCTTCGCCATGGGCGGGAACTTCGTCGCCGCCTCCCCCGACACCGAGGTCACCGAGGCCGCCATGCGCAGGGCCCGGCTGACCGTGCACGTCTCCACCAAGCTCAACCGCTCCCACGTGGTGACCGGCGCCCGCGCCCTGATCCTGCCCACCCTCGGCCGCACCGAGCGCGACATCCGCGGCGGCCGGGCCCAGTCCGTCACCGTCGAGGACTCCATGGGCATGGTGCACGCCTCCCGCGGGCGGCTCGCCCCGGCCGGCCCCGAACTGCTCTCCGAGCCCGCCATCGTCTGCCGGCTCGCCCGGCGGGTGCTCCCCGGCAGCCGCACCCCGTGGGAGGAGTTCGCCGACGACTACGCGGCCGTCCGGGACCGCATCGCCCGGGTGATCCCCGGCTTCGAGGACTTCAACGCCCGCGTCGCCGTCCCCGGCGGCTTCGCCCTGCCGCACGCCCCCCGCGACGAGCGGCGCTTCCCCACCGCCACCGGCAAGGCGAACTTCACCGCCGCGGAGGTGGAGTACCCGCGGGTACCCGAGGGACGTTTGCTGCTGCAGACACTCCGCTCGCACGACCAGTACAACACCACCGTCTACGGCCTCGACGACCGCTACCGCGGCATCAAGGGCGGCCGGCGGGTCGTCCTGGTGCACCCCGACGACGCCGCCGCGCTGGGGTTCGCGGACGGCGCGTACGCCGACCTCGTCGGCGAGTGGACCGACGGCACCGAGCGGCGCGCGCCCGGCTTCCGGGTGGTGCACTACCCCACCGCCCGCGGCTGCGCCGCCGCCTACTACCCCGAGACCAACGTGCTGGTCCCGCTGGACGCCACCGCCGACACCAGCAACACCCCGGCGAGCAAGTCGCTGGTCGTCCGCCTGGAGCCGGTCACCCCCGCCTGATCGTCCGGGCCGCGTCCTGATAAGACGGTGCCCACGACAGCCAGACGAACGGAGCCGGACCCATGGGCGAGCAGACCAGCGTGAAGTTCCCGCAGGAGGTCATCGACGAGTACGCGGCGCTCGGCGTCGATCTGCCCGCGCTGTTCTCCGCCGGCAGCCTCGGCGAGCGGATGGGCGTGCGCATCCTGGAGGCCGCCCCCGAGCGGGTGGTGGGCACCATGCCGGTGGAGGGCAACACCCAGCCGTACGGGCTGCTGCACGGCGGCGCCTCGGCGGTGCTCGCCGAGACCCTCGGCTCGGTCGGCGCCATGCTGCACGGCGGCAGCACCCGGATCGCGGTCGGTGTCGACCTCAACTGCACCCACCACCGCGGCGTCCGCTCCGGGCTGGTCACCGGCGTCGCCACCCCCGTCCACCGGGGCCGCTCCACCGCCACCTACGAGATCGTGATCAGCGACGAGCAGGACCGCCGGGTGTGCACCGCACGGCTGACCTGCCTGCTCCGCGACGCCGCCCCCGGCGGCACGGGACAGGGCCCGGAGCGGTCCGGCACCCCCACCGCCGGCTGACCGCCGGCCGCCCGCGGGCGGCAACGGGGAACGGACCGGAACGACCCAGGACCGACCGGCCCGCCGGCGGGCGACGGGCGGGGACGGCCCGGGGGATGCCGGCGGCGACCGCGGGCCCGCCGGTGGGCGGCAGGGACGGCGACCGGTTGCGACGGCCCGAGTGACGGCCGGGAGGAACGGCCGGCGGGCGGCGGGAGAACCACCCGCGGGCGACGGGGCGAATCGCGTACCGACTCTTCCCCCCGCCCCCGCCGGCACGCTTCAATGCCGGGCTACACGTCCCCGCCCGGCACCACCGTGCTCGGGCAGCACTGTGGACGTGCCTCACGAAGGAGTCTTCTTGCGGGCCATACGCATGGGAAACACCGGCCGGCGCGCCGCCGTCGCAGCCGCCGGGGCCGCCGTCCTCGCCCTGGGCACACAGCTCCCGGCCGCCGCCGTCAACTCGTACAACGCCACCCCGGCGCCCGAACGCACCGAGGTCGGCGCCCTCGTCGCCACCTGGGACGACGACGGTGACCCCGGCACCCCGGACCGGGTGGACTGGGTCTGCTCCGGCACCATGGTGGACTCCGGCACCTTCCTCACCGCCGCCCACTGCACCACCGACTGGCCGGAGAACGTACGCTTCCACGTCTCCCTCGACCAGGACGTCCAGGCCGGCCTGGACCGCGCCGCCGAACAGCACCCCGGCGACCCCGCCGCCGTCGCCCGGGCCGTGGCGGTCCCCGGCACCGCCCACAGCCACCCGGCGTACCCCGGCCCGGCCTCCGACACCCACGACATCGCCGTGGTGGAGGTGGACCCGGCCGCCATGAAGGCCCGCTGGTCCTTCACCCCGGCCACCCTGCCCGCCGCCGGCCTCTTCGACCGGCTCGGCCCGCAGGGCCTCAACGGCGCCGGCTTCACCGTGGCCGGCTACGGCACCCAGGAGGCGCAGCGCGGGCCCGGCGGCCACACCCACCCCGGCGGCGGCGTCCGGATGAAGGCACCCACCACCTTCAACGCCCTCAACGACGCCTGGATCCGGCTGTCGATGACCGCGCCGCAGGGCAACGGCGGCGCCTGCTACGGCGACTCCGGCGGCCCCAACTTCGCCACCGTGAACGGTGAACGGCTGCTGGTCTCCACCACCATCACCGGTGACACCCCCTGCTACGCCACCAATGTGACGTACCGGCTGGACACCCCCGGCGCGCGGGCCTTCCTCGCGCCGTTCGTGAAGCTCCCCTGAGCCTCGCCGGCCGGCCGCCCGGGCACCGGCCGCCCGGGCACCGGCCGCCCGGGCGGCCGGCCCGTGCCACCACCACGTCCCCGGCCCGGGCCGCACCCCGCACCGGTCACACTCCGCGCCGGCCGCGGACCGCCACGCCCTGACCGGCCTCCCGCGCCGGCCTCCCGGTGCCGCGTGCCGCACCGGGCCTTCGACGTCACCCTCGCGCCGGCTCCCCGCGCCGCCACTCCCGTCGTCGCGCCGTCATGCCGTCATTCCGCCATGCCGTCATGCCGTCAATTGCCGTTCCTGATACGCCTTTTGACGCCTCCGCGTCGGGTGCCGCGCCGGCGACCCGCCGGGCCGGCCGCCCGCGCCCGCCACGGTGCGTGCCGCCACACCGTCCGCCGCCGCCCGCCGCGGCCGGGGCCGGTACGCCACGGCTGTGCCGACGGCCGCCCGCCGCGCCGGACCTGATCATCCGAGGTGGGAGAGGTGGCCGGGCGCGGGGGTGGCGCGCCGGCGCGCCCGCGCGCACGGTGGCGCCGGTCCGCGGGCCGCGCGCGCCGTGACCGGTGATGATCTTGTAAACCCGACGGCGACTACGGTCCGTCACATCGAAAAAATCCTGAAGACGATCTTCATCTCTTGTTGAGATGTACGACACATCTTTTCGGCCGCCACCGTCGGCCGCGCCGGCTCCGTAAGCAGTCAAACGGCCTGCGACTCCTTAGCGGAACTGCGAGTTCTCACCTCCTGGACATGATCAATGGCCCGGTTACGTCGCTTTTGTCCTCTCGGAACAGCTACACAAACGGCCATCGAGGGGCCCGGTCATAACAAGAGAGTCACATCCGGGTCCGTACCTCTGCCCCTGGCCCCACCCCCGCCCTTAGAGTCACGGCCAGTCACCACGCGGCCGGGCCGCACACCATTTCTTCACCACGTGATCCACCGCCGTCCGGCGAGCGTCCGGCACCTCAGCAGAGGGCCGCGCCAGGGAAAGGACTCACCGTGCGACACCGTTCCTTGCTCATACTCACCACCGCGATCACCGCCGGGGCGCTCACCCTCTCCGCCTGCGGATCGCGGGACAAGGACAAGAACGACGAGAGCGGCGGCGGGAACATCACGGTGGTCATCGGGGTCGACGCCCCGCTGACCGGCTCCCTCTCTGCCCTCGGCCAAGGCATCAAGAACTCCGTGGACCTCGCCGCCAGAACGGCCAACAAGAACAACGAGGTCCCCGGCGTCACCTTCAAGATCGCCTCCTACGACGACAAGGCCGTCCCGGCCTCCGGCCAGCAGAACGCCACCAAGCTCGTCGGCGACGAGGACGTCCTCGGCGTCGTCGGCCCGCTCAACTCCGGCGTCTCCCAGTCCATGCAGGGCGTCTTCGCCAAGGCCGACCTCGCCCAGGTCTCCCCGGCGAACACCAACCCCGCGCTCAGCCAGGGCGACGGCTGGGCCAAGGGCGAGAAGAATCGTCCCTTCGACACCTACTTCCGCACCGCGACCACCGACATCATCCAGGGCCGCTTCGCCGCGCAGTACTACTACAAGGACGCCAAGAAGCGGAAGGTCTTCGTGGTGGACGACAAGCAGACCTACGGCGCGGGCCTCGCCTCGATCTTCGCCGAGGAGTTCGAGCGCCTCGGCGGCAAGGTCGTCGGCACCGACCACCTCACCGTCAAGGAGACCGACTTCTCCGGCATCGCCGACAAGGTCAAGTCGTCCGGCGCCGACTCGGTCTACTTCGGCGGCCAGTACCCCGAGGGCGGACTGCTGTCCGACCAGATCAAGAAGGCCGGCGCCGACATCCCCACCATGGGCGGCGACGGCATCTACGACCCCGCCTTCATCAAGGCGTCCGGTGAGAAGAACGACGGCGACCTCGCCACCTCCGTCGGCTACCCCGTCGAAGAACTCGAATCCGCCCGGAACTTCATCAAGAACTACCAGGCCCAGGGCTACCAGGACCCCTACGCGGCCTACGGCGGCTACTCCTACGACGCCGCCTGGGCGATCATCCAGGCCGTCAAGGCCGTGGTCCAGGAGAACGACGGCAAGCTCCCCGACGACGCCCGCGCCAAGGTGGTCAAGGCCCTCGGCGAGGTCTCCTTCGACGGCGTGACCGGCACCGTCTCCTTCGACGAGTACGGCGACACCACCAACAAGCAGCTCACCGTCTACAAGGTCAAGAACGGCAAGTGGACGACCGAGAAGAGCGCCACCTTCAAGGAGTGACGCCGACGGCCTCGCCCCGCACCACCTGAACCATCCGCGCGAGGGTGCCACCAGCGCCCTCGCGCGGAGTCATATCCGACACGCTCATCGGAGGCCCTGCGGTGCACGAACTGCCGCAAACGCTGGTCAACGGCCTGACCCTCGGCGCGCTCTACGGCCTGATCGCCATCGGGTACACCATGGTCTACGGCATCGTCCAGCTCATCAACTTCGCCCACGGCGAGATCTTCATGATCGGGGGCTTCGGCGCCCTCACCATCTACCTCTGGCTCCCCGGCGGAACCGCCCTCTCCCTGGCGATACCCCTGATGCTCATCGGCGGCGTCATCGCCTCCGTCGGCGTCGCCACCGCCGCGGAACGATTCGCCTACCGACCCCTGCGCGGAGCCCCCCGGCTCGCCCCCCTCATCACCGCGATCGGGCTCTCCATCGCCCTCCAGCAGGTCATCTGGGCGTTCTACCCCGACGCCAAGAAGCCCCGCTCCTTCCCCCAGTTCGAGGGCGAATCCTTCCGGATCTACGAGGACCTGCACATCCAGCGCGGCGACCTGTTCCTCCTCGTCGCCGCCCCGCTGTGCATGTTCGCCCTCGGCATGTTCGTCTCCAAGAGCCGCTCCGGACGGGCCATGCAGGCCACCGCCCAGGACCCCGACACCGCCAAGCTCATGGGCATCGACACCGACCGCATCATCGTCATGGCCTTCGCCATCGGCGGGGCCTTCGCCGCCGTCGCCGCCACCGCCCACGGCCTGAAGTACGGCCAGATCAACTTCGAGATGGGCTTCATCGCCGGCCTCAAGGCGTTCACCGCGGCCGTCCTCGGCGGCATCGGCAACATCTACGGAGCCATGCTCGGCGGCGTCGTCCTCGGCGTCGCCGAGGCCCTCGCCATCCGCTACATCGAGGACATCCCCGGCATGGAGCAGCTCGGCGGCGGCGCCTGGAAGGACGTCTGGGCCTTCACGCTGCTCATCGTCGTCCTCCTCGTCAGGCCACAGGGCCTGCTCGGGGAACGCGTGGCGGACCGGGCCTGAGGGAGTGACGCACATGAGCACCCAGAAGACCGCCACCGCCGCCGGGCAGACCGGCCCCGCCGGACGCGCCACCCTCTGGCGCGCCGTCGCCGCGGCGGGCGGAGTCGCCACCGCCGGCAGCACCATGCTCGCCTGGACCTGGACCTCCGAGTTCCCCGGCGACCTCACCTACTACGGCTACCCCGCCGGCCTGCAGATCCTCACCCTCGTCGCGGGCCTCCTCACCACCCTGCTGGCGCTCGCCTCGCTCGGCCTCAAGGGCCTGCGCGTCCTGGCCCCCACCGGGGCCACCGGCGCCCTCCGGCTCGCCGCCCTCGGCGCGTTCGGCACCACCTGGTTCACCGTGGTCGCCATCGCCGTCGACCTCGGCGGCGTGGTCAACCTCGAACCGGGCGGGTACGTCGCCGCCGTGGCCTCCGCGGTACCCGTCGCGGCCGCCTTCCTGATCCCGGACGACACCCGGCTCGCCGCACGCCCCCGCGAGCTGCCCTCCTGGATCGAGATCCTCCTCATCGTCGTCGCCTTCGCCCTCGCCCTCCAGGCGCTGACGTACGGCATCGACATCGACGACGAGGACAGCGAGGAGTTCATCGGCTACCTCATCACCGTCGGCTTCGCGGTCGCCGCCCTCGTCCGGTGCGGCCTGATCGCGCGGCTGTCCGCACTCACCCACAAGCACCGCACCGCCACCCTCGCCGCCGCCTTCGCCGCAGCGGCCGCCTTCCCCTTCACCCAGAGCGACGACCAGTACCTCCAGCTCGGCGTGAACATCCTCATCTTCGCCACCGTCGCCCTCGGCCTCAACGTGGTCGTCGGCCTCGCAGGCCTGCTGGACCTGGGGTACGTCGCCTTCCTCGGCGTCGGCGCCTACACCGCCGCGATGGTCTCCGGCTCCACCGCCTCCACCCTCGACGTGCACTTCCCCTTCTGGGCGGCGGTCATCGCCGGAGCCCTCGCCGCGCTGGTCTTCGGCGTCGTCATCGGCGCCCCCACGCTCCGGCTCCGCGGCGACTACCTGGCCATCGTCACCCTCGGCTTCGGAGAGATCTTCCGCATCGCGGTCAACAACCTCGACGGCGACTCCGGGCCCAAGGTCACCAACGGCCCCAACGGCATCCCCAACATCCCCGACCTGAAGATCTTCGGCTACGACTTCGGCGAGACCCACACCGTCGGCGGCTTCGAACTCGGCTCCTTCGCCAACTACTACCTGCTGATGCTGCTGGTCACCGTCCTGGTGGTCACCGTCTTCAGCCGGGCCGGGAACTCCCGCATCGGCCGCGCCTGGGTCGCCATCCGCGAGGACGAGACCGCCGCCACCGCCATGGGCATCAACGGCTTCCGCCTCAAGCTCATCGCGTTCGCCCTCGGCGCCACCCTCGCCGGGATCGCCGGCACCGTCTGGGCCCACACCCAGTACACCGTCGTCCCCGAGCAGTACGTCTTCTCCGGGCCGGTCGCCCCCAACTCCGCGTTCCTGCTCGCCGCGGTCATCCTCGGCGGCATGGGCACCATCAGCGGCCCGCTGCTCGGCGCCGCGCTCCTCTTCCTCATCCCCGAGAAGCTGACCTTCCTCCAGGACTACCAGCTCCTCGCCTTCGGTGTCGCGCTCATCCTCCTCATGCGCTTCCGGCCCGAAGGACTCATCCCCAACCGACGGCAGCAGCTCGAATACCACGAGACCGACCAGCTCGACGTGGACACCACGGCACCGGGCGGAGCCACCGTCGGCGTCACCAAGGCGGAGGCGTGACCTGACATGACGACAACAGCGCCCACCCCCGAGGACACCACCCCGCTCCTCGACGCCTCCGGCGTCACCATGCGGTTCGGCGGCCTCACCGCCGTCCGCTCGGTCAGCCTCACCGTCCGCCCCGGCGAGATCGTCGGCCTCATCGGGCCCAACGGAGCCGGCAAGACCACCTTCTTCAACTGCCTCACCGGGCTGTACGTCCCCACCGAGGGCACCGTCAGCTACCGCGGCACCGTCCTGCCGCCCAAACCCCACCTGGTCACCCAGGCCGGCATCGCCCGCACCTTCCAGAACATCCGGCTCTTCGCCAACATGACCGTCCTGGAGAACGTGCTGGTCGGCCGGCACACCCGCACCAAGGAAGGACTCTGGTCGGCGCTGCTGCGCGGCCCCGGCTTCAAACGCGCCGAGGCCGCCTCCCGGGAACGGGCCATGGAACTGCTGGAGTTCACCGGCCTCGCCGCCAAGGCCGACCACCTCTCCCGCAACCTGCCCTACGGGGAGCAGCGGAAGCTGGAGATCGCCCGCGCCCTCGCCAGCGACCCCGGACTGCTGCTGCTCGACGAGCCCACCGCCGGCATGAACCCCCAGGAGACCCGGGCCACCGAGGAACTGGTCTTCGCCATCCGGGACCGCGGCGTCGCCGTGCTGGTCATCGAGCACGACATGCGCTTCATCTTCAACCTCAGCGACCGGGTCGCCGTCCTCGTCCAGGGCGAGAAGCTCATCGAGGGCGGCTCGGACGTCGTGCAGGCCGACGAACGCGTCATCGCCGCCTACCTCGGCAGCCCCGTCGAAAGCCCGCCGGCCGGCGGCGCCCCCGCCACGGGCGACCCCGCCGGGGAGACCGCCCCCCGCGGCGAAGACCACCCCCGCGGAGACCGCCCCGGCAGCCGGGACCGGGACCGGCGCCACGGACACACCGCCGGCCACGCCCCGCACCGGAGCCGGCACCGCCCCGGCCGACGCCGGCGCCGAGCCGCAGGACAGCACCACCCCAGGTACGGAGGACGGACAGTGACCGCACTGCTGGAGGTCGAGGACCTCCGAGTCGCCTACGGCAAGATCGAAGCCGTCAAGGGCATCTCGTTCACCGTCGAAGCCGGCCAGGTGGTCACCCTCATCGGCACCAACGGCGCCGGCAAGACCACCACCCTGCGCACCCTCTCCGGGCTGCTCAAGCCGCTGGGCGGCACGGTGGTCTTCGACGGCAAGCCGCTGACCGGGGTCCCGGCGCACAAGATCGTCGCCATGGGGCTGGCCCACTCCCCCGAGGGCCGGCACATCTTCCCCCGGCTCACCATCGCCGAGAACCTGGAACTCGGCGCCTTCCTCCGCAACGACAAGGAAGGCATCGCCCAGGACATCCAGCGGGCCTACGACCTCTTCCCCATCCTCGGCGAACGCCGCGGCCAGGCCGCCGGCACCCTCTCCGGCGGTGAACAGCAGATGCTCGCCATGGGGCGCGCCCTGATGTCCCGCCCGAAGCTGCTGATGCTCGACGAACCCTCCATGGGCCTCTCGCCGATCATGATGCAGAAGATCATGGAGACCATCGCCGCGCTCAAGGCCCAGGGCACCACCATCCTGCTGGTCGAACAGAACGCCCAGGCGGCGCTCTCGCTCGCCGACCAGGGCCACGTCATGGAGATCGGGAAGATCGTCCTCTCCGGCAGCGGGCCGTCGCTGCTCCACGACGAGTCGGTGCGCAAGGCCTACCTGGGCGAGGACTGACCCCTCCGCGCCGGACACGCGCCGGGGCCCGCACCACCGCCGTCCACGGTGGGGCGGGCCCCGGTTCCGTACCACCGCCGGGCCGCCGGCCGGCTACTGCTCCTGGGCGGTCTTCTTCTCCTCGGCGTCCTCGATGACCGCCTCGGCGACCTGCCGCATCGACAGCCGCCGGTCCATCGACGTCTTCTGGATCCAGCGGAACGCGGCCGGCTCGGTCAGCCCGTACTGCGTCTGCAGGATGCTCTTGGCCCGGTCCACCAGCTTGCGGGTCTCCAGCCGCTGGGCGAGGTCGGCGACCTCCTTCTCCAGCGCCTTCAGCTCCGCGAACCGGGACACCGCCATCTCGATGGCCGGCACCACGTCGCTCTTGCTGAACGGCTTCACCAGGTAGGCCATGGCACCGGCGTCCCGGGCCCGCTCCACCAGCTCCCGCTGGGAGAAGGCGGTGAGCATCAGCACGGGGGCGATGCCGTCGGCGGCGATCCGCTCCGCGGCGGAGATCCCGTCCAGCACCGGCATCTTCACGTCCATGATCACCAGGTCGGGGCGGTGCTCCTGGGCAAGCGCCACGGCGGTCTCCCCGTCCCCCGCCTCACCGACGACCGTGTACCCCTCTTCCTCCAGCATCTCCTTGAGGTCGAGCCGGATGAGGGCCTCGTCCTCGGCGATGACGACGCGCGTGGTGTGCGGGGGAATGTGCTGCTGCTCGTCGAGCTCGGTGTCGCTCACGGGGCTCCTCGTTCCTGGCAGGTGCTGCCCCCTGAGCCTACCTAGCTGCGGTAAAGTAGACGCGCAGCGGGTCACTCCCAACCTTCGATCCGCAAGCCCCGGTAGCCCAATTGGCAGCAGGCAATGGATTCAAAACCCATACAGTGTCGGTTCGAATCCGACCCGGGGCACTTTTCCTTCTTTTCCAAGGTCGCGATCGGGCGAGGGTAATTCACTCGCGAAGGTGAACCTTTCCACGGATTGTCCCGCGACATCCCGCGGTGGCCCAATCTCGTACACATGTATGACATCGCCACGCGGGAACGGGCCCTCGCGCTCGTCCGCCAGGGCCGCAGCGTCAGCTCCGTGAGCCGTGAGACCGGCATCTCCCGGGCGGCGATCCGTGCCTGGCGGACCCGCCTCCATCCCACGCGGCCCGCGCCGGAGTGTCCACGGTGCGGACCGGAGCCCGGCCCTCCCGACGATCCCGTCGCGTACGCCTATCTGCTGGGGCTCTACCTCGGCGACGGATGCATCAGCGGGCATCCCCGGGGGGTCTACGCGATGCGCATCGCCTGCGCGGACGCCTGGCCCGGCCTGATCACGGCCTGCCGCGACGCGCTGTCCCGGGTCCGCCCCGCCAACGGCGTGTGCCTGGAGCGCAAGGCGGGCTGCGTCATGGTGGCGAGCTACAGCAAGCACTGGCCGTGCCTCTTCCCCCAGCACGGCCCCGGCAAGAAGCACGAGCGGCGGATCGAGCTGGAGCCCTGGCAGCGGGAGATCACCGACACGCACCCGTGGGAGTTCATCCGCGGGCTGGTGCACTCCGACGGCTGCCGGATCACCAACTGGACCACCCGCGTGGTCGGCGGCGAGCGCAAGCGCTACACGTACCCGCGGTACTTCTTCACCAACCGGTCGGACGACATCCGGCGGCTGTACTGCGACGCCCTGGACCGGGTGGGTGTGGAGTGGAAGGTCACCCGGCGGGGAGCCGAGGCGTACAACATATCGGTCGCCCGGCGGGCCTCCGTGGCGCTCATGGACGCCCACATCGGCCCGAAGTACTGAGCGGCCGGGCCGGGGTACCGATGGTCGGCCCGGGGTACCGGCCGGCTCGCGGGCCGGTGGCGCCGCGGGCCCCGGGGAGCACTGAAGCCCCCGCTGGACGGCGCGGGGGCTTGCGGGGCGGGGAGCGTGCGGGTCAGAGGGTGGCGTCGGCGTCGCCGATGTGGTGGACCCGGACCAGGTTGGTGGAGCCGGGGACCCCGGGCGGGGAGCCTGCGGTGATGACCACGGTGTCGCCCTTGCGGCAGCGGCCGATGCGCAGCAGTTCCTCGTCCACCTGGCGGACCATCTCGTCGGTGGTGTCCACCTTCGGCCCGAGGAAGGTCTCGACGCCCCAGGTGAGGTTGAGCTGGGAGCGGGTGGCCGGCTCGGGGGTGAAGGCGAGCAGCGGGATGGGTGAGCGGTAGCGCGAGAGGCGCCGCACGGTGTCGCCGCTCTGGGTGAAGGCGACGAGGAACTTGGCGCCGAGGAAGTCGCCGATCTCGGCCGCGGCGCGGGCGACGGCACCGGCCTGGGTGCGGGGCTTGCTGCGCTCGGTGAGCGGGGGCAGACCCTTGGCGAGGATGTCCTGCTCGGCGGCGGCGACGATGCGCCCCATGGTCTTGACGGTCTCCACGGGGTAGGTGCCGACGCTGGTCTCGCCGGAGAGCATCACCGCGTCGGTGCCGTCGATGACGGCGTTGGCGACGTCGGACGCCTCGGCGCGGGTGGGCCGGGAGTTGTCGATCATCGAGTCGAGCATCTGGGTGGCGACGATGACCGGTTTGGCGTTCCGCTTGGCGAGTTTGACGGCCCGCTTCTGGACGACGGGGACCTGTTCCAACGGCATTTCGACGCCGAGGTCGCCGCGCGCGACCATGATGCCGTCGAAGGCGTCGACGATGGCTTCGAGGTTCTCGACGGCCTGCGGCTTCTCGATCTTGGCGATGACCGGGACCCGGCGGCACTCCTCGTCCATCACGCGGTGCACGTCGATGATGTCGTCGGCGTTGCGGACGAAGGACAGGGCGATGACGTCGGCTCCGGTGCGCAGGGCCCAGCGGAGGTCCTCGACGTCCTTGTCGGAGAGGGCGGGGACGGAGACGGCGACCCCGGGGAGGTTCAGGCCCTTGTGGTCGGAGACCATGCCGCCCTCGATGACGATGGTGTTGACGCGGGGCCCGTCCACGCCGACCACCTCCAGGGTGACCCGGCCGTCGTCGACGAGGATGCGTTCGCCCTTGGAGACGTCGGCGGCGAGGCCGTGGTAGGTGGTGCCGCAGCGGTGCTGATCGCCCTCCACTTTCTCCACGGTGATGGTGAACTCGTCGCCGCGTTCAAGGAGTACGGGGCCTTCCCGGAACCGGCCGAGACGGATCTTCGGGCCTTGAAGGTCGGCGAGGATGCCGATGCTGCGGCCGGTCTCGGCGGAGGCTTTGCGCACCCGTCGGTAGCGCTCCTCGTGTTCGGCGTAGGTGCCATGGCTGAGGTTGAGGCGGGCGACGTCCATACCGGCTTCCACGAGCGCTTTGATCTGCTCGTACGAGTCGGTGGCCGGTCCCAGGGTGCAGACGATTTTTGCTCGGCGCATGGTGCGACCCTACGACCTACCGGCTGGTAGAGACGGATGTCCCCGCGACCGCCCAACGGCCTTTCGGTGAAAGGCCGTTGACAACTAATGAAACGTGCACGGGGCCGCTCCGATGAGCGCTTTCACCGTGCCCGCGGACCCGTCCGGACCCGTCCGGGGCGGTCCGGTGGGCCCGCCGGGCGCGGGTCCGCGGGGCGGCCCGGGGCGGTGCTCCGCCGGTGCCCCCGGGGCGGGCCCGCCGGGCGGCTCACAGGGTGGGCGGGGTGAGGGTGAAGCGGGCGGTGACCTGCGCGTGGACGGTCTGGCGCTGGGGTTCCAGGTCCAGGGCGGCGGGGGCTTCGGGCTCGGGTGCGCCGAACCGGGCGGCGCGCATGGTGCCGGCCCGGGGGAACGGGCCGGGGAGGTCCGTGTCGTGGTCGGCGAGTTCCAGCAGGGCGACGAGGCGGGCGCCGAGCGCCTCGGCGTACTCCCGGGCGCGCCGCACGGCGTCGTGGACGGCCCGGCGGCGGGCGTCGCGGTGGGCCGGGGAGTCCGGGCGCAGGGCCCACCAGGGGCCGGCGACGGTGGTGAGGTCGAGGTCGGCGAGGCGGGTGGTGAGTTCTCCGAGGGCGGTGAAGTCGGCGAGGGTGGCGGTGGTGCGGACCGTGCCGTGGTAGGAGCCGACGCGTTCGTGGCGGCCCTTGGCGGTCAGCCGCGGGGTGATGGCGAGGGCGCCGGTCTCCGTCTTCTCCACCGCCTCGCCGTAGCCGCGGACGAGGTCGAGGACCCGCTGGTTGCGGGTGGTGAGGTCGGCGAGGGTGGCGCGCCGGTCGGTGCCGCGGGCGGTGACGGTGATCTCGATGGCGGCGGTCTCGGGATCGACCTCGTGGTGCGCCTCGCCGCGGACGGTGACCAGCGGGGTGGCGGGGGTGCCGTACGGGCCGGGCGGGGTGGCGCCGGGGTGTTCCATCGGGGGTGCTCCTCGTGGGTGGTCGTGGGTGCTGACGGAGGTGGCCGGGGGCCGGGGGGACGGGTGGTGGGTGGCCCGCGGTCGGGCGATGGACGGTCCGGGGGCGGGTCGCGGGCGGTGCGCGGCGGGCGGTGCGGGCGGGCCGTGCGCGGCGGACGGGATGCCGTGCCGGCGCCGGCCGGGGCGGGCGGGCGCGGGCGCGGTCAGGTGGTGGGCACGGTGTGCCCGTCGGCGGGCCGGGCGGTGTGCAGGGCGAGGGCGGCGTCGATCACCGAGACGCGGGTCAGGCCGGGGACGCGGCGCAGGTCGAACCAGGCGGCGCGGTCGGTGGAGCCGCCGGTCTCGTGGCGGAGTTCGCCCCCGGTGATGTGCGCGGTGTACAGCACCCGCACGGCGTGGAAGTCGGTGCGGGGGCGGGCGCGGCGGTAGGCGGAGGGGCGGCGGTGGGAGTCGATGCCGAGGAGTTCGTCGACGGCGACCCGGTAGCCGGTCTCCTCGGCGACTTCGCGTATGACGGCGTGGTACGGGTCCTCGCCGTGCTCGATGCCGCCTCCGGGGAGGGTCCAGCGTCTGCCCTCGGTGCCGTTCAGGCGGGCGAGCAGGATGCGGCCGGAATCGATGATGACGGCGTATGCGGCGACGCGAAGTGTCTCTTTGGCCATGGGTCAAGGATGGCCCGGTTACGGCGTCCGGATGCCGTCCCGCACCGGACCGGTCTCCCCCGGTCCGGGCCGGACGTCCCCGGACCCGGGCCGGACAGGCCGCGGCGGCCGGCTCGGCGGGGTGGTCTCCGGGGCGCTGGTGCCGGCCGGCGGGGTGGGAACCGGTCACGGAGGTGGCGCCGGCCCTGGCGGGGTGCCCGCCGTCACCGGGCCGGCGCGGCGACCGGGCGCGGGCCGGCGCGGTGGGACCGGCCGGCCACCGAGGCCGCCGGGGCGGCGGCAGGCTCTCCGGCCGGCGGGGCACGGCGGCGGCAGGGCGCGGCCGGGTCAGGCCCGGGGCGCGGGGTCGGCGGTGGCGCGGCGGGGGTGGCCGGGGGCGGGCGAGCCGGTCGCGCCGGTCCCGCCGGCTGGGCCGCCCGGCGGGCTGGGGGCGGGACGAGTCCGAAGGTGGTGAAGGCGGTGCGGGCCGGCAGCGGGAACGCGGTGGTGCCGGTGAGCGAGTTGAGGATGACGGCGCTGCGCCAGGCGGCGAGGCCCAGGTCGGGGGCGCCCACCCCGTGGGTGTGGCGTTCGGCGTTCTGACGTAGATGGAGCCGGAGACGGCGGGGTCGAGGACGAGCCGGTGGTGTTCGTCGATGAGGGGGCGGCGGCGGGTGTCGCGGTGGATGTGGGGGGCGAGGGCGGCGAGGAGGGTGTCCACGCCGCGTTCCCGGTAGCCGGTGGCGAGGACCACGGCGTCGGTGGTGAGGCGGCTGCGGCTGCCCTGGTGGCGGTGTTCGAGGTGGAGCTCGATACGGCCGGCGGGGGTGCGGGTGGCGGTGCGGACGGTGACGCCGGGGGTGAGGACGGTGTCGGGCCAGCCGCCGTCGAGGGTCCGCCGGTACAGCTCGTCGTGGATGGCGTCGATGGTCTCGTGGTCGATGCCCTTGTACAGCTGCCACTGGCGGGGCAGCAGGTGGTCGCGTACGGGCTGGGGCAGGGCGTGGAAGTAGCGGGTGTGGTCGGGGGTGAACTGTTCCAGGCCGAGCTTGCTGTACTCCATGGGGGCGAAGGCGGGGGTGCGGGCGACCCAGTGGAGGCGTTCGGCGCCGTGCGGGCGGTGGCGGAGCAGGTCGAGGAAGATCTCGGCGCCGGACTGGCCGGAGCCGACCACGGTGACGTGGCCGGCGGTGAGCAGCCGGGGGCGGTGGCCGAGGTAGTCGGCGGAGTGCAGGACGGGGGTGTCGGGCGCGTCGGCGAGGGGGCGCAGCGGGGCGGGGACGTGCGGGGCGCTGCCGATGCCGAGGACGAGGTGGCGGGAGGGCGCGGCCGGTGGTGCCGGGGCGGCCGTCGGTGCCGGGGCGGGTGTGGTCGAGTTCGAACAGGGCGTGGTGGGGGGTTCCAGCGGACGGCGTCGACGCGGTGGCCGAAGTGGAGGGTGGGGAGCTGGTGGCTGACCCAGCGGCAGTAGGCGTCGAATTCGGCGCGTTCGATGTGGAAGCGCTCGGCGACGTAGAAGGGGAAGAGGCGTTCGCCGGTGCGCAGGTAGTTGAGGAAGGACCAGGGGCTGGTGGGGTCGGCGAGGGTGACGAGGTCGGCGAGGAAGGGGACCTGGAGGGTGGTGCCGGGGATGAGCTGGCCGGGGTGCCAGTGGAAGGCGGGGCGTTGTTCGTAGAAGGCGGTGCGCAGGCCGGGGAGGGCGTGGGCGAGGGCGGCGAGGAGAGGTTGAAGGGGCCGATGCCGATGCCGGCGAGGTCGAGGGGCGCGTCGGGGGGTGGGTGGGTGGTCGCTGGTCATCGGCGGGTGCCTTCCACGGTGTCGGAGGCCGGGCGGGGCCGGGCGGTGCCGGCCGGGTGCCGGGTGTCGGGGTGCCGGCGCGGGGCCGGGGCGGGGCCGGGCGGCGGGGTGGGAGCGGGAGCGCTTCGCCGGGGCCGCCTCACGCTACTGGCCGGGTGGCGGTGGGGTGCCGGTGGCGGCCGGGAGTCCACCCGTACGTGGGACCGGGGGGGCGCGGTGGCGGGTGGGTGCGGGTGGGCCCCGTAGGCTGGGGGGATGGAACTGTCCTTGGAGATCGGTCCGCTCAAGCCGGAGCTGGCGGACCTGGTGGTGGCGTTCATCGCCTTCGGTATCGTCTTCGCCGTCCTGTCGGGTGTGCTGCTGCCCCGGATCGCGAAGGTGCTGCGTGAGCGGGAGAAGGCGATCGAGGGGGGTCAGCACCGTGCGGAGGAGATCCGTGCGGCCGCGGAGCGTACCCACGCGGAGTACCAGGAGCTGCTCGGGGAGGCCCGGCACGAGGCGGCGCGGCTGCGTCAGGAGTCGGCGGAGCAGGGTGCGCAGCTGCTGGCGGAGCTGCGGGCGGAGGGTCAGCGGCAGCGTGAGGAGATGCTGACGGCGGCGCGGACGCAGATCGACGCGGACCGGGCGCTGGCGGAGGCTTCGCTGAACCAGGAGATCGACGCGCTGGCGACCCGGCTGGCGGGCAAGATCGTCGGTGAGTCGCTGGAGGAGTTCGCCCGCGACCGCGGCTGAGCCGCGAGGGTGTGTGTGCCGGTGCCGTGTGGTGCCGGTGGTGGTGTTCCGGGCCGGTCCCCGTGGGGGCCGGCCCGGACGCGTCGGTGCCGGCGGGTGGCGGGGCGGGGCCGGTCTAGTGGGTGGGGGTGTGGGTGTCGCGGACCCGCAGGGCGCGCCGGGTGTCGTCGAGTTCGTCGGCGAGGCGGCGGCGCAGCGCGGGGGTGGGCCCGGTGCCGTGGAGGGTTTCCTCGCCCAGGCGCAGGGTCTCGGGGTCGGTGAGCGGGAAGCCGTGGCGGCCGACGGCTTCGGCGACGGCGGGGCCGCGCCGTTCGGCGAGGGCGACGGCGGCGGGGAACCAGCGGGTGATGTAGGGCCGCAGGAGCTGGTGCTGTTCGGGCTGCCAGAAGCCGTCGGCGGTGGCGGTGAGCAGGTAGGCGGAGAGGTGGTCGTCGGTGAAGAGGGCGGTCCAGGCGGTTTCCTTGGCGTCGGGGTCGGGGAGGGCGGCGCGGCAGCGGGCGGCGCCTTCTGGCCGGTGGCGCTGGGGTCGCGGTGGAGTTCGGCGTCGATGGCGGCGGGGGGTGAGGGCGCCGAGGACGGCGAGCCGGAGGTGGATGCGCCAGCGGAGTTCGGGGTCGAGGGCGGGGCCGTCGGGGACGGTGTCGTGGGTGAGCCAGTCGTGGAGTTCGGCGGTGTCGGTGGTGCAGTCGATGCGGGTGCGCAGGGCGGTGAGGCGCAGGCCGGGGGCGGTGCCGTCGGTGGTGCGGGCCAGCAGTGCGTCGCAGGTGTCGAGCAGGGTGGCGAGGGCGGCGGGTCGGGCGTGGTCGGGCAGGTAGCGGTCGGCGATGTGGTGGCGGGCGAAGGTGAGGACGCCTTCGGCGACCGGGGTGTCGGTCTCCAGCGGCAGGTGGGCGCGGGCGGTGTCGAGGTAGGTGGCGGGGTCGAGGAGGCCGTCGCGGACCAGGTCGCGGGCGGCGTTCCAGATGACGGCGCGGGTGAGGGCGTCGGGCAGGCCGGACAGGGCGGTGGTGGCGGTGTCCCAGGAGGTGGGGTCGAGGCGGATCTTGGCGTAGCTGAGGTCGTGGTCGTTGAGGAGGACGAGGTCGGGGCGGCGGCCGGGGTGGGTGAGGGTGAGTCCGTCGCCGGCGGGGGAGGTCGGCTTCGGGGCGGTCGCGGAGGCGGAGGCGGCCGGGGGCGTCGGGGTCCCGGTCGTACAGGCCGATGGCGATGCGGTGGGGCGGCTGCCCCGGTGGTCGAGGTGGAGGGTCCATCCCCGGTCGTCGGTGGTGACGTGGGGGGTGAGGGTGTCCACACCGGTGGTGCGCAGCCACTGTCCGGCCCAGGCGTGGACGTCGCGGCCGGAGGCGCGGGCCAGGGAGTCGAGGAAGTCGGCGAGGGTGGCGTTGCCGAAGCGGTGGCGGGCGAAGTGGTCGTTGATGCCGGCGAGGAAGTTCTTCTCGCCGAGCCAGGCGACGAGCTGGCGGAGGGCGGAGGCGCCCTTGGCGTAGGAGATGCCGTCGAAGTTGAGGCGGGCGGAGGCGGTGTCGGGGACGCCGTCGGGGTCGGGTGCGACGGGGTGGGTGGAGGGGCGCTGGTCGGCGTCGTAGCCCCAGCTCTTGCGGCGGATGCCGAAGTCGGCCCAGGTGCCGGTGTGGTGGGTGGCCTCGGTGAGGATCTGGAAGCCCATGTACTCGGCGAAGGACTCGTTGAGCCAGATGTCGTCCCACCAGCGCATGGTGACCAGGTCGCCGAACCACATGTGGGCCATCTCGTGGGCGATGACCATGGCCCGGGTCTGGCGCTGGGCGTCGGTGGCGGCGGAGCGGTGGATGAACTCGTCGCGGAAGGTGACCAGGCCGGGGTTCTCCATGGCGCCGGAGTTGAACTCGGGGACGAAGGCCTGGTCGTAGGAGTCGAAGGGGTACGGCTCGTCGAAGATCTCGTGGTAGCGGTCGAAGCAGCGCCGGGTGATGTCGAGGAGTTCCTCGGCGTCGGTGTCGAGGTGGGGGGCGAGGGAGCGGCGGACGTGCAGGCCGAGGGGGAGCCCGCGGTGTTCGGCGTGGACGGAGTGGTAGGGGCCGGCGGCGACGGCCATCAGGTAGGTGCTGATGGGTGGGGTGGGGGCGAGGTGCCAGCGGCCGGCGGCGGGGTCGCCGGTGCGCCGGGCGATGCCGTTGCCGAGGACGGTCCACTCGGGCGGCGCGGTGACGGTGACCTCGAAGACGGCTTTGAGGTCGGGCTGGTCGAAGGCGGCGAACACCCGGTCGGCGTCGGCCATGCAGCACATGGTGTAGAGGTAGGTCTCGCCGTCGGCAGGGTCGGTGAAGCGGTGCATGCCCTCGCCGGTGTGCGAGTAGGCCATGTCGGCCTCGACGCGCAGTTCGTGGTCGCCGGCGGTCAGGCCGGTGAGCGGGAGGCGGTCGCCGGTGTACAGGGCCGGGTCGAGGTCCTGGCCGTCGAGGGTGGCGCGGTGGAGGGCTGCGGCGCGGAGTTCCACGAAGGTGTCCGCGCCGGGGTGGCGGGTGCTGAAGCGGAGGGTGGTGGTGGAGCGGAACCGCTCCGGGCCGCGGGTGAGGTCGAGGTCGATGAGGTAGCGGTGGACGTCGACGAGGCGGGCTCGGGTCTGCGCTTCGGCGCGTGTGAGGACGGGCATGTGGTCATGCTGCCGTACGGTGCGCGGGTGCCGCACGGGGTGCCGGGGGCCGCCGTGCGGGGGCCGTCCGGGTGGGGTGCAGGGGCGGCCGGCGGGCGGGGGGTTCCGTCCGTCGCGGCCGGTGGCCGGGGCGGGGGCGGTGCGTGGTCAGGGGTGGACCGGGGCGCCGGTCGCGGGGGGCGGCGGCGGTGCGCGCGGCGTGCCGTGGTGGGTACCGGGGTGCCGGTCGTGGGGGCCGGGCGGCCGTGCGGGCGTGCCGTGGTGGGTACGGGCGCGAGCCGCGCCGGCTATCCGGAGGCAGGGGCCGGTCCGGTTCCCGCCGCGAGGAGCGCCGCGGCCGGTGGGGCGGTACCGGTGGGGGGCGGGCCGGTGTCCGCCGCGCGGGGCGCCCGGGGCGTTCCGCCGGGGTGCGGCCGCTCCGGTCCCGGGGTTCGAACGGCGGGGTGGACGGCACCGGCCGGGTCCGCGGGCGGCCGGACGTGCGGGGCACGGGCTCCGGGCCGTGGGGCCCGGGCGGTGGGGCCCCAGGGGCGGTGGGGCCCTGGCCCGTGCGGCGCACGGGCGTCAGCGGGCGGTGGTGTAGGTGATCTCCATTGCCTCGTCGGGGCACTCGGCGGCCATGTTCTCCAGGGCCGCCGCCTCCGCGCGGTCCGCGGAGAGGCGGTAGCGGGATTTGACCACCACCCACTCGGCGATGTAGCGGCAGTCGGCGCTGTCGTCGCTGGGTTCCCACCGGGCGGGGTCGCGGCCGGCCTTGAGGCGGATCTCGGTGGCGGAGACGGCGTTGAGCACGCGCGGGTCGTCGCGGTCGTTGGCGAACCGGCGGCGCTCCTCCTCCGACCAGCGGGAGGCACCGGAGCCCCATGCCTCGCCGAGCGGCACGGTGTGGTCGATGCCGAGGCCGCCGGCGCCGGTGTGGTCCTTCTTGTCGTAGTAGGAGTGCCAGGCGCCGCCGACGACAGTGGTGCAGCGGGCGTCCACGGTCGGCGGGGTGACGGCCTCTTCCACCAGGACGTCCTCACGGGTGTCGCAGCCGTCCTGGTCCTCGTCGGTCCAGTGCGGGAACTTGCCGCGGCTGTAGCCGGTGCGGTCCTCGGCGGCGACCTGCAGCCTGCCGAGAGCCTCGGGCACGGTGGTGGTGACGGTGTCGCCGGGTGCGGCGGCGGCCGGCGGGGCGGTGCCGGCCACCGCCGCGGCCGTGGCGGCCGCGGCGGCGAGGGCGGAGGTGATGCGGGTGCGGGCCATGCCGTCCTCCGTACGGGGTCGGGATGTCCCAGTGGTAGCGGCTGCCGGGCGGGGGTGAACAGGGGCAGCCCGCGGTTTCACCCGGTCGGGTGGCCGGTGGCGCCGCTGGCGGTGGTGCCGTTGCCGGTGGTGCCGTTGCCGGTGGTGCCGTTGGCGGTGGTGCCGTCCGCGATCGTCTCGTGGTGCCGGATGACCTCGGCGATGATGAAGTTGAGCAGTTTCTCGGCGAAGGCGGGGTCGAGCCGGGCGCTCTCCGCCAGGTGCCTCAGGCGCGCGATCTGGCGGGCCTCGCGGGCGGGGTCGGCGGGCGGCAGCCGGTGCGCGGCCTTGAGGTGGCCGACCTGCTGGGTGCACTTGAAGCGTTCGGCGAGCATGTGGACGACGGCGGCGTCGATGTTGTCGATGCTGGCGCGGAGCCGTTCGAGTTCGGCCTGTACGGACGCGTCGGGTTCGCTGTTCGTCATAGGGGGACCCTAAGTGACCGGGCCGCCCGCCGGTGGGTCCGTCTGCATTCCGGAAGGACCCGGGGCGGTACGGGCGCCGCCGGCCGGTCCGGGAGCGGTGGCCGGGCGGTCCGGGCCCGGGGCGGCGGGTGCCACGAGCGGTGGCCGGTGCGGGTCGGGCACCCGGTCGGTGAAGCCGCCGGGTACGGTCCGCGCCTGCTGTTCGCGGTAACGGACGGGGGCGGTGCCGACCCGGCGCGCGAAGAGCCGGCTGAAGTAGGCGGGGTCGTCGTAGCCGACCCGGCGGGCGACCGCGGCGACCGGCAGTTCGGTGCCGGCCAGCAGGTCCTTGGCCCGGGCGAGACGGAGGTCCAGCAGGTGCTCCTTGGGGCCGCGGCCGGTGGCGCGGCGGACCACGGCGCGCAGTTCGGCCGGGGTCATGCCGTGCCGGGCGGCGTGTTCGGCGACGGTCAGCGGCAGGAAGGCGTCGCGGGCGAGGGCCCGGAGCACGGGGTGACCGTCGCCGCCGGTGTCGGCCCGGGCGCGGCGCAGGGCGACGAGGAGTTCGTGGACGGCGGCGGCGGTCTCCACCTCCAGGTAGGGGTTGCCCGGGCGGGCGGCGCGGGCGATGCGGCGGATGGCGGTGCGCGCGGCGGCGGTGTCGGTGAGCGGGACGAGGGGGTGGCCGGGGTCGATGTAGCCGAGTTCGGTGTAGCCGGCGGTGGCCGGACCGGTGAAGTCCACGAACGCCTCGTCCCAGCCGGGGTCGGGGGCGTAGTGGTGGCGGGTGCCGGGGTGAGCCAGAGCAGGGCGGGGCGGTGACGGTGTGCCGGCGGTCGTCGGGGCCGCGGTACCAGCCGCCGCCGGCGCTGATGACCACCGCGACGTGGTGGTCCAGGGTGCGGGGGCCGACGGGCGGCAGGGCGCCGTGCTGGAGGCCCACGCCGAGGCAGACCAGGCCGAGCCGGTGGTGGACGGGCCGGGGGGTGAAGTACCGCATCCAGGTGTGATACATCGGCGCTCCCGTCCGTCCCGGTGTGCCGGTGGCCGCCGCCCGGGCGGGCGCGGGCCCCGGCGGGTCCAAGCCTGCGGCGATCTTTGTCCATGGACCGGCCGGCCGCCAGGGGGCGAGGGTGGGCGCGCGTCAGGCGGTCGATCAGGGGGGCGGTGCGGTGCCGGAATTCGTGGTGGGCGAGGAGCACTTCGAGCTGGACGGGCGGCCGGTGCGGCTGCTGTCGGGCGCGGTGCACTACTTCCGGGTGCCGGAGGCGTACTGGGCCCAC
Organism: Streptomyces pactum; assembly: GCF_016031615.1. Taxonomy (GTDB): domain Bacteria; phylum Actinomycetota; class Actinomycetes; order Streptomycetales; family Streptomycetaceae; genus Streptomyces; species Streptomyces pactus. The sequence goes on from NZ_JACYXC010000001.1 coordinate 1,480,314, forward strand.
CGGCTGGCGATGGTCCGGGCGATGGGTCTGAACTGCGTGGAGACCTATGTGCCGTGGAACCTGCACCAGCCGCGGCCGGACCGGTGGGAGGACGTCGGCGCGGTGGGCCGGTTCCTGGACGCGGTGCGGGCGGCGGGACTGTGGGCGATCGTGCGGCCGGGCCCGTACATCTGCGCCGAGTGGGAGAACGGCGGGCTGCCGCACTGGCTGACCGGGGCGCTGGGGAACCGGGTGCGGACCGGTGACCCGGAGTACCTGGCGGCGGTGGAGCGCTGGTTCGGGCCGCTGCTGGAGCAGGTGGTGCCGCGGCAGGTCTCGGCCCCGGACGGCGGCCCGGTGCTCATGGTGCAGGTGGAGAACGAGTACGGCTCCTACGGTTCGGACCAGGGGTATCTGCGGTGGCTGGCGGGGCTGTTGCGGCGGCTGGGGGTGTCGGTGCCGCTGTTCACCTCGGACGGGCCGGAGGACCACATGCTCACCGGCGGTTCGCTGCCGGGCGTGCCGGCCACGGTGAACTTCGGCTCCGGGGCGCGGGAGGCGTTCGCGGCGCTGCGCCGGCACCGGCCGTCCGGTCCGCTGATGTGCATGGAGTTCTGGTGCGGCTGGTTCGACCACTGGGGTGCGGAGCCGGTGGCGCGGGACCCCGCGGAGACCGCGGCGGAGCTGGCGGAGGTCCTGGAGTGCGGGGCGTCGGTCAACCTGTACATGGCGCACGGCGGGACGAGTTTCGGCGGCTGGGCGGGGGCGAACCGTTCCGGCGCCGACCACACGGGCGCGCTGCTGCCGACGGTGACCTCCTACGACTACCGGGCGCCGGTGGACGAGTGGGGGTGGCCGACGGAGCTGTTCCGGCGCTTCCGGGAGGTGCTGGCCCGGTTCGGGGACGGTCCGCCGCCCGAGGTCCCCGCGCCGCCGCCGGTGCTCGGCCGGCCGGTGACGGCGCGGCTGTCGCAGTGGGTGCCGCTGCCCGGGGTGCTGGCCGCGCTGGGGGACGCCGAGGTGGCGGCGCCGGTGCCGCCCACGTTCGAGGAGCTGGACGTGGACCGGGGGGTGGTCCGGTACCGGCTGGAGGTGCCCGGGCCGCGCGGCCGGTACCCGCTGCGGGTGCGCGGGCTGCGCGACCGGGCGGTGGTGTACGTGGACGGCGAGCGGCGCGGGGTGCTGACGGAGACCGAGCCGGTGCTGGAGGGGTGGCGGGGCCGGCGGTGGTGGAGTTGTGGGTGGAGTCGCTGGGGCGGGTGAACTACGGTCCGCGGCTGGGCGAGCCGAAGGGCATCACCGGTGGGGTGCTGCACGAGCGGCAGTACTGCACGGGGTGCGGGCGCGGGCGTTGCGCCCGGCGGCGCTCGACGGGCGGACGCGGTGGCCGGGCTGCCGTTCGAGCCCTGGCCGGGGTGCCGGAGGAGGCCGGGAGGGGCTGTACCGGGGTGGTTCGAGGTGTCGCGGCCCGGTGACGCGGGGCTGCGGCTGCCCGGCTGGACGCGGGGTTCGCCTGGGTCAACGGGTTCTGTCTGGGGCGGTACCGGTCGGTGGGTCCGCAGCGGACCCTGTACGTGCCCGGCCCGGTGCTGCGGGAGGGCCGCAACGAGGTGCTGCTGCTGGAGCTGGAGGGGGCGGGTGCGGCGGAGGTCCACCTGTCGGGGCGGCCCGGCGCTCCCCCGGACCCGGCGCACGCGGGTACGGGTCCCGGGGCGGATACGGAGGCCGGTGCGCACGTCGGTACGGACGACGGTGCGGACGTGGGAGCGCACGTCGGTACGGACGCCCGTACGCACGTCGGTACGGAGGTCGGCGCGGACGCGGCGGCGGATACCGGCGGCGGGAACGACGGCCGGCCGGACGGGGACGGGAGCAGGTCCGGCGGGGACGGCGGCCGGGACACCGCAACGGCATGAGCCCGCCGGCCGCGCGGGCCGATGAACCCCCCTCACGCCCGCACGCGCGTGAACCCGCACGCACCGCACGGGCCCGTGCCCGCACGCACCGTCCGGTGAACCCGCACGCACCGTCCGGGCCGTGGACCGGCACGCACCGCGCGGGCCGGGCACCGCTACGCGGGGCGCGGGCCGATGGACCCCTGACGCCCGCACGCGCGTGAACCCACACGCACCGCACGGGCCGCGAACCCGCCGCCCCGGCCGGGCCGGGACCCGCGCCTCCGGCGGGCCCGTGCACGGGAGGCGGGCCCCGCGGCGGTGGGGCCGCCCCGGGCCGGGAGGAAGGCCGGTCCGGGGCGGCGTGCCGGTGGGGCGGCCGGTCAGCCGCCGAGCTGGGCCGCGGCCGTCCCGATGTCCGCGGCGAAGTGGCTCACCTGGGTGTAGACGCCGGGCTTGCCGGGCCGTGCGCAGCCCTCGCCCCAGCTGACGATGCCCACCTGGATCCACCGGCCGGCGTCGTCCTTGCGGAACATCGGGCCGCCGGAGTCACCCTGGCAGGTGTCCACCCCGCCCTCGGGGAGGCCGGCGCACAGCTCCTCCTCCTCGACCAGGCCGGCGTACGAGCCGCCGGCGCTCTTGCAGGTGGCGTCGTCGATGAAGGGCACGGTGGCCTTGAGCAGGTGGCGCTGCTGGGAGCCGCCCTCCTGGTCGGCTCCCCAGCCGGCGATGGTGAAGTCGCCGCTGTCGTAGCTGCCGGTCCCGGCGATGGGCAGGGTGGGCAGGTCCAGCGCCTTGTCCAGCTTGATCAGCGCCCAGTCCTTGCCGGTGCCGTTGTAGCCGGGGGCCTGCAGGACCTCGGTGGAGGTGGCGGTCAGGGCCTGCGGGTCCTCCAGGTCCACCACGCCGGCGGTGGCGGTGATGTCGGTGGTGGGTCCGCTGCCGTCCACGCAGTGGGCGGCGGTGAGCACGATGTCCTGGGTGTAGAGGGCGCCGCCGCAGCCCATCGACAGCCGGACCATGAACGGGAATTCGCCCTGTTCGGCGGGGGTGCCGCCGACGACCGGGGGTGTGGTGCGGGTGTCCGCGGGGGCGGCGAGCGCGGTGCCGGGGAGCAGGCCGAGACCGGCGAGGGTGACCGCGCCGACGGCCGTGGCGCGCTTCACCTGCTGGAGGATGTTCCGCAACGGATTTCCTTTCGTGGGGGGTTGGCACGCCTGACAGGCTCATGCCAACCGGAAATCCGGACGCCGGGCCCGGATCCGCCGTGGGGGGCGGTTCCCGGTGTGCGGCACACCGCGATGTGTCCGGACCCAGTGGGGGATGAGCCCGTGAAGCGTGGTGCGATTATTCAAACTGATCGAACGCCATGGCAAGAGCCGCGTTCCGGCCAGTGGCGTCCGCCATCCGGACACCCGGCCCCGCGGCCGGGCACCGGGATGCGACGGGCTCCGGAACGCGACGGCACGCCGCACCGCGGCCGGGTACGGCGCCGCCCCCGGCGGGCGCGGAGGCCCGCCGGGGGCGGTGACGGCTCGGTGGCCGCGGTACGCGGGTGGCGGGTCAGCCGCCGATCTGGGCCGCCGCCGACTTGATGGCCGAGGCGAAGGTGCTCACCTCGGTGTAGACGCCGGGGTAGCCGGGCCGGGCGCAGCCGTAGCCCCAGCTGACGATGCCGACCTGGATCCACTGGCCGGCGTTGTCCTTGCGGAACATCGGGCCGCCGGAGTCGCCCTGGCAGGTGTCCACGCCGCCCTGGTTGTAGCCGGCGCAGATCTCCTCGTTCGGCACCAGCTCGCTGTAGGCGGACTTGCAGGTGGCGTCATCGACGAAGGGCACGGTGGCCTTGAGCAGGTAGCGCTGCTGCGAGCCGCCCTCGACCGCCGCGCCCCAGCCGGCGATGGTGAAGGTGCCGTTGTTGTAGGCGGTGGTCTCGGCGATCTTCAGGGTGGGCAGGTTGATCGGCTGGGCCAGCTTGATCAGCGCCCAGTCCTTGCCGGTGCCGTTGTATCCGGGCGCCCGGTAGACGTAGGTGGACCTGACCTTGATGGCGCTGCTGCTCTGGAGGTCCACCACACCGGCGGTGGCGGTGATCGAGGTGTTGGCGCCGGTGCCGCCGACACAGTGGGCGGCGGTCAGCACCAGGGTCTGGGTGTACAGGGCGCCGCCGCAGCCCATCGACAGCCGGACCATGAAGGGGAACTCGCCCTGGGCGGCCCGGGTGCCGCCGACGACGGGCAGGCCGGCCTGGGCTTCCTGGGCGCCGCGGGGGGCGTCGGGCTGGGCGAGAGCGGTGCCCGGCATCAGGCTGAACCCGGCGAGCGCGACCGCGAGGACGGCCGCCGATCTCTTCACGCTCTTCCAGATGTTCCGCAAGGGGATGTCCTCTCGTGGGGGAGGTGCATCGAGATTGGCACGAACATGCCAACCAATGGTGTGATTATGTGGATGGGAAGAAGGGGTGACAAGGACCGCTTTCCGGCCACACTCGTTCACACTCCGGACATGCTCCCGTCACGAGGGTCATCCCCCGCCACGACCGGACGGAACCCACGCCGCCCGGACGGAGTTGCGGACCCGCCCGGACCCAACCGTCCCCGCCCGGGCGGATGCTCCCGGGCGGGGCGCGGCGGGGCCGCCGGCGGACTCCCCCGGCCCCCGGCGGCGGCTCAGCCCACCGCCCGCTTCACCAGGTCGGCGATCCGCTCCTCCACCTCGGGCGTCACCTCGGTCAGCGCGAACGCGGCGGGCCACATCGGGCCGTCGTCCAGCTTCGCCTGGTCGCTGAAACCGAGCGTCGCGTAACGCGCCTTGAACTTCGCCGCGCTCTGGAAGAAGCACACGACCTTGCCGTCCAGCGCGTAGGCGGGCATGCCGTACCAGAGCTTGGGCGCCAGGGCCGGGGCGGTGGCGGTGACGACGGCGTGCACGCGCTCGGCCATGATCCGGTCCGAGTCCGGCATCTCGGCGATCTTCGCGAGCACGTCGCGCACCGCCTCTGCCGCCTTCTGCTCCCGGGAACCGCGGCGCGCCGCCGCCTTCAGCTCCTTGGCGTGCTCCTTCATCGCGGCCCGCTCCTCGGCCGTGAATCCCTCGTGCGCGCCGGTTCCGTCGTTGCTCATGGTGGATCTCCCCCTGTGGATCATGTGCGGGATCGTGTGGAGCACTCTAGGGCGGGCCACTGACAACGGGCCCTCCTCCGCCCCGGACGGGCCGGCCGCGGCGTACCCGGACAACCCGCGCGGCGCCCGCCCCCGGTCGGGAGGGGCGGGCGCCGCGCGGTCGGCCGCACGTCGCCGTACGGCGGAGCCCGGGGTCCTCGGGCACGGGGCCATGGGGCCCGGGGCCTCCCGCACCGGGCCGGAAGGGCCGGGAGCGGGAGGGCCGGTGCCGGGGGGCCGGGTCAGACGGTCAGGGACCGGTCGGTGGGGCGGACCGGGGCGGGCAGCGCGCTGCCGCCGGTCAGGTAGCGGTCCACGCCGCGCGCCGCGGAGCGGCCCTCGGCGATGGCCCAGACGATCAGCGACTGGCCGCGGCCGGCGTCCCCGGCGACGAAGACCCCGTCCACGTTGGTGGCGAAGTCGGCGTCGCGGGCGATGTTGCCGCGCTCGTCCAGCTCCAGTCCCAGCTGACGCACCAGGCCGTTCTCCCGGTCGGTGCCGGTGAAGCCCATGGCGAGGGTGACCAGCTGGGCGGGGATCTTCCGCTCGGTGCCCGGCTTCTGCGTCAGCTTGCCGTCCACGAACTCCACCTCGACCAGGTGCAGCCACTGGACGTTGCCGTCCGCGTCGCCCTCGAAGCGGGTGGTGGAGACCGAGTAGACGCGTTCGCCGCCCTCCTCGTGCGCGGAGGTGACCTTGTACAGCATGGGGAAGGTCGGCCACGGCTGGCCGGCGTTCCGCTCCTCACCCGGCCGGGGCATGATCTCCAGCTGGGTGACGGAGGCCGCGCCCTGGCGGTGGGCGGTGCCCACGCAGTCGGCGCCGGTGTCGCCGCCGCCGATGACCACCACGTGCTTGCCCTCGGCGGTGATCGGCGGGGTGACGAAGTCGCCCTCCTGCACCTTGTTGGCGAGCGGCAGGTACTCCATCGCCTGGTGGATGCCGTTCAGCTCGCGCCCGGGCACCGGCAGGTCGCGGGCGGTGGTGGCGCCGGCCGCGACGACCACCGCGTCGTACCGCCTGCGCAGGCCGGCGGCGTCGATGTCCCGGCCGATCTCCACGCCGGTGCGGAACTTGGTGCCCTCCGCGCGCATCTGCTCGATGCGGCGGTTGATGTGGCGCTTTTCCATCTTGAACTCGGGGATGCCGTAGCGCAGCAGGCCACCGATGCGGTCGGCCCGCTCGTAGACCGCGACGGTGTGGCCGGCGCGGGTGAGCTGCTGGGCGGCGGCCAGGCCGGCCGGGCCGGAGCCGATCACGGCGACGGTCTTCCCCGACAGCCGCTCCGGGGGCTGCGGGGTGACGCCGCCGGACTCCCACGCCTTGTCGATGATGGTGACCTCGACGTTCTTGATGGTCACCGGGGAGGGAGCGGCGGCCCGCGGGGCCTCGGTCGAGGGCGGCGGAGGGAGAGGGGTGGGCTGGTTGATGCCCAGCACGCAGGCGGCCTCGCACGGCGCGGGGCACAGCCGCCCGGTGAACTCGGGGAAGTTGTTGGTGGCGTGCAGCCGCTCGCTCGCCGCGCTCCAGTCGTTCCGGTAGGCGTAGTCGTTCCACTCGGGGATGAGGTTCCCCAGCGGACAGCCGTTGTGGCAGAACGGGATGCCGCAGTCCATGCAGCGGCCGGCCTGCTTGCCGATGATCGGCAGCAGCGAGCCGGGGACGTACACCTCGTTCCAGTCCTTGACGCGCTCGTCCACCGGGCGGGTGCGGGCGACCTCGCGGCCGGTGGTCAGGAAGCCCTTGGGATCAGCCATGGGTCGCGGCCTCCATCATCTTCTCGGTGGTCTCGGACGTGGACAGTCCGGCGCGCTCGGCGGCTTCCTTGGCGGCGAGTACGGCCTTGAAGGTGGTCGGGATGATCTTGCTGAACCGGGCGCGCGCGGCGTCCCAGTCGGCGAGGAGCGCCCGGGCCACGGTCGACCCGGTCTCCTCGTGGTGGCGGCGCACCACATCGTGCAGCCACGCGCTGTCGGTGTCGTCCAGTGCCTCCACGGCACCGGCGTTGCCGGCGTTGACGCGGGCCGGGTCGAGGTCGATGACGTAGGCGACGCCGCCGGACATGCCGGCCGCGAGGTTCCGCCCGGTCTCGCCCAGGATGACCGCCCGGCCGCCGGTCATGTACTCGCAGCCGTGGTCGCCCACTCCCTCGGAGACCACGGTGGCACCGGAGTTGCGGACGCAGAACCGCTCGCCGACCCGGCCGCGGAGGAACATCTCGCCGCCGGTGGCCCCGTACGCCAGGGTGTTGCCGGCGATGACCGAGTACTCGGCGAGGTGGGTGGCGGAGCGGTCCGGGCGGACCACGATCCGGCCGCCGGACAGGCCCTTGCCGACGTAGTCGTTGGCGTCGCCCTCCAGGCGCAAGGTGACACCGCGCGGCAGGAAGGCGCCGAAGGACTGGCCGGCGGAGCCGGTGAAGGTGATGTCGACGGTGTCGTCGGGCAGGCCGGCGCCGCCGAACCTGCGGGTCACCTCGTGGCCGAGCATGGTGCCCACGGTGCGGTTGATGTTGCGGATCGGGACCTGGGCGCGGACCGGGCGGGCGTCCTCGGCGGTGGCCGCCGACAGGGCGTCCGCGGCCAGTTCGATCAGTTCGTTGTCGAGCGCCTTGGCGAGGCCGTGGTCCTGGGCGACCGCCTGGTGGCGCACCGCGCCGTCGGGCAGCTCGGGCACGTACAGCAGCGGGGCCAGGTCCAGGCCCTGCGCCTTCCAGTGCGACACGGCCCGCCGGGTGTCGAGGAGTTCGGCGTGTCCGACCGCCTCCTGGAGGGTGCGGAAGCCCAGCTCGGCGAGGAGTTCGCGGACCTCCTCGGCGATGAACTCGAAGAAGTTGACCACGAACTCGGCCTTGCCGGCGAACCGTTCGCGCAGCACCGGGTTCTGGGTGGCGATGCCCACCGGGCAGGTGTCCAGGTGGCACACCCGCATCATCACGCAGCCGGAGACCACCAGCGGGGCGGTGGCGAAGCCGAACTCCTCGGCGCCGAGCAGCGCGGCGATCAGCACGTCGCGGCCGGTCTTCAGCTGGCCGTCGGCCTGCACCACGATCCGGTCGCGGAGCCCGTTGAGCAGCAGCGTCTGCTGGGTCTCGGCCAGGCCCAGTTCCCAGGGGCCGCCGGCGTGCTTGAGGGAGGTGAGCGGGGAGGCGCCGGTGCCGCCGTCGTGGCCGGAGATGAGCACCACGTCGGCGTGCGCCTTGGAGACGCCGGCGGCGACGGTGCCGACGCCGACCTCGGAGACCAGCTTGACGTGGATGCGGGCGCGGGGGTTGGCGTTCTTCAGGTCGTGGATGAGCTGGGCGAGGTCCTCGATGGAGTAGATGTCGTGGTGCGGCGGCGGGGAGATGAGTCCGACGCCGGGGGTGGAGTGCCGGGTCTCGGCGACCCAGGGGTAGACCTTGTGGCCGGGCAGCTGGCCGCCCTCGCCGGGCTTGGCGCCCTGCGCCATCTTGATCTGGATGTCGTCGGCGTTGACCAGGTATTCGCTGGTGACGCCGAAGCGGCCGGAGGCGACCTGCTTGATGGCGGAGCGGCGGGCCGGGTCGTACAGCCGGTCGGGGTGCTCGCCGCCCTCGCCGGTGTTGGACTTGGCGCCCAGCCGGTTCATGGCGATGGCCAGGGTCTCGTGCGCCTCCTGGGAGATGGAGCCGTAGCTCATCGCGCCGGTGGAGAAGCGCTTGACGATCTCGGAGACCGGTTCGACCTCGTCGAGGGGGACCGGCGGCCGGCCGGTCCGGAAGCCGAACAGGCCGCGCAGGGTCATCAGCCGCTCGGACTGCTCGTTCACCCGCCGGGTGTACTGCTTGAAGATGTCGTAGCGGCGGGTGCGGGTGGAGTGCTGGAGCCGGAAGACGGTCTCGGGGTCGAACAGGTGCGGTTCGCCCTCGCGGCGCCACTGGTACTCGCCGCCGATCTCCAGGGCGCGGTGCGCGGAGGGCACCCCGGAGACCGGGTACGCCTTGGCGTGCCGCTCGGCGACCTCGCGGGCGATGACGTCCAGGCCGGCGCCGCCGATCTTGGTGGCGGTGCCGTGGAAGTAGGTGTCCACGAACGTCTCGTCCAGGCCGACGGCCTCGAAGACCTGCGCGCCGCGGTAGGAGGCGACGGTGGAGATGCCCATCTTGGACATCACCTTCAGCACGCCCTTGCCGAGGGCGTGGATGAGGTTGCGGATCGCCTGTTCCGGCTCGATGCCGGGGGTGTCCTGGAAGAACGTGCCGGCCCGGACCAGGTCCTCCACCGACTCCATCGCCAGGTACGGGTTGACGGCGGCGGCGCCGTACCCGATGAGCAGGGCGACGTGGTGGACCTCGCGGACGTCGCCGGCCTCCACCAGCAGCCCGACGTGGGTGCGCTGCTTGGTGCGGATGAGGTGGTGGTGGACCGCGGAGGTCAGCAGCAGCGAGGGGACGGGGGCGTGCTCGGCGTCCGAGTGCCGGTCGGAGAGCACGATCAGCCGGGCGCCGCCGGCGATGGCGGCGTCGGCCTCGGCGCAGATCTCGGCCAGCCGGGCGGCGAGCGCCTCGCCGCCGCCGGAGACCCGGTACAGGCCGGAGAGGGTGGCGGCCCGCATGCCCGGCATGTCGCCGTCGGCGTTGATGTGGATGAGCTTGGCCAGCTCGTCGTTGTCGATGACCGGGAAGGGCAGGGTGACGCTGCGGCAGGAGGCCGGGGTGGGGTCGAGCAGGTTGCCCTGCGGGCCGAGCGAGGAGAGCAGCGAGGTGACCAGCTCTTCCCGGATGGCGTCCAGCGGCGGGTTGGTGACCTGCGCGAACAGCTGGGTGAAGTAGTCGAACAGCAGCCGGGGGCGCTCGGAGAGGGCGGCGATGGGCGAGTCGGTGCCCATGGAGCCGATCGGCTCGGCGCCGGTGCGGGCCATCGGGGCGAGGATGACGCGCAGCTCCTCCTCGGTGTAGCCGAAGGTCTGCTGGCGGCGGGTGACCGAGGCGTGGGTGTGCACGATGTGCTCGCGGTCGGGCAGGTCGGTGAGGTGGACCAGCCCGGTCTCCAGCCATTCGGCGTACGGGTGCTCGGCGGCGAGCGCGGCCTTGATCTCGTCGTCCTCGATGATCCGCCGCTCGGCGGTGTCGACCAGGAACATCTTGCCGGGCTGGAGGCGGCCCTTGCGGACCACCTTGGCGGGGTCGATGTCGAGGACGCCGACCTCGGAGGAGAGCACCACCAGGCCGTCGTCGGTGACCCAGTAGCGGCCGGGGCGCAGGCCGTTGCGGTCCAGCACCGCGCCGACCTGGGTGCCGTCGGTGAAGGTGACGCAGGCGGGGCCGTCCCAGGGCTCCATCATCGTGGAGTGGTACCGGTAGAAGGCGCGCCGGGCCGGGTCCATGGAGGGGTGGTTCTCCCACGCCTCGGGGACCATCATCAGCACGCTGTGCGGCAGCGAGCGGCCCCCGAGGTGGAGCAGTTCCAGCACCTCGTCGAAGGAGGCGGAGTCGGAGGCGCCGGGGGTGCACACCGGGAACAGCCGGTCCAGCGGCAGGTCGCCGAAGAGCTCGCTGGCCAGCTGGGACTCCCGCGCGCGCATCCAGTTGCGGTTGCCCTGGACGGTGTTGATCTCGCCGTTGTGGGCGACGAAGCGGTACGGGTGGGCCAGCGGCCAGCTGGGGAAGGTGTTGGTGGAGAAGCGCGAGTGGACCAGTGCGACGGCGGTGGCGAAGCGGCGGTCGGACAGGTCGGGGAAGAACGGCTCCAGCTGGCCGGTGGTGAGCATCCCCTTGTAGACGACGGTCCGCGCGGACAGCGAGGGGAAGTAGACGCCGGCCTCGCGCTCGGCGCGCTTGCGCAGGACGAACGCCTTGCGGTCCAGGGCGAGCCCGGTGCTGTGCCCGTCGGTGACGAACAGCTGGGCGAAGTGCGGCATGGTGGCGCGGGCGCCCTCGCCGAGCAGGTCGGGGGTGACCGGGACGTCGCGCCAGCCCAGGACGGTCAGTCCCTCCTCGGCGGCGATCTCCGCGATCCGGTCGGTGGCCGTCCGGCGGTCCTCCGGGCCGGTCGGCAGGAAGGCGATGCCCACCGCGTATCCGCCGGCCTCGGGCAGGGGGAAGCCGGTGTTCTCCCGGAGGAAGGCGTCCGGGACCTGGACCAGGATGCCGGCGCCGTCGCCGGACTCGGGGTCGGAGCCGGTGGCGCCGCGGTGTTCCAGGTTCCGCAGCACCGTCAGGGCCTGCTCGACGAGCGCGTGGCTCGGCTCGCCGGTGAGCGTCGCCACGAAGCCCACACCACAGGCGTCATGTTCGTTGCGCGGGTCGTACATCCCCTGGCGGGCGGGGTATGACGCTGTGGACACGGCACGCATCGGCTCTCCCGTCGTCGTCATGGCATCTGGCTGGTGCCGAGGGACGACGTTGGCCCTCTGCGAATTTCGTGCAGGTTACATGATGGTCCACTTCTCGGGAAGCGGATACTCCGTTTCAACATACGGACAACCGGGTGGGTTGACCGTGCGGTGTGGGGCGAAACGGGGGACCACCGCCGGGCGGTCCGGGGACGTGGCCCGGGGCGGAGGATGTCCGGGGCCGTCCCGGACGTCAGGCGGATCGGGCGGCACTGCCCTGCGCGCTTCCGCATTGTGCCCGCCGGAAAACGACCCGAAACCGCCGGGTAACGTGAATTCTCCCGAGTTCTCCGCCGGCTCGCCGGGGTGGGGCGGCGGGAGCGGGAGGGGCCGGGGGAGGATCACGCTCCCCGCCGGCCGGGCGCGGGCACCGCGCGGAGGGACAGCTTACGGCCGCCGCCGCGCCGTGTCAGCCCACGGCGGTGCCGAACAGGGCACCCAGGGCGTAGGTCACACCCGCCGCCGCGCCGCCCAGCGCCAGCTGGCGCAGGCCGCTGTACCACCAGCTGCGCGCGGTCACCCGGGCGACGACCGCGCCGCAGGCGAACAGCCCGATCAGCGCCAGGATCACCGCGGGCCACAGCGCGGTGGCGCCCAGCAGGTACGGCAGCACCGGCAGCAGCGCGCCCAGCGCGAAGGAGCCGAACGAGGAGATGGCGGCGACCGTGGGGGACGGCAGGTCGTCCGGGTCCACGCCCAGCTCCTCGCGGGCGTGGATCTCCAGCGCCTGTTCCGGGTCCCGGGACAGCTGCTCGGCCACCTCACGGGCGAGCCGCGGTTCCACGCCCCGGGACTCGTAGAGCGCGGCCAGCTCCAGCAGCTCGTCCTTGGGGTGCCTGCGCAGCTCCCGCCGCTCCACCTCCAGCTCCGCCTCGACCAGCTCGCGCTGGGAGGCGACCGAGGTGTACTCCCCCGCGGCCATCGAGAAGGCTCCGGCGGCCAGTCCGGCCAGGCCGGTGATGACGATGGTCTGCCGGTCCACCGCGCCGCCCGCGACGCCGGTCATCAGGGCCAGGTTGGAGACGAGTCCGTCCATCGCGCCGAACACTGCCGGCCGCAGCCAGCCGCCATTCACGTCGCGGTGGGTGTGGTTGTCGCGGTGGGCCACGTGCAGGGCCGCGGTGGAGTCGATGACGGACATGACGGACGGTGCTCCCTTCCCCGTGGGCGGGCGGTGCTCGCCCGGTCCCAGCGCTTCGAAGGTACGCGCGAATGACGTGCTCCCGCCAGCAAGGAAGGCCGAACTTACCTCTCTGACCTGCGCAAACGCGCGGAGGCCGGGAAAATTCCCGGCTCGGGCAGGTCCTCGCCGGCGCCGGGATAGGTAAGCCATGCCTGCGCCGGACGCGCCTTACCCGGCTGGCGCGCCAGGGAGGGGCGACGCGCGCGGGGCGCGCGGGGCACGGGAGGCGCGGGAGGCGCGGGAGGCGCGGACCGGTGGGCGCCGCGTGGAGGGACTGCTGGTGGCCGTCACCGGAGGCGGCGCCGAGCGGACCGCCCCGGGAGGTGCCGACGAGCCCGCGGCGAGGGTTGCCCGCCGGGGTGCCCGCCCGGGTCGACCCGCCCGGGAGCGCGGGGGCCGGGGTGCTGGGCACGGGCGCGTGCCGGTGGACGGATGTCGGCGGGAGGCGCGGCGCGGCCGTCCGGTGGGGCGATGGCGCCGGGGGGCGCGTCCGGGCCCAGGGGTACGCCGGGCGCGAGAGCCGGCGCTGCCGGAGGCCGGCCGGCGCCGGATGGGGAACGTCTCCGCCCCGGGGCGCCGGGGGGCGGAGGCGCCGGGATAGGGCGGCCGCCGGACCCTGGGGGTCCGGCGGCCGTCGCGCCGTTTCGGTGGTACGCGTGCCCGGGGCGGGCCCTGGTGGGCGGGCCCTTCGGCCCGGGGATCAGCGGGTCGCCGACCCCTTTGCGCTCTCCCGTGCTCCCGGTCGGCGCCGAGCCGTCGGCCGTCCCGCCCTTCGCCGGGGCCTCGTCGGCCGGGGCGTCCGCGGCCTCCGCGGTCCCGGCGCCGGCCTTCGCGGTCCCGGAGTCCGCGGTTTCGGCGTCGGCGCCGGTCAGGGCACCGGCCTCCGCCGCTCCGGAGGCGTCCGCCGCGGTCTCCGCGCCGGTGGTCTTCGGGGTGCCGTCGGCGGGCGCGCCGGCATCGGCCCGGTCCTCGCCGGTCTTCCCGGCACCGGCCTCCGCACCGCCGGCGGACCGCTCCGCCGCTCCGCCGGCCGCGGCGTCGCGGGACCCGGCACCACCGGAGTCCGCCGCCGTACCGGCCGCCGCCGGGGTGTCCGTACCGGCGGTTCCGCCGGCCGGGTCCGCGCCGTCGCCGGCCGCAGCGCCGGTACCGCCGGCCGGGCGGGGCTCCACCACGGCTTCCCGCCCGGGGGCCTTCTTCGCCGAGATCACCAGGTACGCCACCGCGGCGAGGAAGACCACGAGGGCGGTCCAGTTGTTGAACCGCAGGCCCAGGACGTGGTGCGCGTCGTCCACCCGCAGGTACTCCACCCAGAAGCGGCCCACGGTGTACGCCGCGACGTAGAGCGCGAAGGCGCGTCCGTGGCCCAGCTTGAAGCGGCGGTCGGCCCAGATGACCAGCAGCGCCACACCGACGCACCACAGCGACTCGTAGAGGAAGGTGGGGTGGTAGGTCCCGGCGACGCGGCCGGCGTCGCTGTCCGCGTCGATCTTCAGCGCCCACGGCAGGTCGGTGGCCTTGCCGTACAGCTCCTGGTTGAACCAGTTGCCCCAGCGGCCGATGGCCTGCGCGAGGGCGATGCCGGGGGCGATGGCGTCGGCGTAGGCGGGCAGCGGGATGCCGCGCCGCCGGCAGCCGATCCAGGCGCCCACCGCGCCGAGCGCGATGGCCCCCCAGATACCGAGTCCGCCCTGCCAGATCTTGAAGGCATCGACCCAGTCGCGCCCCTCGGAGAAGTACAGCTCGTAGTCGGTGACGACGTGGTAGAGGCGTCCGCCGATCAGGCCGAAGGGCACCGCCCAGACGGCGATGTCGGCGACCGTGCCCACCTGGCCGCCGCGGGCGACCCAGCGGCGGCCGCCGAGCCAGACCGCGACGAAGACACCGAGGATGATGCAGAAGGCGTAGCCGCGCAGCGGGATCGGACCGAGCTCGATCACGCCGGTCGAGGGGCTGGGAATGTATGCGAGGTCCATGGCAGGGACGACGCTACCCTGCCGGGCGGGAAGCGGGGCAACCCGCCCGGCGCAACGGGTGCGTAACAGGCGTCACCGGATGCGTCACTCCCCCGCCGCCCGGTCCACCAGCTGCCGCAGCCGGCGCGGGGTGAGCGGCTCGTTCCGGTCGCCGTAGATGTCCTCGCCGTCGAGCAGGACCGTCGGGGTGGAGTCGTGGCCGGACCCGGCGAAGGCGTCGGCGGACTTCTCCACCCAGCTGTCGTGGGTGCCCCGGTGGACGCAGCGCCGGAAGGCCTCGGTGTCCAGGCCGTCGACCCGCCCGGCCAGGTCGATCAGGCGGCCCTTGTCGGCGAAGGCGTCGTCGGTCTCCTCCGGCTGGTGGGTGTAGAGCAGGTCGTGGTAGGCGGTGAACCGGCCCGCGTCCTGGGCGCAGGCGGCCGCGTTGGCGGCGTTCCGGGAGCCCGTGCCGCCCAGGTTGCCGTCGATGATGGTGACCAGGCGGTACTCGGTGCGCAGCCGGCCGGCGTCCTGGAGGTCGTGGATGGTGTCGCGGAAGGCCTCCTCGAACTGCTTGCAGGCCGGGCAGCGGAAGTCCTCGTAGATGGTGAGGGTGGCCGGGGCGTTTGCCGGGCCGGCCGGGATCACCAGCCGGTCCCGGCCGGTGGCGCCCTTCGGCGGGGTCACCGGGCCGCCGGGTTCGTCGTCGTCGTCACCGGAGAGCAGGACGCCGATGAGGGCCGCGGCGCCGAGCACGACCACCCCCAGGGCCGCCACGATCAGCACCCGGCGGCGCTTCTCGCGGGCCCGGTCGCGCTCCTGCTGCTCCCGCATCCGGGCCCGGGCGCCGCGCTGCCCGCCGCCCTCGCCGCTTCTGTCACTTCTGCCGCTTCTGTCGCTCACGTCCCGGTACAACGAGGCGGAGAGGCGCACTCGGCACCCCTCCGCCCGCCATTCCCCCGAATCCCTCCGGTTCCGCCCGGTTTTTCGCCCGAACGGAGTCACCGGCCGCCCGGGGGTCCGGCCCGGCCCGGGTGGCCCCGGACCGGGCGGGACGAGGGTGCGCCGCGGCTCACGCCCGCCGCCGCACCCCCTGGGCGAGTTCCCCGGCGAGGGTGCGGACCGCGGCCAGCCCGGCGGGCAGGTCCGGCGCGTCCAGCAGCCGCTTGACGAACGCCGAGCCCACGATCACCCCGTCGGCGAAGCCGGCCACCTCGGCGGCCTGCGCGGCGTCGGAGACCCCGAGCCCCACGCAGACCGGCAGGTCGGTGGTGGCCCGCACCCGGCCCACCAGGCTCTCCGCCTCCCGGCCCACCGACTCCCGGGTGCCGGTGACGCCCATCAGGGACGCCGCGTAGACGAAGCCGCTGCCGGCCGCGGTGATGGCGGCCAGCCGCTCGTCCCGGCTGCTGGGCGCCACCACGAAGACCGTGGCGAGCCCGTGCTTGCCGGCGTGCTCGCGCCACAGCGCCGACTCCTGCACCGGCAGGTCGGGCAGGATGCAGCCCGCGCCGCCGGCCTCGGCCAGCTCGGCGGTGAAGTGCTCCACGCCGTACCGGTCGATCGGGTTCCAGTACGTCATGACCAGCACCGGCTTGCCGGTGGCGCCGTGCACCTCGCGAACGGTGCGCATCACGTCCGCGATCCGCACCCCGCCGCGCAGCGCGATGTCGTCGGCGGTCTGGATGACCGGCCCGTCGAGCACCGGGTCGCTGTGCGGCAGCCCGATCTCCACCACGTCGGCGCCGGCGTCGAGCACGGCCGTCGCGGCGGCGATCCCGTCGTCCACGGTCGGGAACCCGGCCGGCAGGTAGGCGATGAGGGCGGCGCGGCCCTCCTCCCGGGCGGCGGCGAGGGTGTCGGTCAGCAGCTGGATGTTCCCGTTCACTCCGCGTCCCCCCGGATCTCGGCGATCTCGCCGTTGCCGCCGGTCGCGGCGGGCTCCACCGCCGCGTCGGTGTCGTACAGGTTGAAGTACCGGGCGGCGGTGTCCATGTCCTTGTCGCCGCGCCCGGACAGGTTGACCACGATCAGCCCGTCGCGGCCGAGCTCCCGCCCGACCTCCAGGGCCCCGGCGAGCGCGTGCGCGCTCTCGATCGCCGGGATGATCCCCTCGGTGCGGGAGAGCAGCCGCAGCGCCTGCATCGCCGCGTCGTCGGTGACGGCCCGGTACTCGCCCCGGCCGCTGTCCTTGAGGTAGGCGTGCTCGGGGCCGACGCCCGGGTAGTCCAGCCCCGCGGAGATGGAGTACGGCTCGGTGATCTGGCCCTCCTCGTCCTGCAGGACGTAGGACCGGGAGCCGTGCAGCACGCCGGGCTCGCCCGCGGTCAGGGTCGCCGCGTGCTCCCCGGTGTGCACGCCGTGGCCGGCCGGTTCGCAGCCGATCAGGCGCACCGAGGCGTCCGGGATGAAGGCGTGGAAGAGGCCGATGGCGTTGGAGCCGCCGCCCACGCAGGCGATGGCCGCGTCGGGCAGCCGCCCGGTCCGCTCCAGGATCTGCCGGCGGGCCTCCACGCCGATGACGCGGTGGAAGTCGCGCACCATCGCGGGGAAGGGGTGGGGGCCGGCGACGGTGCCGAACAGGTAGTGGGTGCGGTCCACGTTGGCGACCCAGTCGCGGAACGCCTCGTTGATGGCGTCCTTGAGGGTGCGGCTGCCGGACTTCACGGCGACCACCTCGGCGCCGAGCATGCGCATCCGGGCGACGTTGAGCGCCTGCCGCTCGGTGTCCACCTCGCCCATGTAGATGGTGCACTCCAGGCCGAAGAGGGCGCAGGCGGTGGCGGTGGCGACGCCGTGCTGGCCGGCACCGGTCTCCGCGATCACCCGGGTCTTGCCCATCCGCTTGGTGAGCAGGGCCTGCCCGAGCACGTTGTTGATCTTGTGGGATCCGGTGTGGTTGAGGTCCTCGCGCTTGAGGAAGATGCGGGCGCCGCCCGCGTGCCCGGCGAAGCGGGGCACCTCGGTGAGGGCGCTGGGCCGGCCGGTGTAGTGGACCATCAGGTCCTCCAGCTCGGCGGCGAAGGCGGGGTCCGCCTTGGCCTTCCGGTACTCCACGGCGACCTCGTCCACCGCGGCCACCAGCGCCTCGGGGATGAACGTGCCGCCGAACGCGCCGAAGTATCCGTCGGCGGTGGGGACCAGACCCTCGGGGTCCGGGATGAAGAAGTCAGAGGACATCCGACGTACTCCTCCGTCGGGGCGGGGAGCCCCGACCTGTACTGGTATGACATGGGATGAGGGGGATCACGATGCGGGGCGTGCCCCGGCCGGTCCGCTCGATGGGGAGCCGGCGCCGTGGCGGCGCGCCGCGCGGGAAACCGTCCGGCCGCCCGGTGCCCCGGGGCCGCCGCGGCCGGGACGTGCCCGGCCGGCCCGGGGCCGCCCGGAGGGGGCGCGGCGTACGGGCGGGAGGGATTCCCGGTGCGGGGCCGCCGGTACGGCGGGTCCCGGTGGCGGTCCGGCCGTACCGGCCGGTCACCGCGGGTGTGCGACGCGGACCGGGCGGTTGCGCACCGCGGGCGGTGCGGCTGTCAGCCGGCGGACGGACGGTGGTCGGCCACCGTGCGCCATCGCATGCCGTTGATCTGTCCCGGCTCACAGCCGATGTGGTAGCGCACCCGGCGGCCGTGGACCCGGCGGGCGGGCGCGCGGCAGCCCCGGGGACGGCACCCCGGAGCCAGTCGCGCGTACGCCCGCATGCCGCTCAGCCCCGTCCGTGCCGCAGGGCCGGGTGGGCGCCGGCCGCGACCAGGTCCGCGACGGCGGTCCTGGGGTCCCGGCCGGTCACCAGGGACTCACCGACGAGCACCGCGTCGGCACCGTCGTTGGCGTAGGCGATGAGGTCGTGCGGGCCGCGCACCCCGGACTCGGCCACCTTGACGATGTGGTCCGGGATCTCCGGCGCGACCTGCGCGAAGTTGTTCCGGTCGACTTCCAGGGTCTTGAGGTTGCGGGCGTTGACGCCGATGACGCGGGCCCCGGCGTCCACCGCGCGGGCGACCTCTTCCTCGTCGTGCACCTCGACCAGCGGGGTCAGGCCGATGGACTCGGCCCGCTCGATCAGCGAGACCAGCGCCGGCTGGTCCAGGGCCGCGACGATCAGCAGGGCGAGGTCGGCGCCGTACGCGCGGGCCTCCCACAGCTGGTAGGAGGTGACGATGAAGTCCTTGCGGAGCACCGGGATGTCCACCCGGGCCCGGACCGCCTCCAGGTCCTCCAGGGACCCGCCGAAGCGCCGCTGTTCGGTGAGCACGCTGATGACGGCCGCGCCGCCCGCCTCGTAGTCCGCGGCGAGCCCGGCCGGGTCGGCGATGGCGGCGAGCGCGCCCTTGGACGGGCTGGAGCGCTTCACCTCGCAGATCACCTTGATGTCGTCGCCCTTGAGCGCGGCGGCCCCGTCCTTGGCCTGCGGCGCCTTGGTGGCCCGCTCCTTGAGCTCGTCGAGGGTGACCCGCGCCTGCCGCTCCGCGAGGTCCGCGCGGACACCGTCGATGATCTCGTCGAGCACACTCACGCGAGCGGCCCCCTTCCGGACGGGGATGGAGCTTCGGGCTGTTGCCGGTGGCCGCGGCGGACCGCTGCACCTTGACGATGGTATCCGCCGCCGGACGGAGGTTCCGCATCCGGTCGGCCGTCGTCCCGGCACGTGGACGATCACGCCGGATCGGAGTGCCTGGTCAGGGCGTCAGAGCGGCCCCGGCGTCCAGGTTGCGGACCACCGTGAACAGGACCGTCAGCACCGCCGCGATCCACAGGTGGACGGTGCCGGGCCGCGGGGCGGGCGCCGGGCGGCCGGCGGCGGCGCACCGCAGCCACCTCAGCCAGTACCCGGCGAGGACCAGGTAGCCGGCGAGGGCGAGCGCGTTGGCGTGCAGGGCGGTGGTCAGGTCCCCGTGCGCCAGGGCGTGCGCGCCGCGCAGACCGCCGCAGCCGGGGCAGAGCAGGCCGGTGTGGTGCAGCAGCGGGCACACCGGGTAGTGCCCCGGTTCGCCGGGGTCCACCAGCGCCACCGCGGTGAAGGCCGCGGCCGCCGCGGCGAGCGCGCCCAGCGGGGCCGCCAGGCGGCGCGCGGTGCCCGCCGGCCGGGGCCCGGCGGGCGGGCGCACCGGGGCGGTCGGCGGGCGTACCGGGGTGCGGCTCACCCGTCGAGTCTGCCCGGCGCCCGCCCCGGGCGCAGCCGCTGCGGGCGGGCGTTCCCCCGGGTGGCGGGGCCTTCGCCCGGACGGGGCGGCCGGCGGGGTCCGCCGCGCCCCTGGGACCGGGGCCGGGCCCCGTGACTCAGGCGCCCTGCGGGGTCCGGGCCTGCTGCGCGGCCGAGCGGCGCGGCTGCTGGCCCATGCCGGCCATCCGCATGGCCAGGCCCACGATGCCGCCGACGGCGACGATGCCCAGCCCCACCCAGAAGCCGACCGGCTCGGCCATCACGGTGAAGGCCGCGGACACGCAGAAGCCGATGAAGGCGATGATGACGCCGGTCCACGCGGCCGGGGTGTGGCCGTGGTTGTTACCCGCCATGAGTTCTCCTCGAATGCTGTGCTGGTCCCCCGGCCTCCGCCGCCGGACGGTGTCCGGAGAGCCCGGGCCGGGGAGCGGGGGCGAACGCTCCGTGGCCATTCTCCCCGAATGCGCCGCCGGGGGTTCAGCGGGGGTGGGGGGTGGTGGATCACCGGCGGTGTCCGTCAGGGGCGGGGTCCGGTGGGGTCCTCGCCGCGGTCCAGCGCCTTCCACAGGTCCTCGGGGCGGTCCGGGTCGGCGGGGGGGCGGCGGCGCGGCGGGCCGCGGGGCGGGGGGTGCCGCCGCGCTCGTACCGTCCGGACATGGCGGGCCAGTGGCGTCCGTAACCGAGGGCGAGGGCGCCGGCCAGGAGCAGCAGCACGCCGCCGGCGAGCGCCACCCAGGGCCAGGCGGTGTGCGCCACGTCGTGGATGGCGCTGTTGGCCAGCCCGGTCGCCCGGGATGCCTTGTCCTCCAGGGCGTCGGTGTCCGAGGCGCCCGCCAGGGCGCTGACGACGATGCCGGCGCCGCAGAGGGTGAGCAGGGCGGCGACCACGACGCGGCCGGTGCGGCGCACCGCGAAGATCGCCACCAGGGCGGCGAGGCCGACCACCGCCAGGGCGCCGGGCAGCCCGGTGATGTCGTCGCCGTCGGCGCGCTGCGGGAGCGTGCCCTGGGCGACGGCGGCGGTGCCCTCGGCCCAGGTGCGGCTGCTGGCGAGCAGCACCAGCGCGGCCCCGGCGGCGCCGGACACCAGGGCGACGGCGAGGCTCCGGCGCCGCTTGCGTTCGGTGGCGGCGGAGATCTGCGGGGTCTGGGCACGGGGCTGGGGTACGGCTGCTGCACTCACGGGTACCACTATCCCGTACGCGAAACGGACAGTGCGGGCGGGGCCGCCCGCACGCCCCGCCGCCCCCGGCCCCGGTGGCCCGGACCGGATCGCGCGCGCCGCCGCCCCCCGCCGGCTCGTCTCCCCGGTGGCCCGGCCGGCCGCACGCCCCGGTGGCCCGGCCGCCGGCCCGCCGTCCCGTTGGTCCCGGTCGGCCCGCACCACCTGCGGCTCCCGCAAGCCCGGCGGTCCCGCGCTCCCCCGCCCGCCTCCGCGGCCGCGCCCTCGCCGCCCCCCGCACGCCCGCCGCCTCCGGCGGGACGGGACCAGGGCGGGGGGTCCGGGCCGGGGCCGGCGGGACCGGGTCAGCCGGACAGCTGGTTGGCGGTGTGCACCGCCCGCAGCACCGCCGCGGCCTTGTTGCGGCACTCGGTGTCCTCGGCGACCGGGTCGGAGTCGGCCACCACCCCGGCGCCCGCCTGCACATAGGCGGTGCCGTCGCGCAGCAGCGCGGTGCGGATCGCGATCGCGGTGTCCGAGTCGCCGGCGAAGTCCAGGTAGCCGACGCAGCCGCCGTACAGTCCGCGCCGGGTCGGCTCCAGTTCCTCGATGATCTGCATGGCGCGCGGCTTGGGCGCCCCGGAGAGGGTGCCGGCGGGGAAGCACGCGGTCAGGACGTCGAAGGCGGAGCGGCCCGGGGCGAGCGTGCCGGTGACGGTGGAGACGATGTGCATCACGTGGCTGTAGCGCTCCACCGACATGAAGTCCACCACCTCGACGCTGCCGGGCTCGCAGACCCGGCCCAGGTCGTTGCGGCCCAGGTCGACCAGCATCAGGTGCTCGGCCCGCTCCTTGGGGTCGGCGAGCAGCTCCTCGGCGAGGGCGGCGTCCGCCCGGGGGGTGGCGCCGCGCGGCCGGGTGCCGGCGATGGGGTGCAGCATCGCCCGGCCCCGCTCGACCTTGACCAGCGCCTCCGGGCTGGAGCCGACGACGTCGAAGGCGGTGCCGTTCTCGTCGGGGAACCGGAACAGGTACATGTACGGGCTGGGGTTGGTGGCCCGCAGCACCCGGTAGACGTCGAGCGCGCTCGCCGTGCACGGGGTCTCGAAGCGCTGGGAGGGGACCACCTGGAACGCCTCGCCGGCCCGGATGCGCTCCTTGATCTCCTCGACCGCCGCCTGGTAGTCCGTGCCGCCCCAGGCGGTGGTGAACGGCGGCAGTTCCGAGGGCGGCAGGGCGGTGGGCGCGGTGGGGACCGGGCGTGCCAGGTCGGCGGCCATGGCGTCCAGCCGGGCGACGGCGTCGGCGTACGCCTCGTCCACCCCGGTGTCGAGGTCGTTGTGGTTGATGGCGTTGGCGATCAGCAGGACGGTGCCGTCCCAGTGGTCCAGCACCGCCAGGTCCGAGGTGAGCAGCATCGTCAGTTCGGGCAGCCGCAGTTCGTCCCGGCCGCTGTCGCCGATGCGCTCCAGGCGGCGGACGATGTCGTAGCCGAGGTAGCCGACCATGCCGCCGGTGAACGGGGGCAGGCCGGCGCCCGCCTCGGGCACCGGCGGGGTGTGCAGGGTCTCGACGGTGGCGCGCAGCGCCTGGAGCGGGTCTCCGTCGGTGGGCACCCCCACCGGCGGGGTGCCCAGCCAGTGGGCGCGGCCGTCCCGTTCGGTGAGGGCGGCGGAGCTGCGGACGCCGATGAACGAGTAGCGGGACCAGGACCGGCCGTTCTCCGCCGACTCCAGCAGGAAGGTGCCGGGCCGTTCGGCGGCGAGCTTGCGGTACAGGCCGACCGGTGTGTCGCCGTCGGCGAGCAGCCTGCGGCTCACCGGGATGACCCGGCGGTCGGCCGCCAGCGCGCGGAAGGTGTCGAGATCCATGGTGGCTTCCCCCGGGGTCGTCGCCGTCATGGCGCGGAGCCTACTGCTCCAGCGGCAGCTGACCGGAATCGAAGCAGGTGCGGTCCCCGGTGTGGCAGGCGGCGCCCACCTGGTCCACCTTGACCAGGATGGTGTCCGCGTCGCAGTCCAGCGCCACCGACTTCACGTGCTGGACGTGGCCGGAGGTGTCGCCCTTGACCCAGTACTCCTGGCGGCTGCGGCTCCAGTAGGTGCAGCGGCCGGTGGTGAGGGTGCGGTGCAGCGCCTCGTCGTCCATCCACCCGAGCATCAGCACCTCCCCGGTGTCGTACTGCTGGGCGATGGCGGGGACGAGTCCGTCGGCGTTGCGCTTCAGCCGCGCGGCGAGCGCCGGGTCGAGCGGGGAGGGCACCTCGGCGGCGCGGGCCGCGGGGCGTTCGGAGCCGGTCATGGGCCCATTCTGCCCTGCCGTACGGGGTGCCGGACGCCGGTGGCGACCGGTGGACCGGCCGGTATCCGTCGCCCGACCGGCGGACGGGCACCGGTATGCGGCATGCTTCGGTCATGACGTCTCCGCCTCCGTCGAGCCCCTTCGGTCCTCCCGGCAGCGGTGGCTTCGGGCCACCGCCGCCCCAGGGTCCCGGCCCGGGCGGCGGGCCGGGACCGGGGGGCTTCGGACCGCCCGGCTCCCCCGGTTTCGGGCCGCCCGTGCCGCCCGGCGGTTTCGGCGGCCCGGGCGGTGGTTTCGGCGGATCGGGCGGCCCGGGCGGCGGGTTCGGGCCGCCGGTGCCGCCGCCGGGTCCGCCACGCCGCAACGGGCGGAAGGTGGCGGCCGTCGCGGCGGGCGCGGTGGCCGCGGCGGCGCTGGTGGCCGGCGGGGTGCTGTACGCACTGGGCGACGACGGCGACGACGGGGGCAGGCCGGCCGCCGCCGGTTCCTCCGCCGCGTCCGCCACCGGCACGCCCTCCGCCCCGCCGAGTTCCCCGGCGGCCGGGCCGTCGGGCACCGAGGACCCGGGGCGGGGCGCCCCGCTGGGCGGCGGTCCGGGGGACGGCTCCGACGAACCGGACGCCTCGTCCTCCCCCACCGACTCCGGCACCGACTCCTCCGCCCCGGCGGTGCCGTACGTGGCGCTGGAGCCGGGGCAGTGCTTCGACCACCCCGGTCTGGACAGCACGGTGACCCGGGTGGAGATCCGCTCCTGCGACGGTCCGCACGACGGTGAGGTCATCGCCAACGAGACGCTGACCGGCACCTTCGGCACCGAGCAGGAGATCCAGCAGAAGGCTCTGGGCCTGTGCCGGGCGGACGCCGAGAAGCGCCTGGCGGACCTGCCGCGGGACAAGACCTTCTACTACTACGCGCTCTACCCGTCCCGGGAGACCTACGCCCGGGGCCAGGACCGGGTGTCGTGTTCGCTGACGCTCAGCGCCTCCGTGGACGGCCCCAAGCTCCAGGAGCCGCTGCCCGGCTGACCGTCCGCCGGCCCGCGAGGGCGGCGCGGACCGCCTCCGGACGGTGCGGTACGGCGCCGGGCGGCGGCGGGGCCGGGCGCCTGGCGGGGTGGCGCCGCCTCCCCCGGTGACGCGTCCGGTCGCGGACGGGCGCCGGATTCCGCGGCCGGACGGCTGGTGTCCGCGCCACCCTCGTGTTACTCATTGGTAACACCAGGGTGGGCGGTACCGCGGCGTCTGCGGGGAGGGGCGGCATGAGCGGCGACCAGAGCACGATCGCGCCGGGCGGCACCCCGCCGCACCGGCGGCTCGCCTCCGCGACGCACGATCTGTCGGCCCGGGTGCTGGAGGAACTGGTCGCCCGCGTCCCGGCCTACCGCGGTCTGCCCCGGGAGCGGCTGCGCGCCGAGATCGGCCGCACCGTGGAGTACGGGGTGCGCGCGCTGACCCGGGTGCTCGACACCGGCCGGCTCCCGGCACCCGAACAGCTCGCACGGATACGGGAGTCGGCGGCCCGGCGGGCGGAGGACGGCGTTCCGCTGGAGGCGGTGCTCAGCGCCTACCACCTGGGCGCGCAGCTGTGCCTGGACCGGCTGGCCGCCACCGCCGGGCCGGCCGACCTGCCGTCGGTCCTCGCCGTGCACCGGCTGGTGCTTCGCTGCCTGGACCTGCTGTCGTCGGCGGCCTCGGCCGGGTACGCGGCGGAGCGCCGGGCGGCGGCCGGGGACGCGCACGCCGCCCGGCGGTCGCTGCTGGCGGACCTCCTGGAGGGCGCGCCCGCGCCGGCCGCGGCCCGCCGCGCGGGTGTCCGGCTGCCGGCCTGCTACCTGGTGCTCGGGCTGCGGTTCGGACCGCACCCGCAGGAGCTGCGGCCGGGCGCCGATCCGGTGGCGGCCGCACGGCGGAAGCTGCGCCGGGCCCGCGCGGAGCTGGAGCGGCACGTGGCCGGGGACGCGCCGGCGCTGTTCGCCGCCGACGGCGGGGTCGCCCTGGTGCCGCGCGAGGTGCCCGGCACCGGTCCGGCCGGAAAGGACTGGGACTGGCTCTCCTCGGTGGTGCGGCACATGAGCCAGGTGTCCGGCGCCGAGATCTGGGCCGGGGCGGTGGCGGCGGCGCCGGAGGAGGTGGCCGAGGCCGCCCCGCTGGCGGGGCAGGTGTGCGAGACGGCCACCGTCTTCGACCGGCCGCCGGGGCTGTACCGGCTGGCCGACGTGGCACTGGAGTACCAGCTCACCCGCCCCGGGCCGGCCCGCGAGGAGCTGGCCGCGCTGCTGGCGCCGCTGACCGGGCGGCCGGAGCTGCTGGAGACGCTGCGCGTGTTCATGGCCGGGCCGGTGGACCGCCGGCGGACCGCCGCCGCGCTCCAGGTGCACCCCAACACCGTGGACTACCGGCTGCGGAAGGTGGCCGCGCTCACCGGTCTGGACACCAGCCGGCCGGCCGATCTGCCGACGATCCGGGCCGCGCTCATCGCGCACCGGGTGAGCGCCCGGTGACGACGGGCCAGGCGCCCGCCGGAGGGGGTGCGGCGCCCGGGCGCCGCCGATGGGGTGCGCCGCCCGGACGCCCCCGGCCGCCGGCCTGACGCCGGAGCCCGGTCGTCGGACGGCGACGGCCCGGGCGGCGCTGATCGCGCACCGGGTGTCGCCCGGTGACGACCGGCCAGACCCCCGCCGGAGATGCGAGGTCGCCCGGACGCCGCCGATGGGGTGCCTCGCCCGGACGCCCCCGGCCGCCGGCCTGACGCCGGAGCCCGGTCGTCGGACGGCGACGGCCCGGCGCGCACCGCAACGGCGCACCGCGGCGGCCCGGGCGCAGCGGCCGAACGCGACGGCCGGGGCGCACCGGCCCGAACGCGGCGGCCCTAACGTGACAGCGACGCGACGGCCGGGCGCGCCGGACCCCCGCGAACCGGAGCCCGCGGACGGAACGCCTGGGCGCGGGGTGCCGATGCGGCGGCCGGGGTGTGTCACGCCCGGGCGCCGGAGCCCTGCGGCCGGGGTCCCACGGCCGGCCGGGCGCCGCGATGCCGGCCGGACCGCCGGTCCCGCCCCGGTGGCACCGCCCGGCCGCGGCGGTGCCCGGGACCCGCCGTACGGCCGACCCGGCGGGCGCGGCACCGTGGCCCGGCCGCACGCCCGGTCGTACCCTGGCCCCCATGTCCACCCATGCCCAGCGCGAACGACTGCTCCTCGCCGATCTCCTGGAGGCGGCCGGCCCGCAGGCCCCGACGCTCTGCGAAGGCTGGACCACCCGGGACCTCGCCGCCCACCTGGTGGTCCGGGAACGCCGTGCCGACGCCGCCACCGGAGCGCTGTTCAAGCCGCTGGCGGCGCGGCTGGAGCGGGTGCAGGCCGAGTTCGCCGCCAAGCCGTACGAGGAGCTGATCCAGCTCATCCGCACCGGGCCGCCCCGGCTCTCCCCGTTCGCCCTGAAGCAGATCGACGAGGCGGCGAACACGGTGGAGTTCTTCGTGCACGGCGAGGACGTCCGCCGGGCGGAGCCGGACTGGACGCCGCGCCCGGTCGATCCGGTCCTCGCCGATGTGCTGTGGTCGCGGATCGAGCGCGCCGCCCGGCTGTTCGCCCGCCGCTGCCCGGTCGGGCTGGTGCTCCGCCGCCCCGACGGCCGCACCGCGGTCGCCCGCCGCGGCACCCCGGTGGTGACCGCGACCGGCGAACCGGCCGAGCTGCTGCTCCTGCTGTACGGCCGTCAGCAGGTGGCCCAGGTCGCGCTGGACGGTGACAAGGAGGCGGTGGAGCGGCTCCACGAGGCCCGGCTGGGTCTGTGAGCGGGGCCCGGGCCCGGAGCCGGTGCGTCCGGCCCCGCCCGGGCCGGGCCGCTGGGTCCGGCCGCGCCGCCCCGTAGCGCGCCGCCGGCCGGGCCCGCCGCCCGTCACCGGGTCACCGGCCACGCCGACCCGCGCCGCCGCCGGCCACGCCGATCCGCGCCGGCGTCGTCGCCGGGTCACCGTGCCGCCCGCCCGCGCACACCCGCCGCCCCGGTCCGGACCGGACCGGGGCCGGACCGGCGGAAAACGGCGGCCGGCCCCGGCTCAGGGGCACACGGGCGCGAAAACACGAGCCGCGCCCAGGGCCACGGCCCCCGCGCCCGCTCAGGGGCGCGGCCCGGGCTCAGCGGACCGGGTGGCCCGCCGAGCGCAGCGCGTCCTTGACCTGGCCGATGCGCAGGTCGCCGAAGTGGAAGACGGAGGCGGCGAGCACCGCGTCGGCGCCGGCCTCCACCGCGGGGGCGAAGTCGGCGAGGCGCCCGGCGCCGCCGCTGGCGATGACCGGGACGGTCACGTGCTTGCGCACCGCGGCGATCATCTCGGTGTCGTAGCCGTCCTTGGTGCCGTCGGCGTCCATGGAGTTCAGCAGGATCTCCCCGGCGCCCAGCTCGGCCGCGCGGTGCGCCCACTCCACCGCGTCCAGGCCGGTGCCGCGGCGCCCGCCGTGCGTGGTCACCTCGTACCCGCTGGGGGTGGTGGTGTCCTCCGGGGTGCGGCGGGCGTCCACCGAGAGCACCAGCACCTGGCGGCCGAAGCGCTCGGCGATCTCCCGGATCAGCTCCGGGCGGGCGATCGCGGCGGTGTTGACGCCGACCTTGTCCGCGCCGGCGCGCAGCAGCCGGTCGACGTCGTCGGCGGTGCGCACGCCCCCGCCCACGGTGAGCGGGATGAAGACCTGCTCGGCGGTGCGGCGCACCACGTCGTAGGTGGTCTCCCGGTTCCCGGAGGAGGCGGTGATGTCGAGGAAGGTCAGCTCGTCGGCGCCCTCCTCGCCGTAGATCCGGGCCATCTCGACCGGGTCGCCGGCGTCCCGCAGGTTCTGGAAGTTGACCCCCTTGACGACCCGGCCGTTGTCCACGTCCAGGCAGGGGATGACTCGGACCGCCAGGGTCATCGTGTGGTTGCTCCTCTGTACGCTTCGACTTCGACCTCGACCAGCACCCGGGAATCGACGAACCCGGAGACCACCACGGTGGTGGTGACCGGGCGCACCGCGCCGAACAGCTCCTTGTGGGCGCGGGCCACCGCGTCCACGTCGCGCAGATGGGTGAGGTAGATCCGGGTGCGGATCACCGACCCGGCGCCCAGGCCGAACTCGTCCAGGGCCGCCAGCGCCTTGCCGAACGCGGCTCTGGCCTGCTCGTAGGGGTCCCCCTCGCCCTGCAGCACGGTGCCCGTGACGGGCATGGTGCCGCCGACCAGGACCAGGTCGCCCGCCGCCACGGCGCGCGCGGAACCGGTCGTCTCCTCCCAGGGGTCGTCGGACTGCGTGCGCCGTACGGCTCCGGTCATCGGGATACCGCCTCCAGTGCCTCTTCGAGGGTGAACGCCTTGGCGTAGAGCGCCTTGCCCACGATCGCGCCTTCGACGCCTTCCGGCACCAGACCGGCGATGGCCCGCAGGTCGTCCAGGGAGGAGACGCCGCCGGAGGCGACGACCGGCTTGTCGGTGGCGGCGCACACGTCGCGGAGCAGCTGGAGGTTGGGGCCCTGGAGGGTGCCGTCCTTGGCGATGTCGGTGACGACGTAGCGGGCGCAGCCCTCGGAGTCCAGCCGGGCGAGGGTCTCGTACAGGTCGCCGCCGTCGCGGGTCCAGCCCCGGCCGCGCAGCGTGGTGCCGCGGACGTCCAGTCCGACGGCGATCTTGTCGCCGTGCTCGGCGATGACCCCGGCGACCCACTCGGGGGTCTCCAGCGCGGCGGTGCCCAGGTTGACCCGGGTGCATCCGGTGGCCAGGGCGGCGGCGAGCGAGGCGTCGTCGCGGATGCCGCCGGACAGTTCCACCTTGATGTCCATGGCGCCGGTGACCTCCGCGATCAGCTCGCGGTTGTCGCCGGTGCCGAAGGCGGCGTCGAGGTCCACCAGGTGGAGCCATTCGGCGCCGGCCCGCTGCCAGGCCAGGGCCGCCTCCAGGGGCGAGCCGTAGGAGGTCTCGGTGCCGGACTCGCCGTGCACCAGGCGGACGGCCTGGCCGTCGCGGACGTCGACGGCGGGGAGGAGTTCGAGCTTGCTCATCTGGGCGGGTCCTCGTGCGTGGTGGTAGGGGTGCGCGGGGCGAGCGGGCGGGTCAGAGCGTGGCGAGCCAGTTGGTCAGCAGCTGGGCGCCGGCGTCACCGGACTTCTCGGGATGGAACTGGGTGGCCCACAGCGGTCCGTTCTCGACCGCCGCGACGAACGGGTCGCCGTGCTCGGCCCAGGTGACCTTGGGGGCGCGGATGCCGGGGTTGGCGGTCTCCAGGTCCCAGGTGCGCACCGCGTAGGAGTGCACGAAGTAGTACCGGGCGTCGGCGTCGAGGCCGGCGAAGAGCCGGGAGTCGGCCGGTGCCCGGACGGTGTTCCAGCCCATGTGCGGGACGACCGGGGCGCGCAGCGGGGCGACCGTGCCGGGCCACTCGTCCAGGCCCTCGGTCTCCTCGCCGTGTTCGATGCCGCGGGCGAAGAGGATCTGCATGCCCACGCAGATGCCCATCACCGGGCGGCCGCCGGAGAGCCGGCGGCCCACGACCCAGTCGCCGCGGGCCCGGCGCAGGCCGCGCATGCAGGCGGCGAACGCGCCGACGCCGGGGACCAGCAGGCCGTCGGCGTTCATCGCCGTGTCGTAGTCGCGGGTGATCTCCACGTCGGCGCCGACCCGGGCCAGGGCCCGTTCGGCGGAGCGGACGTTGCCGAAGCCGTAGTCGAAGACCACGACCTTGCGGGCGCGCTCGGTCAACTCCACACCTCCAGCCGCGCGAGGCCGGCGATCAGCGACATCCCGGCGCCGATGCTCAGCAGGGTGACCAGGCTCCGGGACATGCCCTGCTTGACGAAGGAGATCACTCCGCCGAGCAGGAAGAGTCCGAGGACGATGAAGAGGGTGGAGGTGCCGTTCACAGGGCGCCCTTCGTGGACGGGAGGATTCCGGCGGCCCGCGGGTCGCGTTCGCTGGCGTAGCGCAGCGCGCGGGCGAGTGCCTTGAACTGGCACTCGACGATGTGGTGCGCGTTGCGTCCGTAGGGTACGTGGACGTGCAGCGCGATCTGCGCCTGGGCCACGAAGGACTCCAGGATGTGCCGGGTCATGGTGGTGTCGTAGGCGCCGATCATCGGGGCCATGTTCTCCGGCTCGGTGTGCACCAGGTAGGGGCGGCCGGAGAGGTCCACGGTCACCTGCGCGAGGGACTCGTCCAGCGGCACGGTGCAGTTGCCGAAGCGGTAGATGCCCACCTTGTCGCCGAGCGCCTGCCGGAACGCGGCGCCCAGGGCCAGGGCGGTGTCCTCGATGGTGTGGTGGCTGTCGATGTGCAGGTCACCGTCGGTCTTGACGGTGAGGTCGAACAGCCCGTGCCGGCCGAGCTGGTCGAGCATGTGGTCGTAGAAGCCGACGCCGGTCGAGACGTCGACCTGCCCGGTGCCGTCGAGGTCGATCTCGACCAGGACGGAGGTTTCCTTGGTGGTGCGTTCGACTCGGCCGACGCGACCTTCACTGGCCATGGTGCGTGTACTCCTTCGAGGGCGTGGGGCCGTCCCCCGCCCCGGTGTGGTCCGGCCCGGTGGCGGGCAGCAGCTCCAGGTCGCCGAGGACGGCGGCGACGGCGGCCAGGAAGGCGTCGTTCTCGGCGGGGGTGCCCGCGGTGACCCGCAGCCGGCCGGGTACGCCGTTGTCCCGGACCAGGACGCCGTGGTGCAGCAGCGCCTGCCACGCCGCGTGGCTGTCGGCGAAGCGTCCGAACTGGACGAAGTTGGCGTCCGAGTCGGTCACCTCCAGTCCCAGGGCGCGCAGCCCGTCCACCAGCCGGTCCCGTTCGGTCTTCAGCTGCTCGACGTACTTCAGCAGGGTGTCGGTGTGCTCCAGGGCGGCGAGCGCGGTGGCCTGGGTGACGGCGGACAGGTGGTAGGGCAGCCGGACCAGCTGGACGGCGTCCACCACCGCCGGGTCGGCGGCGAGGTAGCCCAGCCGGAGCCCGGCCGCGCCGAACGCCTTGGACATGGTGCGGGTGACCACCAGGTGCCGGCGTCCGGCGAGCAGCGGCAGCAGCGAGGCGTGGTGGCTGAACTCGCCGTACGCCTCGTCCACGACCACCATCGACGGCTTCGCCGCCTGCGCGGCCTCGTACAGCGCCAGCACGGTGGCCTCGGCGACGGCGGTGCCGGTGGGGTTGTTGGGGGAGGTGATGAAGACGATGTCGGGGCGGTGCTCGGCGATCGCCGCGCGGGCCGCGTCCACGTCGATGGTGAAGTCCTCGTTGCGCGGTCCGGAGAGCCAGCCGGTGTTGGTGCCGCGGGCGATCAGGGCGTGCATCGAGTACGAGGGCTCGAAGCCGATGGCGGTGCGGCCCGGTCCGCCGAAGGTCTGCAGCAGCTGCTGGAGGACCTCGTTGGAGCCGTTGGCCGCCCACACCTGCGCGGGGCCAACCGGGTGGCCGGTGGTCCGGGACAGGTAGTGCGCCAGCTGGGTGCGCAGCTCGACCGCGTCCCGGTCGGGGTAGCGGTTGAGGTGGCGGGCCGCCTCGGCGACCCGCTCGGCGATCCGGGCCACCAGCGGCTCGGGCAGCGGGTAGGGGTTCTCGTTGGTGTTCAGCCGGACGGGCACGTCCAGCTGCGGGGCGCCGTAGGGGGAGGTGCCGCGCAGCTCGTCCCGGATGGGCAGGTCCTCCCAGGGGGAGGCGGGGTTGGCGGTCACTGGTCCTGCGGAACCTTCCCGTCGAACCGGGCCTTGAGGGCGGCGCCGTGCGCCGGCAGGTCCTCGGCCTCGGCGAGCGTCACCACGTGGTGGGTGACCTCGGCCAGCGCGTCCCGGCTGTAGTCCACCACGTGGATGCCGCGCAGGAAGGACTGGACGGACAGGCCGGAGGAGTGGCAGGCGCAGCCGCCGGTGGGCAGCACGTGGTTGGATCCGGCGCAGTAGTCGCCGAGGGAGACCGGGGCGTACGGGCCGACGAAGATCGCGCCGGCGTTGCGGACCCGGGCGGCCACCTCGGCGGCGTTCGCGGTCTGGATCTCCAGGTGCTCGGCGGCGTAGGCGTCCACCACCGCCAGGCCCTGGTCGAGGTCGTCCACGAGCACGATGCCGGACTGCCGGCCGGCCAGTGCCTCGGTGATCCGCTCGCGGTGCCGGGCGGCGGCGACCTGGGTCTTCAGCTCCAGCTCGACCGCCTCGGCGAGGGCGGTGGAGGGGGTGACCAGGACCGCGGCGGCGAGCGTGTCGTGCTCGGCCTGGCTGATCAGGTCGGCGGCCACGTGCGCCGGGTCGGCGGTGTCGTCGGCGAGGATGGCGATCTCGGTGGGGCCGGCCTCGGCGTCGATGCCGATGCGGCCCTTCAGCAGGCGCTTGGCGGCCGCCACCCAGATGTTCCCGGGGCCGGTGACCAGCTGGACCGGGCGGCACTCCTCGGTGCCGTAGGCGAACATGGCCACCGCCTGGGCGCCGCCGGCCGCGTACACCTCGTCCACGCCGAGCAGGGCGCAGGCGGCGAGGATGGTGGGGTGCGGCAGGCCGCCGAAGTCCTTCTGCGGGGGCGAGGAGACGGCGAGCGAGCCGACCCCGGCCTCCTGCGCGGGCACCACGTTCATCACCACGGAGGACGGGTAGACGGCGTTGCCGCCGGGGACGTACAGCCCGACGCGCTCCACCGGGACCCAGCGTTCGGTGACCGTGCCGCCGGGGACCACCGTCACGGTGGTGTCGGTGCGCCGCTGCTCGCGGTGGACCAGCCGGGCGCGGCGGATCGACTCCTCCAGGGCGGCGCGGACGGCCGGGTCCAGCTCGGCCAGGGCGCGCCCGATCGCCTCGGCGGGCACCCGGACCCGCTCGATCCGGACACCGTCGAACCGCTCGGCGTACTCGATCAGCGCCGCGGTGCCGCGATGGTGCACGTCGTCGCAGATGGGCCGCACCTTCTCCAGGGCGGCCTCGACGTCGAGCTCGGCACGGGGCAGCAGGTCGCGGTCGATGCCGCCGCGGGGGGAGTCCTCGCCCCGGGCGGCACCGCGCAGATCGATTCGGGAGATCACGCAGCCAATTGTCTCAGACCCGCCGGTGGGACCGGTGTCACGTATCAGGGTGTGATACACGACCCGAGACGATCCCCAACGATCCTGACCAACGGCGTTCAACCGGTTACGCAGCGGGAATGCACCGGGTAGGTGGCCGGGGGGCCGGGACGGGGCCGGGGACGGGACGCGGATTTTCGTGGAGGGACAAGGGCAGTGACCGAGCCACACGACGGCGACCCGCCCGCGGGGCTCGACCTGACCACACCCGAGTGGGGGATGTGGCAGGCGTTCCGCAACGGCAGCACGCTCGACCTGCGTACCCCGCACCCCCAGCGGAACGATCCGGCCGGGCCGCACGCGTGGGGGCCGGAGCGCAGCGTGCGGGCCCGGGTGGTGGCGCTGCTGCTGCTGGACGGGCCGCCGCCGCAGCCGGGCCGGGTGACCGCGCTCAAACTGAACGGGGTGCACATCACCGGCACCCTCGATCTGGCCGGCGGCACCGTCGAGCCGTACGTGGAGATGCGCAACTGCCGCTTCGAGCAGGAGCTGCTGCTGCCGGAGAGCCGGTTCACCACGCTGCGGCTGGTGGGCTGCGCGGTGCCGCGGATCGAGGCGGCGCGGCTGCAGACCGAGGGCGACCTGCACCTGCCGCGCTGCGTGGTGGAGCACGGCATCCGGCTCACCGACGCCCAGATAGGCACCGACCTGCTGCTCAACCAGCTGGTGGTGCGGCGGGACCGGCGGGGCCGGTCGATCACGGCGGACGGGCTGACCGTCGGCCAGGACCTCCAGGCGGAGATGATCGAGTCGTACGGCGAGCTGAGCCTGCGCGCCGCGAAGGTGGGCGTGTCGCTGAGCCTGCGCGGCAGCCAGCTGCGCAACCCCTACGGGCGGCGGGCGCTCAACGCGCCGCAGCTGACCGTGGAGCGCAGCCTGTACCTGACCAGCGCCGGGGTGAGCAACTCGCCGTTCTCCAGCGGGGCGACCCCGCCGTACGGGACCACCACTCCGGGCCGGGGCACCCGTATCCAGCGGTTCGAGTGCGAGGGCGGGGTGCGGCTGGACGACGGGCGGTTCGGCGACGCCGTCGACTTCGACCAGGCGCGGTTCGTGATGGAGAACGACCAGGAGCTGTCCATGCGCCGGGTGCAGACGCCCGAGCTGCGCTTCCTGGGCGAGCGTCCGCAGCGCGGCCGGGTGATCCTCTCCGGCGCCCGGGTGGTGAACCTGGTGGACAAGTCGGTGAGCTGGCCGGGGCCGGGCCAGCTGGCGATGGCCGGTTTCTTCTACGAGCACCTCATACCGCGCGGCCACTTCCCGCTCGCCCGGCGGCTGGAGTGGGTGGCCGCCGCCACCCCGGAGTACTCCCCCGACCCGTACGAGGTGCTGGCCACCGCGCTGCGCACCAGCGGCGAGGACGCGGACGCCCGGGAGGTGCTGCTGGCCAAGCAGCGGCGGCGGCGGGAGACCCTGCCGCTGGCCGGGAAGCTCTGGGGCTACCTGCAGGACTGGACGGTCGCCTACGGCTACCGGCCGGGCCGGGCGCTGGTGTGGATGGCGGTGCTGTGGGCGGTCGGCACGGCGTACTACCTCCAGCGGCCGCCGGAGGAGCTGAAGGACGGCGAGTCGCCGCACTGGAACGCCTACCTGTACACGCTGGACCTCTTACTGCCGCTGATCGAGCTGGGCCAGGACGCCTACTGGCGGCCGGGCGGACTCTCCCAGTGGCTGGCGGCGGCACTGATCCTGCTCGGCTGGATCCTGGCCACCTCGGTCGCCGCGGGCGCGTCCCGGCTGCTGCGGCGGCAGTAGCGGCGCGCGGGCTCCGTGGGCGGTGCGCCCGCGGGGCCGGGCGGTGCGCGTGCGGGGGGCCGGGGCGTACGTGGCGGCGGGGGGCGGTGCACGGGGTGGTGGCACGTGCGGGGCCGGGCGTTGCTCGGACGGCGTGGACGGCGCGTCGGCGGCGCACGGGTCCGTCGTGGCGGTGCGCGCGGGGCCGGCGCACGGGTCCGCGGGGGGCGGTGCCTGCCGGGCCGGGGGGCCGGGTCAGGGCGGTGCGCCCAGGGGTTGGAGGCGCTCCGCGGACCGCCCCGGGTGGGGGCCGTCCCGGTGGGGGCGGGCGGCGCGGCGGCGGTCGGCCCGTACAACCGGGCCGGTCGGCCATTAGGCTTAACCGCCGTGACCGACCCCCGCCTTCCGCTCTTTCCGCTGAACACGGTGCTGTTCCCCGGACTGGTGCTGCCCCTGAACGTCTTCGAGGAGCGGTACCGCTCCCTGATGCGTGACCTGCGGGCGCTGCCCGAGGACGCCCCGCGCCGCTTCGGGGTGGTCGCCATCCGCGACGGCCGGGAGGTGGCCCCCGTCGCGCCCGGCATGCCGGACCCCACCTCGCCGCCCGAGCGGGGCCCGGCGGCCGGCTTCGGCTCCGACCCGATGCAGGCCTTCCACCATGTGGGCTGCGTGGCCGACGCGGCGACCATCCGGGAGCGCTCCAACGGGACGTTCGAGGTGCTGGCCACCGGCACCACCCGGTTCCGGCTGCTGTCCGTGGACGCCTCGGGCAGCTACCTCACCGGCGAGGTGGAGGAGCTGCCCGAGGAGGAGGGCGACGAGGCCGGCGCGCTGGCCTCCGGCGTCGTCCGCGCCTTCCGCGCCTACCAGAAGCGGCTCGCCGGGGCGCGGGAACGCACCCTCGCCGCCGAGCAGGAGCTGCCCGGCGAACCGTCGGTGCTGTCCTACCTGGTGGCGGCCGCGGCGGTGCTCGACAACTCGGTCAAGCAGCGGCTGCTCCAGGCCCCGGACACCGCGTCCCGGCTCGCCGACGAGCTGCGGCTGCTGCGTTCGGAGACGGCGCTGATCTCCAAGTTGCCGTCGCTGCCGTGGATCGAGCCGGTGCAGCGCCCCACCTTCCCCAACTGAACCGGGCCGGCACTCCCCGCACCGCCCCTTCCCTCCTTTCCCGACCGACGTCCCGCGGCCGGTGCCGCGGGACTCCTTCCCTCCGCATCCGGACAGAGCAGGAGACGGCGAGGCCGTGGCACGGAAATCGAAGAAGCAGACCAACGGCGGCACCCCGGCGACCGTGGCGCTGGCCACCGCGGGTACCGCGTATACCCTGCACTCCTACGAGCACGACCCGGCGGCGCCGTCGTACGGCGAGGAGGCCGCGGAGGCGCTCGGCGTCGATCCGGGCCGGGTCTTCAAGACCCTGGTGGCCACGGTGGACGAGGAGCTGACGGTGGCCGTGGTCCCGGTGTCCGCCACGCTGGACCTGAAGGCGCTGGCCGCGGCGGTGGGCGGCAAGCGGGCGGCGATGGCCGACCCGGCCGCCGCCGAGCGCGCCACCGGCTACGTGCGGGGCGGGATCTCCCCGCTGGGGCAGCGCAAGCGGCTGCGGACCGCGGTGGACGCCACCGCGCTGGACCACCCCACGATCTGCGTGTCGGCCGGCCGCCGCGGCCTGGAGGTCGAGCTGGCCGCGGCCGACCTGGTGGCCCTCACCGGCGCGGTGACCGCGCCCATCGCCCGCTTCTGACCCACCCGCCGGCCCGGCGCCCTCCCTGCGGCCCTCGGACGCCGCGCCGGTGCGTGCCGTCCCCCGGTCGCGCGGCGCGCCGGCGGCTCGGCACTCCCGGGGCCGCCGGTCGCCTCCGGTGCCCCCGCTCGCCTACCGTGCCTCGGGACCGGCGCGCACCGGCAGCACCCAACGCCCTCGGCCCGGCGCACGCCGGGCCACGTCGGTCACCCGCCCGTGTCTCCGCCCGGCGCACGCGTGCCCGTCGGGATCCGGCCCGTGCCACCGGCCCGGCGCGCGCCGGGGTCCCCGCTCACCACCGAAGCGCGCCGCCGGCTCAGTGCAGGCCGGGCCCGTCGGGCGCCGCCGGCTGCGCCGGCCGCGGGGGCTCCGGGTACGGCTGCGGCTCCGGGTCGCGCGGGCCGAACAGCCCGGTCAGGGCGAGGTGGACCGCCATCGCGGCCGCCGGCCAGGCCAGCAGGGCGCCCTTGGCCCGCAGTTCCAGCGACTTGTCGAAGGCGACGCCCGGGCCGACCTCGCGGGCGCGCCGCAGGATGTCGCCCTCGTGGCCGAGGTGGACGCCCAGGCGCCAGGCCACGACCGACGCGAGCAGACCGCCCACCGCCAGCCCCAGCACCAGCGGGATGCCGCCCTGCCGGCGGAAGAGGAAGACCGCGACGGCGGAGAGGGCGCCCAGCGCCAGTCCGAGCAGCACGAACCGGCCGTCGGCGCCGATGGCGTCCTCCGCCTCGGAGTTCTTCATGTAGACCGCCCGGCCGTCGGAGACCAGTTCCACCCGCGGCGCCAGCCACAGCCACAGCAGGCCCAGGGCGATGCCCAGCAGTCCCACCGCCAGCGCCACCAGGGCCGCCTCCACCAGCTCCCGGGTGGTGACCGAGCGGTTCCGGGCGGGTCCCTCGGGGGGCGGGGGAGCGGGTAGGCGGTGGCACCCGTCGGCTGCGGTCCGGGCGGGGGGCGGGTCGTGGGGCGTCAACGGTGCGGTCACTTTCGTCATCGTGCCGGTCGGTGGGGTGCGGCGGGGCGGCGGTGGACGGCCTGCGGGCGGGTCACCGCACCGCGGCCCGGCGGTAGGCCCAGGTCGCGGCGGCCAGTGAGATCACGCCGACGCCCGCGCACACCCCCAGGTCGGCGAGGACGGCGAGCCAGTCCGGCCGGGGCCCGAAGGTCCGGGCCAGCGCCTCCACACCGTAGGTGGAGGGCAGCAGGTCGCGGGCGTACGACACCAGGGCGGGCATCCGCTCCGCGGGCAGCACCCCGAGCAGCAGCGCGGCGGACATGCCCAGCTGCCCGCAGAGGGTGGCCAGCTCCTGGCGCGGGGCGAGCAGGCCGAGCGCGGCGCCCAGGCCTGCCAGCGCGGCGCCGGACAGCGGCACCACCGCCGCCAGGACCCACAGATGGCCCATGGGGAGCTGGTAGAGCAGGCTGCCGGTCACCGCGGTGACCACCGTGCCGGGCACGGTGAAGGACGCGTAGGCGGCCGCCGCGCCGAGCACCACCGCGGCGGGCGGCACCGGCAGGGTCGCGTAGTGGTCCAGGCCGCCGCTGGCCCGCAGCTGGCCGAAGTACTGCGCCAGCAGGTTGAGCGCCACGAAGGCCACCACCAGCACGCTGGACCCGGCGACCACGGCGCGGGCCTCGCTGCCGCCGTCGACCACGCCGCGCATCAGGACCATGATCCCGATGGACTGGAAGGTGGCCACGAACAGCAGCGGGATGCGCGCCACCCGGGCCCGGGACAGCTGCGCCCGGTAGACGGCGCCGAGTGCGGGCAGCAGGCGCGCACGGGCCGCCAGCGGGGCGGGCACGGCGGCCGGCGCGGGCGTCGGCCGGCGGCGGTCGTCGCGGGGCGCGGCCTCCAGGGACACGGCAGTCACGTTGCGCGGCTCCTCTTCGGTTCGGTCACGGCCGGCCCGGCCGGAGCTCCGGCGGGCCGGCGGTCTCCGGCACGGCGGCGGGCCGCCGGGGGTACGGGGTGCCTGCCGCGGCGGGGGGTCACCGGGACGGTGCGGCGCCCGCCGGGGCGGCGGGTCGCGGCCGGGCGGCGGGTCACGCCTTCACCAGCCCCTCGGTGTCCTCCGCGCGTCCGCCCAGCGCCAGGTAGACGTCCTCCAGGCTGGGCGTGGCGAGGGTGAAGTCGTCCAGGGCGGCGAAGGCCGGGCCGCCGGTGACCGCGGCGATCGCGGCGCGGGCCTCCTCGGGGGCCAGCCGCAGCCGCCAGCGGCGGCCGTGGGCGTGCGCGCTGCCTTCCAGCGCGGCCACCTCCGGCACGTGCAGCGGGGCCTCGGCGCGCCACACCAGCTCCACCCGGACCTCGTCGGCGACGAGCGCCTTCAGTCCGGCGGGGGTGTCGCAGGCGATGACCTTGCCGCGCTCCAGGACGGCGACCCGGTCCAGCACGGTCTCCGCCTCGATGACGTTGTGGGTGACCAGCAGCACGGTGGTGCCGCGCTCGGCGCGGCGCCGGTCCACCGCGGCCCACACCGCGCGGCGCGCCACCGGGTCCATGCCGGTGGTGGGCTCGTCCAGGACCAGCAGCGGCCGCTCGCCCACCAGCGCGGCGGCGACGCAGGCCAGCCGCCGCTGGCCGCCGGAGAGCTTCTTCAGGGGGCGGCCGGCGAGCGGGGTGAGCCCCAGCTCCTCCAGCACGGCGTCGCGTTCGGCGCGGGCGGCCCGGGCGTCCAGGCCGCGGAGCCGTCCGGTGGTCTCGGCCGCGAGGGCCACGGTCAGCTCGTCCAGGGCGGTGGACTCCTGGCCGAGGTAGCCCACCAGCCGGGAGGCGCGCTCGGGGTGGCGGACCAGGTCGTGGCCGAGCACCTCGACGGTGCCCTCGTCCGGGCGGAGCAGGCCGGTCAGCTGGCGGACCAGGGTGGTCTTGCCGGCGCCGTTGGGGCCCAGCAGGCCGAAGATCTCGCCGCCGGTGACGGTGAGGTCGATGCCGTCGCTGGCCCGGACGGCGGGCGCGGCGGGTACGCCGCGCCGGGGACGCGCGGCCGGGTAGGTCTTGACCAGGCCGCGCACCGTGCACACCGCGTCGCCGCCTGCCGCCTGTTTCGCGCCCGTCCTCACGAGCTATGAGGGTACGCGCCCGGGCGGCCGGACTCCGCCCCGGGGCGGCCGGACGGGCCCGCGCACCGGTGTGATCCGGGGCGCGGCGGGGCGGAGGACGGGATTCCGGCCGGACCCGGCGGTGTGCGGTCCCGGCGCGCCGCGGCGGCCCGGGTGCCGGTCAGTCCTTGGCCGGGGTGGCGGCGACGCCGGTGCGGCTGTCGATCTCGCGCCAGAACCCGGCCCGGATGGCGTACCGGTCGTGCTCGTCGATCTGGTCGTCCTTGTGGGCGAGCAGGCCGAAGCGGGCCGCGTAGCGCAGCAGCTCGCCGTCGATGCGGTGCGGGATGCGGGGGTACTCCCCGGAGAGCTGCTGGAGGTGCTGCGGGTCGGCGAGCCGCTCCGCCCACCGGCGGGCGAAGACCTGGCCCACCTCGAACGGGTCGCCGCTGACCGTGGTGATGTCCTCCTCCCGGTCCGCCCAGCGCTGCTCGGCCGTGGTGAGCTGCGCCAGCATGGGCAGGCAGGCGGTCTCCGGGGGCTCGGCGACCGTGGTGCCGCGGTCCACCCAGCCCCGGTCGGAGGACCAGCGGAGGGTGGCGCCGGCGGCGACCGTCCGGGTGTCCTGGACCAGGGCGGGCCGGCCGAGGTCGGCGAGGTCCTTGGGGGTGGGCACGCCCTTGCCGCCGGTCGCGGCGGACGGCTCGGCGGTGCCGGCCGGGCGGGCCGGCGCGTCGTCGGCGGCGGGCCGGGGGGCCGCGCGCGGCGGGGCGCTCCCCCGCGGCGGTGGCGGCCGGCGCGGTGTTCTCCGGCAGCGGGGGCGGCGAGGATGGCGGCGATCTCGGGGCGGGTGACGGGTGCGGGGGCACCGTGGGCGGACTGGTCCTTGGCCCGTACCGCGCGGGTGATCCAGGCGCGGTCCAGCACCCGGCGCTCGTCGGCCTCGGCCACCAGGTCCTCGGACTGGTTGAAGTCGCCGTCGGCGGCCTGCACGGCCCACAGGTGGATGGCGACGCCGTGCTCCTTGGCGTCCATCAGCCCCGGGAGCAGGTCGCCGTCGCCGGTGACCAGGACGATGTCGGAACAGGCCCGGTTGCGGGCCAGCTCGGTCAGCTCGGCGTGCATGGCGGCGTCCACGCCCTTCTGCGCCCACCGGCCGTCGCTGCGGGTCAGCGCGCCCAGCCGGACGGTGACCCGGGGCATGACGCGCAGCCGCCGGTGCTCCGGCTGGGGGACCCGGTCGGGGGCGCCGTCGAACCAGTAGATCCGCAGCAGCGGCCGTTCGGTCTCCTGCTCGGCCCGCTCGCGCAGCCCCTGGATGAGGGTCGCGTGGTCCACCACGATCCTCGGCCGGGCCGGCTCCCCGGCGAGCAGACTCGCGGCGGCGCCCAGCAGATAACCGGCGTCCACCAGGACGACGCAGCGGTCCACGTTCCACCTCTTCCCTGACGTACGGACGTGTGCGCACCCCGGCCCGGCGGTGGCCGGTGCTCCGCGTCGTCGCTTCCGGGTCCGACCGGCCGCGGGGGGCTACCAGACCGAACTGGATCAACGGCGCGGCGGATACGGCCTACCCCTCACAAGCCTCTCTCACTCACGGTAATTGCCCGAAATGCCCCGTCTGTTCCGGCGTGTCACTGTGTCTTCAGGGGAAACCGACCCCGACTGGAGGCAGAACGGTCATGGCCAAGAACAAGAATCGCGAACGCGGCAAGTCGCGCTCCCGGTCCTCCGCCGAGCGCGCCGACGACCAGGCCCGGCAGCCGGAGGACCGGGCGGAACAGCTGCGGTCACAGCTGGACCGGCCGAGCGGTTCCGCCAAGGGTCGGCAGAAGAAGTTCGGGCACAACTGATCCGGTCCGTCCGGCACTCCGGGCGCGCCCCCGTCCGCCGGGGGCGCGCCCGCGCGCCGTCGCCGGGGCGCGGGGCCTGCCGCCCGGGGGCGGACACCGCCGCGCCGGGTCCGGCGGGAGGCAGGGCCGTGACGGCCCTGCGGCCCGGCCCGCGGGGCGGGCCGGGCCGGGCCGACGGCGGACCGGGCGGAGCCGGAGGGGCGGGGGCGGACCGGAGCGGGGCCGGGGGCCGGCCGTCCGGCGGGGGGCGGGCCGGGGCTCAGCCCGCCAGGCAGGACGGCCCGAGCAGCACCTTGAGGTCGCCGAAGAGCGCGGGGTCGGGGGTGACCCGGTGCCGGTCCAGCCGCAGCACCGTGGTCTTCCGGGCGCCCTGGAGCTTGATCCGCACCTCGGTGGAGCCGCGGTGGTGGGTGAGCACCTCGCCGAGCTTCTCCACCAGCGGCGGGGTGACCTTGACGGTGGGGATGGTGATGGTCACCGGGGCGTTGGCGGACGCCTCGGACAGGTCGGGGACCATCAGCTCCATCGCGACCAGCCGCGGCACGTCCTCCCGCTTGTCCAGCCGCCCCTTGACGAAGACCACCGCGTCCTCCACCAGCTGGGTGGAGACCAGCTGGTAGGTGGCGGGGAAGAACATGCAGTCGATGGAGCCGGCCAGGTCCTCGACGGTGGCGATCGCCCAGGCGTTGCCCTGCTTGGTCATCTTCCGCTGGAGGCCGGAGATGATCCCGCCGATGGTCACGATGGCGCCGTCGCTGTGCTCACCGCCGGTCAGCTGGGAGATCGCCGCGTCGGTCTTGTCGTTGAGCACGTGCTCGATGCCGAAGAGCGGGTGGTCCGAGACGTACAGGCCCAGCATCTCCCGCTCCTGGGCCAGCAGGTACGACTTGTCCCACTCGACGTCGGAGAACTCCACGTCCAGCCCGAACGAGGGTCCGTCGTCGGCGCCGCCCTCCTCGCCCATCCCGCCGAAGAGGTCGAACTGGCCCTCGGCCTCCTTGCGCTTGACCGCGACCACGTTGTCGATCATCGACTCGTAGTGCGCCATGAGGCCCTTGCGGGTGTGCCCCATCTCGTCGAACGCGCCGGCCTTGATCAGCGACTCGGTGGTGCGCTTGTTGCAGACCACCGCGTCCACCTTGTCCAGGTAGTCGGGGAAGGACTGGTACTTCCCCTTGGCCTTGCGGCAGCGGATGATCGAGTCCACCACGTTCTGTCCGACGTTGCGGACCGCGGTGAGACCGAAGAGGATCACGTCATCGCCCTGGGCGGTGAAGTTCGCCTCCGACTCGTTGACGTTCGGCGGCAGCACCTTGATGCCCATCCGGCGGCACTCGTTGAGGTAGACCGCCGACTTGTCCTTGTCGTCGCGGACCGAGGTGAGC
Source organism: Streptomyces pactum (assembly GCF_016031615.1). Classification (GTDB taxonomy): domain Bacteria; phylum Actinomycetota; class Actinomycetes; order Streptomycetales; family Streptomycetaceae; genus Streptomyces; species Streptomyces pactus. The sequence continues at coordinate 1,523,273 of NZ_JACYXC010000001.1, forward strand.
AGCGCCGCCATGTACTCGGCCGGGTAGTTCGCCTTGAGGTAGGCGGTCCAGTAGGTGACCAGGCCGTACGCCGAGGAGTGCGCCTTGTTGAAGGCGTAGCCGGCGAACGGGACCAGCACGTCCCACACCGCCTGGATCGCCTCGTCGGAGAAGCCCTTCTCCCGCGCGCCCTTCTGGAAGTTGACGAACTCCTTCTCCAGCACCTCGGGCTTCTTCTTGCCCATGGCGCGGCGGAGCAGGTCGGCCTGTCCGAGCGAGTAGCCGGCGAGCACCTGGGCGGCCTTCTGCACCTGCTCCTGGTACACGATGAGGCCGTAGGTGATGTCGAGGACCTCCTTGAGAGGCTCCTCCAGCTCCGGGTGGATCGGGGTGATCTCCTGCTGGCCGTTCTTCCGCAGGGCGTAGTTGATGTGCGAGTTCATGCCCATCGGCCCGGGGCGGTACAGGGCCGAGACGGCGGAGATGTCCTCGAAGTTGTCGGGCTTCATCATGCGCAGCAGGGCGCGCATCGGGCCGCCGTCGAACTGGAAGACGCCGAGGGTGTCGCCGCGGCACAGCAGCTCGTAGGTCTTGGGGTCGTCCAGCGGCAGCTCCAGCAGCTGGAGGTCCACGCCCTTGTTCGCCTTCACCATCTTGACGGCGTCGTCCATGATGGTGAGGTTGCGCAGGCCGAGGAAGTCCATCTTCAGCAGGCCCAGCGACTCACAGGTCGGGTAGTCCCACTGGGTCACGACCTGGCCGTCGTTCTTCGGCGAGAAGACCGGCACGTGGTCGGTGAGCTTCTCGCTGGACATGATCACGCCGGCCGCGTGCACGCCCATCTGCCGGACCAGGCCCTCGATGCCGCGCGCGGTGTCGATCACCTTCTTGACGTCCGGCTCGTTCTCGTACATCCCGCGCACCTCGGCCGCCTCGCTGTAGCGGGGGTGCTTGGGGTCGGTGATGCCGGACAGCGGGATGCCCTTGCCGAGCACGTCGGCGGGCATCGCCTTGGTGATCCGGTCGCCCATGGCGTACGGGTAGCCGAGCACCCGGGCGGAGTCCTTGATCGCGTTCTTCGCCTTGATGGTGCCGTAGGTGCCGATCTGGGCGACCTTGTCGGCCCCGTACTTCTCGGTGACGTACCGGATGACCTCACCGCGCCTGCGCTCGTCGAAGTCGATGTCGACATCCGGCATGGAGACGCGCTCGGGGTTGAGGAACCGCTCGAAGATCAGCCCGTGCTCGACCGGGTCGAGGTCGGTGATGCCCAGCGCGTAGGAGACGATCGAGCCGGCCGCCGAGCCACGGCCGGGGCCGACCGCGATGCCGTTGTTCTTCGCCCACATGATGAAGTCGGCGACGACGAGGAAGTAGCCGGGGAACCCCATCTGGATGATGACGTCCATCTCGTACTCGACGAGCTTCTGCCGGTCCTCGGGGACGCCGCCGGGGTAGCGGCGGGCCATGCCCCGCTTGACCTCCTCCTGGAACCAGGTGACCTCGGTGTACCCCTCGGGCACCTCGAACCGGGGCATCAGGTCGCGCTTCTCGAACCAGCCGGTGGTGTCGATCTGCTCGGCGACCAGCAGGGTGTTGGCGCAGCCCTGCTGCCAGGCGTCGGAGGAGTCGATGGCGTACATCTCCTCCGTGGACTTCAGGTAGTAGCCGGTGCCGTCGAAGCGGAAGCGGTCCGGGTCGGAGAGGTTCTTGCCGGTCTGCACGCACAGCAGCGCGTCGTGCGCGTCGGCCTCGCGGGCGTAGGTGTAGTGGGAGTCGTTGGTGACCAGCGGGGGGATGCCGAGCTTCTTGCCGATCTCCAGCAGGCCGTCGCGGACCCGCTTCTCGATCTCGATCCCGTGGTCCATCAGCTCCAGGAAGTACCGGCCCTTGCCGAAGATGTCCTGGTACTCGGAGGCGGCCCGGACCGCCTCGTCGAACTGGCCGAGCCGCAGCCGGGTCTGCACCTCGCCGGAGGGGCAGCCGGTGGAGGCGATCAGTCCCTGCGACCACTGGGAGATGGTCTCCTTGTCCATCCGCGGCCACTTCTGGAGGAAGCCCTCCATGTACGCGTCGGAGGAGAGCCGGAAGAGGTTGTGCAGCCCCGTCTTGTCCGCCGCCCAGATGGTCTTGTGGGTGTAACCGCCCGAACCCGAGACGTCGTCGCGCTTCTGGTGCGGCTGGCCCCACAGGACCTTGCGCTTGTACCGCCGCGACTCCGGCGCCACGTACGCCTCGATGCCGATGATCGGGGTGACGCCCGCGGACTGCGCCTGCTGGAAGAAGTCGTAGGCGCCGTGCAGGTTGCCGTGGTCGGTCATGGCGATATGCGTCATGCCCATGTCGTTGCAGGCCTGGAACAGGTCCTTCAGCCGTGCCGCACCGTCCAGCAGGGAGTACTGGGTGTGCACGTGCAGGTGCGTGAACGGCTGCTTGGTCACGGTGGAGGACCTCCAGGTGGACGCTGCGGACGAGCGGCGGGCCGGGCGACGGGCGGGCACGCGACGGCCGCCGGGGCGGCGCCGGGCCGCCGGGGGCAGCTTCGAAGACTACCTCTTGGCGGGGCCGGTCCCCGGGCACTCGGGGGTAGCCTCGGCCGTTGTCCGCCATGGAACACCCGTCGCCGGAGCTCACCGTAGGAGGCATCACGCGATGTCGGATCTGCACGTCCCCGCACAGGACGTCGAGGAACGCGGCGAGGAGATCCTCGCCGTCTTCGGCACCGCCTTCGGCGAGCTGCTGGCGGCCGACCCGGCGGCGTTCCGGGTCAAGTTCCGGAAGATGGCCGCCTCCGCCTTCGCCTTCTACCGCGGCACCGCCTGCCTGTTCTACGCGGACCTGGAGCGCGCCGCGGCGCCCGGCCGCGGCCCGTACCTGGACGAGCGGACCAGCCGGGTGTGGATCCACGGCGATCTGCACGCCGAGAACTTCGGCACGTACATGGACGCCACCGGCCGGCTGATCTTCAACGTCAACGACTTCGACGAGGCGTACGTCGGCCCCTTCACCTGGGACCTCCAGCGGTTCGCCGCCTCGGTCGCGCTGATCGGCTACACCAAGGCGCTCAGCGACGAGAAGATCAGCGAGCTGGTGCGGATCTACGCCGCGGCCTACCGCGAGCGCATCCGCGCGCTGGCCGCCGGCGGTGTGATCTCCGACACCGGCGACCTGCCGCCGTTCACCCTGGACACCGCCGAGGGCCCGCTGCTGTCCTCGCTGCGCGCGGCCCGGGCCCGCACCCGCTTCGGGCTGCTCGACTCGATGACCGAGATCCGCGAGTACGAGCGGGTCTTCTCGGCCGGCGGCGGCGCCGTCGAGCTGGACGCGGCGACCCGCTACAAGGTGCTGGCCGCCTTCGACGGCTACCTGGAGACCCTCCCCGAGTCCAGCCTGGCCCGGCCCGACTCCTACCGCGTCAAGGACGTGGTGGGCCGCCGCGGCGTCGGGATCGGCAGCGCCGGCCTGCCCTCGTACAACATCCTGCTGGAGGGCAACAGCGACGCCCTGGAGAACGACGTCGTGATCTACATGAAGCAGGGGCAGACCCCGGCGGTCTCCCGGCACGTCACCGACGAGCGGGTGCGCTCGTACTTCCACCACGAGGGCCACCGCACGGTCATCTCCCAGCGGGCCCTGCAGGCCCACGCCGACCCCTGGCTGGGGTGGACCGAGCTGGACGGGGCCGGCCAGCTGGTCGCCGAGGTCTCGCCGTACGCGGTGGACCTGGACTGGTCCGACCTCGACGACCCGGCCGAGATCGCCGCGGTCGTCGCGGACCTGGGCCGGGCGACGGCGACCATGCACTCGGCCGCCGACGAGACCAGCGGCCACTCGCTGGTGCCGTTCTCCACCGAGCGCGCCATCGACGCCGTGATCGCCGCCGACGAGGACGGCTTCCCGGAGCTGCTGGTGGACTTCGCCCACGCCTACGGCGCCCGCGCCCGGGCCGACCACCAGATCTTCGTGGACCTGTTCCGCAACGGCCGGATCCCGGGCCTGTGAGCGGCACCGGAGCCGGCGGACAGCGGCCGGGACACCAGGGGGACGACGGGGAACAGCGGTCCGGCACCCCGGGGCCGTGGGGCCCCGGGCAGCCGGACGGCGGGCCGGGCGGGCCCGGGGAGCCCGGCTCGCAGGCGCCGGGGACGGGCGCGGGTGCGCCGGGGTGGCAGCCGCCGGGTGGTCCGCCGCCCGCGCCGCCGGGCCCGCCGTACGGTGCCGCGCCGCCGGGCCCGGCGCCGGGGCATCCCCCGTATCCGGCCGCGCCCGGACGGCCCCCGTACCCCGCCGTGCCGGGGCAGCCGCCGTACCCCGCGCCGGGGCAGCCGGGCGCCGGGTACCCGTACCCGCCCGCCGGGCCGGCCGCGCCCGGGCCCGATCCGCAGGCGCGGCGCCGCGCCCTGATCGGCTGGGTGGCCGCCGGGGTGGCGGTCGCCCTGCTCGCCACCGGCGCGATCGTGGCGTTCGTCGGTGACGGGGACGACACCGGCGCCGTGGGCGACCGCGACGGGGCGCCGACCGCACCCCGGCTGCCCGGCGACGACGGCGGCGAGGACGCCGGCGAGGGCAGCGACGGGGACGCCTCGGACGCCGCCACCGGCGGTGGCACCGGCGGCCGGACCGGGGGCGACAGCGGCGGCTCCACCGGCGACGAACGGCCCGGGGGCGTGGCCGTTCCCGCCCACACCACCGGGCCGGACCGGACGGTGATCACCATCGGCGACGCGGACAGCGCACACACCCTCACCGTCTACGAGGACATGCGGTGCCCGGCCTGCGCGATGTTCGAGCAGCGGGTCGGCGACACCCTGACCGCCGACATCGAGGCCGGCCGGTACAAGGCCGAGTTCAAGATGGCCACCTTCCTCGACGGCAACTTCGGCGGCGACGGGTCGAAGAACGCGCTGAGCGCCCTCGGCGCCGCCCTGGACGTCGGCCCGGACGCCTTCCTGGCGTACAAGAAGGCCCTGTACTCCGAGCGGCACCACCCCGAGGAGAGCGGCGACCGTTTCGCCTCCGACGCCTATCTGCTCCAGGTGGCGCGCGAGGTGCCGGAGCTGAGGAACGACGCCACCTTCGCCCGGAAGGTGACGGACGGCACATACGAGCGCTGGGCCGACGCGGTGGGCGACGCGTTCGCCGAGACCGGCGTCTCCGGTGTGCCCGCGCTCGAACTCGACGGCGAGAAGGTGACGTCCGGCGGCTCCGGACCGCCGATGTCCGCCGCCGAGTACACCGAGGCGGTGAGGCGGCTGCTGTAGCTCCGGCCGGCCCGCGGCACGACGATGCCGAATCTTGACGCGACGCATACGTCCGGCCATGGCACACTCTGCGCCGATGGACATCTCGGCGACTCACCTGCGGGCGGTACGCGCGGCGCTCTTCACCGCGCTGTGCGTCACCCTGTCCGCGGGGGCGCACGTCCTGCTCTCCGGGATGCCGGTGCCGCTGTCCACGGTCGCCGTGCTCTCCGGCGGGATCTTCGTCCTCGCCTACGCGCTGGCCGGCCGGGAACGCGGCTACGGCCGCATCGCGGCCCTGCTGGTACCGCTGGAGCTGGCCGCCGACACGGCCTTCACCACCGGCCAGCACACCTGCTACGGCCCCTCCGGGGGCCCGGTGACCGGCCCGCTGCACCGGCTGGGCTTCGACGTCATCTGTTCGGGCGGCGGGGTCGGCGGCGTGCTGACCCATGTCCCGGGCACCCCCGGCGCGGCCGGCCCGGGCACCGCGGCGGCCTCGCCGTGGCTGCTGCTCGCCGCGCACGTGGTGGTCGGGCTGATCGCCGCGGCCTGGCTGCGGCGCGGTGAGGCGGCGCTCGCCCGGGTGCTGCGCGCGGTCGCCGCGTTCACCTTCCGGCCGCTGCGGCTGGTGGTGGCCGCCGAGGTCGCCGGCGTCCGCCGCCCCGGCCCCGCCCCGCGTGCCCGGCACCGGCCGCGTGCCCCACGCACCCTTCCGCTTCTCCTGCACTCGGTGGTGCGGCGTGGTCCGCCGCGCCGGATGGCGGCCGGCTGAGTATCCGGCCGCCCGGCACGGCGTTGAACCTCTCACCGACCCACCTACACGGAGCAGACGAACCATGAGCAACCGCAACAGCCACGCCAACAAGCAGGCCGCCCGCGAGCGGCTGCGCGCCGAGCGCGAGCGCCAGGCGAAGAAGGAGAAGACCGCCCGCCAGCTGAAGGTCGCGGGGGCGGTGGTGGTGGTCCTGGCCATCGCCGGCGGCATCGGCTTCGCGGTCAGCAACTCCAGCAGCGGCAGCAAGAACACCAAGGTCAGCGACAAGGACTGGCGCGCCGCCGCGGAGAAGACCGCCTTCAGCAAGCCGGCCAACACCACCGGTGAGAAGGGCGACACCATCCTCATCGGGGACGCGAAGGCCAAGGAGACCATCGAGATCTACGAGGACCCGCGCTGCCCGGCCTGCGCCATCTTCGAGCGGAACGGTGGCAAGACGCTCAACGAGGGCATCGAGCAGGGCCGCTACAAGGTCCGCTTCGTCATGGCCAACTTCATCGACGACATGGCCGGCGGCAGCGGCTCGAAGAACGCCGTGAGCGCGCTCGGCGCCGCGCTGAACGTCAGCCCGGACGCCTTCATGGAGTACAAGGAGGTCCTCTACTCGGAGAAGAACCACCCCGAGGAGCGTGACGACGCCTTCTCCGACGACGAGCGGCTCATCGAGATCGCCCAGCAGGTCAAGGAGCTGAAGGGCAACAAGGAGTTCGAGAAGGCCGTGAAGGAGGGCACCTACGACAAGTGGGGCCTGGAGATGAGCAAGCTGTTCGAGAAGAACAAGATCGGCAGCACTCCGACCCTGATGTACAAGGGGGAGAAGCTCACCTACGACGGGCAGTCCACCCCGATGTCGCAGGAGCAGATGACCGCCGCCCTGGACAAGGTCCTGAAGTAGCCGCCGGAGCGCCCGGCGTGGTCCGGCCGGGACCACGCCGGGCGGGCCCGCACGACGGAGCCCCGCCGTCCGCGAGGGACGGCGGGGCTCCGTCGTGTGACGGGCCACGGCCGCCGGCCGGCCGGCGGCGTCCCCCGGTCGCCGACGCGGGGCGCGGGTGGCGGGCCGCGGCCCGACGCGGGTGGCGGGACACGGGCGGCCGGCCCACCGGACCCGGGCCGAGGACCCCACGGACCACACCCGTCACCGGCACCCCACCGCTCCCGCGCGCACACCGGGAAACGGTGGATGAACTCCCGAAGTTCATCCATCAGTTCGACTTACCAGCGGCCCTACCGAGCAGTAAGGTGCGGCCGTGACTCCCATGGACTCCTCCCTCTCGCGCCGCACCGCCGTCACGGCGGTGGCCGCCACCGCCGCCGTCCTGCCGTTCGCCACCGGGCTCTCCGCCGCCCGCGCCGAGGACGCCGGCCCCGCCTTCCTGCACGGTGTGGCCTCCGGCGACCCGCTTTCGGACGGGGTCCTGCTGTGGACCCGGGTGACGCCGGAGCCCGGTGCCGTGCCCGGTTCCGGCCGGGGTCCGGAGGTGGCCGTGGAGTGGGAGGTGGCCGAGGACGAGTCGTTCGGCACGGTCGTGGCGAAGGGCACCGTACGGACGTCGGCGGCCACCGACCACACCGTCAAGGCCGATGTGCGCGGACTGCGGCCGGCCACCCCGTACTTCTTCCGGTTCTCCGCCGGCGGGGCGCAGTCGCCGACCGGGCGGACGCTCACCGCGCCGGCCGGCCACCAGACCCCCGGGTCGGTCCGGTTCGGCGTGGTGTCGTGCTCCAACTGGGAGGCGGGTCACTTCGCCCCCTACCGCCACCTCGCCGCCCGCCGGGACCTGGACGCGGTGCTCCACCTCGGCGACTACATCTACGAGTACGCCACCGGCACCTACCCGGAGGAGGAGTACGTCGTCCGGCAGCACTCCCCCGCCCACGAGATCACCACCCTCGCCGACTACCGGGCCCGGCACGGCCAGTACAAGACCGACGCCGACCTCCAGGCGCTGCACCGGGCGCACCCGGTCATAGCGATCTGGGACGACCACGAGTTCGCCAACGACGCCTGGTCGGGCGGGGCGGAGAACCACACCGCGGGTGCCGAGGGCGACTGGGCGGCGCGGGTGGCCGCGGCGAAGCAGGCGTACTTCGAGTGGATGCCGGTCCGGCCGTCCACCGCGGGCACCACCTACCGGCGGCTGCGCTTCGGCTCCCTCGCCGACCTGCACCTGCTGGACCTGCGCTCGTTCCGCTCGCAGCAGGCGGCGGTGGGCAGCGGCGCGGTGGACGACCCGGACCGCACGCTCACCGGGCGGGCGCAGCTGGACTGGCTCAAGAGCGGGCTGGCCGCCTCCGACGCCGCGTGGAAGCTGGTGGGCACCTCGGTGATGATCTCCCCGGTGGCCTTCGGTTCCCTCCCGGCCCATCTGCTGGAGCCGATCGCCGAACTGCTCGGCCTGCCCAAGGGCGGCCTGGCGGTCAACACGGACCAGTGGGACGGCTACACCGACGACCGCCGGGAGCTGCTGGCGCACCTGACCGACCGCTCCATCACCAACACCGTCTTCCTCACCGGCGACATCCACATGGCGTGGGCGAACGACGTGCCGGTGAAGGCGGCCACCTACCCGCTCTCCCGGTCCGCCGCCACGGAGTTCGTGGTCACCTCGGTGACCTCCGACAACCTCGACGACCTGCTCCACGTGGAGCCGGGCACCCTCTCGGTGGTCGCCGCCACCGCGATCAAGGCGGCCAACCGCCATGTGAAGTGGGTGGACATGGACCACCACGGCTACGGGGTGCTCGACGTGACGGCCGACCACGCGCAGATGGACTACTTCACCGTCTCCGACCGGACCGACCCGCAGGCCTCGTCCGCCTGGGCCCGCTCGTACCGCACCCGCAGCGGCACCCAGCGGGTGGAGCGGGTGGACCGGCCCGTGCGCTGACCCCCGCCGGTGCCGGGCCGCCGCACCCCGGCCGCCCGGCGCCCCGGCCTCACCGGGCCGCCGCGGGCCCGGAGCCGGACGTCATGGGCCAGAGGTCACGGGGCAGGCATCACGGGCCCGAGGTCACGTTCACGGGCGTCACGGTCCGGGCGTCACGGTCTCGCGGGCCCGGCATGCCCGGCACCCAGGCGCCCGGCCGCACCCCGGAGCCCCGTCACGGCGCGGCTCCGGCCCGCCGGACCGGTACCGGCGCGGCCTCAGCCCGCGGTGCCGCGCCCGTACACCTCGGCCAGGAAGGCCAGCGCGACCCGCCAGGTCTCCTCGGCCGCCTCCGGGTCGTGGTCCGGCAGGTCCGGGTCGGTGTACAGGTGCCCGGCGCCGGGGTGACGGAAGACCTCCACATCGGCCCCGGCCCGGGTCATCCGCAGGTACCAGGCGTTCAGCCAGTCGTGCGGCTCGAACGGGTCGGGGTCGGCGACGTGCAGCTGCACCGGCAGGCCGTCCACCGAGGCGTCCTCCGCCAGGTCCGAGGTGCCGTGCAGCAGCAGGAGCCCGCGCGCCTTGCCGTCGGCGAGCGCCAGGTTCTGCGCGAGCGAGCCGCCCATCGAGAACCCCGCGTAGACGATCCCCCGGTCGGACAGCGGCGCGGCGGCCGTGACCGCCCGGCGCAGCAGCTCCTCACGGCCGATCCGGTCCTTGATCGCCATCCCCTCCTCGACCGAGTCCACCGAATTCACCGGCTGTCCTTCGTACAGATCGGGTACGTGCACCTCGTACCCGGCGGCGCGCAGCCGGTCCGCGGCCGCGTGCACCGCGGGCCGCAGCCCGTACGCCGAGTGCAGAAGAAGAATCGTCGAAGGGTCCGAACCGTCCGCGGCGGCCGAGGCTTCCGTCACTGCTGTCACTTCCTGTCGTGGTCGGTTGTGCGGACCCCATCGTGCCAGGTGGGCACGGGAGAGAGGATGATCGCTCCATGCAGGACGTGCTGCGTCCGCTCATCGTCGTCGGCGGCGCGCTGGGGCTCACCCTGGCGGCCGGCTGGGCGGCGGACCGGCTGCTGTGCCGGGCCGACGCCCGGCACCCCGAGACCCCGCTGTGGGGGCTGCTGCGCCGCTGCCGGATACCGCTCCAGGTGGTGGTCGCGGTGGCCGTGCTGCGCGGCTTCCACGAGCAGGCGCACATCGCCCGGGACCACGCGGTGAGCATCAGCCGGATGCTCACCCTCGCCCTGATCGCCGCCGCCGGGTGGCTGACGGTGCGCGGTTCGGCGGCCGTGGTGGAGTCCTCGTACTCCCGGTACGCGGCCACCGCCCACGACGCGGCACGGGTGCGCCGGGTGCGCACCCAGGTGACGCTGACCCAGCGCGTGGTGAGCGCGGTGATCGCGGTGGTGGCGGCCGCCGCCATGCTGCTGACCTTCCCCGAGATGCGGGCCGTGGGGACGTCCGTGCTGGCCTCCGCCGGTCTGCTGGGCATCGTCGCCGGTATCGCCGCCCAGTCCACGCTCGGCAACCTCTTCGCGGGCCTGCAGATCGCCTTCGGTGACATGGTGCGCATCGGGGACGAGGTGGTGGTGGACGGCGAGTGGGGCACCGTGGAGGAGATCACCCTGACCTTCCTGTCGGTCCGCACCTGGGACGAGCGGCGCATCACCATGCCGGTGTCGTACTTCACCAGCAAGCCGTTCGAGAACTGGTCGCGCGGCGGTACCCAGATGACCGGCGCCATCTTCTTCCACCTGGACCACTCCGCGCCTATCGAGGAGATGCGCTCCAAGCTCCACGAGGTGGTGCGGGAGTCCACCGCCTGGGACGGCCGGGCCTGGAACCTGGCCGTCACCGACACCACACCGACCAGCATCGAGGTCCGCGCGCTGGCCACCGCGCGGGACGCGGACGCGGCCTGGCGCATCCGATGCGAGGTGCGGGAGAAGCTGATCGCCTGGCTGTGCGCGGAGCACCCGTACGCGCTGCCGCGGATCCCCACGGCGCCCGGCTCACCGCGCACCGCCAGCACCTCGTGCCGCGCGGCGGAGAGCAGCTCGCCCCGGATGCGCCGGACCTGCTTCATCCGGCGCACCCGCCGGCGGTGGGACTCGCGGCGCTCGTCGTCCACCACCTCCGGGCTGATCCGGGTGCCGAGCTCCAGGACGCGCCAGGACAGCTGCTCGACCAGTTCGTCGGGGAGCTGCTCGTCCCGGGCGATCTCCCGGAGCCGCTGCCTGGCCGCGCGCATCACCCGGGTCGCCAGCTCCCGCTCCATCGCCTCCTCGGCCTTGGAGTCCGCCCCCACCCGCAGCCGCCGCACCAGCCAGGGCAGGGTGAGGCCCTGGAGGACGAGGGTGGCGAGGACCACCGCGAAGGCGACGAAGACGATCTCCTCCCGGGCCGGGAACGTGCCGCCGTCGTCCACGGTGTGCGGGATCGCCAGGGCCAGGGCGACCGAGGCCACCCCGCGCATCCCGGACCACCACATGACGACGGTCTCCTGCCAGGTGACCGGGATGTCCTCGGAGCTGTCCCGGCCGCGGTGCAGCCGGTTGGCGAGCCAGGCGGCGGGCAGCAGCCACAGCAGCCGCACGCCCACCACCACCGCGACCACCGCGAGGCCGGCGCCGACCAGCTCCGACCAGTGGCCGGCGGCGGTGGCCATCGCGGTGTGCAGCTCCAGGCCGATGATGCCGAACGCCACCCCGGTGATCAGCATCTCCACCACCTCCCAGAAGGCGGTGCCGGTCAGCCGTCCGAGCACGTCGTCGGGGTCCACCGCGTGCTCGGCGAGGAACATCGCGGCGGTGAGCACCGCCAGCACCCCCGACCCGTGGAACTCCTCGGCCAGCACATAGGCGGCGAACGGCACCAGCAGCGTCAGCCCGACCTGGAGGGCGGGATCGTCCAGGTGGCCGATCAGCTTGTTCGCCGTCCAGCCCAGGGCGAGCCCGACGGCCACCGCGACCACGGCGGAGAGCACCAGCGCGGCGCCGGCCCCGGGCAGCGAGAAGGAACCGGTGACGGCCGCGGTGAGCGCCACGTGGTAGAGCACGATCGCCGTCACGTCGTTGAACAGCCCCTCGCCCTCCAGCAGCGACACCATGCGGCGGGGCAGCCCCAGCCGCCCGGCGACCACGGTGGCCGCCACCGGGTCCGGCGGGGCCACCAGCGCGCCCAGCACCACGGCCGCGGCGACCGTGATCCCGGGCACCACCGCGTGGGCCACGGCGGCGACGGCGGCGGTGGTGACGAAGACCAGGGCCACGGCGAGCAGGAAGATGGCGTTCCGGTTGGCCGCGAACTGCCGCCAGGAGGTCCGCTGCACCGCCGCGTAGAGCAGCGGCGGCAGCACCAGCGGCAGGATGAGGTCCGGCGGGACGTCCAGGTTCGGTACGAACGGCAGCAGGGCGAGGGCGACGCCCAGCAGGGTCATCAGCACCGGTGCGGGCAGCATCAGCCGCTCCCCCAGCGGCACCATGACCACGGCACCGAAGAGCAGGGCGAACAGCAGGGCGAGCTGGTCCACGTGCGGTCTCCCGGGCCGGTGTGCGCGGTCAGGGGATTTCCACCCTGCCACGAGTTCGCCGGTCCGGCCGGTCCGTGGCCGCCGCCCCGGTCACCGCTGCCCCGGTGACCGCCACGGCGCGCCGGTCACCGGGCGCGGTCCCGGTACGCCACCGGGCGCGGCCGGGCGTCGCCGGGACGCGGCCGGGGGCGGTCGGGGGGCGCGTGCGCGACGGGGCGTGCGGCGGTCCCGGGTCCGCCGGCACGCCCGGGCGGAGTCATGTGGCGGGTCCCGGTCCCGGTCTGCGGGCGGACCGGACAACGGGCCGGCCCCGCCCGGTGGGCCGCGGTACTCAGGCCCCGCCGTCCTCAGGCCCGGCGGCGCCCAGGCGCCGCGGTACTCAGGCCCCGCGGCGTGGCCGGGGGCCGGCCGGCGCCGTCGTCACAGCGCGGCCCGCATCGCCCGGTGCGGGATCCCGCTGCCCTCGTCGAACTCCGGGCCGGAGGCGGTGTAGCCCAGCCGCTCGTAGAAGCCGAGCGCATGGGTCTGGGCCTCCAGGTACACCCCGGTCAGGCCCAGCCGGCGCGCCTCGGCCTCCACCGCGCGGACCAGCGCGGCACCGAGCCCGGTGCCGCGGGCCGCCCGGCCGACCGCGAGCCGGCCGAGTACGGCGGTACGGCCGTCGATGCCGGCGCGGGCGTACTTGCGCAGCGCGGCCGGGCCGTACAGGAAGCGGACCGTGCCCACCGGGCGCCCGTCGGACGCGGTCGCCAGCAGGTGGACGGCGTGTGCGTCGTAGGCGTCCATCTCCTCCGGCTCGGGGATGTCCTGCTCCACGACGAACACCTCGCGGCGGACGGCGTGGCATCCGGACAGGTCGCCGTCGCCCACCACGGTGACGTGGAACGGGAACGGCGCGGCGGACATCAGGCGCTCTCCGCCCGCACGGTGTCCAGGGCGCCCTGGAGGTCGTCGGGGTAGGAGCTGTGGAACTCCACCCAGGAGCCGTCCGCCGGGTGCTCGAAGCCCAGCCGGACCGCGTGCAGCCACTGCCGGGTGACCCGCAGCCGCTTGGCCAGCGTGGGGTCCGCCCCGTAGGTCAGGTCGCCCACGCACGGGTGGCGGTGGGCGGCCATGTGCACCCGGATCTGGTGGGTGCGGCCGGTCTCCAGCTTGATGTCGAGGAGACTGGCGGCGCGGAACGCCTCGATGAGGTCGTAGTGGGTGACGCTGGGCTTGCCCTCGGCGGTCACCGCCCACTTGTAGTCGTGCTGCGGGTGGCGGCCGATCGGGGCGTCGATGGTCCCGCTCAGCGGGTCCGGGTGGCCCTGCACCAGCGCGTGGTAGCGCTTGTCCACCGTGCGCTCCCGGAACTGCTGCTTGAGCAGGGTGTACGCGCGCTCGGACTTGGCCACCACCATCAGTCCGGAGGTGCCCACGTCCAGGCGGTGGACGATGCCCTGGCGCTCGGCGGCACCGGAGGTGGAGATGCGGTAGCCCGCGGCGGCCAGGCCCCCGATCACGGTCGGGCCGGTCCAGCCGGGGCTGGGGTGGGCGGCGACCCCGACCGGCTTGACGATCACCACGATGTCGTCGTCGTCGTGGACGATCTCCATGCCCTCGACGGGCTCGGCGACGACCCGCACCGGCGGCGCGGCCTGCGGCATCTCCACTTCGAGCCAGGCTCCGCCGGAGACCCGGTCGGACTTGCCGGCGACACTGCCGTCCACCTGGACCTTCCCGGCCGCGGCCAGCTCGGCCGCCTTGGTCCGCGAAAAGCCGAACATACGGGCGATGGCGGCGTCCACGCGCTCGCCTTCCAGGCCCTCGGGCACGGGCAGGGTACGGATCTCGGGAATGGTGCTCACCCGTCGAGTATGCCGGACCCGGCGCGGCCCCTCGTACAACAGTCCTCGCCGCGGCCGCTCCCCGCGGGAGCGACGGGGGGGGGCCGGCCCCGGGGCGCCGGGGCGTCAGTCCTTGTGCACGGTCCCGTCCGGGTCGAGCCCGCGGAAGGACAGGATCACGATGAGGAAGCCGCCGCAGACGATGGCGGAGTCGGCGAGGTTGAAGACCGCGAAGTGGGCCGGTGCGATGAAGTCCACCACCGCGCCCTGCAGCCCGCCGGGGGTGCGGAAGACGCGGTCGGTCAGGTTGCCGAAGGCACCGCCGAGCAGCATGCCCAGCGCGATCGCCCACGGCACGCTGTAGAGCTTGCGGGCGAGCCGGGCGATCACCACGATCACCGCGGCGGCGATCACGGTGAAGACGATGGTCATCGCCTCACCGAAGCCGAACGCCGCGCCGCGGTTGCGGACCACCTCGAACTGCAGCCAGGTGCCGATCAGCTCCACCGGCGCCCGGTGCTCCAGGTGGGCGACCACGATCAGCTTGCTGACCAGGTCCAGCAGGTAGGCGACGGCGGCCACGCCGAGCAGCACCGCGATCCGCCGCCTGCCCCGGACACCGCCGGCGGTCGCTCCGGCCGCCGGCCCGGCACCGGTCTGCCCGTCGCCGGACTCCGCCGTCCCGGACCCGCCGGTGCCGCGCTCCCCGTCGCGGGCCGGCCCGCTGCCGGGCTCCGCGCGCTCCGGCTCCCCGGCCTCCGCGGGCCGGCCGGCCTCGTCGTCCCTGTCGGCCCTCTCGGGGTTCGGCGTACCGATGGCCTGCTCCGCCTTAGTCACGTGGGTCCCTCAACGTCTGGGTCCGGCACCAAGCCGCCGCCTGGCTGAGGACGAGGGTACGGCACACCCGTACGACAGGTCAGCGGCGCTCCTGGCGCTGCTTGCACTCGACGCAGAGGGTGGCGCGCGGGAACGCCTGCATCCGGGCCTTGCCGATGGGCCGGCCGCAGCTCTCGCACAGGCCGTAGGTGCCCGCGTCCAGGCGTTCCAGCGCGCGTTCGGTCTGCGACAGCCGGTTCCGGGCGCTGGTGGCCAGGGCCAGTTCGTGCTCCCGGGTGATGTTCTTGGTGCCGGTGTCGGCCTGGTCGTCGCCCGCCCCGTCGCCGGAGTCCCGCATCAGTCCGGTGATCGCCGCCTCGGCGGCGAGGATCTCCGCGCGCAGCCGCTCGGCGTCCGCCCGCAGCTCGTCCCGGGCGCCGGCCGCCTCCTCCGGCGTCCAGGGTTCCTCCCCGGGGCGTACCGCCAGCTCACCGGGGTCGGCCGTGCCGTCCACCACCCTGGCCTTGGGGAGCGGGTTCGCCGCCGCGGCGGCGTCCTTGCTCGCCGACGATGCCCCACCCGGAGTCTTCTTCAGCGCCACTGTGCTGGCTCCCGTCTTCTTCGCGGGCACCGCCTTGTCGGCCGGTGCGGCCTGCGCGGTCTTCTCGGCCTCGGTCTGCGCCGTGTCCTTGGGTCCTGCTCCCGGCTGCCGCCGGGCCTCGCCTCCGGGTCCGGGCGGTCCTCCCGGGCCCCCGGTGCCCGGGCCGCCGCCGGCGCGGCGCTCCCGGCCGGTGGGGTCCTTCCCGTCGGTCCCGGCCGCGGCCCCGCACGCCGGGTGATCCGGCTCGTTGAATCGTGCCGGAACGATAAATCGACTCCGGTCACGCGGCAACGGGGCACGCCGCCCGATTCGCCCGGCTTGCTCGGACGAGGAGGCGGCCCTCATCCGTTGTGCCCCAGGTCACCTGAAGTAATCCGGCGCGGCAGGGCGCATCACCGGCGGGCGGGTGCCCCCGGTGCCCCGGTGCGGCCCCCGCGCGCCCGGGCGGGCTGTCCGGCGGGCCGGGCGCGGCCGGACGGGCGACCCGGCGGGCCGGGCGGGACCGCACGGGCGGCGGGGCAAAACCGTTCGGCCGCACCCGGCCGGGGCCCTTACACTGTGGGCACGACCCCCGGTTCGCGCGCAGCCGAGAGCCCGGGGGGAGCAGCGAGAGGCGTGGATGGGGACGAGTAGCCTCGTACGCAGCCATGAGCGACCCGGGGACGGTGCGAGCCCGGGGGCGAGCGCGAGCGTGAAGCATCACCCCGGAGCCGCCGGAAGAACGCCCGGCAGGGTCAGTAGAACCGGCTTCGCGGCCCAATGAGGGGTCCGGTGGTGTCCTGCCGCCGGTCAAGGAGGGTGGTACCGCGGGAGCGCAGCTCTCGTCCCTCCGACGGGAACGGAAACGACGTGTCCGCCGGAGGAAGCCCCGATGAGTCCGCAGCCGCAGTACCGCCAGGTCCCCGCTCAGGTGGACCTGCCCGCCCTGGAGCACGCCGTGCTCGACTTCTGGCACGAGAACAAGGTCTTCGCGCGGAGTCTGGAGCAGTCCCAGGGCCGGCCCGAGTGGGTCTTCTACGAGGGGCCGCCCACCGCCAACGGCATGCCGGGGGCGCACCACATCGAGGCCCGGGTCTTCAAGGACGTCTTCCCGCGCTTCCGCACCATGCAGGGCTACCACGTGGGCCGCAAGGCGGGCTGGGACTGCCACGGCCTGCCGGTGGAGCTGGCGGTGGAGAAGGAGCTGGGCTTCACCGGCAAGAAGGACATCGAGGCGTACGGCATCGCCGAGTTCAACGCCAGGTGCCGTGAGTCGGTGACCCGGCACACCGACGCCTTCGCCGAGCTGACCCGGCGGATGGGCTACTGGGTCGACCTCGACGACGCCTACCGCACCATGGACCCCGAGTACATCGAGTCGGTGTGGTGGTCGCTGAAGGAGATCTTCAACAAGGGGCTGCTGGTCCAGGACCACCGGGTCGCCCCCTGGTGCCCGCGGTGCGGCACCGGGCTGTCCGACCACGAGCTGGCGCAGGGCTACGAGACCGTGGTGGACCCGTCGGTCTTCGTCCGCTTCCCGCTGACCTCCGGGCCGCTGGCCGGCGAGGCCGCGCTGCTGGTGTGGACCACCACCCCCTGGACCCTGGTGTCCAACACCGCGGTCGCCGCCCACCCGGACGTCACCTACGTGGTGGCCACCGACGGCACGGAGAAGCTGGTCGTCGCCGAACCGCTGCTGGCCAAGGCGCTCGGCGAGGGCTGGGAGCCCACCGGCGAGTCGTTCACCGGCCGGGAGATGGAGCGCTGGACCTACCGGCGGCCGTTCTCCCTGGTGGCGATCGACGACGCGCACTACGTGGTCAACGCCGAGTACGTCACCACCGAGGACGGCACCGGTCTGGTGCACCAGTCCCCCGCCTTCGGTGAGGACGACCTGAGGACCTGCCGCGCCTACGGCCTGCCGGTGGTCAACCCGGTCCGCCCGGACGGCACCTTCGAGGAGGACCTGGAGCTGGTCGGCGGCCAGTTCTTCAAGAAGGCCGACGAGGCGCTCACCGCCGACCTCGCCGCGCGCGGCCTGCTCTTCCGCCACGTGCCCTACGAGCACAGCTACCCGCACTGCTGGCGCTGCCACACCGCGCTGCTCTACTACGCCCAGCCGTCCTGGTACATCCGCACCACCGCGGTGAAGGACGCGCTGCTGCGGGAGAACGAGCGGACCAACTGGTTCCCGGACTCGGTCAAGCACGGCCGGTTCGGCGACTGGCTCAACAACAACATCGACTGGGCGCTCTCCCGCAACCGCTACTGGGGCACCCCGCTGCCCATCTGGCGCTGCGCCGAGGACCACCTCACCTGCGTCGGCTCGCTGGCCGAGCTGGGCGAGCTGACCGGCACCGACCAGTCGGGCCTGGACCCGCACCGGCCCTTCATCGACGAGGTCACCTTCCCCTGCCCGACCTGCTCGGGGACGGCGACGCGCGTCCCGGAGGTGATCGACGCCTGGTACGACTCGGGCTCGATGCCGTTCGCGCAGTGGGGCTACCCGTACCGGAACAAGGAGATGTTCGAGAAGCGCTACCCGGCGCAGTTCATCTCCGAGGCCATCGACCAGACCCGCGGCTGGTTCTACACGCTGATGGCGGTCGGCACCCTGGTCTTCGACCGGTCCAGCTACGAGAACGTGGTCTGCCTGGGCCACATCCTCGCCGAGGACGGCCGCAAGATGTCCAAGCACCTGGGGAACATCCTGCAGCCCATCCCGCTCATGGACAGCCACGGCGCCGACGCGGTCCGCTGGTTCATGGCGGCCGGCGGCTCGCCGTGGGCGGCCCGCCGGGTGGGTCACGGCACCCTCCAGGAGGTGGTCCGCAAGACCCTGCTGACGTACTGGAACACGGTCGCCTTCCAGGCGCTGTACGCGCGCACCTCCGGCTGGGCGCCGAGCGCCGCCGACCCGGCGCCGGCCGACCGGCCGCTGCTCGACCGCTGGCTGCTGGGCGAGCTGAACACCCTGGTCGAGCAGGTCACCGAGGCCATGGAGGGGTACGACACCCAGCGCACCGGCAAGCTGCTGTCGGCGTTCGTCGACGACCTGTCCAACTGGTACGTGCGCCGCTCCCGCCGCCGCTTCTGGCAGGGTGACGCCGCCGCGCTGCGCACCCTCCACGAGTGCGTGGAGACGGTGACCCGGCTGATGGCACCGCTGGTCCCGTTCATCACCGAGCGGGTCTGGCAGGACCTGGTCGTCCCGGTGACGCCGGACGCGCCGGACTCGGTGCACCTGTCCAGCTGGCCGGTGGCGGACCGCGAGCTGATCGACCCGGCGCTCTCGCGGCAGATGCAACTGGTGCGCCGGCTGGTCGAACTGGGCCGCGCCACCCGCGCCGAGTCCGGGGTGAAGACCCGCCAGCCGCTGTCCCGCGCGCTGGTGGCGGCGGCCGGTTTCGACGCGCTCCCGGTGGAGCTGCACAGCCAGATCACCGAGGAGCTCAACGTCTCCGCGCTGGCCTCGCTGTCGGAGGTGGGCGGTTCGCTGGTGGACACCACCGCCAAGGCGAACTTCCGCGCCCTGGGGAAGCGGTTCGGCAAGGGCGTGCAGGCGGTGGCCAAGGCGATCGCCGAGGCCGACGCGGCGGCCCTGTCGCTGGCGCTGCGCGAGGGCACCGCGTCGGTGGTGGTGGACGGCGAGACCGTCGCCCTCTCCCCCGAGGAGGTCATCATCACCGAGACCCCGCGCGAGGGCTGGTCGGTGGCGTCCGACGCGGGCGCGACCGTCGCCCTGGACCTGGAAATCACCCCGGAGCTGCGGCGCACCGGCACGGCCCGGGACGCGATCCGGCTGATCCAGGAGGCCCGTAAGAACAGCGGCCTGGACGTGGCGGACCGGATCGCGCTGCGCTGGCGCGCCACCCGCCCGGAGACCGAGGAGGCGCTGACCGAGCATCAGGGTCTGATCGCGGACGAGGTGCTGGCGGTGGACCTGGCGGCCGGCGAGGCCGACGACTCCTTCGGCCAGGAGTTCACCGACGAGGCGCTGGGCCTGGTCTTCCGCCTCCGCAAGGCGTAACGGCCCCGCCTTCCCGGGCTGTCCACGGCGTCCGGTCACCGCTCCGCACGGAGGGGTGACCGGACGCTTCGGCTTATCCCGCACCCGGGGCTCCGAACGGAGCAGGGCCCCGGCCCGACGGCCGGTGCCGCCCGGCGTGCTCCCTCGTCCGGGCCGCGGGCGGGGCGCGGAACGCCCGGAGGCCGGGAACGGTCCGCTCCCCCGTCATGGGCGACCGGGCCGGGTCGCCGGGTCGGACGCGGCCGGCCACGTGCCGCCCGGGCCCCCGATCCGCCGACGGCGGAACGCCCCCGCGGCCGGCCACCCGGCGCCCCACGGCGGGCGCCGCCCGAGTGGCGCGTCCGGGAGGCGCGTCCGGGGGGGCGCGTCCCGGACCGCACAAAGGGCCGGGCCCCTGGGAGTTCCCAGGGGCCCGGCCCTTGTTCACCGCCGACGGCTACCCGTACGGCGCTGTGCTCAGTTGTCGTCCTCGTCGATGAGGAAGCCGCGCATCGGGCTGGGCGCCTGCTGCATCGGCTGCGGTCCCTGCGGGCGCACCGGTGCCATCGGCTGGGTCATCGCCGGGGACATCTGCTGCTGCCCGCCGTACGACGGAGCACCGCCCGCCTGGCCGTGGCCGCCCATGGACTGGTTGCCGCCCATGGTGTGACCGCCCATCGGTCCGGCCGCGGCCGTGGCCATCGACGGCGACGGCGGCAGCGAAGCGGCCGCCGGGGTGCGCGGCGGGGCCAGCGAGTCCTCGGCCTGGTTCTCCAGCTGGCGCAGCTGGCTCTCCAGGTAGGACTTCAGGCGGGTGCGGTACTCGCGCTCGAAGCCGCGCAGGTCCTCGACCTTGCGCTCCAGGGTGGCGCGGGCGGACTCCAGCGAGCCCATCGCGACCCGGTGCTTCTCCTGCGCGTCCCGCTCCAGCGCGTCGGCCTTGGCGCGGGCGTCCCGCTCCAGGCCCTCGGCACGGCTCCGCGCCTCGCCGACGATCTTGTTGGCCTCGGAACGGGCCTCCGCGATCGCCTGGTCGGCGGTCTGCTGCGCCAGCGAGAGCACCCGGGCGGCGCTGTCGCCACCGGGGCCCTGACCGGGCTGCGGGTGCTGCGGACCGGGACCACCCGGACCGCCCATCGGCCCCTGCTGACCCATCGGGCCGGGACCCATCGGGCCACCCATGGGGCCCGGACCGTGCGGACCCTGCGGACCGTGGCCGCCGGGACCGGGAGGCAGCTGGGGTGCGCCACCGGGCAGCTGGGGCGGACCGCCCATCTGCTGCTGCGGGGGCACCGGCTGCGGGCCCGATATGGCGGCGGGCACCGGAGCGCCCGGCCGTTCCTGTTGCTCGGGAGGTTTCCGCATGTTCTGCTGCTGGTTCTGCGCGGCCGCCCGGGTCGCCGCGGCCAGCTTCGCGCGCAGGTCCTCGTTCTCGCGCAGCAGCCGGGTCAGTTCGGCTTCGACCTCGTCGAGGAAGGCATCGACCTCGTCCTCGTCATAGCCTTCTCGGAGGCGGACGGTCGTGAACTGCTTGTTCCGCACGTCCTCGGGGGTCAATGGCATCTCTTCTTCACCTCAACGTAGTCGTCGGCAGTCGGCTCGACCGTATCTCTCACACGTTGCTCGCAACGTTGCTCACCACGGTGATCAGGATGTAGACGATGATCATCAGTACGAAGAAGGACAGGTCGAGCGCAATGCCCCCGAGACGCAATGGCGGGATGAACCGCCGCAGAAGTTTCAGCGGCGGATCGGTGACAGTGTAGGTGGCCTCCAGGACCACCACCATCACCTTCCCGGGTTGCCACGAACGAGCGAACTGGAAGACGTAGTCCATGACCAGCCGGAAGATCAGCACGATCAGGAAGCAGTACAGCGCGATGTAGATCACTTCGAGTGCGATGTCCATCCCCGCGCGTCCCTCTCCCCTTCGTGCTCGGCCCCTCGGCCGGTTCCGCTCCGTGCCATCCGGTGTTGCGTCTCAGCTTTGGTTGAAGAACCCGCCCTCAGCGATACGGGCCTTGTCCTCCGCCGTGACATCGACGTTAGCAGGAGACAACAGGAACACCTTCTGCGTCACCCGCTCGATGCTCCCGTGGAGACCGAAGACCAGACCGGCGGCGAAGTCCACGAGACGCTTCGCGTCGGTGTCGTCCATCTCCGTCAGATTCATGATCACCGGAGTGCCCTCACGGAAGTGTTCCCCGATGGTACGGGCTTCGTTGTAGGTCCGGGGGTGGAGTGTGGTGATGCGGTAAGGCTCCCGCTCGGACACCACTTTGGGCATGATCACCGGCGCGTTCTTCTCCAGGTTCTGGCGTTCAGGTGTGATGGATGCCACTGGGGCAATTCGTCCGCCTCGCCCCTCTTCGGACAGGAGAGAGGCGGATCGCCCGCTTTCCACCGTCAGCGGGGCGGGCTCGCGTTGGGCCGGAGGAAGGGCGACCCGTACCGATTCGTCCCTCTCCGCGCGGGGTTCGGGGGGCGACTGGTGCCGTCTGCGGTCCCGCTCCGGCTCCGGCTCGGGCTCGAACTCGTCGTCGGGGTCGAAGCCCCGGCCGTCGTACCCATCGTCCTCCACGAGGCCGAGGTAGACCGCCATCTTGCGCATCGCGCCGGCCATTCTCTGCATCCTCCGCTCTGTGGTGGATCGGCTCCGCCACCGGATGCCGTGGATCCACGTGGCCTGCCCGCCTTTTGACGGGAATGACCATATATTCTGCTGTGGTCCGACTTCTTGGCGACGTTACCGGAGCCGGGGTCGGACTCCGAGTACCGCGGTACCGACGCGCACATGTGTCGCTCCCGCCGCCACCGCGTCTTCGAGGTCCGCGCTCATCCCTGCCGAGACCATGTTCGCAGCAGGATGGTCGGCGCGCAGGCGGCTTGAGATTTCCATCAGCCGGTCGAATGACGCCCGCGGGTCCCCCGCGTACGGCCCGGCCAGCGGAGCCACCGTCATCAGGCCGTCCAGCCGCAGACCTTGGGCGCCGGCGATCCGCTCCGCCAGCGCGGGAACCCCGTCCGGTGCCACCCCGCCGCGGTCCCCGCGCTCGCCCGACTCCGCGTCGAAGGCCACCTGGATCAGGCAGCCCACCTCGCGGCCGGCGCGGACCGCCGCCGTGGACAGGGCGTCCACCAGTCGGGACCGATCGACGGACTGCACGATATCGGCATAAGTGACCACGGAGCGCACTTTGTTGGTCTGGAGCTGACCGACGAAGTGCCAACTCAGCGGCAGGTCCGAGCAGGCGGCGGCCTTGGGGGCGGCGTCCTGGTCCCGGTTCTCGGCCACCTGCCGGACACCGAGCCCGGACAGCAGCCGGACGTCGTCGGCGGGGTAGGTCTTGGTGACCACGATGAGGGTCACCTCCTCGCGGCGGCGGCCGGCCGCGGCACAGGCCGCGGCGATGCGGTCCTCCACCCCCGCCAGATTGGCGGCGAGTTCACTCCTGCGGTCGGTCACAGCTCAGCCTTTTCCACCCACCGGCCCGGGGACCTCCCCGCACCAGACATAACTCGCGAGCCGCCCCGTGGTGCGGTCCCGCCGGTACGAAAAATGATCGGCCGACTCCCGGGTGCAGACGGCCGACGATGCGTCGATTCTCACACCGGATCGGGTGAGTTGGGCGACGACCCCGGCCGCCACGTCCACCGATGGAGTGCCCCAGCCGGTGGTGGCCCAGGCCTCCGGGACCACCTCGGCCACCGCCGCCCGCATCGCCTCCGGCACCTCGTAGCACCGTCCGCAGATCGACGGGCCGGTGCGCGCCACGATCCGCTCCGGCCGCGCGCCGAGTTCCCGCATCGCGGCCACCACGGCGGGCACCACCCCGGCGACCAGGCCGGGCCGTCCGGCGTGCGCCGCCCCGGCGATCCCGGCGACCGGGTCGGCGAGGAGCACCGGGGTGCAGTCGGCGGTGAGGACCGCGAGGGCCAGTCCCCGGCGGGCCGTCACCACCGCGTCCACCGCGGGGGCCTCGCCGGTGGTCCACGGCCCGTCCACCACGGCCACGTCCCGGCCGTGCACCTGGTTCATCCAGACCACCGCCGCCGGGTCCAGGCCGAGCCGCTCGGCGGCCAGCTTCCGGTTGGCCAGCACCGCGGCCGGGTCGTCGCCGACCGCGCCGCCCAGGTTGAGCTCGTCGTACGGAGCGGCGCTCACCCCGCCCCACCGGTCGGTGAAGGCGAAGTGCGCGCCGCTCGCTTCGTGCTGCTGCCCTATCACTTCAGGCGGTGCTTACTTCAGGAAGTCCGGGACGTCCAGCTCCTCGGCGCTGTCCTGGTACGGCCGGGCCGGCGGGACCTGCGGGGAGCTGATCGGGGGCAGCGGGGGCTCCTTGCCGTACGGGCCGGAGGAGATGTCGCCGACCGGGGCCGGGTCCGGGATCGGCTCCTCGTCCCGCTGGGTGATGCTGCCGAGCCCGCCGAACGCGGGACGGCTGGGCTCGGCCGGGGCGACCGGGCGCGAGGGC
Organism: Streptomyces pactum; assembly: GCF_016031615.1. Lineage (GTDB taxonomy): Bacteria > Actinomycetota > Actinomycetes > Streptomycetales > Streptomycetaceae > Streptomyces > Streptomyces pactus. The sequence continues at coordinate 1,547,383 of NZ_JACYXC010000001.1, forward strand.
ACCGGGGCGGGCTCCTCCCGTCCGCCGTACGAGCCGATCCCCTTGTCGCGGGTCTTGGCCGGCGGCTGGCCGCCGTCGAAGCCCGCCGCGATGACGGTGACCCGCACCTCGTCGCCGAGCGCGTCGTCGATCACCGCACCGAAGATGATGTTGGCCTCCGGGTGGGCGGCCTCGCTCACCAGCTGCGCGGCCTCGTTGATCTCGAACAGGCCGAGATCGGAACCGCCGGAGATGGAGAGCAGGACACCCCGGGCGCCGTCGATGGACGCCTCCAGCAGGGGCGAGGAGATGGCCATCTCCGCCGCCGCCACCGCGCGGTCGTCGCCGCGCGCCGAGCCGATGCCCATCAGCGCGGAGCCCGCCTCGGACATCACGGACTTGACGTCGGCGAAGTCCAGGTTGATCAGGCCGGGGGTGGTGATCAGGTCGGTGATGCCCTGGACACCCGACAGCAGCACCTGGTCCGCGGACTTGAACGCGTCGAGCACGCTCACCTGGCGGTCCGAGATGGACAGCAGTCGGTCGTTGGGGATCACGATGAGGGTGTCCACCTCGTCGCGCAGCTGCGCGATGCCGTCCTCCGCCTGGTTCGCCCGGCGGCGGCCCTCGAAGGTGAACGGGCGGGTGACCACACCGATCGTCAGGGCGCCCAGCGAGCGGGCGATGTTGGCGACGACGGGCGCGCCGCCGGTGCCGGTGCCGCCGCCCTCGCCCGCGGTGACGAAGACCATGTCGGCCCCCTTGAGGACCTCCTCGATCTCCTCGCGGTGGTCCTCCGCGGCCTTGCGGCCGACGTCCGGGTTGGCGCCGGCGCCGAGGCCGCGGGTGAGCTCCCGGCCGACGTCGAGCTTGACGTCGGCGTCGCTCATCAGCAGGGCCTGCGCGTCGGTGTTGATCGCGATGAACTCGACGCCCTTGAGCCCGACCTCGATCATCCGGTTGATGGCGTTGACGCCACCGCCGCCGATGCCGACGACCTTGATGACTGCGAGGTAGTTCTGCGGTGCTGCCACGTCGAAGGCCTCTCGCCTCGATTTACGTGTCGCCACCCCGCAGTTGCTGCGGTGCGCCGACTGATGCCGAATGGGGCGGTCCTCTTGGCCGACCCCAACCCTAAAGGTGAAGTTTAGGGTTAACCGTGCTGCTGTTCCCTGGGTTCTTGGGACAGGACACTAAGTCGACAAGCGGCGCGCGTTCAATGAACACGCCGAACCTCCCGTTTTTCTTTTCACCCTATGTGATCACCCCTGAGGGTGGCCAACCCGGGGGCCGACCCACCGGACCGCATACCCGCCCCGGCGTCAACTATCAGCCACCGCAGGGGCACTGGGCGCACTCACGTCGAAGTGCCGCCCCTCCGGAACGGCTTTCAGCAGCGCGCTCAGGGCCCTCGCCTTGGCCGCGCCCCGCTCGCCGCTGCCCCACATCACCGTACGGTCGCCGGCCAACTCCACGGTGATGGAGTCGTAGGAGCGGACCCGGACCACCCGGGCGTCCCGGCGGACCGGGGCGGGGAGCGCGACGGCCACCCGCACGCCCTCCCGGCGCAGCCGGTCGGCGCCGAACCGGCGGGTGCTCGGGGTGGCCGCCCCGGTGTCCAGCGCGAGGACCGGAACGCCCGCGGGGGCCTTGGCGGAGGTGGCGAAACGGACGCCCTCCCGGTCCACCTCGGTGTACCGGCGGCCGGACCGGATCACGGCCACGGCCTTCCGTTCGGTTACCTCCAGGCGGATGGTGTGCGGCCAGGAGCGGACCACGTCCACCTCCGCGACGCGGGGCAGCCGGCTTCGCAGCCGGTCCGCGACGGCCCCGGTGTCCACCGACGCCATCGGGGTGTCCAGCGGCACCTCGGCGGCCTCGCGCACCGCCGCGGGGGTGAGTGCCCGGGTGCCGGTGACCGTCACCCGCTCGGCCCGGAGCCAGCCCGAGCCGTAGACCACCCAGGTGCCCGCGCCGCCCAGCAGCACCGCGGCGACCAGGGCCAGCACCACGGTGCGGCGGTCCGGGCGGCGCAGCCGCCGGCGCCGGGGTCCGGGCGGCGCCGGCCGGGCCACCGGGGCCCGTCGTCCGTTGCGCTCGGCGGTCCTGGGTCCGGCCACGCTGCCTGCCTCCTTCCGCCGAGGTGCCCGGGGCGGCCCCGGGCACCTCCTGCCTCACGCCTGGCGGCGCACCCGCCCGGTCAGCCCCTGCGGCGCTGGGCGATCGCCTCGTACACCATGCCGACGAGCAGTTCGTCGGCGTCCCGGCGGCCGAACTCGGCGGCGCGCCGCGACATCTCGTACAGCCGGTGCGGGTCTCCGAGCACCGGGAGCACGTTGCTCTGCACCCACTCGGGGCTCAGCTCGGCGTCGTCGACGAGCAGGCCGCCGCCCGCCTTGACCACCGGCTGGGCGTTGAGCCGCTGCTCGCCGTTGCCGATCGGCAGCGGGACGTAGGCGGCGGGCAGCCCGACGGCGGAGAGTTCGGCGACGGTCATCGCGCCCGCGCGGCAGAGCATCATGTCGGCAGCGGCGTACGCGAGGTCCATCCGGTCCACATACGATACCGGGATGTAAGGCGGCATTCCGGGCATGTTGTCCACGCGCGGCAGTTCGTTCTTCGGGCCGACCGCGTGCAGGATCTGGATGCCGGAGCGCTGCAGGAACGGGGCGACGGTCTGGACCACCTCGTTGAGCCGGCGGGCGCCCTGGGACCCTCCGGAGACCAGCAGGGTGGGCAGGTTGGGGTCGAGCCCGAACGCCGCGCGGGCCTGGGGCCGCAGCGCCGCCCGGTCCAGGGTGGCGATGGACCGGCGCAGCGGGATGCCCACGTACCGGGCGTTGCGCAGCTTGCTGTCCGGGGTGCTGACCGCGACGAAGGTGGCGTAGCGGGAGCCGATCTTGTTGGCCAGGCCCGGCCGGGCGTTCGCCTCGTGCACCACGATGGGGACCCCGAGGCGCTTGGCGGCCAGGTAGCCGGGCAGCGCCACGTAGCCGCCGAAGCCGACGACGCAGTCGGCCTTGGTGCGCTCCAGGATCTGCTCGGCGGCCTTGATGGTGCCGCGCAGCCGCCCGGGGACGGTGATCAGCTCGGGTGTCGGCTTACGGGGCAGCGGGACCGCCGGGATGAGCCCGAGTTCGTAACCCCGCTCGGGTACGAGCCGCGTTTCGAGCCCCCGCTCCGTGCCGAGCGCCGTGATCCCCACGGTCGGGTCCTGCCTCCGCAGGGCGTCCGCGAGGGCGAGCGCGGGCTCGATGTGGCCGGCGGTCCCCCCACCGGCGAGTACGACATGCACCGAAATTCACCGCTCTCCGGACGGCCGCTTCTTGACGCGCCGTCTCATCGTCTTCCATCTCAGCCCAGCCCGCTTCTTACCGAACACAGGCTGCCGCATGGCCAGGGCCGCCCGGGCACCGGGTTCCGACCGCGCGAAGGCGATCAGCAGTCCGATGGCGAACATGGTCGGCAGCAGGGCGGACCCTCCGTAGGAGAACAGCGGGAGCGGGACGCCGGCGATCGGCAGCAGACCGAGCACCGCACCGATGTTGACCACGGCCTGGGCCATGATCCAGCAGGTCACGCCTCCCGCGGCGTACCTCACGAAGGGGTCCTCCGTGCGTCCGGCCACGCGGATACCCGCATAGCCTAGAGCCGTGAAGAGGGCGAGGACCGACAGTGTCCCCGCGAGGCCGAGTTCCTCCCCGGTAATGGCGAAGATGAAGTCGGTGTGAGGTTCGGGGAGTTCACCCCATTTCTCCATGCTGGCGCCCAGCCCGGAGCCGAACCAGCCGCCGTTGGCCAGCGCGTAGATGCCGTGCACGGCCTGCCAGCACTGGTCCCCCGGCCCGGGCTCGGTGGCCAGGGTGCACGCGAGCCGGGACATGCGGTTGGAGCTGGTCTTGATCAGCAGGAAGCCGATGAGCGCGGCGCAGCCCAGCACACCGGCGAACAGCCGGGTGGGCGCGCCCGCCAGCCACAGCAGCCCGAAGAGGATCGCGGTGAGGATCATCGCGGTGCCCATGTCCCCGCCCAGCATGATCAGGCCGAGCAGGATGAAGGTGGCCGGAACCAGCGGTACCAGCAGGTGCTTCCACTGGGCCAGCAGCCGCTTGTCCTGTTTGCGGGCGAGCAGGTCCGCGCCCCACAGCACCAGCGCCAGCTTGCCGAACTCGCTCGGCTGGAGCTGGAAGGGGCCGAAGGCGATCCAGTTCTGGTTGCCGTTGACCGCCACCCCCATCCCGGGCACCTGCACCAGGCACATCAGGAAGACGGAGGCCGCCAGCAGCGGGTAGGCCAGCGCCCGGTGCACCCGGACCGGGGTGCGGGCCGCGAAGAACATCAGCACCCCGCCCAGCACGGCCGCCAGCAGCTGCTTGCGGAAGAAGTGGGAGGGCGCCAGCCCGGACTGCAGGGCCTTGATCTGCGAGGCCGAGTAGACCATCACCAGGCCCAGCACGATGATCAGCAGGCTGCCGCCGAGGATCACGTAGTAGGCGGTGAGCGGCCGGTCCCAGGCCCGCCGGACCTTCTCCAGCAGCTGGCGCGGCCCGCGGCCGGACGGGGCGCGGCCGGCCCGCGGCACCGGCGCCGCGGGACGCCGCGCGGCAGGCCGCGGGCGGGCGCCGGGCGCCGGGCGGGCCGGCCCCGCGGGGCGTGCCCGGCCCCGCACGGCGCCCGCCCGGGGCCGGGCCGCGGACTCGTCACGAGACATCTCGTCGCATCCCTCCGTCAGGCCCGCGCCGGCGGTCCTCGCGCAGGGAGCCGCGGGTCAGTGCCCTGGACAATCCTGGGCGGGACCCTCGCCGCCGGCCGCCAGTTCGCGGACGGCGGCGGCGAAGGCGTCGCCGCGGGCGTTGTAGTTCACGAACATGTCCATCGAGGCGCAGGCCGGGGCCAGCAGGACGGTGTCTCCCGGCCGGGCGAGCCGCGCCGCCTCCCGTACGGCCGCCGCCATCGCCCCAGTGTCGGTCCGGTCGAGGTCCACCACCGGGACCTCGGGGGCGTGTCGCGCCAGCGCGTCGCGGATCAGCGCCCGGTCGGCGCCGATCAGGACCACCCCGCGCAGCCGGTCCGCACAGTCGCGCACCAGCTCGTCGAAGGCGGCTCCCTTGGCCAGGCCGCCGGCGATCCACACGATCGGCCGGTACGCCGCCAACGACGCCTGGGCGGCGTGGGTGTTGGTGGCCTTGGAGTCGTCGATCCAGGTGACCTCGCCGGTCCGGGCGACGAACTCGATGCGGTGCGGGTCGGGGCGGAAGGCCCGCAGCCCGTCCCGTACCGCCGCCGGCGTCACGCCCCAGGCGCGTGCCAGGGCCGCCGCCGCCAGCGCGTTGGCGATGTTGTGCGGGGCGGGCGGCGGGGCCTGGTCCGCGCCGCGGGCGGCGGCGCCGATGTCGGTGATCTGCGCCAGCTCCTGCGCCTGCCGGTGCCGGTCGGCCACGAAGGCGCGGTCCACCAGCAGGTCGTCCACCAGGCCCAGCTGGGACGGGCCCGGGGTGCCCAGGGTGAAGCCGATGGCGCGGCAGCCCTCCTCCACGTCGGCTGCGCGCACCAGCTCCTCGGTCGCCGGGTCGGCGGTGTTGTACACGCACGCCACCCGGTTGCCCTCGTAGATCCGGCCCTTGTCGGCCGCGTAGGCGGCCATCGAGCCGTGCCAGTCGAGGTGGTCGGGGGCGAGGTTGAGCACGGCCGCGGAGTGCGCCCGTACCGAGGGCGCCCAGTGCAGCTGGTAGCTGGACAGTTCCACGGCGAGCACGTCGTACTCCGCGTCCCCGGTGACCACGTCGAGCAGCGAGACGCCGATGTTGCCGACGGCGGCGGTGCGCAGCCCGGCGGCGCCGAGGATGGACTCCAGCATCCGGACGGTGGTCGTCTTGCCGTTGGTGCCGGTGACCGCGAGCCAGGGCGCCGGCTTCCGCGCCGGGTCCCGGTCCCGCAGCCGCCAGGCCAGCTCCACGTCGCCCCAGACCGGGACGCCGGCCGCCGCGGCGGCGGCGAACAGCGGGGAGGCGGGCTTCCAGCCGGGGGTGGTGACCACCAGTTCGGTGCCGGCGGGCAGGGTGGCCCCGTCGCCGAGGCGCACGGTCACCCCGAGCGCCTCCAGCTCGCCGGCCTGGGTCCGTTCGCGGGGTCCGTCGCCGCCGTTGACGACGGTGACCTCGGCGCCCAGCTCGCGCAGCACCCGCGCGGCGGGGACACCGGAGACGCCGAGTCCGGCGACGGTGACGTGCTTGCCGTGGAAGTCCGGGGTCACTTCGCCGCCCGCCAGCCCGCGTAGAAGATGCCGAGGCCGACGATCACGCACATGCCCTGGATGATCCAGAATCTGACCACCACCAGGACTTCGCTCCAGCCCTTCAGTTCGAAGTGGTGCTGGAGTGGCGCCATCCGGAACACCCGCCGGCCGGTGAGCCGGAAGGAGCCGACCTGGATGACCACGGACATGGTGATCAGCACGAACAGGCCGCCGAGGATGGCGAGCAGCAGTTCGGTGCGCGAACAGATGGCCAGACCGGCGAGCGCGCCGCCGAGCGCGAGCGAGCCGGTGTCCCCCATGAAGATCTTCGCCGGAGAGGTGTTCCACCACAGGAAGCCGAAGCAGGCACCCATCAGGGCGGAGGCCACCACGGCCAGGTCGAGCGGGTCGCGCACCTCGTAGCAGGCCGGGCCGGCCGTGGGCTGGTTGGCGCAGGACTCCTGGAACTGCCACACGCCTATGAAGGTGTACGCCCCGAACACCATCACCGAGGCACCGGTGGCCAGGCCGTCGAGACCGTCGGTGAGGTTCACGCCGTTGGACATCGCCAGGATCATGAACAGCGCCCAGATGACGAAGATCACCGGGCCGATCTGCCAGCCGAAGTCCTGGGTGAAGGAGAGCCGGTCGGAGGCCGGCGTCTGGTTCCGCGAGTCGGCGAAGTTCAGCGACAGGATCGCGAAGGCGACACCCACGATGAGCTGGCCGGCCATCTTCGCCTTGGCGCGCAGGCCCAGGCTCCGCTGCTTGACGATCTTGATGTAGTCGTCCAGGAAGCCGACCAGGCCCATGCCGGCGAAGAGGAAGAGCACCAGGACCCCGGAGAACGTGGGGTCGCTGGAGGTGATCACCTTCGTCAGGGCGTACGCGATGATCGTCGCCAGGATGAAGGAGATACCGCCCATGGTGGGCGTGCCCTTCTTGCTGCCGTGGCTGCGCGGGCCGTCGTCCCGGATGTACTGACCGTAGCCCTTCCGGGCCAGCAGCTTGATCAGCAGCGGCGTGCCGATCAGCGTCAGGAAGAGCCCGATGGCTCCGGAGAAGAGGATCTGCCTCATGCCCATCGGCCGGCGACCTCGCCCTCACCATCGAGCAGTTCCAGCGCGACCCGCTCCAACCCCACCGACCTGGAAGCCTTCACCAGCACGACGTCCCCCGGGCGCAGTTCTCTGCGCAACAGGTCGATCGCCGCCCGCACGTCGGACACGTGCACCGACTCCTCACCCCACGAACCCTCGTTCTTGGCGCCCATGTCGAGCCAGGCGGCCTCCTGGCCGCCGACCGCCACGAGCTTGCTGACGTTGAGCCGGACGGCCAGCCGTCCGACCGCGTCGTGCTCGGCGAGTGACTCCTCGCCCAGCTCGGCCATCTGGCCCAGCACCGCCCACGTCCGCGCTCCCTGGGCCTGTCTGGCACGGCCCATCGCGGCCAGCGCGCGCAGCGCGGCTCGCATGGAGTCCGGGTTCGCGTTGTAGGCGTCGTTGACGACCGTCACGCCGTCCGCCCGCTCGGTGACCTCCATACGCCAGCGGGACAGCTGCCCGGCCTCGGAGAGCGCCTGGGCGATCTCCGACACGGGCATACCCGACTCATGCGCGACGGCGGCTGCGGCAAGCGCGTTCGACACGTGGTGCTCACCGTACAGGCGCAAGGTCACGTCGCTGCACCCGGTGGGGGTGTGAAGCGTGAAGGAGGGCTGACCTACCGTAGTGAGACGGACATTCTCGGCGCGGATGTCGGCGTCCTCGGCCTCGCCGAACAGCACGACGCGCGCCTTGGTGCGGTCCCGCATGGCACGCACCAGCGGGTCGTCCGCGTTGAGCACGGCCACGCCGCCGGCCCCGGCGTCCGGGAGCGCCTCGACGAGTTCGCCCTTGGCCAGGGCGATCCGGTCGCGGCCGCCGAACTCCCCCAGGTGCGCGGTGCCCACGTTGAGGACCAGGCCGATGCGCGGCGGGGTGAGGCCGGTGAGGTACCGGATGTGGCCCACGCCGCGGGCGCCCATCTCCAGCACCAGGTGCCGGGTGGTCCCGTCGGCCCGCAGTGCGGTCAGCGGCAGGCCGATCTCGTTGTTGAGCGACCCCGGTGTCCACACGGTGGGCGCGTGCCGCTGGAGGACCTGGGCGATGAGGTCCTTGGTGCTGGTCTTGCCGGAGGAGCCGGTGAGGGCCACCACGGTGGCGCCCAGCCGCTCCACGACGGCCCGGGCCAGCGCGCCCAGGGCCTTCTCGACGTCGTCCACCACGATCGCCGGCGCGCCCACCGGGCGGGCGGCCAGCACGGCCACGGCGCCCGCCTGCACCGCCCGTGCGGCGAACTCGTGGCCGTCCACGCGCTCCCCGGAGAAGGCGGCGAAGAGGGAGCCGGGTACCGCCTCGCGGGAGTCGATCACCACCGGTCCGGTGACCCGCTGCTCCGGGTCCGGTACGTCGTGCGGCCGTCCACCGACGATCCCGGCGATCTCGGCGAGGGACAGGGGGATCACAGGTCACCCCCGGTGGTCCGGGAAGGCGTCCTGGGGGAGGCTGGTGCGCGCATGTCGATCAAGTCATCCCTGGTCGTGACGGTGCGGTGCGGTGGGCGCGGACGCGTCGGCGGTCCGGGACCGCTCGATGGCCCGGCGCAGGACCTGGCGGTCGTCGAAGGGGCGTACCACCCCGGCGATGTCCTGGCCCAGCTCGTGGCCCTTGCCGGCGACGAGGACGGTGTCACCGGGCCGGGCCCGTGCCACCGCGGCGGCGATGGCGGCGGCCCGGTCGGCGTCCACCAGCACCTCGCCGCGCTCGTGGGCGGGCACCGAGGCGGCGCCGGCGAGCATGGTGGACAGGATCGCCAGCGGGTCCTCGGAGCGGGGGTTGTCCGAGGTGAGCACGGCGGTGTCGGCGTACCGGGCCACCGCCGCGCCCATCGGGGCACGTTTGTGCGTGTCGCGGTCGCCGCCGCAGCCGAGCACGGCGTGCAGCCGGCCCTTGGTCACCTTGCGCAGCGAGCGCAGGACCGATTCCACGGCGTCGGTCTTGTGGGCGTAGTCCACCACCGCGAGGTAGGGCTGTCCGGCGTCCACCCGCTCCAGCCGGCCCGGGACGCCGGGGACGGCGGCCACGCCGTCGGCGGCGGTCTGCGGGTCCACCCCGGCGACCGCCAGGGCGGTGACCGCGGCGAGGGCGTTGGCGACGTTGAACGGGCCGGGGATCGGGGCGGCGGCGCGGATCCGCCGGCCGCCGGGGCCGACGATGGTGAACGTCGAGTCCAGCGCGCCGTACTCCACGTCCTCGGCACGCCAGTCGGCGTCCGGGTGGCCCTCGGCGGAGAAGGTGGTGACCGGGACCTCGCTCAGCCCGACCAGGCGCCGGCCGTACTCGTCGTCGAGGTTGACGACCGCGGCCCGGCTCCGGGCGCGGGTGAACAGCCGCGCCTTGGCCCGGAAGTAGTCCTCCATGTCGGAGTGGAACTCCATGTGCTCCGGGCTGAGGTTGTTGAAGACCGCCACGTCGAAGACGCAGCCGTCCACCCGGCCGAGCACCAGGGCGTGGCTGGAGACCTCCATGACCAGGGAGCGCACGCCGCGCTCCCGGGCGACCGCGAACAGCGCCTGGAGGTCGGTGGCCTCGGGGGTGGTGCGCTCGGACTTCACCCGTTCACCGGCGATCCGCGACTCCACGGTGCCGATCAGGCCGGTCCGCTCCTCACCGCCCGCGGCCGCCCGCAGCCCTCCTTCGACGAGGTAGGCGGTGGTGGTCTTGCCGGAGGTGCCGGTGATGCCGATCTGGAGCAGGTCCCGGCCGGGCTCGCCGTAGATGGTGGCGGCCAGGGCGCCCATCCGCCCCCGGGGGTCGGGCACGGTGAGCACCGGCAGGCCGGCGGCCTCGGCCCGCTCCCGGCCGGCCGGGTCGGTCAGCACCGCGACGGCCCCCAGGTCCGCGGCCTGGGCGGCGAAGTCGGCGCCGTGGACCCGGGCGCCGGGCAGCGCCGCGTACAGGTCGCCGGGGCGCACCGCTCGCGAGTCGTGCGTGATCCCGGTGACCGGCTCCCCCTCCGGGGCCGGGATGCCCAGCTGATCGGCGAGCTCCCGCAACGGGACCGGGAGCACCTTGGCAGGACGGGGCGCTCCCGGGAAACTCGCGGGAACGTCGTTCGGAGAGGTTTGGGACTGATCAGCATGTGGCACGGCGGTGAGCGTACCGGGCGTACCCGCCTGGTCGCGAAATCGGCACCGGTTCCCGGAGTGGGGCGTGATCGTCGTCACGGTGTGCCGTTCAGGACCGCGGGGAGTAGCTCACCGGCAGCCGGGCGGGCTCCTTCCCGGAGGGCGGGACCCGCAGCGTCTTCAGCGCGAACTCCATGACCTGCTTGAAGACCGGGCCGCAGACCTGGCCTCCGAAGTAGCTGCCGCTGGTCGGGTTCTGGACCGCGCAGTAGACCGTCACCCGCGGCTGGTCGGCGGGGGCGAAACCGGCGAAGGAGGCCGTGTAGCCGTGGTAGCGGCCGGTCTTCGGATCCACCCGGTTGGACGTGCCGGTCTTGCCGGCCACCCGGTAGCCGGCGATCTTCGCCCGGGTGCCGGTGCCCTCGTGGTCGTCCACCACCGACTCCAGCATGGCGGACAGGGTGCGGGCGGTCTTCCCGCTCACCACCCGGGTCCGCTCCGGGGCCGGTGCCGGGGTGAACCCGCCGTCCGGTCCGCGGGTGCCGCGCACCAGGGACGGGGCGATGCGCACGCCGCCGTTGGCGATGGTGGAGTACACCGAGGTGGCCTGCACCGCGTTGAGGGACAGGCCCTGGCCGAACGGGATGGTGTACTGCTGGGAGGCGTTCCAGTCCTCCGGGGCCGCGAGGATGCCCCTGGTCTCGCCGGGGAAGTTGAGCCCGGTGGCCCGGCCGATGCCGAATTTCCGCAGGTAGGAGTGGAGCACCCGGTTGGCCTCGGGCTGGGTCCGGCCCAGCTGCTCGGTGGCGAGGATGGTGCCGATGTTGCTTGACTTGGCGAGCACCCCGTTGAGCGTCAGGTACCAGGTGGGGTGGTCCACGTCGTCGGCGAAGGCGCGGTCGGCGCGGGGCAGCCGGTTGGGCACCTCGACCCGGGTGTCCCAGCGGGCGGCGCCCTCCTCCAGCACCGCGGCCATGGACATCACCTTGCTGACGCTGCCCGGTTCGTAGGCGTCGGAGAGCGCGGCGTTGCCCAGCGCGGTGGAGTCGGCGCCCGCCACGTCGCCGGGGTCGAAGCCCGGGGCGTTGGCGAGGGCGAGGATCTGCCCGGTCCGGGTGTCCTGCACCACCACGTAGCCGCGGTCCGCCCGGGAGGCGCGGACCTGCTCGCCGATGGCGCGCTGGGCCGCCCACTGGATGTCCCGGTCGATGGTGAGTTCCACGTCCGAGCCGGGCACCGCGGGCTGCTCCTCCACGTCGGCCGTGGGCACCTGCCGGCCGCCGGACTGGGCGTAGACGCGCTTGCCGTCCTTGCCGGCGAGGGTCCGGTCCCACTGCCGTTCCACGCCGCCGGCGCCCTTGCCCTGGGCGTCCACGAAGCCCAGTATCCCGGCGGCCAGTTCCCCGTTGGGGTAGACGCGTTTGCTGTGCGCCTCGCGGTTGACCCCGGCGAGCACGTTGACCCCGCCGGTCCGCTCGGCCTTGTCGGCCAGGGCCTGCTTCAGGTCCTTGATCTGCTTCCACACCTGCGGGGTCTGCTGCCGCGCCAGGACCACGTACTGGGAGCGCGGGTTGGCGGTGAGCCGGCGCTCCAGCTCCGCCCGGTCGGCGCCGAGGATGGGGGCGAGCAGTTCGGCGGCCTGCCGCGGGGCGTCGTCGATCCCGGCGGTGGCGGGGGTCAGCAGGTCGGGCGCGGCGGTGATGTCGTAGGCGTCGACGGTGGTGGCCAGGGCGATCCCGGACCGGTCGGTGATGGTGCCGCGCTCGGCGGCCAGCCGCACCGGGACGTACCGGTTGACGTTGGCCTTGGAGGCGTAGTCGTCGGCGTCCACCGCCTGCACCTGGAGCAGCCGGACCGTGAAGGCCAGCATCACCAGGGTCAGCGCCAGGCTGATCAGCCGCAGCCGAGGGCGCGGGCTGCCCAGCCGCAGCGGCCGGGAGCCGGGCGTCCGCCGCGGCCGGGGGGCCGGGCGGGCGGCGGGCCGGCGGCCGGCCGGCGGCCGGGAGCCGGGCGTACGCGGGCGGGGGTCTCGCCGCGGGGCCGGGCCGGGCGCGGCACCCGCCGTCCGGGGGTCGCGCGGGGCGGTCATCCGGCCACCGCCGCGACGGGACGGAGCGGTCCGCGGAGGCACCGGGGGCGGTCCCCGGCGGTGCGGGGACGGCGGGAGCGCGTCCCGAGGGGTGCGGCATGTGCGTCACCTACCGGGGTCAGGGGGCGGGTCGCCGAGGGGTCCTGAGGGTGCCGGTGGTGGCCCAGGGCGGCCGGGGGGCGCGGGGCGCGCAGCACCGAGGAGGAGCCCGCCGGGTCCGGCACGCCGCGCACGGTGCCGTCCGGGCCGAGGAAGACCGGGCTGCCGCCGGGCACCATGCCCAGCTCCCGGGCCCGCCGCTCCAGCGCGTCGGGGGCGGAGAGCCGGTCCACCTCCTGCTGCAGGGCCTGCCGCTCGTCCTCCAGCTCGGTGGTCCGCCGCTCCAGCCGCTCCAGTTCGAAGGAGCCCTGGTTGAGGGCGGAGTTGAGCACCAGCAGGCTGATCAGCCCGGAGCCGAGGAGGACCACCACGAGCAGCACGAACGGCGTCCGCCGCGCCGTCCCGCCCCGGCCGGCACTCACCCGGCCTCCCCGGCCGGGGCCGGGCCACGGACGGGGGCGGGTACCGGGCCGCGGGCGGCCGCGGGTCCGGGCTCCGGGCGGCGGACGGCGGGTGCCGGACCGCGCGCGGCGGCGGGCTCCGGGCGGCGGGCCGTCACGGACACCGGACCGCGGACGGCCACGGGCGCCGGACCGCGGAGGGCGGCGGGCGCCTGGGTCACCGCAGGTCCTCCCGGATGCGTTCGGCGCCCCGCAGCCGGGCCGGGGCGGCCCGGCGGTTCTCCGCGACCTCGGCCTCGGTGGGCAGTTCGGCGCCGCGGGTGAGGAGCTTCAGCCGGGGCTGGTACTGCTCGGGCACGATCGGCAGCCCGGGCGGTGCGGTGTTGGCGGCACCGGCCGCGAACACCTGCTTGACCAGCCGGTCCTCCAGCGAGTGGTACGACAGGACGGCGATCCGGCCGCCGACGGCGAGCGCGGCGACCGCGGCCGGGACCGCGCGCTCCAGCACCGCCAGCTCCCCGTTGACCTCGATGCGCAGCGCCTGGAAGGTGCGCTTGGCGGGGTTGCCGCCGGTGCGCTTGGCGGCCTGCGGCAGCGCGGCCCGGATCAGCTCCACCAGCCGGGCGCTGGTGGTGAACGGTTCCTTCTCGCGTTCCCGGACCACCGCCTCGACGATCTTGCGGGCGAACTTCTCCTCGCCGTAGGCGCGCAGGATGCGCACCAGTTCGCCGGGCGGGTAGGTGTTGAGGACCTCGGCGGCGCTGATGCCGGTGCTCTGGTCCATCCGCATGTCCAGCGGCGCGTCCTGGGCGTAGGCGAAGCCGCGCTCGGCCTCGTCCAGTTGCATGGAGGAGACACCGAGGTCGAACAGGACGCCCTGCACCTTGGGGATGCCGAGCCGCTCCAGCACCTGGGGCAGTTCGTCGTAGACGGCGTGCACCAGGGTGGCGCGGTCCCCGTAGGGCGCGAGCCGTTCGGCGGAGAGCCGCAGCGCCGCCGGGTCGCGGTCGAGGGCGACGAGCCGGGCGGCGGGGAAGGTGGCGAGCAGCGCCTCGCTGTGCCCGCCCAGGCCCAGGGTGCAGTCGACCACCACCGCCCCCGGCTCGGCGAGGGCGGGAGCGAGCATGTCCAGACAGCGCTGGAGCATGACGGGAACGTGGAGAGCGTTGCTGCTCATGCGCCCTTCTGCAGGTCCGGCGCGAGAGGTACGCACCGCCGGGTCCCCGCCCGCTCGAAGGGGAAGCGGCCCACTGGCGCCGGGGAAGTGACGTCAGGAGGCCGGGGAGCGGGAGGAGGCCGAGTGGTACGTACGCGCCGCGCACGTGCGATGTTTCGGTGTCGGTGTCCCAGGGGAGCGTCACGCCTCCCACTTCGCGTCACTTTAGTCCACTCGTCCCTTCGGTCAACCAACCGGTCGGCGCGTCCCGCGGCGGCCGCGCCCCCGCCCTGTCACCCGGTCGACACGACTCCTTCACCGGTGTGGGTCAGGTCACACGAATGCCGCGGGGGCCCCGGCCGGCCCCCGCCCGCCCGTGCCGCCGCCCGGCCGCACGCGTCCGCCGGGCGCAGCGACCGGCGCCCGCGGTCCGTCACCCGGACGCCGGTGTTCACGCCGCGGCGGTCCCCCGCCCGGCCGGCTCCCAGTCCCCCGCCTGCTCCTCCGGGCCCGCGGACGGGCGGACTTCCGAGGGGCAGGGCCGGTGCCGGGGAGGGCCCGGGCCCTTGGGTCCGGTCCGGGCTCCCCGTTCCCGCGCCACCGGGCCGATGTGCGAGGCTTCGTTCGATGTGCACACGGGCCCGCCGCGCGAGACCGACCCGGTCGGATCGCGGATTCGAGCCCGTAAACACGCCCCAATCGGGGCAATCCCGCCCATACGGATCTGGGTTATCCACAGGCGAGTGACGGGATGCCGCGGGGACGGCGAGAATGCGTTCGTGACATCGCCCCGTCACAGGGGCCGGGTGTCCGCGTTTCGGGGTGGGCCGGGTCCGTCATCGGGTTCTCGGTCCGGGAGGGCCGAGGAGGGCCGGGTGACGACCTATGACGAGCGGGCGAGCCAGGAGGGTGGTCCCGGCAGGGGGGAGTCCGCGCTCGGCGGGGAGCTGACCGCCACGGCGGAGCGGATCCGCGCCTCGGTGGAGAGCGTGATCGAGGGGAAGCCGGAGGTCGTGCGGCTCGCGCTCACGGTGCTGCTGGCCGAGGGGCACCTGCTGATCGAGGACGTCCCCGGGGTGGGCAAGACGATGCTGGCCAAGGCGCTGGCCCGGTCCGTGGACTGTTCGGTGCGCCGCATCCAGTTCACCCCGGACCTGCTCCCCTCGGACGTGACCGGGGTGAGCATCTACGACCAGCAGCGCAAGGAGTTCGAGTTCAAGCCGGGCGCCATCTTCGCGCAGATCGTGATCGGCGACGAGATCAACCGCGCCTCCCCCAAGACCCAGTCGGCGCTGCTGGAGTCGATGGAGGAGCGGCAGGTCACCATAGACGGGAAGACCTACGAGCTGCCCAGTCCGTTCATGGTGGTGGCCACCCAGAACCCGGTCGAGATGGAGGGCACCTACCCGCTGCCGGAGGCCCAGCGCGACCGGTTCATGGCCCGGGTCTCGATGGGGTACCCCGGTCCGGAGGCCGAGCTGCGGATGCTCGACGTCCACGGGTCGGTCTCGCCGCTGGACGCCATGCGGCCGGTCGCCGGGGCCAAGGACGTCGTCGGCCTGGTGGAGGCGGTGCGCGGCGTGCACGTGGCCGACGCGGTGCGGCGGTACACCGTCGAGCTGGTCGCGGCCACCCGTACCCACCCGGAGCTGCGACTGGGTGCCTCGCCGCGGGCCACGCTCCATCTGCTGCGGGCCGCGAAGGCCGCGGCGGCGCTGGCCGGCCGCGCCTACACCCTCCCGGACGACGTGCAGTCGCTGGCCGTCCCGGTGCTCGCGCACCGGCTGCTGCCGACCGCTCAGGCCCAGCTGAACCGGCGGACCTCCGAGCAGATCGTGCTGGAGATCCTGCAGCGCACCGCGGTGCCCACCGCGGCGCCGCGCGGAGCCGCGCCGGTGCCGCACCACACCATGGGGGCGGTGCCGCCGGCCGCGCCCCCGGCGATGCCGCCCGGGACGCCTCCGGGCGTGCCGCCGGCCGGTTTCGGCGCGCCGCCCGGCGACTTCGGCCTGCGGCCGGGTGAGTTCGGCCGGCAGCCGCCGGGCGCCCGGGGGTACTGATGGCCGCCTTCGGGGGGACCCCGCCGGCCGGCGGGGAGGAGGAGCCGGACGGGGTGCGCTCGGCCCTGTCCGGGCTGACCACCCGGGGCCGCTCCTTCCTGGCCGCCGGCATCGCCGCCGCGGTCTGCGCGTACGTGCTGGGCCAGCAGGACCTGCTGCGGGTGGGGCTGCTGCTCGCGGTGCTGCCGCTGGCCTGCGTGGGCGTGCTGTACCGCACCCGGCACCGGGTGGCGGGCACCCGGTGGCTGGGCCCGGCCCGGGTGCCGGTGGGCTCCGAGGCCCGGGTGCACCTGCGCATCGACAACGTCTCGCGGCTGCCCACCGGGCTGCTGATGCTCCAGGACCGGGTGCCCTACGTCCTCGGCCCGCGCCCCCGCTTCGTGCTGGACCGGATCGAGCCGTCCGGGCGGCGCGAGGTGTCCTACCGGGTCCGCGCCGAGCTGCGCGGCCACTATCCGCTGGGACCGCTGCAGCTGCGGCTGTCCGACCCGTTCGGCATGTGCGAGCTGACCCGCGGGTTCAGCACCCGGGACACCCTCACGGTGGTGCCGCGGGTCGAGCCGCTGCCCCCGGTGCGGCTGGCCGGCGAGGCCGCCGGCTACGGCGACGGACGGAGCCGCTCGCTGGCCCTGGCCGGCGAGGACGACGTGATTCCGCGCGGCTACCGGCACGGTGACGACCTGCGACGGGTCCACTGGCGCTCCACCGCCCGCTACGGCGAGCTGATGGTCCGCCGCGAGGAGCAGCCGCAGCGGGCGCACTGCACGGTGCTGCTCGACACCCGGGCCACCGCCCACCGGGGGGCCGGGCCGGACTCCGGGTTCGAATGGGCGGTCTCCGCCGCGGCGTCGGCGGCGATCCACCTGCTGGAGCGCGGGTACGCGGTCCGGCTGCTCACCGACACCGGCGGCACGGTGCCCGGCGGCGACCCGGCGAGCGGCTCCGCCGGCCCCGCCCTGGAGACGGCGGACACCGCCGGGATGCTGCTGGACGCCCTCGCCGTGGTGGGCCATTCGCAGGGCACCGGGCTGGCGCCCGCGTACGACGTGCTGCGGACCGGCGGGGCGGGGCTGCTGGTGGCGTTCTTCGGCGAGCTGGACGAGGAACAGGCCGCGCTCGCGGCCCGGATGCGGCGCCGCAGCGGTGCGGCGGTGGCCTTCGTGCTCGACCATCCCGCCTGGTCGCAGGGCGGACCGGCGGGCGCCGGGCAGCGGACCGAGGAGCGGCTGCGGGTCCTTCGCGAGGCGGGCTGGACGGCGCTGGCGGTGGGCCCGGGCGTACCGCTGGCCCATCTGTGGCGCCAGGCGGGGGCCGGCGGAAGCCGGCCGGACAACGGACCGGCGGCGGCAGCGGCCCGGACGGGGGTGTGGTCGTGAGTGGAAGCGTACGGCTGGCGGTGTTCGCGTCGCTGGCCACGATGGCGGCGGCGTGCGCGCTGACCCCGCTGGTCAACGCGTCGGGCTGGGTGGTCCAGGCGGCGCTGCTGCTGGCGGCCCAGGCCGCGGCGGGCGTCGCGGCCCGGCGGGTGCCGCTGCCCCGCCCGCTCACCGTGGCGGCCCAGCTGCTGGTCACGGTGGTGCTGTGCACCCTGGTCTTCACCCGCGGGCAGGCGTTCCTGGGGCTGCTGCCCAGCCCGTCGTCGATCGACCGGCTGGGGCTGCTGCTGCGGGACGGGGCCGACGACGTGGCGCTGTACGCCAGTCCGGCACCCCTGACCGACGGCATCCGGCTGCTGCTGGTCGGCGGGGTGCTGCTGATCGGTCTGGTGGTGGACGCCGTGGCGGTCACCTACCGCAGCGCCGCCCCCGCGGGGCTGCCGCTGCTGGCGCTGTACTCGGTCGCCGCCGGGCTCGCCGACGGCGACAAGGACTGGCTGTGGTTCCTGCTGGCCGCGAGCGGCTATCTGCTGCTCCTCCTGGCCGAGGGCCGGGACCGGCTCTCCCGGTGGGGCCGGGTCTTCACCGGCACCGGGGGCGGCCCGCCGGGCGCCGGCCACCGCCCGGCGGTCACCGAGGGCGGGTCGGCGAGCGCCCCGGTGCGCACCGGCCGCCGGATCGGGGCGCTGGCGCTGGGTGTCGCGCTGGCGGTGCCGGCGGTGCTGCCGTCGCTGGACGGCGGGCTGCTGGACGACGACGGCGGGGGTTCCGGGAAGGGCGGCGGCGGGGGCACCATCTCCGCGGTGAACCCGCTGGTGTCCCTCCAGGACAGCCTCAACCAGCCGGAGAACCGTGAGGTGCTGCGGTACCGGACCACCTCCGGGCGCACCCAGGACATGTACCTGCGGATCCTCGCGCTGGACTCGTTCGACGGCGCCACCTGGAAACCCTCGGAGCGCCCGGTGAGCGATGTGCCGGAGCGGTTCCCCTGGCCCGTGGGGCTGGACACCGGCGTCCGGACCACCAGCGTGAACACCACCGTCTCCGCCGCCGACTGGTACGCCCAGGACTGGCTCCCGATGCCCTACCCGGCCACCCGGGTGGAGATCGACGGACGCTGGCGGTACGAGCCGGAGGGCCGCACCGTGGTGGGCGACCACCGGCAGACCACCCGCGGCGTGCGCTACACCGTCTCCAGCATGCGGGTGGAGCCGACCGCCGGCCAGCTGGCCGCGGCACCGGAGCCGCCCCCGCGGCTGGTGGAGGAGTACACCCGGGTACCCGACTCGCTGCCGTCGGTGGTCCGCGACACGGCCCGCGAGGTGACCGCGGGGGCCGAGAACTCCTACGAGCAGGCGGTCCGGCTGCAGGACTGGTTCGCCTCCGACGGCGGGTTCCGCTACGACACCCAGGTGCGGGCCGGCAAGGGGCCGCAGGCGATCGCGAACTTCCTGCGGGACCGCGAGGGTTTCTGCGTCCACTTCTCGTTCTCGATGGCGGCCATGGCCCGCACGCTGGGCATCCCGGCACGGGTCGCGGTGGGCTTCACCCCGGGCACCGCCCAGACCGACGGCACCATGTCGGTCGGCATCCGGGACGCCCACGCCTGGCCGGAGCTGTACTTCGAGGGGCTGGGCTGGACCCGGTTCGAGCCCACCCCCAGCCGCGGCACCCGGCCGGTCTACACCGACACCCCGATACCCTCCGAGGACCCCGCCGACGTACCGGACCCCGAGCCCACCACCTCCGAGCGTCCCTCGGCGGAGCCGTCGGCGCAGGAGAGCTGCCCGCCGGTGGCCCGGAAGCAGGGCGACTGCGACACGGCCGCGGCGGCCCCGGCCGGCCAGGACTCCTCCGGGGGCTGGGGCGGCGACGCCCTCACCTGGGTGGTGGTGGCCGCGCTCGCGGTGGCCCTGCTGGTCGTACCACTGGCCCCGATGCTGTGGCGGCTGCGGACCCGCGCCGGACGGCTGGCCGGCCCGTCCGCACGCGCCCCGGCGGGCGGCCCGGACCCGGCGGGCGGCACGGCCGCCGCCGACCGGACACTCGCCGCCTGGCACGAGCTGATCGACACCGGCTGGGACCACGGCGTGGTACCGGACGACACCCTGAGTCCGCGGAGGGCGGTGGACCGGCTCGTCCGGCACGGGAAGCTGGAGCCCGACGCGGCGGAGGCCGCGCGGCGGGTGGCGGTCGCGGTGGAGGAGGTGCTGTACGCGCCGCATCCGCACCCGCTGCCGGGGCCGGCGGCCGACGTCCGGCTGGTGATCGCCGGGCTGCGGGCATCGGCCGACCGCCGGACGCGGCTGCGCGCACTGCTCGCTCCCCGCTCGTCCGTGCGGGTGGTGTGGGCCGCCTCACGGCGCTGGTCCTCCTGGACGGCACGCCGCCGCGCGTCCGCCGGCCGGTGGACGCAACGGGCGACCGCGCTGCGCCGCCCCGGCCGCCAACGCGGCTGACCGCCTCGGGACGCGCTCCCGGGCCGCGGCTCCCGGGCTGCGGCTCCCGGGGGCGCGCCCCTGGGCTGTGCGGCCCCGTGAAACGCAACTGCGCGGCTCCGGGAACCCGGCTCTCCCGGTGCGCCGGTTGCGGGGTGCCCAGGACGGGGTGCCGAGCCCGGACCCCAGGTCCTGGCGGCCGGCCGCCGGCCGCCTGCGCCGGGTCGCCGGACGGCCCGTCCGGAGTGACTCGCGTGACCGGGCCGCCTTCGGATTCCGTGGGCCGGGGTGGTGCCCCGCCCTCCCCGTGGTGCACGGGAGGTGCGCGGGACGGTCCCGTCGCCCTTCGGCCGGGAGTCGCGGCCTCGTTCCGGCTCCGGGTGCTCCGGGAGGGTCCCCGGGCGCTCCGGCGGGGGGCGCCGGGGCCCGGGGCCGGGTTGAGGCTCCGGGGAGCTTCCCGCCGGGTCCCGGGCGTGCCCCACCGGCCCCTGGGGGTCCGTCGGTCCCCGTCGTGCCCGACCCGGCCCCGCGCTGCCTCGTGTGAGGCTCGGGCAGTGCTCGGGCGTGGCTTCCGGGGATCCCCTGGCGGACATCCGGAGTCTCCGGCGCGGGGCGCCACACCGGAATTTCCGGCGCGGGGCCCGCCGCAGCCCCCGGGTGGGTTCCGGGAGGGAGGGGTTCGGCGGGCTGCCCGCCACGCTCCGGTGGCCGGAGCACGGCGGTCGGTGCCGAGGCGTCCCGGATCAGGTGCTCGGGGATGCCTCATCCAGCCATGGGGACCCGGGCCGAGCCGGGGTTCCCGGGCCGGCGCGCGGCGGGTGGACCGGCCCCGCGGCAAGGGCAGGGCTGCGGGAAACCGGGAGCCACGCACCCACCCGCAGAGACGGATGGCTGGGCCGCCCGCCCCCGGCCCGCGGGCACGGGCGTCTTCGGTGGCCCCGGGCGGGCAGCCGGAGCGAGGAGCGGGGCAGGGACCGGAGAAGGCCGAGGGACGGCCGCCCGGCAGGCGGCCGTCCCTCGGCCCACATGGTGCTCAGGAACGTCTCCCGCGCCGGTCGGCGCGGGCGCTCAGTGTCCCTGTTCGTCGCGGCGGCGCTGCCACCGCTCCTCGATCCGGTTCATCATCGAACGACGCTGACGACCACCCGGGTGACGGCGTGCCGGGCCATCGCCGATCCCCGCCACGCGCTCCTCCCCCGGCTTGGGCGCCTTGCGCCACCCGGTGACCGCGAGCACCGCGCAGCCGAGCATGACCAGGAAGCCCACCACGCTGACCCAGATCTGCTGGACAGCCACGCCGACCATGAGGAGCGCGATGCCCACCAGAAAACCGGCGACCGCCTGGTAGACCCGTCGCCGGGTGTACGTGCGCAGGCCGCTACCCTCAAGCGCTGTCGCGAACTTGGGATCTTCGGCGTACAGCGCTCGCTCCATCTGCTCGAGCATGCGCTGCTCGTGCTCCGAGAGCGGCACGGAGTCCTCCTACTCGTCGGTCGCGGGGGGCGACCGGGTGCGACCCTTTCAGGATAGGCAGGGAATCGCCCCCGTGAAACCCGCCCCTCTGCGCCAATTCACCCACCGGTACCGCAGTGGTGGCTGAGGGCGCTGAAAGGTCCATTCCCCACCCGCCGATCCGCCATGCGGGACGGTGTCCTTCGATCATACGGGGCGAACCGGCCGATCGGGTGGGCCGAGCCCGGCCGCTCCCCCGCCGGCCGCCGGCCGGTGCGGGGATGACCGGTCAGCCGCGGTCGGCGAGCACGTGCAGCTGGGTGGCGACGGAGTGGAAGGCGGGCAGTTCGGCGACGGCCGACTCCAGCTGGAGCAGAGCCTCCAGCGCGCCGGGTTCGGTGTCCACCAGCACCCCGGGGACCAGGTCGGAGAAGACCCGCACCCCGTGCACCGCGCCGACCTCCAGGCCGGCCTCGGTGACCCATCCGGTGAGCTGCTCGGCGGTGAAGCGGTGCGGGACCGGGTCGGCCTCGCCCCAGCGCCCGGCGGCGTCGGTCAGGGCGTGCCGGGCCTCGGTGAAGTGGCCGGCCAGCGCCCGCGCGAGCACCGCTCCGCCGAGCCCGGCGGCGAGCAGGCTGAGCGTGCCCTCGGGGCGCAGCGCGGCGACCGCGTTCCGCACCCCCTCGGCGGGGTCGTCCACGTACTCCAGCACACCGTGGCAGAGCACCACGTCGTAGCCGGCGGGCTCGACCACGTCGAAGAGCCCGTGGGCGTCGCCCTGCACGCCTCGCACCCGGTCCGCCACGCCCGCTTCGGCGACCCGGCGCTCCAGCGCGAACAGGGCGTTCGGGCTGGGATCGACCACGGTGACGCGGTGCCCGAGGCGGGCCACCGGCACGGCGAAGTTGCCGGTGCCACCGCCGGTGTCCAGGACGTCGAGGACGCCTCCGGCCGTCCCGGCCGTCTTGGCCCGGCGGTCCAGGGCTTCCTTGAGGACTTCCCACACCACGGCGGTACGGAGGGACGCACGGGGGCGAAGGGTTTCCCCGCCGGGGTTGGGGGACGGCTCGGACACGGCGGATGGCTCCTCGGCGCGGTGTCGCCGCCGCTCACGCGGTGACGACCGGTTACTGACCTCGACAGCCCCCAGCCTATTGCCTCACCAGGAGTGCGGCGCCTCGCGGGGCGGCCCGGGCCCGGTGCCCCACGGTACGGAGGTGCCGGGGCCCGCCCTCCACCGCTCCGCCGGGCGAACCCGCAGGCAGGCGCCGTGCCACGCCCGCCGGTCCCTCACGGGCGTCTATCGGCCCGCCGAGGTACGGCGCCCGCGGGCCGACGGCGGTCCGTCAGGGTGCGGCGGCCCGGGGGGCCGGACCGGCCCGCCCGTACACGCTCTGTGCTGCCACCCACCCGCGTACCGGGTGGTGCCGCCCCGCCGGGGGCGGGATGCCCAGGGGTGCCGCCTCGTCGGAGCCGTGGTGTCGGGGGCAGCCGCCTCTCCGGGGGCGGGATACGCGGGGGTGTCCTCGTCCGTCGAGGTCGGGGCCCGGGCGTCGAGGTCGGGGCCCGGCGTCGGGGTGGAGGGCCACCCGTCGAGGTCGGGGCCCGGGTGCCGGGGTCCCGGAAGTCCTGTGGTGACACCCATGGGCGAGGCCCTGCGTACCGGGCCTGGCCGCTGCCGCCCCGGTGCAGCCGCCGCCGGGGCCCGGTGTACCTGGCCTGGCGCCCTCCCGCCCCGGCACCGCCCGCTGACCGCCGCCCCTGCGCCGGGTGCCGGCATACCGGGCTCGGCCACCCGCCCGGGCCGGGCGGGTGCGTACCGGCCCGGGTGTTCGCGCCCGGGCCGGGTGTTCCCGCGCCGGGCAACTTCCGGCCGTCCCTTGCCGGCTCTCTGCGGCTCGGCGCCGGCACGCGCTCGCCTCTTCCGTCCGTACCTCGGCCCCACGGGAAGGGGACACTCCGGCGCACCACCGCGTCGGGGCGCCGGGCAGGGCGCCGGTGCCCGGGACCGGTGTTCCGCCCTACCCGCACCGACCGTCCCGCCGGCCTCGCGCCGACCATCCCGTACCACGGTGCCGGCGGCGGTGGGTACGGGCACCGGCCGGAACCGTCCGGGGGCAGTCCGGGGAGCCGTCCGGGCGGCACGGGTCGGGCCAGGACCTGACTTGTGCCGCGGGTCGGGCCCGGCCCGCGGTGTGGTCATCCACGACCGCGCCGTATCGGCCCGGCGACCACCGACCCCGCAGCCGGGACCGGGTGCCGAAGCCGGAACCGGTCCCGGGGTGGGGTGGTGGGGGCGCGGGTCGGCGGTCAGCCGGGGTTCGGGGCGCCGGGCCCTCCGCTCGGCGGTTCGTCGCCGGGGGCGGGCTGCTGGGGCAGCGTCGGCTGGAGCGCCAGCATGCGTTCCACGACGCGCAGGAACATGCCGACGGCCCGGATCAGGTCGGAGGCGTCGCGGGCGCCGGCCGCGCCGGCTATGCCCGCCTCGGCCCGGGCCCGGCGCTCCGCCCCGGAGGCGAACAGCGCGCTCCATTCGGTCAGTTCGGGCGCCACCTCGGGCAGCACCTCCCAGGCACTGCGGATGCGGGCCCGGCGGCGGGCGGTGGGCTCGGGACGGCCCCGCACCGCGAGGACCGCGGCGGCGGTGCGCAGGGCGGCGAGGTGGGCGGTGGCGTACTGCTCGTTCGGGGTCTCCAGCCGGGCGGCTTCCGCCAGGCCCCGGCGTGCCTGGGCGAGCAGGGCGAGCGCCGCGGGCGGGGCCGTGACGCGGCGCAGGACGGGGTGGACATCGGTCGCGGGTCCGGTCGGTGAAGGAGCGGTGGCGGCGGCACGGTGCCGGCGCGCGGCGGCGGTACTGGCCATGACGAACCTCCTGTCGTCCCGAGGCGGGCTCCGCCGTACCGACGGTGTCCGCCCTGTGCACCCATCGTCCGGCACACCACTGACAATCGGCTCTGACCTGGGCAAACATCCCGATTGCGGCGGACTGCCGCCGGTCGGCGGCCCCACCGGCGCGCCCTCCGCCGGGACGTCGCCGCACCACGTCCCGGCCACCGGGCGGGTCGCCCGGATACGGTCCGGGTGGTTCCGTCCCGGTTCGGCCGGGCGCCCCGGCACCGTCCGAATCCGTATCCCCGAGCGGGCCGGCGGCGGCCGGAGCCCCTGATCAGCGGGGAGAATCGGGCCCATGGACAGCAGCAGCACACGCCGTCAGGCCACCCGGCGGAAGCTCTTCGAGGCAGCGGTGACGCTCATCGCCGAACAGGGCTTCTCCTCCACCACGGTGGAGGAGATCGCGGAGCGGGCCGGGGTGGCCAAGGGCACCGTCTACTACAACTTCGCCAGCAAGACCGTGCTCTTCGAGGAGTTGCTGCGCCACGGCATCGACCAGCTCACCGACGCGCTGCGGCACGCGGCCGACGAGACCGCCGAACACGGCGGCGGGCATCTGGAAGCGCTCGACGCGATGATCCGGGCCGGGCTGGACTTCGTCGCCCGCCACCCCTCGCTCACCCAGCTCTACGTCGCCGAGCTGTGGCGGACCAACCGGGCCTGGCAGGCGACCCTCATGCGGGTGCGCCGGCGCTCCGTCACGGTGATCGAGTCCGTCCTGCGCGGCGCGGTGGCCGACGGGGAACTCGACCCAGGCATCGACATTCCGCTGACCGCCTCGGCGATCTTCGGGATGGTGCTGGTGACTGCGCTGGACTGGCAGTCGTACCAGCCCGGGCGGTCGATCGATGACGTCCACGCGGCACTGTTCCGGCTGCTGCCGGTCCGGACCGGCGGGGAGCTCGCCCCGCCGGTGCGCCGGGAGGCCGCGGACGGCGCCGGGCCGCGGCAGGTGGTGGAAGCCGGCGGCGGACGGCCCCCGGGCCGGACCTGCCAGGCCTGACACCGGCCCCGCACCCCTGCCCGGGCCGGCCGCGTCCGGGCCCGCGGGTCCGTACGCGGATGACGGGGTTCGGACGGGGATGACCGAGGCGGCAGGTCCGGACGGGGATGGCCGGGGCCGAAGGTCCGGACGGGGATGTGCGGGCCTGGTCCGGACAGGGGTGTCCGGGCGCGGGCCCAGGTGGGTGTCCGGGCGGGTCCGGGGCGGGGCGTACCTCCGCCGCGTCGGGCCGTCGGGCCGGTGGTCATCGAGCCGCCGTGCTGCCGGGGCCGGGTTGCCGCGGGCCTCCGGGCCGGAACGGGATGTGTCCTCAATCGCCGGAGGCACCTGTCGCCAGGCGCCGTCCGCCGATTGAGGACGAACCCCGTTTCCCCTCGTGCCGCCGGCCGGGCCCCGTGGCCCCGGCCGGTCGTTCCCCCGCATACGTCAGGGCCGCCGCGCCGTTCCGCCGCCCCGTGTCGGCGGTGCCGGCGCCGCGTCCCTTCCGTGGCCCCACTCTTCCGTCCGTCGGCACGGCCGATCATCCGCTCGCCTACTCAACTCCGGGTCTAGGTACCCGTACTCAGTCACCGTCCGTGCCGACACCGTTCTGGGGCGACACCGTTCCGGGGCGGCGCTGTTCCGGGGCGGCGTGGCATCGTCCGGGGGCGACACGGTCGCGGGGCACCGCGAGGGCCGCGCGACGGGCGCGGCGGGGGGCGCGGTGCGGGGCAGCGGCGTGCGGGGGCACCGGACGTCCCGGCGGGCCGTGCGGCCAGGGGCGGGACCTGCGGCGCGGCGGTACCGGAGGGGACGGTTAGAGTCACGGGCATGGCACGGATTGCGGTGATCGGCGCCGGCATGGGCGCCATGGCGGCGGCCGCTCGGCTGGCCGTCGCGGGCCACCAGGTGGCGGTGTACGAGCGGGGAAGCGGCCACGGCGGCGCGCTGGGGCGTTTCGAGCGGGACGGTTTCGCCTTCGACACCGGCCCCGGTCTGCTGCACCTGCCCGCGGTCTACCGCGACCTGTTCATCAAGACCGGCAAGGAGCCCCTGGAGCAGTGCGTCGAGCTGTCCCAGGTCGATCCGTCCGCGCGTCACGTCTTCCCGGACGGGACCGATCTGCTCCTTCCCAACGCCTCCCGGGCGGGCGTCCTCGGCGCGCTGGACGGCGCGTTCGGCGCGGGCTCCGGCGAGCGCTGGAGCGATCTGATCAACCGGGCCCGGGACGCCTGGGACGCCACCCGCCGGCCATTGCTGGAGGAGCCCCTGCGCGACGACTGGCCGGCGCTGCGCCGGGACCCGTTCCCGGTGCCCGCACGGCGCGGCCTGTTCCGCCGGGGGCCGCGCCGGCCGGCGACCCTCGCCGACGTGGGCGCGCGCGAGCTGCGCGATCCCCGGCTCGTCGCCCTGCTGGAGAGCCACGCGCTCGCGCACGGCCTCGATCCGCGGACCGCCCCGGCCGGCGCGACGGTACTGCCGTACCTGGAACAGACGTTCGGCAGCTGGTACGTACGGGGCGGAATGCGCGCGCTCGCGGATGCGGTGTACCGGCGGTGCCGGGCGCGCAGGGTGGAGTTCTCCTTCGGCGCCGAGGTCACCGGGATCGTCCTGCGGGACGGCCGGGTGGCCGGCCTGACGCTCGCCGGGGCCGGGGCCGGCGCACCGGAGGTCGCGGCGGACGCGGTGGTCGCCGGCTGTCCCCCGGCGGCGCTGCCGGCCCTGCTCGGCGGGGTGAGCCCGTGGCACGACGGAGACGTCCGGCCGTCCGCCGCGGGGTCCGCGGCGGGGTCGCCGGGCCGGCTGACGGTCTTCCTGGCGCTCTCCGGGGCCCGGCCCGCCGGTGCGGCGCACCGCACCGTGGTGCACACCGACGACCGGGACGCCGAGCTGGACGCGGTGTTCGGGGGGCGTTCCGGCCCGGCCGCGCCGTACCGCCGGCCGACGGTGACGGTGCTGCGCCCGGACGACCCGGCCACCCGGCCGGACGCGGAGCACGAGGCGGTGACGCTCACCGCCACCGTCGCGGCGCACGGTCCGGTGGACTGGTCGGACCCGGCCGTCGCGGAGTCGGCCGCCGACCACCTGGTGGCCGCGGCCGGGGCGGCGGTCCCCGGACTGGCCGGCCGGGTGCTGTGGCGGGAGGTGCGGACCCCGCTGGACACCGCCGCGGACACCGGCGCGGCGGGCGGCGCGGTGCCCCCGCCGGCCCTCGCCGGGGCCGACGGCGGGCTGCTGCGCCCGGCCAACCTCACCCGGGTACCGGGTCTGTACCTGGCCGGCGGCTGGGCGCACCCGGGCGGCGGGCTGCCGCACGCGGGAATGTCGGGCGCGCTGGTCGCCGGGCTGATCGTCGAGGGAGCCGACTGGCGCGGCTCGCAGTGACCCCGCCCGGACCGCCGGCCGGCCCCTGGCCGTGCCGCCGGTCCGGGCCGGTCTCCGCCGGCCTCCGACCCCGTCGCCGGCCTCCGACCCGGCCGCCGCACGCCGCCGCTGGTCCGGCCGCTCCGCACCGTGGCGGACCGACCGGTCCGCCGTGGCCCGGGGGCGCGGACGGTCCGCCGTGGCTCCGGCACGCGGCCGGTCCTTCTCCGGGCCGCCCGTCCCGGCAGGCTCCACGGCGCGGTAGTCCCATGACCGGCGCGGCCGCTGCTCGCGCCCGGCCCCCGACACCCGCGCCGACCGTTCGTCGGTGCCGGGCCCCGTGGGCCTCACCGCGCCGCTGATCCCGCGCCGCCGCCGGACTTCGACAGCCGTACGGCACGGCCGCGCGGGTCGGTCGCGGCCCGGCTCGCAGCCGCCCGGGTCGCCAGGGGGCACGACCCGCAGCCGCGGGCGTCCCCGCCCCACAGTCCTCAGCCGCGCGCCGGCCGGCAACCGCGCCGGCCGGGCCGGAAGCCGGGTCAGTAGCGGTACGGCCCGTAGCCGCCCGGGTCGGGCTCCTGCTCGTAGGGCTGCTCGGCCGGGTACTGCGGCGGGGCGGGGTAGCCGTCGCCCTCCCGCTGCTGGGGCACCCACACACCACCGGGCGGCGTGTCGTCGGGCCCGAGGTAGGGCTGGGCCGCGTGGTACGGGTCGTGCGCCTGGTCCTGGCCGGCCGGTGCGGCGTAGGGGTCCGGTACGGCGTACGGGTCGCCGGCCGCCGTGGCGTACTGCCCGTAGGGGTCGTAGGCCCCTTCGTCGTAGGCCCCGTCCTGGTACGCCGGGTAGGGCTGCTGCGCGGGCTGGTACGGGTCGGCCTCCGGGTAGGAGGGGTACGTCCCGGCGTCCGTGCCGTAGCCGTAGTCGTGGTCGCCGTAGTCGTGGTCCGCGGCGGCCGGCCCGCCGGCGACACCGGCGTGGTCCGGTGCGCCGTCGGACGCCGGGTCCGGGACGGCCCCGTGCCCCGGGTAGCCGCCGAAGTCCGTGCCGAACGCGCCGTCCTGCGCCGTGTCCTGGACCTCCGCGCCGCCGGGGCCGGGCGCGTGGCCGTCGTGCGACCCGTAGCCGGGGTGGCCGGCCTCCGCGGTGGCGTACGGGGCGTAGCCGGGCTGCGATTCGGTCGCGGCCTGCGGCTCCGGGTCCCGGTAGGCGGCGTAGCCTCCGGTGTCGTCCGGCAGCGGTTCCGGCTGATAGGTCGGCAGCGGCGGCTGCCCGGGCTCCGGCACCGGCACCGGTTCCGGCTCGCGGTCCGCGGCGGCCGGCGCCGCGCCGGCCGTGCGGGTGCCGCGCGACGCGGCCGGCCGGTCCTTCTTCAGCGCCCAGCCCGCCGTGAAGCCGCGGCGGAAGGACAGCGTCACGAAGACCTGGCCGACGGCGAACGCCGCCGCCCCCGCGCCGATCACCAGCACCGAGGAGGCGAGGACGCCCGCGACCACGCCCAGGAAGCCGGTGAAGGCGACCAGTCGCCAGCGCAGCCGCGCCTTGTGCTGCAGCAGCACCTCACCGAGCAACCACAGCGCGACCAGACCGAACGCGATGTAGAGGACCGCCCAGCCCATGTACGCCCCTCTCCCACGGCGGGCATGGGCTGCCCGCCGTCATTCGGACCGCTGGTGCAGCCCGAGGTTCTCGTAGATTTCCAGGGTCGCCGTGGAGTGGTTCAGGGTGATGAAGTGCAGCCCGGGGATCTCCTCGGCCATCAACCGCGCGCACAGATCCGTGGCGTAGTCGATTCCGATTGAGCGTACCGCCGCCGGGTCGTCCTGCACCGCGAGGATCCGCTCGGCCAGGTCCGGCGGGAAGGCCGCGTTGCTGAGCTGCGCGAACCGTTCGATCTGCCGGACGTTGGTGACCGGCATGATCTCGGGGATGATCGGGGTGTCGCAACCGGCGGCGGCCACCCGGTCGCGGAGCCGCAGGTAGTCCTCGGGGTAGAAGAACATCTGCGTGATCGCGAAGTCCGCGCCGGCGCGGCACTTGTCGACGAAGTGGCGGACGTCGGTGTCCCAGTCGGTGGAGCGCGGGTGCATCTCCGGGAAGGCCGCGACACCGACGCAGAAGTCGCCGGATTCCTTGATCAGCCGGACCAGTTCGGCGGCGTAGGTGACGCCCTGCGGGTGCGGCACCCATTCGCCCATCGGGTCACCGGGCGGGTCGCCGCGGACGGCGAGCATGTTCCGGATGCCGGCGTCGGCGTACTGGCCGATGATGTTCCGCAGCTCCGCCAGGGAGTGGTTCACGGCGGTGAGGTGCGCGACCGGGGTCAGGGTGGTGTCGGTGGCGATGCGCTCGGTGGCGCGGACGGTGCCCTCCCGGGAGGAACCCCCCGCCCCGTAGGTCACGGAGACGAAGGTGGGCGCGACCGCCTCGATGCGGCGAATGGCGTTCCACAGGGTCCGCTCGCCCTTCTCCGTCTTCGGGGCGGCGAACTCGAACGAGTAGGACTGTTCGCCGGAGGCGAGCAGTTCGCGCACGGTGCGTGCGCGGTCTGTCCTGGTGGAAGCGGTGCCTAGGGCCATAACGGCAGGTTAGCCAGCGGGGTGGGTCACGCACAGCCGAAGGGCCGATATGCCCTTTTCGCCGGTCAAGTGTCCGCACTCCGGACACCGGCGGTCTCACGGCGGCGGACCGAGCGGGACGGGCGGGGCCGCGGGTGCGCAGGCGGCGCGCGGGGGCGTACGCCTCGGGGCGTTCGGCGCGGCGCACGCGCCGGTGCCCTGCCGCCGGGGGTCGCAGGGCGTCCCCGTTCCGTTTCTGCCCGGTGCGCGCCCGTTCCGTTTCTGCCCGGTGCGCGCCCGTTCCGTTTCTGCCGGGTGCGGGCCCGGGCACCGGGCGGCACGAGTCGTACGCGACGCCCGGCGTCCGGACCGTTGGGCACGGTCCGGACGCCGGGCGGAGCAACCCGGGCCCTCGCGCACGGTCCGGACGCCGGGCGGGGCGGCCGGACCCGCCGGCGCCCGGTCCGGGCATCGGGCAGGCGGTCGGGCGGTCAGGCCCGGACGGCCGCGCGGATGCGCCCGGCCAGCTCGGCGGCGGCGGCGCCGGGGTCGTCCGCCTCGGTGACGGCACGGACCACGACCACCCGGCGGGCCCCGGCCTCCAGCACCTGGTCCAGGTTGCCGGCGTCGATCCCGCCGATGGCGAACCACGGCCGGTCCGGCCGTCGCTCCGCGGCGTACCGCACCAGCGGCAGGCCGGGGGCGGCCCGCCCCGGCTTGGTGGGGGTGGGCCAGCACGGCCCGGTGCAGAAGTAGTCCACACCCGGCTCCGCGATCGCCGCGTCCACCTCGGCCTCGGCGTGGGTGGAGCGGCCGATCAGCACATCGGCGCCGAGGACGGCACGGGCCGCGGGCACCGGCAGGTCGCCCTGTCCGAGGTGGAGCACGTCGGAACCCGCGGCGTGCGCCACATCGGCCCGGTCGTTGACGGCGAGCAGCCGGCCGTGCCGCCGGCAGGCGTCCGCGAAGACGGCCAGGTGCTCCAGCTCCTCGCCGGCCTCCATGCCCTTGTCCCGCAGCTGGATGATGTCCACCCCGCCGGCCAGCACCGCGTCCAGGAACTCCGGCAGGTCGCCCTGGCGCTTACGGGCGTCGGTGCACAGGTAGAGCCGGGCGTCGGCGAGCTTCCGGCGCGCGGCGGCTCCGGTCGCGGTGGCGGCTGCGGTCGTCGCGGCTGCGGCGGTGGCCATGGGCGGTACCCCCCGGATCGGTGACGTGCGGGCCGGTGTCCGGCCCGCACGCCGTGCGGCTGCTCGGTTCAGACGGCGAGCGCCTGGGCGCGGCGCTTCACCTCCGTACCGCGATTCTCCCGCAGCGCCTCGGCGGGGGTGCCGGGCAGGGTCGGGTCAGGGGTGAAGAGCCACTCCAGCATCTCCTCGTCGCTGAAGCCGTCGTCCCGCAGCAGGGTCAGGGTCCCGCTGAGCCCCTTGACGACCTTGTCCTCGCCGATGAACGCGGCCGGCACCTGCAACACCCGGTTCTCGCCACGCCGCACGGCGATCAGCTGGCCCTCCTTGACCCATTGCCGGACCCGGGTCACCTCGACGTCGAGCCGTTCGGCGATGTCGGGGAGGGTGAGCCAGGCGGGCACAAGGGCATCGATGTTCGCGTCAATCTCGGTCACGTGACCAAGCCTGCCATCCCCCACGGACACTCGGCGAGCGCACCGCGTCCCGACGGGTCGCCCCACCCGCCGGCCGGCCCTCCGGCACCGACGTGCCTGGCCACGGCACCCGGGGACGCGACGCGCGGCGGCACGGGGCAGCACGGGACACGAGGGTCTGGCGCGGCGGGCCCGAGGGGCGAGGGCACGGGCCGGGGGTGCGGGGCCGGGGTGCGGGGCCGTGGGTGCGAAGGGCCCGGGTCGCGGTCCCGGTCCGTCCCGGCCCGGCGTACGGCCGTACGGGGCCCGGCCGGCGTACGCGCCCATGGGTGCGCAAGCACGGCGCACGCGCCGACTCGTGGGGTACGGCGCACACGCCCGGCCCACGGGGGGACGGCGCACGCCCGCTCCCGCGCCGACGGTCGGGCCGCCCGGCGTCACGGCGCACCACGACCGGGGCCCCGCACCCGCACAGCCCAGGGGCCCGTCCGCCCGACGGCCGCGCGGACAGGCTGGCAGGCGGACGGCCGACGGCGGGTCAGCCGGGAGCGGGACGGCGGGTCAGCGGGCGGCCGACTTCAGCGGCACCGAGGCGTCCGCCGCCCGCTCCGGGTCGATCTCCGCGGCACGCTCGATGAGTTTCCGGCCCTGGGCGAGGTCCCGGGGCCGGCCCACCGCCAGCAGCGCGACCAGCACCCCGTCCCGCAGCCAGCACACCGACCACGCGGCACCGGCGGGATCGCCGCGCCACAGCAGCCGGTCGCCGGCGGTGTGGTGGCCGGCGTACTGCACGAAGCGGCCGAACTGCTCGGACCAGAAGTACGGCACCGGGTCGTAGACGGCACCGGTGAAGTCCGGCCGGCCCGAGCCGACCACGTTGGCCGCGACGGTCCGCGGACCCTGCAGGGCGTTGTCCCAGTGGTGGACCAGGAGCCGCTCGCCGTACCGGGCCGAGGGGAAGGAGGCGCAGTCACCGACCGCGTACACCTCCTCGGCGGAGGCGCGCAGCCACCGGTCCGCCCGGACCGAGCCGTCCTCGGCCAGTTCGATCCCGGAGCCGGCCAGCCAGTCCGTGGCGGGCCGGGCACCGATCCCCACCAGCACCGCGTCCGCGGTCAGCCGGGTGGGCCGCCCGCCGCCGGACGAGACCAGCAGCCCGGCGCCGTCCACGCCCACCACGGTGGTCCCGGTGAGCAGTTCGGCACCGCTGTCCCGGTACCAGCCGGCCAGCCGGGTGGCGACCTCCGGCGGCAGGACACCGGCGAGCGGGTGGCCGGCCGCCTCCACCACGGTCACCGCGCACCCGGCCTCGCGCGCCGCGGTGGCGAACTCCGCCCCGATCCACCCGGCGCCGACCACCACCACGTCGCGCCGCTCGGCGAGCAGCGGGCGGAGGCGTTCGGCGTCGTCCAGGGTGCGCAGCAGGTGCAGTCCGGGACCGCCCCGGCCGGCCGCCGGTTCCGCGGCGAGGTGCTCCGTCCCGGGCAGCGTGCGGGGTTCGGCGCCGGTGGCGATGACCAGGTGGTCGTACGGTACGGGCCCGGCGTCGGTGAGCAGCAGCCGCTCGCCGGTGCGGAGACCGGTGGCACGGCGGCCCAGGTGGAGTTCCACGCCCAGGGCCGCGAAGTCCACGTCGAACGACGGGTCGTCGGTCTTGCCGAGCAGCACCGCCTTGGACAGCGGGGGGCGGTCGTAGGGCCGGTGCGGCTCGGCCCCCAGCAGCACGATGCGCCCGGCCCACCCCTCCTCCCGCAGCGCGACGGCGGTCTGCACCCCGGCCATGCCCGCGCCCGCGATCACCACCCGCCGGTCGTCGGCCCCCCCGGAGCCGGTCGGTGTCGGCGTCGGTGTCGGTGTCGGTGTCGGTGTGCTCAGCCCATCAGTCACCTGCTCACTGTAGGGCGGCGCCGGGGAACGGACCGAGGCACCCGTACGCCCGCGGCGGCTCGGCGGGCACGGGGAGGCTGTGGTCCTCTGATGGACCCGGCCGGCCCCGGCGGCCCGTGGACGGTACCCGCGTACACCGCCCCGGCGGCCCGCCCGTCGGCGGCGGCGCCGGCCGGCCACCCGGCCTCGGCCTTCCGGCGGATTCGGGCGGCGTACTAGGGTGGCGGGCACAGAGCACTCGCGGGAGCCCGGACGCACCGGGCTGAGAGGGAGGCTGAGGCGGCCTCCGACCGTACGAACCTGATCCGGGTCATGCCGGCGAAGGGAGGGGCGGTCCGCCCATGCACGCGGTAGCGAAGCCGTACGACGTCGTGGTGGTCGGCGGCGGCATCATCGGCCTGGTCACGGCCTGGCGGGCGGCCCAGCGGGGGCTGCGCTGCGCGGTGGCCGACCCGGCGCCCGGCCGGGGGGCCGCGCAGGTGGCGGCGGGGATGCTCGCCGCGGTGTCCGAACTCACCCCCGGCGAGGAGACCCTGCTCGGCCTCAACCTCGCCTCGGCGCGCCGCTACCCTCAGTTCGCCGCCGAACTGGAGGAGGCCGCCGGGCAGGACATCGGGTTCCGGGCCTGCGGCACGCTGGCGGTGGCGCTCGACGCCGACGATCGCGCCCAGCTGCGGGAGCTGCACGCGCTCCAGGAACGCTGCGGGCTGGACGCGCAGTGGCTGAACGGGCGCGAGTGCCGCCGGCTGGAACCGATGCTGGCGCCCGGGGTGTGCGGCGGACTGCGGGTGGAGGGCGACCACCAGACCGACCCTCGGCGGCTGGCCGCCGCGCTGCTGACCGCCTGTGAGCGCGCCGGGGTCGCCTTCCACCGCGTCCGCGCCGAGCGCCTGCTGTGCCACGGCGACCGGGCCACCGGGGTGGCGGTGGCGGACGGCACC
Organism: Streptomyces pactum; assembly: GCF_016031615.1. Classification (GTDB taxonomy): domain Bacteria; phylum Actinomycetota; class Actinomycetes; order Streptomycetales; family Streptomycetaceae; genus Streptomyces; species Streptomyces pactus. The sequence continues at coordinate 1,582,060 of NZ_JACYXC010000001.1, forward strand.
CGGCTGTCCGCGGACCGCACGGTGCTCGCCGCGGGCAGCTTCAGCGGCCGGCTGGCCGGGGTGCCGCCCGAGGTGGTGCCGCCGGTGCGCCCGGTCAAGGGCCAGGTGCTGCGGCTGCGGGTGCCGGGGACGCACGCGCCGTTCCTGTCCCGCACGGTGCGCGCGGTGGTGCGCGGCGGGCACGTCTACCTGGTGCCCCGGGAGAACGGTGAGCTGGTGCTCGGGGCGACCAGCGAGGAGATGGGCTGGGACACCACGGTCACCGCCGGCGGGGTGTACGAACTGCTGCGGGACGCCCACGAACTGGTGCCGGGCATCACCGAACTGCCGCTCACCGAGACCCTGGCCGGGCTGCGCCCCGGCTCCCCCGACAACGCCCCGCTGCTGGGCGCCACCGAGCTGCCCGGCCTGCTGCTGGCCACCGGCCACCACCGCAACGGGGTGCTGCTCACCCCGGTCACCGGCGATGTGATGGCACAGGTGCTCACCACCGGTGAGCCGCCCGCCCACGCCCGCCCGTTCTCCCCCGGCGGTTCACCGCCGGCCACTCGTCCGTGCCCTCCCCGCGCCCCCGTGCGGCGGACGGGGAGGCACCCGCACGTCAGGAGCTGTCCGCATGACCGTCAGCGTCAACGGCGAGACCCGCGAGATCCCCGAGGGCCTCACCCTCGACCGGTTGGTGGCCGACCTCACCCCCGCCCGCAGCGGGGTGGCCGCCGCCGTCAACGAGACCGTCGTCCCCCGCAGCCAGTGGCCCAGCACCCCGCTCGGGGACGGGGACCGGGTCGAGGTCCTCACCGCGGTGCAGGGGGGCTGAGCCGTGGCCGACGATCCGCTGGTTCTGGGCGGGACCACCTTCGACTCCCGTCTGATCATGGGCACCGGCGGCGCGCCCAGCCTGCAGGTGCTGGAGCGCGCGCTGGTGGCCAGCGGCACCGAGCTGACCACCGTCGCGATGCGGCGGCTGGACCCCACCGTGCGGGGCTCGGTGCTCTCGGTCCTGGAGCGGCTGGGCATCCGGGTGCTGCCCAACACGGCGGGCTGCTTCACCGCCGGCGAGGCGGTGCTCACCGCCCGGCTGGCCCGGGAGGCGCTCGGCACCGACTGGGTCAAGCTGGAGGTGGTGGCCGACGAGCGGACCCTGCTGCCGGACCCGGTCGGACTGCTCGACGCGGCCGAGACGCTGGTGGACGACGGGTTCACGGTCCTGCCGTACACCAACGACGATCCGGTGCTCGCGCGGCGGCTCCAGGACGTGGGGTGCGCCGCGGTGATGCCGCTGGGCTCGCCCATCGGCTCCGGGCTGGGCATCCGCAACCCGCACAACTTCGAGCTGATCGTGGAGCAGGCGCGGGTGCCGGTGATCCTCGACGCGGGGGCGGGCACCGCCTCGGACGCGGCGCTCGCCATGGAGCTGGGGTGCGCGGCGGTGATGCTGGCCTCGGCGGTGACCCGTGCCCAGGAGCCGGTGCTGATGGCGGAGGCGATGCGGCACGCGGTCGCGGCGGGCCGGCTGGCCCGCCGGGCGGGCCGTATCCCGCGCCGGCACTTCGCCCACGCCTCCTCGCCGACCGAGGGCGTGGCGCACCTCGACCCCGAGCGACCGGCTTTCGGGAACTGATGTACGCTCCGCGCACGTAGGAACGTGATCGTCTCGTGACGCGGCGCGACCGTGCCCCGTCGGTGGGGCGCCCCAGTGAGGAGCACGCGGCAGCATGAGCATCCCGCCCCCCGCCCGGACCTCCGGCCGGCCCGCCCCTCCGGCCCCGGGCGGCGGCCCGGCCTGGCCGCCGCCCCCCGCCGGGCGCGATGCCCCTGCCGGGCGCGGTGCCTCCCCCGGCCCGGTGCCCCCTGCCGGGGTACGGCTGGCCGCCGGGGCCGCCGTGGCAGCCGGCCCGGTACAGCCCGCTGGCCATCGCCGCGCTGGTGACGGCCTGCCTGGCGCTCTTCCCGCTGGCGCTGGCGCTGGGCATCGCGGCGCTGCTGACCATCCCCCGGAACGGGGAGCGCGGTCGCGGCATGGCGATCGCCGCGGTGGCCGTGGCGTCGGTGGAGGCCGTGCTCATCGTCACGCTGGTGATCATCGGCGTGGTCGCCGGGGACTCCGACGACTCCTCCGGCGGGCCGGCACGGGAGCGGCGCACCGAGCAGGGCGCGGAGCAGGGGGCGGGAGCCGGGCGGCCAGGACCGGCGGCGGGGGGAACGAGGGCGAGGGGTCCGGGCAGGGCGGCAGCCGGGGAGGACCGGCCGCGGCCTGACGCGCGTCAGGTCAGCCTCTTCGACATCGAGGTGGGCGACTGCTTCGACACCTCCGCCGGGCTGCCGGTGTCGGAGGAGGCCGTCAGCGAGCAGACGGTGGGGCTGCTGCCCTGCGACACCCCCCACGACGCCGAGGCGTTCGGGAAGTTCCCGGTCACCGGGCACGTCGACTATCCGGGTGAGGAGACCATCACCAGGCTCGCCGAGGAGGGCTGCGGGAAGCGGGACGAGGAGTACCCCGTCGACACGGACGCCCTGCCGGAGGAGGACGTGGCGATCTACTTCTACTTCCCGGAGAAGTCCGGGTGGCTGCTGGGGGACCGCGACATCCTGTGCGCCTACGGGCTGGACGAGGGCAAGCTGCGGCAGCCCCTGGGCAGCGGCGAGCCCGGTTCCACCGCCGGCCATGTCACCGTTCGGTCGCAGTCGGACCGGGTCGCGACGCAGGTGGCCGGGCGTGTCGGGCGGGGCTCGTAGACTCTCCTGTCGTGGATACGACCCTGCAGGATCCGCTCGTCGGCCAGGTGCTCGACGGCCGCTACCGCGTCGACGCGCGGATCGCCGTGGGCGGGATGGCCACCGTCTACCGGGCTCTGGACACCCGCCTGGACCGGGTGGTCGCCCTCAAGGTGATGCACCCCTCGCTCGCCGCCGACGCGGCGTTCGTGGAGCGCTTCATCCGCGAGGCGAAGTCCGTGGCCCGGCTCGCGCACACCAACGTGGTCGGCGTCTTCGACCAGGGGACCGACGGCGGTTACGTCTTCCTGGCGATGGAGTACGTGGCCGGGTGCACGCTGCGGGACGTCCTGCGGGAGCGCGGTGCCCTCCAGCCGCGGGCGGCGCTGGACATCCTGGAGCCGATGCTCGCGGCGCTGGGCGCGGCCCACCGGGCCGGCTTCGTGCACCGCGACGTGAAGCCGGAGAACGTGCTGATCGGGGACGACGGCCGGGTCAAGGTCGCCGACTTCGGGCTCGCCCGTCCCGTCGACGCGGCCACCGGCACCGACACCCAGTCGATCATGGGCACGGTCTCCTACCTGGCCCCGGAGCAGATCGAGCACGGCAGCGCCGACACCCGGGCGGACGTCTACGCCTGCGGTGTGGTGCTGTACGAGATGCTCACCGGCGCCAAGCCGCACGACGGCGGCACCCCGGCGCAGATCCTCTTCCAGCACCTGCACGAGGACGTGCCGCCGCCGTCCGCGGTGGCGCCGGGGCTGGCACCCGGCCTGGACGGGCTGGTGGCCCGGGCCGCCGCCCGCGAGCCGGAGCGGCGGCCGCCGGACGCGGTGGAGCTGCTGGGGGTGGTCCGTGCGGCGCGGGCCGCGCTCACCGACGCCGAGCTGGACCGCGTGCCGCCCGGGGCCCGGGACGGGGAGCGGGACCGCTCCGAGGACCGCACCACCGTGATCGCCCGGCCGCCGGCCGCCGGGGCCGGGCCCGGGCATCAGGCGGACGCGCCGGGCCGCACCAGCCGGCTGGAGCGCCCGCCGGCGCCCCCGGCCGGCCCGGCCGGTGCCGGGTGGCGCGACCGGCTGCGCCGCCGCCGGCTCCTGGCGCTGATCGCGGCGGTGCTGGTGGCCCTGGGCGTCGGGGCCGGCGTCTGGTACATCAGCGCCGGACAGTTCACCAAGGTGCCCGGGGTGATCGGACTGCCGCAGGCGGAGGCGGAGCGGAAGCTGGACGGCGAGGGCCTGGACGCCGAGATCGTCCGCGAGTTCAGTGACGTGGTGCCCAAGGGCAAGGTCATCGAGACCGACCCCGGGGTCGGCGAGCGCATCCGCAACACCGGCACCGTGACGCTGCGGATCTCCCAGGGCCCGCCGCGGACCGAGGTGCCCAACGTGGTGGGCATGCCGCTGACCGAGGCGAAGGCGAAGATCAAGGACGCGGGGCTGACCGTGGGCAAGGTGACCCGGCGGTTCAGCGACGAGACCCCGGCGGGCCGGGTGCTCGCCACCGACCCGGGCGCCGGCACCGAGCGCAGGCCGGACAGCGCCGTGGCTCTCACCGTCAGCAAGGGCGAACCGATCGACGTCCCGGACGTGATCGGCGACCCGGGGGCCGACGCCGAGTCGGACCTGCACGAGGCGGGCTTCAAGGTCGAGTTCGCCGAGGAGCGGGTGTTCTCCGAGCAGGACGCCGGTGCGGTCGCCGAGCAGAGCCCGGCGGAGGGCGAACAGGCCGCCCGCGGCGACACCATCACGCTGACCCTCTCCAAGGGCCCGCGGATGATCGAGGTGCCGGATGTCGAGGGCGACGACGTGGACGACGCCCAGGAGGAGCTGGAGGCGCTGGGCTTCGAGGTCCATGTGGACCGTCCGCTGCTCTTCCCCGGCAAGACGGTGACCGACCAGTCGGTGGACGCCGGCGAGAAGGCCCCGGAGGGCAGCGAGATCACCCTCAAGGTGAAGGGCGTCCTCTGACCGTCGCCCCCGGCGCCGGCGACCGCCGCTCGGTCCCGCCGCCCCGGCGCACACACCGCCGCTCGGCCCCCGCGGGCCGGGCGGCGGTCCGCGTTCCGGCGGCCGTCCCGGGCGCGGCGGTACGCCGGGCCCGGGACGGCCCCGGCCCAGGGCGGGTCTCCGGACGCCCGCCCCGGAGATCACCCCGCACCGTGCCGACCGGGCGTGATCCGGCGGGTCCGACCGGAGGAGCCCCCGCGCCGGCCGGTGCGGCGGGCCCGGTGCCGGGCGGACCGGCGCGGCCTGGCACCCTGGATACGGTGAGCACGTCTGCTACTCCCCCCGGCGCCGGAGCCCTCCGCGCCCGCAACCCGGTCGGCGCCCATGTGAAGGTGGCCGGCGGCCTGGCCACCACCGGTCTGTCCTACGCCCGGGACATCGGGGCGGAGGCCGTCCAGGTCTTCGTCGCCAACCCCCGCGGCTGGGCGACCCCGGCCGGCACCCCGGCCCAGGACGAGAGGTTCCGGGCCGGCTGCGCCGAGCAGGCGCTCCCCGCGTACATCCACGCGCCCTACCTGATCAACTTCGGCTCGCACACCCCGGCCACCGTGGAGAGCTCCGTCGCCTCCCTGCGGCACTCGCTGCGCCGCGGCCGGGCCATCGGTGCGCTGGGGGTCGTGGTGCACACCGGGTCGGCCACCGGCGGGCGGAGCCGCGCCGAGGCCCTGGCCCAGGTGCGGGAGCGGATGCTGCCGCTGCTGGAGGAGCTGGACCACCCGGACGACCCGTGGCTGCTGCTGGAGCCCACCGCCGGACAGGGCGCCTCGCTCTGCTCGCTGGTGGCCGACCTCGGACCGTACTTCGAGGCGCTGGACCGCCACCCCCGGCTGGGCGTCTGCCTCGACACCTGCCACGTCTTCGCCGCCGGGCACGACCTGGCCGCCCCGGGCGGGGTGAAGCGGACCCTGGACGAGCTGGTCCAGGTGGCCGGCGAGGGCCGGCTGAAGCTGATCCACGCCAACGACTCCAAGGACGTGGTGGGCGCGCACAAGGACCGGCACGAGAACATCGGCGCCGGGCACATCGGGGCCGAGCCGTTCCGGGAGCTGTTCGCCCATCCGGCGACCGAGGGGGTGCCGCTGGTGATCGAGACGCCGGGGCCGCAGGAGAAGTACGCGGCCGACATCGCGCGGCTCAAGGCGCTGCGGGACGGCTGACGGCCGACCGGCACCGGTCGTGACCCCCGTCCGCCGCGGAGCACCCCGGGCCGCGGCTCGCCCCGGGAGCGCCACGGGCCACGGCTCGCCCGGGGGCCCGTTCGGTCCGGCCCCAGCCGTGCCGGAGCCACCACCGGCCCATGAACCGTGCGGCCCGGGGCACGGCACCGGTCCGGCGGGCAGCTCCGCCGGGCCGGTCGGCGGGCCCACGGCGGGGCTGCCCGCCGGGCCCGGGCTACAGCTCGGGGCCGTCCCCCGGCTCCTCCTGGTAGGAGTAGCGCTGCTCACGCCAGGGGTCGCCGATGTTGTGGTAGCCGCGCTCCTCCCAGAAGCCGCGGCGGTCCGCCGTCATGTACTCCACGCCGCGCACCCACTTCGGCCCCTTCCAGGCGTACAGGTGGGGCACGATCAGCCGGACCGGGAAGCCGTGCTCGGCGGTGAGCACCTCACCGTCCCGGTGGGTGGCGAAGATGGTCTTCTCGGACGCGAAATCGGACAGCCGCAGGTTGGAGCTGAACCCGTACTCGGCCCACACCATGACGTGGGTGACCTCCGGCGCCGGCGGGGCGAGCGCCAGGAAGGTGCCGGCCGCGACCCCGCCCCACTCCGCGCCGAGCATGCTGAACTTGGTGACACAGTGCAGGTCGGCCACGACGGTGGTGTAGGGCAGTGCCGAGAACTCGTCGTGCGTCCAGCTGCGCTTCTCCCCGTCGGCGGTCGCCCCGAAGACCCGGAACTCCCAGCGCTCCGGCCTGAACTTCGGGACCGGTCCGTAGTGCGTGACCGGCCAACCGCGCTGCAGCCGCTGCCCTGGGGGCAGCTGTGCGAGCTCCCCCTCACGGCTTTCCGACTGTCCCATGGGTCCATGGTGTCAGACCCCCGGGGGTGGTCATGACCAGCTCCGGGAGCAACCGGGCAGAACCCACTAAGCGTGAACTTACTGGACGGCTCTGTGGCGCGGTGCGAGGATGCGCGCACACCGGCCGTACTCCGCGCGCACAGGGAAGGAGCCCCTCGATGCAGGGCGACCCCGAGGTCATCGAGTTCCTCAACGAACAGCTCACCGCCGAGCTGACCGCGATCAACCAGTACTTCCTGCACGCGAAGATGCAGGAGAACAACGGCTGGTACAAGCTCGCCAAGTACACCCGGCACGAGTCCTTCGACGAGATGAAGCACGCCGAGGTGCTCACCGACCGCATCCTCTTCCTGGAGGGCCTGCCGAACTACCAGCGGCTGTTCCACGTCCGGGTGGGCCAGACGGTCACCGAGATGTTCCAGGCCGACCGGCAGATCGAGGTGGAGGCGATCGACCGGCTGCGGCGCGGCATCGAGGTGATGCGGGCCAAGGGGGACATCACCTCGGCCAACATCTTCGAGTCGATCCTGGCCGACGAGGAGCACCACATCGACTACCTCGACACCCAGCTGGAGCTGGTGGAGAAACTGGGTGAGCCGCTCTACATCGCCCAGCTGATCGAGCAGCCGGAGACCTGACCGGACCGGCCCGGGCGACGGACCGGAAGCCGTCCCGCCCCGGGGACGGGAACCGCGTGCCGCCCGGGCGGCCGGCCGGCGATGGTGTCCGCCCCGCGGACGTCAGGAGAGGCCGGGGCCGCTCATGCGGCGGCCCCGCCGCGCAGCGGCAGGGGGTCCGGTACGCCGGGGATCCGCGTCGGGGTGTCGGGCGCCAGCGCGGCGGCCGCGGACTCACCCTTGTCGATCATCTCCCGCCGGGGGCAGTTGCCCCGGCCCAGCAGCGCCTGGATGCGGCGCACACAGGACCCGCAGTCGGTGCCGGCCTTGCAGGCGCCGGCTATCTGCCGGGGGGTGCAGGCGCCGGACTCCGCATGCGCGAGTACCTGCTTCTCGGTGATGCCGAAGCACGAGCAGACGTACACGCGGATCTCCTGAACGCTCAGGCCGTTGATCGATAAGGTAACCCTAACCTTACCCGCCCCGGCGTCCGGGGCAACAGCGCGAAGGGGCGCGGATCGCTGTGATCCGCGCCCCATTCGTCCTTTTCGATCTTCGGCTCACGGCGCCGCGGCGCCGGCCCCGGCTACTGGTCCCGGTACATCTCCGCGACCAGGAACGCCAGGTCCAGCGACTGGCTGCGGTTGAGCCGCGGGTCGCAGGCGGTCTCGTAGCGCTGGTGCAGGTCGTCCACGAAGATCTCGTCGCCGCCGCCCACGCACTCGGTGACGTCGTCGCCGGTCAGCTCCACGTGGATGCCGCCCGGGTGCGTCCCGAGGTGCTTGTGCACCTCGAAGAAGCCCTTGACCTCGTCGAGCACGTCGTCGAAGCGCCGGGTCTTGTGCCCGGAGGCCGCCTCGAAGGTGTTGCCGTGCATCGGGTCGCAGATCCACACCACCTGGGCCCCGGAGGCGGTCACCTTCTCCACCAGCTCCGGCAGCCGGTCGCGGATCTTGCCCGCGCCCATCCGGGTGATGAAGGTCAGCCGGCCCGGCTCCCGCTCCGGGTCCAGCCGGTCGATCAGGGTGAGGGCCTCCTCCACGGTGGTGGTCGGGCCGAGCTTCACCCCGATCGGGTTGCGGATCCGGGAGGCGAACTCGATGTGCGCCCCGTCCAGCTGCCGGGTGCGCTCACCGATCCACAGCATGTGCGCCGAGACGTCGTAGAGCCGGCCGGTCCGCGAGTCGGTGCGGGTCAGCGCCGACTCGTAGTCCAGGATCAGCGCCTCGTGCGAGGAGTAGAACTCCACGGTGCGGAACTCCTCCGGGTCCGCGCCGCAGGCGTTCATGAAGTTCATCGCCCGGTCGATCTCACGGGCCAGCGCCTCGTAGCGCTGCCCGGCCGGGGAGGACTTCACGAAGTCCTGATTCCACGCGTGCACCTGGCGCAGGTCCGCGTAACCGCCGGTGGTGAAGGCGCGGACCAGGTTCAGCGTCGAGGCGGAGGCGTGGTACATCCGCTTCAGCCGCTGCGGGTCCGGAATGCGGGCCTCGGGGGTGAACTCGAAGCCGTTGACCGAGTCGCCCCGGTAGGTGGGCAGGGTGACCCCGTCCCGGGTCTCGGTGGGCTTGGAACGCGGCTTGCTGTACTGGCCGGCGATCCGGCCCACCTTCACCACCGGGACCGACCCGGCGTAGGTGAGCACGGCACCCATCTGGAGCAGCGTCTTCAGCTTGTTGCGGATCTGGTCCGCGCCCACCGCGTCGAACGCCTCGGCGCAGTCACCGCCCTGCAGCAGGAACGCCTCACCCCGGGCGACGGCTCCCAGGCGGGTACGCAGCTGGTCGCACTCGCCGGCGAAGACGAGCGGGGGATAGGACTCCAGCTCGGCGATGACATCGCGCAGAGCCTCGTGGTCCGGCCAGTCGGGCTGCTGCGCCGCGGGCAGGGAGCGCCAGGTGTGGTCCCCGGCGTGGGTTTCAGCGTTCACGGTCACGCGTCAACAGTACGGGGTCGGCGCCCGGCTCCGGCCCGGTGCCCACAAGATGAGACACCCGGTGGTACAGGACCGGCCACCCCGCGACGTCGGGTAGGGTGCCGGACATGTTCGCACGACTGACCACGTTCTGGTGGTGGACCGCTCATCCGGCGGCCCACTGATCGCGCGTACATCCCATTCGCCAGCGAAGGCCGCCCGAGGGGCGGCCTTCGGCGTATCCGGTGCCGGCCGTTCCTCCCCGCGAAAGGAACGATCACCGTGCACGACCCTGTCGAGACCGGCCCCGGCGGCCCCGCCGGCGCCGCCCCCCGCACCGCCGCGGACGCCGTCGTACGCCGGCTGCTGAGCGGCGCCTGCCCCTCCTTCGCCCTGCTGCACCGCCGCACCCCCGGCCTCTCCCCCGGCACCGGGGGGAGCGTGGAGGTGCTGGTCGGACCGGTCACCGAGGTGGACCGGCTCGCCGACATCCCGCTGCCCGCGGACGGGCCCGGCCGGGGCGGCCCGGTCCACGACGCGCTCGCCCTGGTGCCGTTCCGGCAGATCCGGGAGCGCGGCTTCGACGCGCCCGACGACGGCACGCCGCTGGCGGTGCTGCTGCCGACCGAGACCCACCGGCTGCCGCTCGCCGAGCTGCGGGACGCCCTCCCCGGCCACCGGGTGACCGTCACCGGCGGCGGGTTCGACGTCGCCGACGAGGAGTACGCCCGCACCGTGGAGCGGGTGGTGCGGGACGAGATCGGCACCGGCGAGGGCGCGAACTTCGTCATCCGCCGCACCTACCGCGGCGAGATCCCCGGCTACACGGTCGCCGACGCGCTGGCGCTCTTCCGGCGGCTGCTGGAGTCCGAGCGCGGGGCGTACTGGACCTATGTGGTCCACCTGGGCGGGCGGACGCTGGTCGGCGCCAGCCCGGAGGTGCACGTCCGGATGTCCGGCGGAACGGACGGCCGGCCGCCGTCGGGGTCCGGTGACGGGGCGGGGGCGGACCTCGGGACGGCGGCCGGTGACGGGCCGGGCGCCGCCGGCGGGCCGCGGGCGGCCGGGACGGTGGTCATGAACCCCATCAGCGGCACCTACCGCTACCCGCCCGAGGGGCCGGACGTCGCCGGGCTGCTGGAGTTCCTGCACGACCGCAAGGAGGTGGAGGAGCTGTCCATGGTGGTCGACGAGGAACTGAAGATGATGTGCACCGTCGGCGACATGGGCGGGGTGGTGGTGGGACCGCGGCTGCGGGAGATGGCCCACCTGGCGCACACCGAGTACGAGCTGCGCGGCCGGTCCACGCTGGACGTGCGGGAGGTGCTGCGGGAGACGATGTTCGCGGCGACGGTCACCGGCTCCCCGGTGCAGAACGCCTGCCGGGTGATCCGGCGGTACGAGCCGCTGGACGCCGACGGGGTCGGGCGGGCCTACTACGCGGGCGCGCTGGCGCTCATCGGCCGGGACGCCGGCGGCGCCCGGACGCTGGACTCGCCGATCCTCATCCGCACCGCGGACATCGACCGGACCGGACGGCTGCGGGTGCCGGTGGGGGCCACCCTGGTGCGGCGCTCCGACCCGCGGGCGGAGGTGGCCGAGACGCACGCCAAGGCCGCCGGGGTGCTGGCCGCGCTGGGGGTGCGCCCGGGGCCGGCCCGGTCCGCGGCGGCCGCCCCGGCGCTCGCCGACGACCCCCGGGTACGGGCCGCGCTGGACGCCCGCCGCGCGGACCTGGCTCCGTTCTGGCTGCGGATGCAGGACCGGCCGGCGGAGGTGACCGGCCGGGTGCTGGTGGTGGACGGGGAGGACACCTTCACCGCGATGCTGGCGCACCTGCTGCGGTCGTCCGGGGCGGCGGTCACCGTGCGCCGGTACGACGAGCCGGGGCTGCGGGAGGACGCCCTGGCACACCCCGGCCCGGTGGTGCTGGGCCCGGGGCCGGGCGACCCGGCGGACGCGGCCGACCCGAAGATGCGGCTGCTGGGGGACCTGGCCGGGCGGTTGCTGCGCGGGCACCGGCACGGGGTGCTGGGGGTGTGCCTGGGGCACGAGCTGATCGCGGCCGAGCTGGGGCTGGAGCTGGTCCGCAAGGCGGTGCCGTACCAGGGTGCCCAGACCCGCATCGACCTGTTCGGCCGGGCCGAGACGGTGGGCTTCTACAACAGCTTCACCGCCCGCTGCGACGACCGGGCGGCGGCCGGGCTGGCGCTGCGCGGGGTCGAGGTGAGCCGCGACCCGGCCACCGGCGAGGTGCACGCGCTGCGCGGCCCGGGCTTCGCCTCGGTGCAGTTCCACCCGGAGTCGGTGCTGACCCGCAACGGCGCGGCGATCACGGCGGAGCTGCTGGCGGCGGTCCTGGTGTGAGCCGGCCGGCCCGGGCGGACCCCGGCCGGACGAGCGGACCCGGCCGGCACCGGGCGCGGGACCCCGGGGACCGGCCGGCACCGGGCGGCACGGCTGCTGGGTGCCCCGGCACCGGCCGGTACGAGCCGGCCGCCCCGCACCGGACGCCGCGGCCGGGGGACCGACGGGCGCCCGGCCGGGGGCCGCCCTGGGACGACGGGACCGGCCGGCCCCGCCGCCCCGGCACGCGGCCCCGCCGCCCCCGGCACGCGGCCCGGCCCGCCGGCCGGCGGTTCAGCCGAAGAAGACGCCCGCCTCGGCGTACAGCGCCGGGTCGACCGTCTTCAGCCGGGCGGTCGCCTCGGTCAGCGGCACCCGGACGATCCGGGTGCCGCGCAGCGCCACCATGGTGCCGAAGTCGCCCTCGTGCACGGCGTCGATGGCGTGCAGTCCGAAGCGGGTGGCCAGCCAGCGGTCGAAGGCGCTGGGGGTGCCGCCGCGCTGCACGTGGCCGAGCACCGTGGTCCGGGCCTCCTTCCCGGTGCGTTCCTCGATCCGCTTGGCCAGCCACTCCCCGATGCCGGAGAGCCGTACGTGGCCGAAGGAGTCCCGGGAGTCGTCCTTGAGCACCGCCTCGCCGTCCTTGGGCATGGCCCCCTCGGCGACCACCACGACCGGGGCGTAGCGGGTGCGGAAGCGGGACTCCACCCAGGCGCAGACCTGGTCGACGTCGAAGCGCTGTTCCGGGATGAGGATGGCGTTGGCGCCGCCGGCGAGTCCGGCGTGCAGCGCGATCCACCCGGCGTGACGCCCCATCACCTCCACCACCAGGGCTCTCATGTGGGACTCCGCGGTGGTGTGGAGGCGGTCGATGGCCTCGGTGGCGATGTTGACGGCGGTGTCGAAGCCGAAGGTGTAGTCCGTGGCGGAGAGGTCGTTGTCGATGGTCTTGGGGACGCCGACGCAGCGGATGCCGTACTCGTCGCTCAGCCGGGCGGCGACGCCCAGGGTGTCCTCGCCGCCGATCGCGACGAGCGCGTCCACCTCGTCCTTGGCGAGGTTCTCCTTGATCCGCCGCACGCCGCCGTCGGCGCTCAGCGGGTTGGTCCGGGAGGAGCCCAGGATGGTGCCGCCCCGGGGCAGGATGCCGCGCACCGCCGGGACGTCCAGCGGCACGGTACGGCCCTCCAGCGGGCCGCGCCAGCCGTCCCGGTATCCGGTGAAGTCGTGGCCGTAGGTCTGCGCTCCCTTGCGGACGACGGCGCGGATGACCGCGTTCAGTCCGGGGCAGTCACCGCCACCGGTCAGTACTCCGACCCGCATCGCATCTTCCCTTCTGCCGTGGGGGACCCGCTCATGGGGACCGGTACGGGGCCACACTAGGGGTGACGCAGGTCACAGATTCCGCGACGGAGAGTGAATTCGGGTGCGACGGAAGCGAGTTGGTACGTCCGGATTCACCCGGAAGTGTCCAGGCCACGCTCGATCGCGTAGCGCACCAATTCCACCCGGTTGTGCAATTGCAGTTTGCCCAGGGTGTTCTGTACGTGGTTCTGCACGGTGCGGTGCGAGATCACCAGCCGTTCGGCGATCTGCTTGTACGACAGTCCCTTCGCCACCAGCCGGAGCACCTCGGTCTCCCGCTCGGTGAGCCGCGGGGCATTCTCCCGCCCGGCGGCGGTGGCGGCCGGTTCACCGGCCAGCCGCCGGTACTCGCCCAGCACCAGGCCGGCCAGTCCGGGCGTGAACACCGCGTCGCCGGCCGCGGTGCGGCGCACCGCGTCCAGCAGTTCCGCGGTGCTCGCGGACTTCACCAGATAGCCGGTGGCCCCGGACTTCACCGCCTCCAGGACGTCGGCGTGCTCGCCGCTGGCGGAGAGCACCAGCACCCGCACCGCGGGGTTGTCGCCGACCACCTCCTTGCACACCTGCACCCCGGGCAGCCCGGGGAGGTTGAGGTCGAGCACGAGCACGTCCGGCCCGGCGGCCCGTGCGCGGCGCACCGCCTGCGGGCCGTCGCCCGCGGTGGCCACCACGTCGAACCCGGCCTCGGACAGGTCGCGGGCGACCGCGTCGCGCCACATCGGGTGGTCGTCCACCACCATCACCCGCACCGGCGGGCGGGCCGGCCCGTCCCCGGGGCCGTCCGCCCCGCCGGGCCGGTGGCCGGCCCCGCCCGCACCGGTCGCGGTGGAGCGCACCGCCTCCCCGCCCAGGACGCCGCCGGCCGTACCGCCGCCGCTCGTGGTCTCCCCGCTCATGGTGCCGCTCATCGTGTGGCCTCCCCGCCCCGCGGAACTCTCAACTCCACCTCGGTGCCCTGGCCGGGCGCCGAGAAGTACTCGGCCCGGCCGCCCAGGTCGCGCAGCCGCCCGCGGATGGACAGGGCCACGCCGAGCCGCCCCTCCCGCTCCGCGTCGGCAAGCCTGCCCTCCGGGATGCCGGGGCCGTCGTCGCGGACGGTCACCGTCACCGCGTCCGGTTCGTCCTCGACCAAGATCCAGGCCCGCGCCGTGTCCCCCGCGTGCACCCGGACGTTGTCCAGCGCGGCGCCGACGGCCGCCGCCACCTCCGTCGCGACGCGGCCCGGCAGCAGCACCGGGGCGCCCGGCTCGGAGACCACCACCCGGGAGCCGGCGTGCGGGGCGAGCAGCGCCCGCAGGTCGCGGGGTGCGTCCCCGGCGCCGTCCGCCGCGGGGGCGTCCGGCCCGGCTGCCCCGTATGCGGACCCGGCCCCGGTGGGACCTCCGTGGGCGCCGGGTCCGTACCCGGCTCCGGCCGCCGCCGGCCCGCCGGTCGCCGTACGGTCCCCGCCGGCCGCCGCCGGACCGGGGGCGGCCGGCCCGAACCCCGGGCCCCGGGAGACCAGGGCGCGCAGCGCGATCTCCTGCTCCCCCGCCATCCGGCCGAGTTCGGCCGCCTCGCCGCCGATCGCCGCGCCGCGCCGCTGCACCATGGCCAGCACCTGGAGCACGCTGTCGTGGATGTCGCGGGCGAGGCGCTCGCGCTCCCGGGTGGCCGCCTCGATCTGCAGGGCGCGGGCGAGGGTCCGCTCGCTGGCCCGGGCCACCTCCACCACGTAGCCGATCGCCACGCTGGCCACCCACACCAGCACCACGGAGTGCACGTTGCCCTGGGCGAACCCGCCGCGCTGGACGATGTTGGCGACCGCCACGATGCCCGAGGTCCACGCCGCCCACCGCCAGCCGCCCTTGACGGCGAAGCCGAGCACCGCGCCGGCGGTCCATATGGACGGCAGGGTGGGCGCGCCGTCGGCGATCCGGTCGTGGGAGTTGACCACCGGGGTGAGCAGGATGCCGGTGACCGCCACCGTGAGGTCGGCGACGAGGAACCGCGGGGTGCAGCGCTCGGCGGAGGAGACCATCCGCACCGTGCAGACGGTCCACACGGTGAGCGCCGCCATGTAGGCGCCCGCGCCCAGCGGGTGCGCGTAGTCGTCGTAGGCCAGGACGAACAGCACGATCGCGTAGAGCAGGGTGAGCACCCGGTAGGCGGTCAGCGCCTGCCACAGCGGCTGCTCCACCGACATCCGGACGGGCTTCTCCCGGCCCGTCCCGGCGGACGCCTCCACCGGCTTCCGTTCCGCCACGTCCCCCATGACTTCCCCCCTCGGCCCGCTGTGTCCCCCGGCGGCCCGGCCCGCGGCTCCCCCTGCCGCGCGGTCCGCCGCACCCGCTCCGGGTGCGCCGTGCCCGGCCCGCCCACTCCCCCGGGGCGCCGCTCCGGACGGCCGTCCCCGGTGCCGGCGGGTGCCGGGCGGCGGGCTCAGCCGCCGTCCGTGGTCCGGTCCCGCCGCCGGCGGCGCAGCACCGGCACCCGGC
Source organism: Streptomyces pactum (assembly GCF_016031615.1). GTDB lineage: Bacteria > Actinomycetota > Actinomycetes > Streptomycetales > Streptomycetaceae > Streptomyces > Streptomyces pactus. The sequence goes on from NZ_JACYXC010000001.1 coordinate 1,597,520, forward strand.
TCTCGCCCGGTTCCCCCTCGGCCCGGGCGCGCTCGGCGGCCTCGGCCTTGGCACGCTCCGCCTCCGCCTTGGCCTCCTCGGCCATCTGACGCTTGGCGACGGTGGCGTAGATGTCCACGTACTCCTGGCCGGACAGCTTCATGATCGCGTACATCACCTCGTCGGTCACCGCGCGCAGGATGAGCCGGTCGCCCTCCATGCCCTGGTACCGGGTGAAGTCCAGGGGCTTCCCGATCCGGATGCCGGGCCGCATGATCTTGGGCACCACCTTGCCGGGCGGCTGGATCTTCTCGGTGTCGATCATCGCCACCGGGATCACCGGCGCCCCGGTGGCGAGCGCCACCCGGGCCAGGCCGCCCGGCTTGCCGCGGTAGAGGCGGCCGTCCGGGGAGCGGGTGCCCTCCGGGTAGATGCCGAACAACTCGCCCCGCCGGAGCACCTCGATGCCGCTCTTGATCGCCGCCTCGCCGGCGCCCCGGGCGCCGGAGCGGTCCACCGGCAGCTGACCGACGCCCTTGAAGAACGCCGCGGTCAGCTTCCCCTTGACCCCGGGGGAGGTGAAGTACTCCGCCTTGGCGATGAAGGTGACCTTGCGGTCCAGCATCGCGGGAAGGAAGAAGGAGTCGGAGAACGACAGGTGATTGCTGGCCAGGATCGCCGGGCCCTCGGCGGGGATGTTCTCCAGGCCCTCCACCCAGGGACGGAAGGTGAGCTTCAGCGCTCCGCCGACCGACAGCTTCATCGCACCGTAGAACAAACCGAGGACCTCCTGTGTCTGACGAGGAGACCTTACCTGCCTACCCCCGGTGGGGCGCGCCGCGTACGCTGAGGCGACGGGCCCGCGACGGGCCCGTTCCCGGCCTTTCCCACACTCACCGAACGGAGATCCGCGGTGCCGCTCCTCCCCGGAGCCGAGCCGTTCCGCCACGACGGCGGAGACGTCGGCGTCCTCGTGTGTCACGGCTTCACCGGTTCCCCCCAGTCCGTGCGCCCCTGGGCCGATCACCTCGCCGCGCGCGGGCTGACCGTCTCGCTGCCGCTGCTGCCGGGGCACGGCACCCGCTGGCAGGACCTGGCGGTCACCGGCTGGGAGGACTGGTACGCGGAGGTGGACCGCGAGCTGCGCGCGCTGGCCGGCCGCTGCCGCCAGGTCTTCGTCTGCGGGCTGTCGATGGGCGGCGCGCTGGCGCTGCGGCTGGCGGCCCGGCACGGCGCCGCGGTCAGCGGCCTGGTGCTGGTGAACCCGGCGAACCGGATGCACCAGCGGACCGCGATGGCCCTGCCGGTGCTCCGGCACCTGGTCCCGGCCACCAAGGGGATCGTCAGCGACATCGCCAAACCCGGTGCCACCGAGAGCGGTTACGACCGGGTGCCGCTGCACGCCGCGTACTCGCTGCGGAAGTTCTTCGCGGTGGTGGACGCCGAGCTGCCCCGGGTCACCCAGCCGCTGCTGGTGCTGCACAGCCCGCAGGACCACGTGGTGCCGCCGGTGGACTGCGCCCGCATCCTGGGCCGGGTCTCCTCCCGGGACCTCACCGAGCGCCTGCTGGAGCGCAGCTACCACGTGGCGACCCTGGACTGGGACGCGGACCTGATCTTCGAGGAGACCACCGCGTTCATCGAGCGGCTGGCGCCGGGGGCGGTGACCGGCCCGGAGCCGGTGCCCTCCACGGCCGCGCTCCGGCCGGTGGCGGAGACCGGGACGGACGGGGTGGTGGCCGGTGGCGGGGCGTGACGGCGGCCCGGCGGGGGCCCGGGACGACGACGCCGCGTTCGCCGAGATCGTCGCGGCGTACGGGGCCGAACCGGCGGACCCGCCGGGGGTGAAGCCGTGGCCGGACGCGGAGGACGTCGCCGGCGAGGCTCCCGCGGCGTCCGCGGCCCGTACGGCGCACCGGGACACCGACGGTGCCGACGGCGCGGGCGGCCCGGGCGGCCCGGGCGGTGAGGACGCCGGCGAGACGGCCGGACCGGCGGCCCCGGACCGGCCGCTGGGCGGCTTCATCGTGTACGCGCCGGGCGTGGGTCCCGGCGCCGGGCCGCGCGACTGGACGCCCGAGGAACCCTCCGACGACGACTTCGAGCCGGGCGACGAGGGGCACTTCGTCCCCCCGGACCCGCCGCTGCCGCATGCCGACACCACGGCACGGTTCGCCTGGATCGCGGTGATCGGCGGCCCGTTGCTGCTGCTGATCGTGGTGCTCCTGCGGCAGGAGATGACCTGGTGGATCAGCACCCTGGGAGTCGGCGGTTTCCTCGGCGGCTTCGCCACCCTGGTGATGCGGATGCGCCCCGGCGACGACGAGGAGGACGACGACCCCGGACGCGGCGCGGTGGTCTGACCGGCCCGCGCCGGCCCCCGGCCGGCGCCGGGGGCACGGGGACGTCGGGGTCGCGGCACGACGGGGCCGGGGACGCGGCGGGCCGGAGACGCGGCGGGCCGGGATCGAGGCAGGGCCGGGTCCGAGGCAGGGCCGGGGTCGCGGCGCGACGGGGCCGTCACGGGGTTCGCGACGCGCGGCGCGCCGGACCCGTCCGCGACGCACGCGGGTTCACGGCGCCCGGCCGATCCGCGCCGCACGGCGGGTCCACGGCGCGCGCCCGGTCGGCGCAGCACGGCGAATCACGACGCCGGCCCCGGACGCGGGGCGGGTTCACGGCTCGGGCTCCGGCCGCGGGGCAGGTTCAGGGCTCGTGCCCCGGCCGCCGGGCGGGGTGACGGCGTACGGCCGATCCGCGCCGCACGGCGGGTCCACGGCGCGCGCCCGGTCGGCACCGCACGGCGAATCACGACGTCGGCCCCGGACGCGGGGCGGGTTCACGGCGCGCGCCCGGTTGGCGCCACATGGCGAATCACGACGCCGGCCCCGGACGCGGGGCGGGTTCACGGCTCGGGCTCCGGCCGCGGGGCAGGTTCAGGGCTCGTGCCCCGGGCGGGGTGACGGCGTACGGCCGATCCGCGCCGCACGGCCTTCCGCACCCGGTCCCCGGCCGTGCGCCGGGGACGCGGGCCACGGCCGGGGCCGCCGGGCCCGCGGCGGCCGGGGTCAGGCCGGGGTGCCGGCGCCCGGACCCGGTACCCGCAGCGCGGCGAGCACCGGCAGGTGGTCGGTGGCCGCGGTGAGGTCCCGTTCCGACACCCCGGGGAGCCCGGTCGGCACCCCGCAGCCCAGCACCTCCACGCCCGGGGTCGCGAAGACGGCGTCGATGCGCTGGTGCGGCCGGGCGGGCGGGGTGGTGTGCTCGCCGCCCCACGGCTTGACCGCCCAGCCGTCCTGCAGGGTCTCGGCGATCCGCCGGAAGCCACGGCCGTCGGGGCGTTCGTTGATGTCTCCGGCCGCGACCGCGTGCGGCACGTCCAGCCCGGCGAGCCGTTCCAGGAGCAGCCCGGCCTGCTGCCGGCGTTCCTCGGCGGCCAGGCTCAGGTGGCAGCTGATCACACCCAGCCGGGCGCCCGCCCCGAACCTCAGCTCCGCGATGGCGAGTCCGCGCTGGTGCAGCCCCGGGGTGCGCGGCAGCAGGATCTCCTCGGTGCGCTCCACATGGGCGCGGAGCGAGGTGAGGATCATCGGGCCCGCGGTGGTGGCCCCGCCGGTCGTGTAGACCAGGCCGGTGGCGCGGGCCAGCCGCGCCGCCGCCTTGCGCCACCGGAAGAAGCGGGGCGCCTCCTGGACGCAGAGCACGTCCGGCGCGCAGGCCCGGATCACCCGGGCCAAGGCGTCCGTGTCGTCCCGCATCGAACGGATGTTGTAACTGAGCACCCGGACCACGGCCGCGCCGTCCGCCTCGGTACGGGATGCCGGCAGATCCGCGAGCATCGTCTCTCAGCCCCTTTGTTCGCCCCGGCCGCCGTACCGGCGGCCCTCCGACTGTGCCTGGCCGTACTGATCATGCGCTGTCCCGGCCGATTCTGCCTCGCCGCGCGCGGCACGGGCCCGCCGGGGTCGGCCGGGCGGACGCCGCGGTGCCGGCCGGTGGCCGGGTGCGCCGGCCGGTGCACCGGCGGCGGGGTGGGCGGGGTGTCCCGCCGGCGGCCGGCTGGCACCGGCCGATGCCGATGCCCCCGGCCGCAAGATCGTTCCCGGGCCGGGCGGACGCCGCGGCCCCGGCGGCGCGGCACCTCCCAGCGGGGCTCCGGGTGTGACTCCGGGCGACGGGCCCTCCCGACGACGGGCCCTCCTGACGACGGGTCTTCCCGACGACGGGTCGTCGCCGCGGCATGAGCTCCCGGCGGCCGGAGCCCGCTGCGGGCGCCGCCCGCGGCGAGGACGCCGGCCGGCGGCGGACCGCCCGCCGAGTGCCGGGCGCCCGGTCGGCACTCGGCGGGCCCCACAAGGTGAGGGGACGGCCGCCGGTGATGCCCAGGACCACGCGCCCGGCCGGGAGGCCCGGCCAGCCGTGCCGCGGGACCCGGTGCGCCGCACGCGGCCCGCGTTCGCCCCGCGGGTGCGGCGTCGGGATGCCGGGGGGTGAGCCGGGGCATGCCGGGGCGGCCCCGGCCCCGACGACCGGACCCCCCACCCCGACGGCCGGCCCCGGCCCCCGAGGGCCGGGCCCCGCCCCGCGGGTGCGGGCGCGTCAGCCCTGGCGGGCCAGGTCCGCGGCGCCGACCAGTCCGGCCTTGCCGCCGAGCCGGGCGGCGAGCACCTGCGCGTGCGGGCGCCACTGGCCGCCCACCAGCCACCGCCGGAACGACTTGCGGATCGGGTCCAGGACCAGGTCGCCCTCGTCGGAGACCCCGCCGCCGACGATGAAGGCCGAGGGGTCGAAGAGCGAGGCGAGGTCGGCGAGGCCCGCGCCGGCCCACCGGGCGAGCTCCCGGAAGGAGTCCACGGCCACCGGGTCGCCGCGCCGGGCGGCGTCGCTGACGTGCTTGCCCTCGATGCCCGCCGGGGTGCCGTCGCCGAGACCGAGCAGGATCTCCGCGTTCTCCGGGGTGGCGTTGGCGCGCTGCCTGGCGTACCGGACCAGCGCGCGCCCCGAGGCGTACTGCTCCCAGCAGCCCTGGCTGCCGCAGCCGCACAGCAGACCGTCCGGCACCACGCGGATGTGGCCGAACTCCGCGGCCACCCCGAACCGGCCGCGGTGCAGCCGGCCGCCGATGATGATGCCGCCGCCCAGGCCGGTGCCCAGGGTGATGCAGACGACGTCGTCGTGGCCGGCGCCGGCGCCGAAGCGGTACTCGCCCCAGGCGGCGGCGTTGGCGTCGTTCTCCACCACCACCGGCAGCCCGACGCGCTGCTCGACCTTGTCCTTGAGCGTCTCGTGGCGCCAGTTGATGTTGGGCGCGAAGAGCACCGTGGCGCGCTTGTCGTCCACGTAGCCGGCGGCCCCGATGCCCACGGCCTCGACGTCATGGCCGGAGCTGACGGTACGGACCGCGTCGGCGATGGCGTCGATCACGCCTTCGGGAGTTGACGGCGTGGGCACGGTGCAGGTGTCGAGGATCGTTCCCGCCTCGTCGACCACCCCAGCCGCGATCTTGGTGCCGCCGATGTCGACGCCGATGGTGAGTCCCATGTGTCCCTCGGTTATTGAGTCGAACCCCGCCGGGGACCACCGTACCGGAGCTGGGGTCAGTCGAGGTCGATGTGTTCACTACTCGAACGATCGGACCCCTTGGCCCACCGCTGCTCCTGCCCGGCGACGGCGGCCCGGTAGGCAGCCAGCAGCTCGGTGCCGGCCGCCGCGAGGTGGTCGAACACATCGGGGTTGCGCTCGATGACGGGTTCCACGGCGGCCTTGGCCTGCGCGAACAACTGTTGTACGGCGCCGTGCACCGCGGTGCCGGCCAGTGGCGCCTGGAAGGCGGCGACCTTCTCCGCCACCGCCTCGGCCAGCTTGCGCAGTTCCTCGGCCGCGCTGCCCGGCTCGGCCCCGGCCCCGGCACGGCGGCGGGCGCGTTCGGCCGCCAGGTCCTCGGCGCACGCCTGCTGCCAGGCGTCGGGGTCGGGGTCGTCCGTGAAGCCGACCCCGGTCTCCTCGGCGGCACCCGCGGCGCCGCCCGGGGCGGTACCCGCGGTGTCGTCCGCGGCCTGGTCCGGGAAGGGGCGGTCGGCGCCGGCGGGGCGCTCGGTGGCATCGCTCATGGCGGGCTCCTGCGGCGGGAGGCGGGCGGTTCCGGGCTCGCCATCGACGGTACCCGACCGGCGGCACGGAACGGGGCCGCGGCCTCCGGCCCGGCCCGCGGGGGCGGTCAGGGGCGGCGCGGCCACAGGGCCGGGTCGGGCGCGAACCGCACCCGCAGTTCCCCGTCGCGCAGCCCGGCACCCGCCACCGAGCAGCGGCGCAACGCCGACGGCAGCGGCAGGATCCGGTGGAAGGGGCCGGTGGTGACGATGAGTTCGTCGCCCCGCCGGACCAGGTCCAGGCCCTCGCGGGTGGCCCCGGGCAGCGGGAGCCGCCAGACCAGTTCGCCCTCGGCGGCCAGCCGGTCCTCCACGGTCCACGGGTCCCCGGCGCCTTCCCCGGGGGCCGCGGCGGGGGCGGGCAGCCGGGCCGCGAGGCCGGACAGGGCGTCCGTCCCGTCCGGGTCGGCGCCCAGGTGCGGCAGCTCGGTCACCGGGGCGTACGGGGTCCACCGGGCCGTGAGGTCCTTCAGCGCGGCCTGCTGGCGGCCGGAGAGCCCGGCCAGCCAGGGGTCGGTGGAGCCGGTCGGCAGCATCCGGTTGGCGACCACCGCGTCCACCCGGCAGCCGTGCAGGGCCAGCCCGGCGTGCGCGGCGCCCAGGGCGGCCACCGACAGCGGCCCGGGGTCCACGACCAGCCGGACGGTGGTGGCCGGGGCGTCGATCACCGCCTGCACCTCGGCCAGCTCCCGCTCCCAGCGCGCGGCCAGCTCGTACAGCCGCTCGGCGGGGGCCGGCACCCCGGCGAGCTGGGCGAGCATCGGGCGCAGCGCGCCGCGGGCGGCCTGGCGTTCGGCGGGCAGCAGCCGGCGCAGATAGCGGCGGAGCCGTTCGGGCAGGGCGAGCAGGGCGACCGCGTCCGGCAGCGGCGGCAGGTCGGCGACGAGCAGGTCCCAGCCGGCGGCGGACGGCCCGTCCCCGTCGGCGTACGGGTGGCCCCCCTCCGCGTACGGGTGCCCTTCGCCGGGGTACGGACGACCGCCACCGGCGTACGGGTGGCCCCCGGCACCGGCGGGCGGGGTGTCGTGGCCGGCCAGGTGGAGCGCCCGGAGCAGGGCGAACGCCTCCGCGCCGGGGAGTTCGGTCAGCTCCTCGCTCTCCAGCGGGGTGGCGCCGAGCATGTCCAGCACCCCGCCGCCGCGCTCCTGGAGGGCGACGAGTTCGGCACGGAAGTGCTCCGCGGGCGCGGTCCGGGCGGCCCACAGGCCCGGCGCCACGGGGACCGGGCGGGTCCACGGCAGCCCGGGCGCGGCCTGTGCGCCGTCCGGCAGACCGAGCAGCGCCGCGGCGGCGGCGCCCCGGTCGCAGGTCAGCAGCAGCACACGGCGGCCGGCGCGGGCGGCGGCCAGCGCGGTGGCCGCCGCGACGGTGGTGCGGCCGGCGCCGCCGGCTCCGGTGACCAGGACCGTACGCATGGGGGTGTGTGCCTCCGGCAGGGGGTGGGCGGCGGGTTCCGGGCTCAGGCGCCGCTCTCCACCCGCTTCTTCAGGCCGTCCAGGGCGCGGCTGATGATCACCTTCTCGGCCTTGCGCTTGATCATGCCGATCAGCGGCACCTTGACGTCCACGGTGAGCCGGTAGGTGACCTCGGTGCGCCGGCCGCCGTCGAGCGGGGTGAGCCGGTAGGAGCCGTCCAGCGACCGCAGCATCGTGGACTTCACCAGCGACCAGTGGACCTCCTGGGACCCCGACCAGGTGTAGCTGAGGGTGTAGTCGTCCTTGATCGCGCCGACGTCCAGGACCATCCGCACCTGCTCGGCGCGGCCCTGGTCGTCCTTGGTGAGCACATCGGCCTCTTTGACCTCGGCGGACCACTCGGGGTAGCGGTCGAAGTCGGCGATCACCGCCATCACGTCGGCCGGTGCCGCCTCGATCGTGATGCTTGAGCTGGTGTGTTCCGCCATCGCCGTGGCTCCTTACGTACCCGTCCGCCGACTGGTGTGCCTGCCGGTGAAGGCTACCGTGCGCGGGTCACCACTCCAGGGTCCAGGGGGTGCCGGTGGAGGCGAAATGGCCGACGTTGACGCACTCGGTGGCGCCCACCCGCATCCGCCGCGCGAGCGGCTGGTGGACGTGGCCGAACAGGTGGTACGCGGGGCGGACGGCGTGCAGCGCGTCCAGCAGCGCCGCGCTGCCGCGTTCGAAGCGGCGGGCGACGGTGTCGTAGCACAGCTCCGGGACGTCCGGCGGGATGTGGGTGCACAGCACGTCCACCTCCCCCAGGGCCGCGATCTTGGCGGCGTAGGTGTCGTCGTCGATCTCGTAGGGGGTGCGCATCGGGGTGCGCAGCCCGCCGCCGACGAACCCGAAGACGCGGCCGCCGATCTCCACCCGCTCCCCGTCCAGGACGGTGGTGCCGGGCCGGGCGTACTCCGGCCACAGCCGCGGGATGTCCACATTGCCGTAGGTGGCGTACGTCGGGGTGGGGAACGCCCCGAAGAGTTCGGCGTACTGGCGGCGCACCGCCCCCTCGATCGCCGCCTCCTTGCCGCCCGGCACCCCGGCGGCCTCCAGCCCCTCCCACAGCGCGCGGCCGAACTCCCGGGCCTCGGCGTAGCGGCGGGCGGTGCGCAGTTCCACGATGCGGTCGGCGTTCTCGGTGCCGAACAGTTCCGGGAAGATGCCGCGCGAGTGATCCGCGTAGTCGAGGAAAAGGACCAGGTCACCGAGGCAGATCAGGGCGTCGGCACCGTCGCCGGCCTTGGCGAGGTCCGTGCTGTTGCCGTGTACGTCGCTGACCACATGGACACGCATGCCGGTCACCCTAACCATCGGCCGCACCGCCGGGAACCCCGTCTACCTGCGGTAACTTCCCGGCCGCCGGACGGCTGGACTACGCTTCGCGGAGCATTGTCGCGGTGTGTGACGCATAAAACATCTGGGCAGGAACCCCTATCCCGGAACCCGTACCGATGGGTAACGTCCGGGCCGTCCACCACCCCCCTTGCCTGATCATGGACCGCAGCCGACGCACAGCACACTGTCGTGGCGCCGGCGCCCGACGAGGAGCAGCAGTCTTGCGCGAGTTCAGTCTCCCGGCCCTGTACGAGGTACCGGCCGACGGCAACCTGACGGACCTCATCCGCCGCAACGCCGCCCGGCATCCCGACGTGGCGGTGGTCGGCCGCAAGGTCGGCGGTGAGTGGCGGGACGTGACCGCGACCGAGTTCCTCGCCGAGGTGCGCGCGGCGGCCAAGGGTCTGATCGCCTCGGGGGTGAAGCCGGGCGACCGGGTCGGTCTGATGTCCCGGACCCGCTACGAGTGGACGCTGCTGGACTTCGCGATCTGGAGCGCCGGCGGGGTCACCGTACCGGTGTACGAGACCAGCTCGGCCGAGCAGATCCAGTGGATCCTGGGCGACTCCGGCGCGGTGGCCTGTCTGGTGGAGAGCACCGGTCACGAGAGCGCCGTGGAGTCCGTCCGGGACCGTCTCCCGGCGCTCACCCATGTGTGGCGGATCGAGGGCGGGGACGCCATCCGGCAGCTCACCGAGGCCGGCGCCGGGGTGAGCGACGAGCTGGTGGACGAGCGCAGCGCGGTGGCCACCGCGGACTCCCCGGCCACCATCGTCTACACCTCGGGCACCACCGGACGCCCCAAGGGCTGTGTGCTCTCGCACCGCAGCTTCTTCGCCGAGTGCGGCAACGCGGTGGCCCGGCTGAAGCCGATCTTCGCCACCGGTGAGTCGTCGGTGCTGCTGTTCCTGCCGGAGGCGCACGTCTTCGGCCGGCTGGTGGAGATCGCGGCGGTGCTGGCGCCGATCAAGCTGGGACACGTCAGCGACGTCAAGACGCTCACCGACGAGCTGGCCTCCTTCCGGCCGACGCTGATCCTGGGCGTGCCGCGGGTCTTCGAGAAGGTCTACAACGCGGCGCGGGCCAAGGCCCAGGCGGACGGCAAGGGCAAGATCTTCGACAAGGCGGCCGAGGTGGCGATCGCCTACAGCCAGGCGCTGGACGCCCCCTCGGGCCCGTCGCTGGGGCTGCGGCTGAAGCACTGGGTGTTCGACCGGCTGGTCTACCGCAAGCTCCGCGCGGTGCTGGGCGGCCGGGCCACCCACGCGATCTCCGGCGGCGCCCCGCTCGGCGCCCGGCTGGGCCACTTCTACCGGGGCATCGGCTTCACCGTCCTGGAGGGGTACGGCCTCACCGAGTCGTGCGCGGCCACCACCTTCAACCCCTGGGACCGGCAGAAGATCGGCACCGTGGGACAGCCGATGCCGGGCACCGTGGTGCGGATCGCCGACGACGGCGAGGTGCTGCTCCACGGGGACCACCTCTTCTCGCGCTACTGGAACAACGAGGCGGCCACCGCCGAGGCGCTGTCGGACGGCTGGTTCCACACCGGGGACGTCGGCACGCTGGACGAGGACGGCTACCTGACGATCACCGGCCGGAAGAAGGAGATCCTGGTGACCGCGGGCGGCAAGAACGTCGCCCCGGCGGTGATCGAGGACCGCATCCGGGCGCACGCGCTGGTCGCCGAGTGCATGGTGGTCGGCGACGGACGGCCGTTCGTCGGCGCGCTGGTCACCATCGACGAGGAGTTCCTGCCGCGCTGGCTGGCCGAGCACGGCAAGCCGGCCGGCGCCACCGCCGCGGACCTGTGCGAGGACCCGGACCTGCGGGCCGCGATCCAGGCCGCGGTGGACGACGGCAACGCCGCGGTGTCCCGCGCCGAGTCGGTGCGCAAGTTCCGCATCCTGCCGACCCAGTTCACCGAGGACTCCGGGCACCTGACGCCGTCGCTGAAGCTCAAGCGGAACGTGGTGGCCAAGGACTTCGCGGCCGAGATCGAGGCGATCTACGGCAACTGAGCGGGCCGGCCCCCACACCCACCGGGACCGCCGGGCCCGAGCCGCCGGACCTGAGTGCGGGGCGATCAGGCCGGGGCCATCGGACCGGGACCGCCGGGCAGAGCCCCGTCAGGCCGGGACCGCCGGCTCTGAGCCGCCGGACCGACCAGGCCGGGCCGGGCCCGGGCCCCACACGGGCCGCCGTACCGGACCCGCGCCGCGCCGGTCCGGCCGCGGTACCGCCGCCGGACGACTCCCGACCGAGCCCGTGGCGTGCGCGACCGGTCCGGTTCCGCCGTCGTACGGGCCCCCGCCCACCGGTCGTCCCGCCGCGGTACGGGCCACCGCCCACCGCCCCACGGCCGGCGCGGCCGGTTCCACCACCCCCGTACGGCCGCCACCCGTCCCGTCCGGGCCGGGGACGCCGGTTCAGCGCGGTTTCCTGACGCTCCGTCAACCGCCGTCGGCCGGAACGGCCGGTGTCCGCCGGCCCGTCCGCCCGCCTGTGCATCTGCCTGCCTGTGCGGGGCGGTTACGCACGGCCGCCACCACCGGCCCGTGCGCGGGCAGCGGCGCCGGACGCCCCACACGGGAGCCCGGCGCCCCGCGAAAACCCCGCGCGACGCCTTGGCCGGGCGGCCGGGCGGCACGCGGCGCGGCGGCCCGGCCACCGGGGCCCGGGGACCACGCAGTTGACTACAGCAGTTCCGTCAGCCGCCCGGCGATCAGGTCCCAGCGCCAGCGCTCGGCCACCCAGGCCCGGCCGCGCTCCCCCATCCGGCGGCGCAGTTCGGGGTCCTCCAGCAGCGCGACGATCCGCTCGGCGGTCTGCGCCACCGAACCGCCGCGCACCACCCAGCCGGTCTCGCCGTCGAGCACCGCGTCCGGCGCCCCGCCGGAGTCGCCGGCGATCACCGGCAGTCCGGTGGCCGACGCCTCCAGGTAGACGATGCCCAGACCCTCCACGTCCAGGCCGCGCCTGCGGGTGCGACAGGGCATCGCGAAGACGTCGCCGGCACCGTAGTGGGCGGGCAGTTCCTCGCCGGGCACGGTGCCGGTGAAGAACACCGACCGGGCGACGGCGGTGGTCTCCACCAGCCGCCGCAGGTCCCGCTCGTACGGGCCGCCGCCGACGATCAGCAGGGCGGCGTCCGGGACCTGACGGAGGATCCGCGGCATGGCGCGGATCAGGGTGTCCTGTCCCTTCCGCGGCACCAGCCGGGACACGCACACCACCACCGGCCGGTCCGCCAGCCCCAGCCGGGCCCGGACGGCCTCGCCGCCGGAGGCGGGGTGGAAGACCCGCTCGTCCACGCCCGGCGTGAGCTGCACCATGCGGGCGGCGGCCGAGCGGCTGAGCGCCCCGGCGATCCGGGAACGGGTGTACCCGCCCAGGTAGGTGACGGTGTCGGTGGCGTCGCCGATCCGGCGCAGCGCGGCACGGGCGGCGGGCAGCTGGGCCCAGCCCGCCTCGTGGCCGTGGGTGGTGGCGACCAGGCGGCGGGCGCCGGCCTCGCGGAGCGCGGGGGCCATCAGCCCCAGCGGCGCGGCGGCCCCGAACCACACCGAGGTGCAGCCGTGTTCCCGCAGCAGCTCGGTGGCGCGGCGGGTGACCCGCGGGGTGGGCAGCAGCACCGTGGTGCGGTCGCGCACCACCGGGTACGGCTGCTCGGCGTCGAACCGCGCGGTGGCCTCGGCGCCCTCCCGGCCGTGCTTCCAGGTCGAGGCGTAGACGACGATCCGCTCCGGGTCCAGCCGGAGCGCCAGGTTGTGCAGGAACGACTGGATGCCGCCGGGCCGGGGCGGGAAGTCGTTGGTGACGAGCAAGGTCTTGTGCATCACCGCCGACAGTACCGGGTGCCGCCGGCCGGCCCCGGCACGGGCACGGCCACCGGCCGGTTCAGCCCAGCACGCGGTGGGCGTACGTCCGCCAGGACGCGGTGAACTCCTCCTCGGTGACGCCCAGGACGGACCGCAGCGCGTCGCGTACCGCGGTCCGGCGGCCGGTGTCCGGGCCGTCGCCGACGGCCCGGTAGAACGCCACCAGCTTGCCCTCCCCCCACCGGTCCGCGATCATCCGGCAGGCCAGCCAGCTCTCCTCGTAGGCGCGGGCCAGGGTGGTGGCGTCGCCGCCGAACCGGAAGTCCTCGGTGGCCGGCAGTTCCTGGAGCGGCTTGCCGGCGGCGACCGCGCGGGTCAGCTCCGGGGCGACCTCCCGCGGCGAGCGGCCGGTGCCCCGGTAGGCCACCCAGTCGGCGAACCCCTCCGACAGCCACAGCGGTGTGCCGCGGGTGGTGGCGGTCCGGGTGGCGACGTGGACCGTCTCGTGGGTCAGGACGATCTGGCGGCCCCGTTCCCCCAGCACCGGGTACGCGTCCGGGTTGACGATCACCCGGTCGGCGCGGGTGGCCGGCCCTCCGCCGGTCTGGCCGGTGGTGACCGCCGCGATCCCCCGGTACCCCTCGGCGGGCGACCCGAGCAGTTCGGCCATCCGGTCCAGCGAGGCGGGCACCTCCACCACCACCCGCCGCGACCAGCCGGCGGGCCAGACCCGGTCCACCGCGGGCACCGCCCGGTCGGCCATCCGGGCCACCTCGGCCAGCCGCTCCGGCTTCTGACCGACCCCCAGGACCAGCGCGCGCCGGCCCCGCACCACCTGGACGTCGCCCTGTTCCCACAGCTGGCGCGGGGCGCGCCGGCCGCCGTCGGCGGCGACGTACCAGCGGTCGTCCCGGCGGACCAGCGTCAGGAACTCCTCGGCGGTGACCGGCGCGGTGTCGTAGCCGGTGAGCCGGTACCGCACCTCGACCCGGGCGGCCACCCGGTGGCCGGTGCCGGGTGCCGGCCGGAAGCCCCCGGTCCCGGTCAGCCGGTAGCTCCAGCTGTCCACCGGTACGTCGGCCAGGTGGTCGAAGACCCGCCGCTGTCCGGTGCGGTAGCGGTCCGCGCGCCGGTCCACGGTGGCCAGGAAGGCGTCCCGGTCCCGCTCCCGCACCGCCTCGGCCCGCCGGTCCAGCATCCGCTGGATCTCCGCGCGGTACCGGCCGGGCACGGACGGCCGGTCGCCGCAGCCGGTGAGCAGGCCGGCCACCAGGCAGCACACCGCCGGCCAGGCACCCGCCCGCCGCACGCACCGCCGCCACCGCCACCACCCGCCTGCCACGCCACCGATGGTACGAGCCGCCGCCCGGGGCGGCGGAGGGGGCGCGGACGGCCACCGTGGCCGGGAACCGCCGTCAGGGGCGGGTGACCGACGCGATCGGCATCATCCCGACCGGGTCGTAGCGCACCCGGGCGCCGGGGTAGGGGGCGTGGATGACCTGGCCCCCGCCGGCGTACATCGCCACGTGGCTGGCGTCGGAGCGGTAGACCACCAGGTCGCCGGGGCGGGCCTGGGACAGCGGTACCGTACGGCCGGCCAGCCGCTGCGCCTGCGAGGTCCGCGGGATCGCCACCCCGGCCCGCCCGTACGCCCACTGGGTCAGCCCCGAGCAGTCGAAGGCGGTGGGGCCGGCCTGGCCCCAGGCGTACGGGGCGCCGACCGCCTGCCGGGCCGCGAGCAACGCCGCCGCCCCGCGCGCGGAGGCCGCGCTGGTGCCGACCGCGCCCGGAGGGTGGCCCGGGCCGGGCCCGCCGGGGTCCCAGGAGCGGTCGAGGGCCGCCCGCTCGGCGGTGGACAGCCGTCCCAGCACCTGCCGGGCGGCGGCCAGCCGGCGCTGCACGGTGGCCTTGTGCCGGGCCACGGCCGCCTGGCTCTCGGCGAGTTCGGCGAGCGTTCCGGTGGCCTCGGCACGCTGCTGGCGCAGGCTGCGAAGGGCGGTCCGCAGCGCCCGCAGCCCGGCGGCCCGGCGGTCGCCGATCCGCTCCAGCGCGGCCGCCTTCGCCAGGTAGCCGTCCGGGTCCGTGGTGAGCAGCAGCGCGACGCCCGGCTCGATGCCGCCGGCCCGGTACTGGGCGCCGGCCAGCGCGCCGAGCCCGTCCCGCATCCGGTTGACCCGCTCCTGTTCCCGGGCCACCCGCTCCCGGACGCGGTCGGCCTCCCGGCGCAGCCGGGCACGGCGTTCACCGGCCGCGTTGTACGCCTCGGTGGCCCGCTCGGCCTCGGCGTGCAGCCGGTCCACGGTGCGGCGGGCCGCGGCGGCGCCGGCCGCCGGGTCCCGGGGTTCGGCGGTGGCCGGAACGGCCGCGAGCCCGGCGACCGCCGAGGCCGCGGTGGCGGACAGTACGGTGGCCCGCAGTGCCGCCCGGCGCGGGCCGGGCGAGGGGGGACGGCGATGGGACGCCACGGTAGGCCGGACTCCCTTCCGCTGGTGTCGGGGACGAAGCTGGGCGCAGACACTAGCCCCGGCCTTCCGCGCCGGTCCACCGGCGACGTCCCTCCGGGTGCCCCCCGGGTACGCCGACGCCCCGCCTCGGACGCAGGTCAGGGGCGGGGCGAGCGGGTGGTGCGGCGGTGCCGGGATTCCCCCGGACGGGCGTGGCCCGCGCCGCGGCGGGCGGGTCGGGCCGGCCGGTTCCGCGGCCGCCGGGCCCGCGCGGGCCCGGCGGCCCGGGGCCGTCGCACGGACGGCCTCCGGGCCCGGCGGTCAGACGCGGACGCCGAACATGAACGGCATGTTGTCCATCGACTCGTAGCGCACGTTCGCGCCCGGCTTCGGCGCGTGGAGCACCTGGCCGTTGCCGGCGTACAGCCCGACGTGGTGCAGGTCGCTGTAGAAGAAGACCAGGTCGCCCGGCTTGAGTTCACCCCGGCCGATGCGGGTGCCGTTGTTGACCTGCTGCTGGGAGGTGCGGTCCAGGTCCACCCCGGCCTGCGCGTACGCCCAGGAGGTCAGGCCCGAGCAGTCGAAGGAGCTGGGGCCGGTGGCGCCCCACACGTACGGGGAGCCGATCTTGGTCTGGGCGGCGGCCAGCGCGGCGGCGGCACGCCCCGACTGGGGTACGTCCTTGCCCAGCTCGACCCGCTCGCTGGAGCGGTCGGCGCGCTCCTGCTCCTTGGCCGCGAGGGCCTCCCGCTCCTCGGTGGTGAGGGTGTTCAGCAGCTGCTGCGCCTTGGCGAGCTTGCCCTGGATCTCGGCCTTCTTCTCGCCGAGCGCCTTGCGGGTGGCGGCCAGGTCCTTGAGCTTGGTGGTGGCCTCGGAGCGCTGCTGCTCCAGGGTCCGGGTCTGCTCGCCGATCTTCTTCAGCGCGCCGGCCTGCTTGCTGCTGACCTGGTCGAGCGTGGACGCCTTGTCCAGGTAGTCGTCCGGGTCGGAGGAGAGCAGCAGCTGCACCGACGGGTCGATGCCGCCGGAGCGGTACTGCGCGGTGGCCATCGAACCGAGGCCGTCCCGCAGCTTGTTCAGGTCCGCCTGCCCACGGGCCACCTTGTCCTGGAGGCCGCCGACCTCCTTCTCCAGCTGCTCCTGCCGGGACTTGGCGCCGTTGTACTTCTCGGTCGCCTGCTCGGCCTCTTCGTAGAGCTTGTCTACCTGCGCCTTGACCTCTTCCTTGGTCGGCTTGGGGTCGGCGCTGGCGGAGTGGGCCGACAGGGCCACGGCCGCGGCGGCGGTCGCGGTCAGGACGGTGGCCCGAGTGCGGCTCGGCTGTTTGGGGCGACGGTGGGACGCCACGGGGGCGAGCTCCTTCTTCCTCCAGCCGCCTACCGGGTGAGTGTGGGGGTACAAGACCCCGGCTCCGCTGACACACCGCGGACTCGGCGGTACCTCCGCTGTCATCCCCTATGGATGATCAACCGCGCGGAGGTTCGAGCCGACATTAGTGACCTCATGTGATCGCTTCAAATCCCACCGGGAAAAAACTCCTTCGATACGGTTATCTTTTACCAAGAACGCACCGCGTGTGACGGCCGGTTGACAGGCTGTTCCGTTCTGCCGGACGGCGGCCGGTCGGTGCCGGGCCGGGACCCGGCCCGCCGGCCGGCGCGTGCCGCCCGGCCCCACGGCGCCCGGACCGGCGCGCCCAAGTCCCGTGCCGGCGGCGCCGGTTCGACGAGCCGGCGGACGGACCGCCGGGCACCGCGCGGCAGGGAGCCTCGGGCCGGGGACCACCAGCCGTGGACCGGCCGAGGACGCTCGGCGCGGCCGGCGGGGCGGGCCGGCGTCAACCGGCGCACCCTCCACGGGCGCGAACCGGTCGCCGCCCGGCGCACACCGTCGGCCGCGCGCCCGCGCACGCGCCTGCGCGGCGATCCTTTCCCGCGCGCCGGTGACGCCTCTCCTCGCGCCCGGAACACCCCGCACGCCCCGCACACGCTGTACACGCTGTACCCGGCGACCGGCGACCAGGGGTTACCGGGCGTCCGGCGCCCGGGGGATACCGGTACGGGTGCGCCGCCCGCCCGGCGGTACGGCACGAACGCCCCCGTCCGGCGAAGGGGGTACGCATCTCCCGGCCCGGCCGCGAGCAGGCCGCCCCGCGCGCCCGAACGGCGCGGCGCGTCAGGCGCCGGCGGTGCCGGGTACGCCCCGCACGCGCCGGTACGGACACGCACCCATCCGCGGGCACCGGCACGGCGGCGCGCGTCCAGCGCTGGCGGCCCGCCCCCGCGTCCGGCTCCACCGCACCGCAGCGCCGGGCACCGGCCGACACCGGCCGCCGAGCCCGGCGCGCCGTCGGTACGGGCACGGCGCCGCACGCCGAGGGACGTTCTCCGGCCACCACACCCGCCCGCGGATCGAGGCATGCGCGCCCGCCGAAGCACCGGCGGGGAAGACCGCCCGGGCACACGGAAGTGGCACACCTCGGATACGGACACGGGAACGCCAGGCGCCCCGCCGGTACCGGCACAGACGACGAACCGCGGCGAAGGGCCCGGGCACCCGCCCGCCGGGGCACCCTCACGGCAACGCCTGACATGGGCCGGCCCCGGCCCGAGGACCCGGCGCACCCCGCCGGTACGGGCGCGGGCGCCCGCCCGCGGGGACCGGCGCGGCGGCGCCTCAGGTGCGGGCGAGCCGTTTGAGCAGCAGGGCGGAGGCCACCGGCCGCGCCCCGGCCTTCGCCACCCCGTCCGCCACCTCGCGGTCGGTGGAGACCACCACCACCGGGCGGCCCGGCGGTTCGGCCCGCACCAGCTGACGGATGAGTTCGTCCGCGGTGACGCCCGGCTTGCTGAACAGCACCCGTACCCCGCGCGGCGGGGCGAGCAGCACCGGGGCGGCGAGTTCGGCGCCGTCGAAGACGCAGGTCATCTCGGCGCCGGTCTGCGCGGCCAGGACCGCGAGCCCGCCCAGCAGCCGCAGCCGCTGCTTCTCCAGCGGCATGGTGGGGTAGCCGGTCTTGGTGACGTTGTAGCCGTCCACCACCAGGTGCGCCTGGGGCAGGGCCAGCAACTGGTCCAGCAGCGCCGGGTCGGTCTCCGACAGGGCCCGCCGGGCGATGTCCTTCGGCGTCATCCGCCCCGGCTCCACCGCCTCCACGGTGTCCGCCGGGTGCATGGAGGCCGGCGGCAGGGCGAGTTCGCGGCGGAGCCCCTGGGCCGACTCCAGCACGGTGTCCAGCAGCAGCCGGACCCGCATGTCGGCCACGCTGCGCCCCTCGCGCGCCGCCCGCCGGCTCGCCTCCAGCGCCGACTCGGCCTCGGCCAGCCGCGCCCGCAGCCGCCGCGCCTCGCCCTCCGCGGTGGCCTGCTGGGCGGCCGCGGCGGCCCGTTCGGCCTCCAGTTCGGCGGTGAGTTTCCGCAGCGCCGCCTCACCCCGCCGGACGTCGCTGAGCGCGCCGCGGAGCTTCCGCTGGAGGCTCTCGCCCTCCTTGCGGGCGGCCTCCAGCTCGGCGCGGGTGCGCTCGCTCTCGGCACGGGCGGCGGCCCGGGCCTGGGCCAGTTCCTCGCGGAGCCGGCGCAGTTCCCGCTCCGCCTCCTCACCGGCCCGTTCGGCGTCCGCCCGCTGCGCCTCCTGGCCGGCCGCCTCGACCAGCTTCACCCAGTCCGCCGGGCGCAGGACGTAGGCGAGCGCCGCCACCTCGACCGGGTCGGCGGCGGCCGGCGGGGTACCGCCGTCGAGGGCCTCGGCCAGCTCGCCGTGGGACTCCCGCAGCCGGGTGGCGATCCGCTGCCGGAACACCGGGTCGCTCTCCACGGCCGCGGCCATCGCGTTGCCGGCGAACTTGGCGCGGCGGCTCGGGGTGAACCGGGCGTACTGCCGCAGCGGGGCCGGAAGCTCGGGGACCGTCAGGCCGCCGAAGGCGTCGGCGACCAGCGCCACCACCCGGCGCCGTACCCCTTCGGGCAGGGGACGGTCCAGCGACTCGGCGCCCTGGGGCCCCGTCGCCGCCGGGTCACCGGTCGGCTCGGGGCCGTCCGTCCGTTCCACCACCTGTCACCGCTTCCGTTCTCGGCCGCCCGGCGCCGGGCGGCCCGCCAGCTCGATCGGGTCCACCGCGGCACAGCGGCGGCGGCGCACCGGTCCGATGGTCCCACCGGCGGCCGCACGCCCGGCCGCGCCCGGCACCCCGGCCCCCGCCGGCCGGACCCGTCCGACGGCCCGGCCCCGTCCGGCCACGGCGGAGCGGGCCCGGTCGCCGCACCGGGTGCGCCGCCACCGGCTCCGCGCGGTCGGCTGGGAAGGGGCCATCGTGTCGTCCTCGGGTCGGGATCTCGCTGCGCCACGGGCGGCCGGGGTGCGCGCTCCGGCGCCCCGGGCGACCCGCGCCGTGTGCTGTCACCCTACGGCCTGAAGCCTTCCCCGGGTGGGCCCGGCCCGGAGCCCCGGTGCGGCGGGGCGCTCTGGGCAGGTTGGGCCCGTTACGCCATGATCTGCCCATGATCGAGACGTCGGGGGCTCCCGCCCGGCCCGTCGTGACGTACACGCTCATCGGTGCCTGCTGCCTGGTCTTCGTCCTCGGCCCGGCCTCCGGGCTCCACCCCGGGTACGGCACCGGGGACGCGCTGCTGCGGGCGCGGGCCGGTCACTTCGCCCACTGGGGGGTGGTGCCGGACGACCTGTGGCACGGGTCCCGGTCGGCGGCGCTGTCCCCGCTCACCGCCCTGTTCGTGCACGGCAACTGGGTGCACCTGCTCGGCAACCTGCTGTTCCTGCAGGTCTTCGGCGGAATGGCGGAGCAGCGCATGGGGCGGGTGCAGTTCGCCCTCTTCTACCTGGCCACCGGCTACCTGGCGCTGCTGGGGTACGCGGCGGCGCACGCCGGGTCCACCGAATCCCTGGTGGGGGCCTCCGGTGCCGTCTCGGGCGTCCTCGGCGCGTTCCTGTGGCTGTTCCCCCGGGCCCGGGTCACCAGCCTCTTCCCGTTCCTGTTCTTCCTGCCGCTGCGCTTCCCCGCCTGGCTGGTGCTGGTCTTCTGGTTCGTGCTCCAGGGGCTGGCGGCGGGGCAGGCGGGCGACCGCCCCGGGGTCGCCCACCTGGCGCACCTGATCGGCTTCGTGCTGGGTTTCCTCTTCGCCTGGGCCCGCTTCGGCCGGCCGGATCCGGCCGGGGCGGCCGGATAAGGTGAGGGGGCAGCCGGCCCAGCGAGGGAGACAGTCCACCGTGATCACCGCGATCGTGCTCATCAAGACCAGCGTCGACCAGATCCCCGAGATCGCCGAGAAGATCGCCGCCCTGGACGCGGTCAGCGAGGTGTACTCGGTGACCGGCGCCCACGACCTGATCGCGATGGTGCGGGTGGCCCGGCACGACGACCTGGCGGACGCCATCCCCGGCCAGATCAACAAGGTCCCGGGCGTGGCCTCCACCGAGACCCACGTGGCGTTCCGCACCTACTCGCAGCACGACCTGGAGGCGGCCTTCGCCATCGGCCTCGCCTGAGGCCGCGGACCGCCGGGCGGAGCCGGGCTCCCCGGACGCCGGGCGCGGCCGGGCCCCCGAGGCCCGGCCGCGCCCGCGACCCCGGTGTCCGCCCCGGCCCGGGCCCGTGGACCCGGGCCGCCCGGACACCGTGCCCCGCATCCCGGCGCGCGGACCCGCGCCCGCGGGGTGGTCGGCCGCGGGTCAGCCGCGGTCCGGGACGCAGCGCCCGCCCTCGGTCCGGTAGCGCCACTTGGCGCCGTCCCGCACCAGCTCGCGCACCGCGCCGAGGAACCGCTCCACGTGCTCGTCGGGGGTGCCGGCGCCGAAGCTGACCCGGATCGCGTTGAGGGAGCCCGGCCCGGCGTCGGGCGCGCCGCACTCCCCCGGCTCCTGGGGGGCGCCGCCGAGCAGGGTGCGCACCAGCGGGTGGGCGCAGAACAGCCCGTCCCGCACCCCGATGCCGTACTCGGCGGAGAGCGCCGCGGCGAAGTGCGAGCTGTTCCACCCCTCCACCACGAAGGAGAGCACCCCCACCGCGGGGGCGCCGCCGCCGAACAGCGACAGCACCCGGACCTGCCCGACCTCGGCCAGTCCGCGCCGGACCCGCTCGATGAGCCGTTCCTCACGGGCCACCAGCGTGTCGAAGCCGTACTCGGTCAGCGCCCGGCAGGCGGCGGCGATGGCGTAGGCCCCGATGACGTTCGGCGAGCCGGCCTCGTGCCGGGCCGCGCCGGCGTGCCACTCCACCTCCACCCCGCCGTCCGCCCGGCGGGCCACCGTACGGCTGGCCCCGCCGCCCGCCAGGTACGGCTCGGCGCCGTCCAGCCAGTCGGCGCGGCCGGCCAGCACCCCGGCGCCGAACGGCGCGTACAGCTTGTGCCCGGAGAACGCCACCCAGTCCACGTCCCACCCGGCCACGTCCACCGGGCGGTGCGGCACCAGCTGGGCGGCGTCCAGGACGATGCGGGCGCCGTGCGCGTGCGCGGCGGCGGTCAGCTCCGCCACCGGCCACAGCTCACCGGTGACGTTGGAGGCACCGGTCACGCAGACCAGGGCGGGACCGTCGGCGGGGCCGCGCGCGGCGAGTGCCCGCGTCAGGTTCTCCACCGCCTCGGCGGGCGACCGGGGCGCGGCGAGGTAGTGGACGGACACGTCGGCGCGCCGCTCCCAGGGCAGCAGCGAGGCGTGGTGCTCGGTCTCGAAGACGAAGACCTGGGTGTGCGCCGGAAGGACGGCGGCGAGCAGGTTGAGGGAGTCGGTGGTGGACCGGGTGAAGACCACCTCGTCGTCCGGCCGGCAGCCGAGGAACGCGGCCACCTCGGCGCGGCTGTTCTCGAACAGGTCGGTGGACAGCTGGGAGAGGTAGCCGGCGCCGCGGTGGACGCTGCCGTAGTACGGGGCGTAGGCGGCCACGTCGTCCCAGACCCGCTGGAGGGCGGGGGCGCTGGCGGCGTAGTCGAGGGCGGCGTAGCTGACCTCTCCCCCGGTGACGAGCGGCACCACGACGTCCCGGCCCAGTACGGGCAGCGGGGCACACAGCGACGGGTCGGCGGCGACGGTGGATGCGGGCATGGCGAACTCCGGTGGGTAAGCGGGCGCGGAACGCGGCGCGAAGGCAGGGGGAACCGGCACCGGCGCGGTCACCACGTCACCGGCGGGCCGTCGTCGAGGGACGGCCGGGCCCGGGACGGGACGGGACGGCGCGGAGCGGGTGGGAAGAACTGCGCGTACGGGATGGTGCGCGGAAGAGGGGCCGGAGGGCCCTATCGCATTCGCTTGCTCACGAGGAAGCTCCCTTGAGGACCAGGACCCCAGGGGCAGGGGTCCGCGCTTGCCGCAGACCTCGCTGCCTGCGACCTGGTCATCACCCGGGGCACCCCGCCACGGACGGAGGGTTGCCGGACAGCGGGCCGGGGCCGTAGTCGCTGTCACTCGTGACCTGACGGGAAGTATGCCAAATGATCCGCACGACGCAAGTCGGGGTCCGCCATCCGGACCCCCGCGCCGACGGGGACGGGCCGCCGATCCGCCCGCGGGCGGGGCCCGGTGGGCCCGGGACACGCCCGGCCGCCGGCGGGCCGGGCCCGAGCGCGGCCCCGGCCGACCGTGGCCCCGGGCCCACGGCGGACCGCGGCGGGCCGTCCGTACGGCGCTCAGGCCGGAGACGGGCCGTCCGCCCGGCGAAGCCCCCACGGGGAACTGCCCGCGCGACGGAAACCGGAACCGGGACCTGCCGCGCAGCGGCCCACCAGGGGCCCGGGCCCCACGACCCGGCGCCCCGCGACAGGGCACCGGGGACGACAGCCCAGGCCCCCATGCCGGCGCCCCGCGACGGGACGCCGACGGCGGGCGGCCGGGGAGACGGCGTCCCTGGACCTACGGCCGGGGGCGGCCCCGCCCGCCGCCCGTGCCCCGCGGCCGCGACGAGGGCCCGGCGGGCCGTGCACCCGGCCGCCCGGCGGGGCGGCGGCACGGCCCGGCGGCAGGCCCCGGTCAGGCGTTGCTCAGCCGCACCCAGCGCTCCAGCGCCTCCCGGGCCGCGCCGGAGTCGATCGACTCCGCGGCCCGCTCCATGCCGGCCGCGAGCTGCGGGGCGAGCGGGCCGGGGCCGGGGTCCAGGGAGACCAGCGCGGCCGCCGAGTTGAGCAGCACCGCGTCCCGGACCGGCCCGGTCTCGCCGGCGAGCAGCCGGCGCGCCACGTCGGCGTTGTACGAGGCGTCGGCGCCGCGCAGCGCCTCCACCGGCACGAGGTCGATGCCGACGTCCCGCGGGTCGAACCGCTCCGGGCGTACCTCGCCGTCCCGTACCACCCACACCTGGGAGGTGGCGGTCACGGTCAGCTCGTCCAGGCCGTCGTCGCCCCGGAACACCAGCGCGGAGGAACCGCGTTCGGCGAGCACCCCGGCGAGGATCGGCGCCATCCGGGCGTCCGCCACGCCGGTGGCCTGGGCGGTGACCCGGGCGGGGTTGGTCAGCGGGCCGAGGAAGTTGAAGGTGGTGGGGATGCCCAGTTCGCGGCGGGCCGCGGCGACGTGCCGCAGCGCCGGGTGGAACTTGACCGCGAAGCAGAAGGTGATGCCGGCCTGCTCCGCCACCTCTACCACCCGCGCCGGGGTCAGCTCCAGGTTCACGCCGAGCTTCTCCAGCACGTCGGAGGAGCCGCTGGCGGAGGAGGAGGCGCGGTTGCCGTGCTTGACCACCTTCACCCCGGCGCCGGCCACCACCAGCGCCGACATGGTGGAGATGTTGACGGTACGGGCCTGGTCGCCGCCGGTGCCGACGATGTCCACGGCCGGGCCGGGCACCTCGATCAGGTTGGCGTGCGCGTACATCGCCCGGACCATGCCGGAGACCTCGCCGACGCTCTCGCCCTTGGCCCGCAGCGCCACCGCGAAGCCGGCGATCTGCGCGTCGGTGGCCTCCCCCCGCATGATCCGGTCCATCGCCCAGGCGGCGGCGTCGGCGGACAGGTCCTCGCCCGCCATCAGGGTGCCCAGGACGCCGCGCCAGTCGTGCGAGACGCCGCTGGAGGGTGTGCCGACGGGGGTAACCGTGTTCGTCATCCGTGCTCCTGGGTGCGTCTGCTGAACGGGCGGGCGGGTGGTCCGCGGAAGGTGTCGGCCCGGCGTTCGGTCAGCGGCTCGGCGGTCCGAACGCGACTCCCGGCCCGCGGCCAGCCTAGCGGGACCGGCATTTGCCCCGGGAGCGCCGCTCACATACCGGGCGGTACCCCGCCGGCCGCGCCCCGCCGGCGCCCGCGGCCGGCACGCACCCCACCGCCCCCGCCCTGCCGCCCCTGCCCGGGTCACGTCCCCCCGCCCCGGCCCGGGCCCGCGCACCGGCTCCCCGGCGCCCCGGGCCGGTCCGCGGGGCCAGGCCGGTCAGCCCGTCCGGCGGGTGAGGGCGACCGGCAGCCGGGCGAAGGCGTGCGACCACAGGCTCGGCTTGGGCACCGGGTCGCCCGCCAGGGCGACGCCCGTGAAACGCCCGGCCATCGCCAGCAGCACCTCGGTGAGCATCATCCGGGAGAGCACGTCGCCCACGCAGTAGTGGATGCCCCGGCCGAAGGCGAGGTGTCTGCGCGCCGGGCGGTCGAGACGGACGCTGTCGGGGTCCTCGAAGACCCGTTCGTCCCGGTTGGCGGAGCCGAGCAGCAGCAGCACCACGTCGCCGGCCTCGATGGTCACGCCGTGGAGTTCGACGGGCTCCAGCGCGACCCGCCAGGACGCCTGCGTCGGCGACGCCAGCCGCACCACCTCGTCCACCAGGGCGTCGGCGCTGTCCGGGGCCGCGGCGAGGGCCGGCAGCAGCCCGGGCCGGCGGGCGCACAGCTCGACGGTGTTCCCCACGATGCCGGCGAAGGTGTCCAGCCCCGGCACCACGAGGAGCACGCAGATCGCGGCGAGCTGGTGGCGGGTGAACTCGTCGTCCAGTTCCCGGGAGCGGGCGAGCCGGGAAATCAGGTCGTCCCCGTGGCCGGTCCGCATTTCCAGCAGATGAACGAAATACGTCGTGCATTCGGCCAGTGCTTCCCGGCACCGGGCCGCCTGCTCGGGCGGGGGTGCGGCGCCCGGCTCCAGAATGCGGGCGATACGCGCGACCGACGACTGAAAACGGCTTCGGTCCTCCCGCGGAATACCGAGGAGGTCGCCGATGACCCGTGCCGCGAGCGGGGCGGCGAGCCCTTCCATGATCTCGAAGCGGTCCGGTGCCGCGTCCAGCAGCTCGGCGGTGAACCGCGCCGCGGCGTCCCGCAGGGTGGCGATCACGGCGGGCGTGAACGACCCCGCGACCAGCGAGCGGAGCCGGGTGTGACCGGGCGGGTCCAGCAGCTCGAAGAGCTTGGCGTCCCAGCCCTCCAGCCCCACCCCGAGGAACGACGGGTCCTCGGCCGCGGCCGCTCCGGTGGCCTCGGCCGCCATGCGGGAGCTGCCCAGGTTCTTCCCCATGCGCCGGTCCCGCAGCAGCGGCTCGCAGTCGGCGTAACGGCTCACCAGCCAGGTGCCCGGCGCGAGGGAAAGCACCGGGAATTCATCGCGGAGTTTTTGGTGGACGGCACGGGGATCGGCACGGAATACCGGGTCCGCGGGATCGAAGGAAATCCCGGCGAGATCTCCCGGATGCGTGCTGTCGGTGGTCACGAGAATCGCCTCCCCGATCGCACCCGGGGTCCGTTCCGTAACGAACACTCGATGTGGGTTGCGATCCAGCCGGATCGTAGCCGCATTTCGGCCACCGGCCGTTGTTCGTGTCCGCAGAGTGGTCACCGGAGGGACCGGTGCCACGGAGCCCGCCCGCGGAAGGGCCCGGCACGCCGGCCGCCGGCGCCGGACGCCGGACACGTGCGGGAACGCGGAAGGGCCCGCCGGGGGTGTCCCGGCGGGCCCTTCACAGCTGTGGCGTCAGCTGTGGGTGGTTGCGGAGATCAGTGGTGGCCGTGGCCGCTGGTGATCTCGTGGTACTCCTCCGCGGTCGCCTTGGGGATCTGCGCGTCCTCGCCGTACATGCCCTTGGAGAGGCGGGCACGGAGCTTCTCGGAGCGCTTCACCTTGCGGCGCACGCCGTTCTCGTCGACCTCGGGGGCCAGTTCGAGCGGCTTGTGCTGCTCGTGCGCGGTGAGCGTGTGCATCTGGTCCTGCGGCAGCGGCTCGTGCACCTCGATGAACTCACCGTGCGGCAGCCGCTTGATGATGCCGGTCTCGCGACCGTGCAGCACCTTGTCGCGGTCGCGGCGCTGGAGGCCGAGGCAGATCCGCCGGGTGACGATGAAGGCGATCACCGGGCCGACGAAGAACGCGATCCGGACGAACCAGGTGATGGCGTTGATCGACATGTGGAAGTGCGTGGCCCACAGGTCGTTTCCACCACCGACCAGCATCACCAGGTACGCGGTGATCCAGGCGACACCGAAGGCGGTCCGGGTCGGCGCGTTGCGCGGGCGGTCCAGGATGTGGTGCTCGCGCTTGTCGCCGGTGATCCAGGACTCGATGAACGGGTAGACACCGATGGCCAGCAGCACGATCGGGAAGATCACGATCGGGATGAACACGCCGAGGACCAGCGTGTGACCCCACAGGTTGATCTCCCAGCCCGGCATCACACGGACCAGACCCTCGGCGAAGCCGAGATACCAGTCCGGCTGGGCGCCGGTGGACACCTGGTCCGGCCGGTACGGGCCGATGGCCCACACCGGGTTGATCGTCGCCACCGCCGCGATGAACGCGATGACACCGAAGACCAGGAAGAAGAAGCCGCCCGCCTTCGCCATGTACACCGGCATCAGCGGCATACCGACGACGTTCTTCTCGGTCCGGCCGGGCCCGGCGAACTGGGTGTGCTTGTGGTAGAAGACCAGGATCAGGTGCGCCACCACCAGGCCGAGCATGATGCCCGGCAGCAGCAGGATGTGGATGGAGTAGAACCTGGGGATGATGTCCGTGCCCGGGAACTCGCCGCCGAACAGGAACATCGACAGGTACGTGCCCACCAGCGGGATGGACAGCAGCACACCCTGCATGAAGCGGATACCGGTACCGGAGAGCAGGTCGTCCGGGAGCGAGTAGCCGGTGAAGCCGGTGAAGATGCCCAGCACCAGCAGCAGGAAGCCGAAGAGCCAGTTGATCTCACGCGGCTTGCGGAAGGCGCCGGTGAAGAAGACGCGCATCATGTGGACGAGCATGCCGCCCACGAAGATCAGCGCCGCCCAGTGGTGGATCTGCCGCATCAGCAGACCACCGCGGACCTCGAAGCTGATGTCCAGCGTGGACTTGAACGCCTCCGACATCCGCACGCCCTGCATGGGGACGTACGGGCCGTGGTAGACGACCTCGTTCATGCTGGGGTGGAAGAACAGCGTCAGATACACACCCGTGAGGATGATGATCACGAAGCTGTAGAGGCAGACCTCGCCGAGCATGAACGACCAGTGGTCCGGGAAGACCTTGCGGAGGTTCTTCTTGGCAGCGCCGTAGATGCCCAGCCGGCCGTCCATGTAGTCGGCGAAGCGCTCGCCGGCCGGGGCCTTGCCCCTGCGTCGCGTGTTGTCCTGGTTGCTCATCCGCGCTCCCAAAAGGCGGGGCCGACGGGCTCGGCGAAGTCGCCCATGGCCTCGAGGTAACCCTCGTCGTTCACGGTGATCCGCAGCTGCGGCAGCGCGTGACCGGCCGGACCGAAGATGACTCGGCCGCCGTCGGCGAGGTCGAACGTCGACTGGTGGCACGGGCACAGGACGTGGTGCGTCTGCTGCTCGTACAGGCTGATCGGGCAGCCGACGTGGGTGCAGATCTTGGAGAACGCGACGATGCCCTCGTGCGACCAGTCCAGCTCGCGCTTGTCCTTGATGTTGTCCGGCTGGATGCGGACGATCATCAGGGCGGCCTTGGCGATCTGCGTCTGGAAGTCGTGGTCGTGCTCCGACATGCCCTCGGGCATGGCGAAGGTGAGCGAACCGACGGAGATGTCCTCCGGCCGCAACGGCTGCATGGTGTTCTGGTTCATCAGCCGCTTGCCCTTGGCCCACTTGCTGCGGCGGAGCTTGTCCTCCGGCAGCGGACCGAGGTCACGCAGGAGCACCACGGCGGAGAGCGGGAACAGGGCCAGCGCGCCGAAGAGGGTGTTGCGGGCCAGCTTGCGGCGGCCGAAGCCGGAGTCCGCGGCGCCGTCCCGGAAGTCCTGGAACACCTGCTCGCGGACCTCGGGGGTGGCCTCGATCGGGTGCCGCTCGTGGACGATCTCGTGGTCCGACATCAGGGTGCGGGCCCAGTGGACCGCGCCCGCGCCGATGCAGAACAACGCCACCGCCAGGGTGGTCCCCAGGGCGAAGTTCAGCGCGCTGACGTGCCCCAGCGGGAAGATGTAGACGATCTTGTCCACCGGGAACGCCACGAAGGAGGCGATGAAGCCGACCGTGGCGAGCATCGACAGGGTGAACATGAACGCGACAGCGCGCTCGGAGCGCCGGGCGGCCTTCTCGTCGATGTCCTGGATGCGCGGCTCGTGCGGCGGCAGCCCGGGGTCGGCGAACGGGTCGTCGGGGACCGCCACCTCACCCGCGTGCTTGTCCTGCGCTGCGGGCAGGTTCTCTTCTTCTGGAATGTCTTGGGTACTCATGACTTCTTGGCCTTTGCGGTCCGGGCGGCGACCCAGATGGTGACGGCGATCAGGGCGCCGAGGCCGAAGATCCAGCCGAACAGGCCCTCGGTGACGGGGCCGAGCCCGCCGAGTTCGAGGCCGCCCGGGGTCTCCGTCTTCGAGGTGTTGACCCGGTCGAGGTAGGCGATGATCTCCCGCTTCTCCTTCTCCGGCATGACCGTGTCAGGGAAGGAGGGCATGTTCTGCGGGCCGGTCTGCATCGCCTCGTAGACGTGCTTGGGGTCCACGTCGTCGAGCGGCGGCGCGTACTTGCCGTTGGTCAGGGCACCACCCTTACCGGTGAAGTTGTGGCACTGCGCGCAGTTCGTGCGGAACAGTTCTCCACCACGGGCGGCGTCCGCGCCCTCGGGGTTGTACTGCTGCTTGGTGGGCGTCACCGGACCGGCGCCGAGCGAGGCGATGTACGCGGCCAGCTGCTCGGTCTCGGTGTCGGTGTAGACCTTCTTCTTCTTCGGGACCTGGGCGCCGGGCTGCTGCGCGGGCATGCGCCCGGTGCTGACCTGGAAGTCCACTGCGGCCGAGCCGACCCCGACCAGACTGGGGCCGTCGCTCGTGCCCTGCCCGCCGGTGCCGTGGCAGGTAGCACAGCCCACGGCGTAGAGCTTCTTGCCCTCCTCGATGGCGAGGGACTGGGCGGAGTCATCGGCCTTCGCCTTGTCCGCGGGCGCGAACGCGGCGTACAGCCCCCCAGTGACCGCCAGCGCGAAGAGTAGGACGACGACCGCCGCCAGCGGATGGCGTCGTCGTGCGGAGAGCTTTTTCACGGATTACCCCGGTGTCAGGATCTTCTGCGTCGATGCTTTGAGGACGTTGTTCCGGTGCGGGATGTGACATCCCGGCCGCGGATTACTTGATCATGTAGATCGTGGCGAAGAGGCCGATCCAGACGACATCGACGAAGTGCCAGTAGTAGGACACGACGATGGCCGCCGTCGCCTGCTCGTGGGTGAACCTCTTGGCCGCGTACGTCCTGCCCAGGACCAGCAGG
Source organism: Streptomyces pactum (assembly GCF_016031615.1). Taxonomy (GTDB): domain Bacteria; phylum Actinomycetota; class Actinomycetes; order Streptomycetales; family Streptomycetaceae; genus Streptomyces; species Streptomyces pactus. Next base: position 1,627,329 of record NZ_JACYXC010000001.1, read on the forward strand.
AAGGCGATCAGGCCGCCCGTCACGTGCAGTCCGTGGAAACCGGTGGTCAGGTAGAACACCGATCCGTACGGGTCGGACGAGAGCGACAGGCCCTCGTGCTTGACCAGCTCGGTGTACTCGAAGACCTGGCCGCCGATGAAGATCGCGCCCATGATGAAGGTGATCACGAACCACAGGCGCAGCTTCTTCACGTCACCGCGCTCGGCGGCGAAAACGCCGAGCTGGCAGGTGAGCGAGGAGAGCACCAGGATCGTGGTGTTGGTCGCCGAGAACGGGAAGTTCAGCGCATCGGCCTTTTCCGACCAGAAGTCGGCACCCGTCACCGATCGCAGGGTGAAGTACATCGCGAAGAGGGCCGCGAAGAACATCAGCTCGGAACTCAGCCAGATGATGGTTCCGACGCTGGTGAGGTTCGGTCGGTTGACCGACGGGTGCGCGTGCCCGGTATCTACTGCTGTTGCTGTCGCCACGACCGACATTATGTCGGTCGCTTATCCAGCCCTCACTCCGGGGGGTGCCGTTCGGTGTGTCCGCGCCCTCCGCGCGGCCCGAACGGCCCATCGCCGCACCGTCCGTACCGCTGCTGGAAGCGGCTGATACGGAGTAGCATCCGTGGCCAGACACCGGTGGGGACACCCCGCGCGACGGTTTCCCGACCGCTGCTGTGCCGTCTACGAGCGTGGAGGAACCATGCAGCCGACCGCCACGGTGCTGGTCTACAGCGACGACTCGACCGTTCGCGAGCAGGTCCGGCTGGCCGCCGGCCGCCGCCCCGCCCCGGACGTCCCGCCGGTGGAGTACCTGGAGTGCGCCACCCTCCCGGCCGTCCTGGAGGCGCTGGAGCACGGCGGGGTGGACGCCTGTGTGCTGGACGCCGAGGCGGTTCCGGCGGGCGGGATGGGCGTGTGCCGGCAGATCAAGGACGAGATCTTCCGCTGCCCGCCGGTGGTGCTGCTGATCGCCCGCCCGCAGGACGCCTGGCTGGCCACCTGGAGCCGGGCCGAGGCCGCCGTCACCCATCCGGTGGACCCGGTGGAGTTCGCGGCCACGCTCGCGGGTCTGCTGCGCTCCCGCCGGCAGCTCGGCGCGGCCTGATCCCGCCGGGCCCCGCGGCGGGGGGCCGGCTCACACCGAGGGGCGGAGCCTGGCCGACCCGGCCGGGCCGCCGTCCGTGGTGAGCGCGCTGCCGTCGCGCCACTGCTCCCAGGACAGGTTCCAGTCGCCGAAGCCGTTGTCGAAGGGCGTCATGGTCTCGCCCCCGCTGCCGACGACCTCGACGATGTCGCCGACCCGCACGGTGTCGAAGAACCAGCGGGCGTCGGCGGTGCTCATCCCGGTGCAGCCGTGGCTGACGTTCGCCGCGCCCTGGGCGCCGACGGACCAGGGCGCCGCGTGCACGTACTCGCCGCTCCAGGTCACCCGGGTGGCCCAGTGCACCGGCAGGTCGTAGGAGTCCGAACTGCCCTCCGGGATGCCGATGCTGGTCCCGCGCATCCGTACGAAGGATTCCTTCGCCAGGATGACCTTGACCCCGTTGCGGGTGTCGAACCCGGGCCTGCCGGTGGTGACCGGGATGGTCCGGATCTTCCGTCCGTTGCGGAACACCGTCATCCGGTGGGTGCGGGCGTCGGTCAGCGCCTCGATCCGGTCGCCGGTACGCAGCCGCAGCGGCGCCGAGCGGCCGCCGTAGCGGCCGTCGCCCACCCGCACCCCGTCCAGGGTCGAGCGGACCTCGATGGTGGCGTGGGCGGGCCAGTAGTCGCGCGGGCGGTAGTGCAGCGTCCGGTCGTCCACCCAGTGCCAGCCGCCGGCCACCGCGGGCCGGGAGCGGACCTTCAGCGACCGCTCCACCACCGCGCGCGCGGCGCGGTCCCGGACCGGTTCGCTCAGTTCGGCGGTGACCGGCTGCCCGACGCCGTAGGTGCCGCTGTCCGGGCCGAAGGTGACCCGCAGCCGCTCGTCGGCGGGGGCGGTGTCGAAGCCTATGGTGCGGCGGCCCGGCCGCCCGTCGCCGTTCTCGGTGCTCACCCGGAGCGTGTAGTGGGCGCCCGCGGCGAGCGGGGCGGTGCTGCGCCACCGCCGGCCGTCCTCGCTCAGCCGGCCGCGCACGTACCGTCCGGCGCCGTCCGTGGCGGTGACGTCGGTGATCCGGCTGCCGCCCTCCCGCACCGTCACCTCCAGCGGCCGGTCGGGGTCGATCCGCCGGCCCTCCCCGACACCGCGGAACGAGATGTGGTCGCCGGCGTCGTAGGGCTTGTCGGTGAGCGCGTCCGGGGACGGGCCGCCGCAGGCGGCCAGGCCGGCCGCGACCAGCGGGGTCAGCAGCAGGGTGCGGACCAGGGCGGTGCGGGGACGAGGTTGGTGGCTCATAACCACAACGTAGGGACGGCACCCGGCGGCGGCGCGCCGGATGAGGCCGAACGAGGGTCCCCCGAACGGCCTGGAACGCCCCAGGACGGCCCCGCGCGCCGGTCGGCGCACCTTTGTCCGGCGGGTCGCGCCGGGGCCCGCGCGCGGGCGGTGACACAGCGGCAGCCGCGGTGCCCGGGGCGGCCTGGAGCGGCGCCGGGGACGGCCGGGACGGCCGGGGCCGGGGGCCGGGAGCGGACGGGGCCGGGGACGGCGGACCCGACGGGACCGGGACGGCCGGGAACGGACGGGACCCGGGGGCGGGAAACGCGCCGGGGCCCGGACACCTCCTGGAGGTGTCCGGGCCCCGGGACCGGCGCCGCGGTGGACGCGGCGGCCGGCACTACTGGTTCTGGTTCTCGCCGCGGTAGTACTCGAAGACCCAGCCCCAGATACCGATGAGGATGATCGGGGCGGAGAAGTACAGCAGCCACCAGCCGAAGACCACGCCGAGGAAGGCGAGCGAGGCACCGACGCCCAGGGCGAGCGGCTGCCAGCTGTGCGGGCTGAAGAAGCCCAGCTCCCCGGCGTCGTCGGCGACGTCCGCGTCCTTGTTGTCCTGCGCCCCGGTGTCCACCCGGCGGGCCGTGAAGGCCAGGTAGTAGCCGATCATGATGGACAGACCGAAGGCCAGGAACAGCGCGGTGGTGCCGGCCGGCTCCTTCGACCACACGCCATAGACGATCGCCATGGCGAGGATGAAGACGGAGAGCCAGATGAACATCCGGCCTTGGACCTTCACTTGCCGGCCTCCTTGCCACCCGCGAGGGCCTTGTCATCGGACGCGACGCCCGCGTTCTCCAGCTGGTCCAGCGCGGCGATCTCCGGGTGGTGGAGGTCGAACGCCGGGGATTCGGAGCGGATGCGCGGCAGGGTGAGGAAGTTGTGCCGCGGCGGCGGGCAGGAGGTCGCCCACTCCAGCGAGCGACCGTAACCCCACGGGTCGTCGACCTCGACCTTCTTGCCGTACTTGGCGGTCTTCCAGACGTTGTAGAAGAACGGCAGGATCGACAGGCCGAGGAGGAACGAGCTGATCGTGGAGATGGTGTTCAGCGTGGTGAACCCGTCGGCGTGCAGGTAGTCGGCGTAACGGCGCGCCATGCCCTCGGCGCCCAGCCAGTGCTGCACCAGGAACGTGCCGTGGAAGCCCACGAACAGCGTCCAGAAGGTGATCTTGCCGAGCCGCTCGTCGAGCATCTTGCCGGTGAACTTCGGCCACCAGAAGTGGAAGCCGGAGAACATCGCGAAGACCACGGTGCCGAAGATGACGTAGTGGAAGTGCGCGACGACGAAGTACGAGTCGGAGACGTGGAAGTCCAGCGGCGGCGAGGCCAGGATGACACCGGTCAGACCACCGAAGGTGAAGGTGATCAGGAAGCCGATGGCCCAGAGCATCGGGGTCTCGAAGCTCAGCGAGCCCTTCCACATCGTGCCCAGCCAGTTGAAGAACTTCACACCGGTGGGGACCGCGATCAGGAAGGTCATGAAGGAGAAGAACGGCAGCAGCACACCGCCCGTGACGTACATGTGGTGCGCCCACACCGTCACCGACAGACCGGCGATACCGATGGTGGCGGCGATGAGGCTGCCGTAACCGAACATCGGCTTGCGCGAGAAGACCGGGACGACCTCGGAGATGATGCCGAAGAACGGCAGCGCAATGATGTACACCTCTGGGTGACCGAAGAACCAGAACAGGTGCTGCCAGAGCAAGGCGCCACCGTTGGCCGCGTCGAAGATGTGCGCGCCGAACTTACGGTCAACCTCCAGCGCGAAGAGCGCGGCGGCCAGCACCGGGAAGGCCAGCAGCACCAGCACACCGGTGAGCAGCACGTTCCAGGTGAAGATCGGCATGCGGAACATCGTCATGCCGGGTGCGCGCATGCAGATGATCGTGGTGATGAAGTTGACCGAGCCGAGGATGGTACCGAAGCCGGAGAGGGCCAGACCCATGATCCACATGTCCGCGCCGATGCCCGGCGAGCGGACCGTGTCGGACAGCGGGGTGTAGGCGAACCAGCCGAAGCCGGCGGCACCCTGCGGGGTGAGGAAGCCGGCCACCGCGATGAGCGAGCCGAACAGGTAGAGCCAGTAGGCGAACATGTTCAGCCGCGGGAACGCCACGTCCGGCGCGCCGATCTGCAGCGGCATGATCCAGTTCGCGAAGCCGGCGAACAGCGGCGTCGCGAACATCAGCAGCATGATCGTGCCGTGCATCGTGAACGCCTGGTTGAACTGCTCGTTCGACATGATCTGCGTGCCGGGACGAGCCAGCTCGGCACGCATGACCAGGGCCAGCGCACCGCCGATGCAGAAGAACACGAACGACGTGATCAGGTAGAGCGTGCCGATGGTCTTGTGGTCGGTGGTGGTGAGCCACTTGACGACCACATTGCCCGGCTGCTTGGGGCGCACCGGCAACTCGTCCTCGTACGAGGCGGCTGCGCCGGCACCCTGGGATTCGTTGAGGATGCTCACTTTTGCTTCGTCTCCGCGTTCTGGGCGGGTTCCGTCTGCTCGATGCCCGACGGAAGGTAGCCGGTCTGGCCCTTCTTCTTGAGCTCCTGCAGATGCTGCTGGTAACGCTCGGGCGAGACGACCTTCACGTTGAAGAGCATGCGGGAGTGGTCGGTGCCGCACAGCTCGGCGCACTTGCCCAGGAAGGTGCCTTCCTTGTTCGGCGTCACCTGGAAGCGGTTGGTGTGGCCCGGGATGACGTCCTGCTTCATCAGGAACGGAACCACCCAGAAGGAGTGGATGACGTCACGGGAGGTCAGGATGAACTCGACGGTCTCGCCCTTCGGCAGCCACAGCGTCGGCCCGGGGTTGCCGGTGTCCGGGTCGCGGTCACCGGGGATGCCCGCCTCCCAGACGCCCTCGGCGCCCGCGGGGATGGTCTCCAGCATCCGGTCCGGGATGTTGGAGATCTCCTTGATCTTCCCGTAGGGCTTGCCGGGCGTGGCGGCCTTGCCGTCCACGTTCTCCATGTAGTTGAAGGCCCAGCTCCACTGGTAGCCCACCACGTTGATGACGTGGTCGGGCTTCTTGTCCACCTTGAGGAGCTCGTTCTCGTCGCGGGCGGTGAAGTAGAAGAGCACCGAGACGATGATGATCGGGACCACGGTGTACAGCGCCTCGATCGGCATGTTGTACCGGGTCTGCGGCGGGATCTCCACCTTGGTCCTGCTGCGCCGGTGGAAGATCACGCTCCACAGGATCAGACCCCACACCAGAACGCCCACCGCGAGGGCGGCGGCCCAGGAGCCCTGCCACAGGGAGAGGATCCGCGGCGCCTCCTCCGTGACGGGGGCGGGCATTCCGAGGCGGGGGAAGTCCTTCGATGTGCAACCGGTGGCGGTCGCCAGGACCAAGCCCGCGGCCAGCGCCTGCAGCAGCTTCCGCCGCACCGGGCGCCGCGACGAGCGGTCGGAGCCGTTGGGACTCACGTAGCGCCTTCCCGAGAGTCTCGCCCGCGCGTCCGGCTGCGGCCGTCTCGCTGGTCGGTCGCCGGCCCGCTACGGGCAGGGGTTTGGATGTTTATGCGGACCAAACCCTACTGGACGCGTTTTAGGGCCGCGCGGCCAGGGTGCCCAACGCGCCGGGCCACTCCCCGAAGGGGTGGAATCACCGCCTCCGCACCCGGTCGGCCCCCCGTTCGGCGCACCGCTGACGCGGCGTCGGCGCCGGCCGGCGCGGACCGCGTCCGGGCGTCCGGGCGGGCCAGTGCGGACCGCGTCCGGGCGTCAGGCGCCGCGCCGGCCGGCGGTGGGCGGGAGTGCGGTGCCCCGCGGTGGGCGGGGCGCGGTGCCCGCGCGCTGCGGTACTCCCGGTGGGCTCGGCGCGGCGGCCGGGTGGCGGCTGCGGCGCGGCGGCGCCCGGTGGCCTCGGCGCGGCGGCGCCCGCCGGTGGGTGGCGGTGGGGGCGCTGCCCGGCGGTGGACGGGGCGCGCGTACCGGCACGGCGGTACCCCGGCGGCCTCGGCGCGGCCGAGCGGCTAGCGTTCGGCGGGTGCCCTACTTCGACGCCGCTTCCTCCGTCCCGCTGCACCCGGTCGCCCGCCAGGCCCTGCTGGCCGCCCTGGACGAGGGCTGGGCGGACCCCTCCCGGCTCTACCGGGAGGGGCGCCGGGCCCGGATGCTCCTGGACGCCGCCCGGCAGACCGCCGCCGAGGCGGTGGGCTGCCGCCCCGACGAACTGGTCTTCACCCCGTCGGGCACCCGTGCGCTGCACGACGGTGTCGCGGGGGCGCTGGCCGGCCGGCGCCGCGCCGGCCGCCATCTGGTCGTGTCCGCGGTGGAGCACTCGGCGGTGCTGCACGCGGCGGATCTGCACCGGTCCGGCGGCGGCACCGTCGGCGAGGTGCTGGTGGACCGTACCGGCCGGGTGGCGCCCGGCGCGTTCGCGGAGGCGCTGCGCGCGGCCCCCGGCCCGGCCGCGCTGGCCTGTCTGCAGTCCGCCAACCACGAGGTGGGCACCGAGCAGCCGGTGGCCGAGGTCGCCGGCGAGTGCCGGGAGGCGGGTGTGCCGCTGCTGGTGGACGCCGCGCAGTCGCTCGGCTGGGGCCCGGTCGAGGGCGACTGGTCACTGCTGACCGGCAGCGCCCACAAGTAGGGGCGGGCCCGCCGGGGGTGGGACTGCTGGTGGTCCCGCAAAGGGGGTGCGGTTCGCCGCCCGGACCCCGGCGGACGAGCAGGGAGTCAGGGCGCCCCGGGGTTCGAGAACCTGCCGGCGATCGTGGCGGCGGCGGCCTCGCTGCGGGCGGTGCGGCAGGAGGCGGCGGCCGAGGCAGCGCGGCTGCGGGAGCTGGTGGACCGCATCCGGCTGCGGGTGCCGCAGCTGGTGCCGGACGTGGAGGTGGTCGGCGACCCTGTGCACCGCCTCCCCCATCTGGTCACCTTCTCCTGTCTCTACGTGGACGGGGAGGCCCTCCTGCACGAGCTGGACCGGCGGGGGTTCTCGGTCTCCTCCGGCTCCTCGTGCACCTCCAGCACCCTGATCCCCAGCCATGTGCTGCGGGCGATGGGGGTGTTGTCGGAGGGCAACGTGCGGGTGTCGCTGCCGCCGGGGTGCCCCGAGGAGGACGTGGAGCGGTTCCTGGCCCTGCTGCCGGAGGTGGTGGCGGCGGTACGGGAGCGGCTGGGGGCGCCGGCCGGGGACGCGCCGGGGGCCGGGCCGGTCCGGGGAACGGCATCCAACGGCAGTGCGGCCCCGGCGGGGACCGGTGCGGATGGGGCGGGTACGGACGGGAACGGATCGGACGGGTCCGATGCGGCAGGGGACCGGTCACGGATGGGGCGGCGGCGGGCGGCGCGGCCGGCGGGCCTGCGAACGGCGCGGCGGAGGGTGGTGAAGGGCCGGGCGCGGACGGCGCGGCGGCGGAGGGCGCCGATGGCGCGGCCGGCGGGACGCCGGAGGGGGCGAGGGGCCGCGGCGGGCGGAACCCCGGAAGAGACGCAGGGCGGGGCACCGGGGACGGCGGACGGCGGGACGCCGGGGGGCGGGACGAGGCCCGGGCTGGTGGTGGACTCGCTCGGCAAGCGGTGCCCCATCCCGGTCATCGAACTGGCGAAGGTGATCGGGGACGTCCCGGTGGGCGGCGTGGTGACGGTGCTCTCCGACGACGAGGCGGCCCGGCTGGACATCCCGGCCTGGTGCGCCATGCGCGGCCAGCAGTACCTGGGCGAGCGGCCGGCCGTGCGCGGCACCGCGTACCGGATCGTGCGTCGCGCCTGAATCCGGCACGGCCGGAGCGGGTCCCGCGGTCGCACGACGGTTCGCACGGCCACGGGGGTGGCCCGTGGCGGCTCTCCCGGGGCGGGGCACGGAGGGGCGGCGCGCGGCCGGGCTCCCGCAGCGGCGGCGAGGGGCGGCGCGCGGCCGGCCCGCCGTGGGTTACCGCGCGCCGCCCCCGGACGGCCGTCGCTCAGGCGAGGTGGGCGCGGACCTCGCTCGCAGCGTCGTCGCCGTACGCCTTGGCGAAGCGCTCCATGAAGTGGCCGCGCCGCAGCTCGTACTCCTGGGTGCCGAGGGTCTCGATCACCAGGGTCGCCAGCATGCAGCCGACCTGGGCGGAGCGCTCCAGCCCCAGCTCCCAGGAGAGTCCCGCGAGGAAGCCCGCCCGGAAGGCGTCGCCGACGCCGGTCGGGTCCACCTTGGCCTCCTCCTCGGCGCAGCCGACCACGACCGGCTCCTCACCACGGCGCTCGATCCGCACGCCCTGGGCGCCCAGCGTGGTGATCCGGGTGCCGACCTTGCCCAGGATCTCCTCGGCGGTCCAGCCGGTCTTCGTCTCGACCAGCGCCTTCTCGTACTCGTTGGTGAAGAGGTAGCGGGCGCCGTCGATGAGCCGGCGGATGTCGTCGCCGTCCATCCGGGCGAGCTGCTGCGAGGGGTCGGCGGCGAAGGGGATGCCGCGGGTCCGGCACTCCTCGGTGTGCCGGACCATCGCCTCCGGGTCGTCCGCGCCGATGTGGACCAGGTCCAGGCCGCCGACCCGGTCGGCGACCGGCTGCAGCTCAATCTGCCGGGCCTCGCTCATCGCCCCGGTGTAGAAGGAGGCGATCTGGTTGTGGTCGGTGTCCGTGGTGCAGACGAAGCGGGCGGTGTGGAGCATCTCGGAGATACGGACTGAGGCGGTGTCCACCCCGTGGCGGTCCAGCCAGGCGCGGTACTCGGCGAAGTCCGAACCCGCCGCGCCGACCAGGATCGGCCGGAGCCCGAGGACGCCCATGCCGAAGCAGATGTTGGGGGCGACCCCGCCGCGGCGGACGTCGAGGGTGTCGACGAGGAAGGAGAGGGAGACCGTGTGCAGCTGGTCGGCGACCAGCTGATCGGCGAAACGACCGGGGAAGGTCATCAGGTGGTCGGTGGCGATGGAACCGGTGACGGCGATTCGCACGGCGGGTGTGCTCCTGCGGGCGGGATCGGAAAGGGACCCCTCACGCTACCGGGTCGGCGCCCGCCGCATCGATCGGTCGAAACTACCCGATAGTAGGTCTTTTTTCGCCACCGGGTCACTGCGTACGGTGACCTGGTACGGGGCCGCACCGTACGGCCCCCCGGATCTGGAGTGCCGTATGCCGAAGCCCGCCCCCGCCGCCACCGTCCGCGCCACCGGCGCCGCCGAACCGGGGGAACCCCTGCCGGAGGGCGGTGCGGAGTCGCTGGCCCAGCTGCGCGGTGACTGCGCGCGGATGGCCCCGCACTGGTCGGCCCCGGCGGCCGCGCCGGCGCCCTCCCCCGTCCCGCCGTCGCTGATCCGCGGGGTGTCGGTGCCCGACCGTTCCGCCCATCTGCTGGACGCCATGTCGGAGTACGGCGACTGAGTCCCGCTCCCCCGCCGCCCCGGTCCGGCTGACCTCCCCCGGCCCGGGGCGGCCGGTAGCGGTCCCGGCCCACGCCGCTCGGGGCGGCCGCGGCGGCCGGTGTCCCACGGGCCGGCCCCACCGCCCCTCGGCCCACGCCGTCTCGCTCCCGCCTCTCCCCGGCCCGTCGTCTCCTCTTACCCCCACCGCGCCCCGTTCCGCCGTTCCCGCCCTGTCGTTTCCCGGCGCTGCCGTTTCTGCCGTTCCTGCGCTGCCCTCCGGGCCGCCTCCGTCCCGCCGTTCCTCGGCGCTCCCGCGTTCCGCGCACCGTTCACCGCCGCCGTTCCGAGGCGACCGGGAACCGCTCGCCCCCGGGGCCCGTCCCACCGGCGTCCGGCCTCACCGACGGGCGGCCCCCGGCGTCATGCCGTGGGACGTCCGGCGGAGGACCGGGCGCACCGGACGGAGCAGCGGAGGAGCGCAGCGGTGGGCAGCACGAGCGAAGACATCCCCGGGACGCCCGGCGGCGACGGAACCGCCGGCCACGCCGCCCGCCCCGGCGGCGACCGGACCGTGAAGAGGGACACACCGACCGACGGTGACGGTGCGGCCGGCGGCAGCGCCGGCGGCAGCGCCGGCGGCAGCGGCAGCGGTGAGACAACCGTCGAGGATCCCGGCGAGGCGGGCTCCGGCGCGAAGACGGACGCCGGACGGGACGCCGGCCCGGGCCGGGACACGCCCCCGGGCCGGGACACGCCCTCCGGCCGCGACGCGCCCCCGGAGCGGGAAACGGCTTCCGGCAACGACGTGTCCGCCGGCCAGGACGGGGCCGGCGGCCCGGAGGTGACGCCGGACCAGGAGGCGGCTCGCGGCACGGTGGCGGCGGACGACGGCGAGGCCGGGGACGACGGCGAGGCCGGGGACGACGGCGAGGCCGGGGACGACGGCGGGGCCGGGGACGACGGTTCGGCTCGGGACGGGGCCGGTCGTGGTGCCCCGGCGCGGCGCCGGTTCTCGCCCCCGGTCGCCGCCTCGGTCGCCGCCGCCGTGCTGCTGATCGGCGGCGGTGGCACCTGGTGGGCGTCGGCGGCGGGTGACGGACCGGCCGGCCGGAAGGCGAGCGGTTCGCCCGCCCCGCTCGCCCTCGACGGCTACGGCGACCGGGGCCGGCCGGGTGAGCGGGGAGACGGCCCGAAGGGCATCGCGATCGGCGAGCCGAGCCCGTACGGCACCCGCTACCAGGTGCGCGGCGAGGTGCCCACGGGCCCCGCGTCGGCACCGGCCTGGCTGGCGACCGGGACGGTGGAGCGGGACGAGGTGGCGCGGCTGGCGAAGGCCCTGGACGTGCCGGGCACCCCGCGCGCCGGCGACACGGTCTGGACGGTGGGCGGCACCCGGGACGGGATGAGCCCGACGCTCCGGGTGAGCCGAGAGGCCCCGGGCGGCTGGTCGTACTCCGCGCACGGGACGCCCGGCGGAGACCGGCCCGAGGCCCCCGCCACCCGGTCCGGCCCGGCGTCACCGGCCGGTCCCGCCGCCGCCTCGGACTCCGCGTCGGCGGCGCGTGGCACCGGCGACGGCTCCGGTGCGGACGGGGGACGGACGCCGGGTGCCCGTCCGGACGCCGGGGCGGAACCACGCACCGGGGCGGAACCGACCGCCGGACCGGCACCGGGCGTCCGGACGGAGCCGGGTGACGGGGCGGGACCGGGCGAGGCGGTGTCGGAGGAGCGGGCGAAGCGGGTCGCCGGGCCGGTGCTGGACGTGCTGGGTCTGGGCGGCGCCGAGCTGGACGCCTGGCAGCTGCACGGGGCGGTCCGGGTGGTGACGGCCTCCCCGGTGATGGACGGGCTGCCCACCCACGGCTGGCAGACGAACCTGGAGGTCGGTGCCGACGGACGGCTGGTCGGCGGCAACGGGATGCTGGCGGAGCTGGCCCGCACCGAGGAGTATCCGCTGGTCGGGGCGGAGGACGCGCTCCGCCGGCACGGCGGTGCCGGCCCGGCGGTCCCGGCTCCCGGCGGGACCGGTGACTGTGCCACCCCGGTGCCGCACCAGGGCGGCGAGACGCGCAAGGGCCCGGCGGGCGGGGGACGGACGGAGCCGGCGGACACCGGCCCGGCACCGGTGGACGAAGGCGCCGCCGACGGCCCGGACACCCCCCGGAGCAGCGGACCCTGCGCCCCGGGCGCGCGCACCGGGTCCCCGCCCGCGCCGGCGGAGCCGCTGCCGGTCTCGGCGCGGTTCGGGCTGGCCGCGACCCATGTGGCCGGGCGGCAGTCCCTGGTGCCGTCGTGGATCTACTCGGTGGGACCGGCCGGCTCCGGTGAACCGGGCCCGGACACCTTCACCGTTCCGGCTCTCGCCCCTGAGTACATCGCCGGGGCGTCGGCGCCGGACACCGCCCGGGAGGAACCGGGCCGGATCCCGCCGGAGGCTTCCGGTACCGCGCTGAAGCCGGGCGGGCGGGACGTCACCGAGCTGGTCACCGGCTACCGGGCCACCGGCGGCAAGCTGGTGCTCCGGTTCCACGGCGGGCTGTGCACCACGTACTCCGCCACCGCGCGGGAGTCCGCGGAGCGGGTGTCGGTCCGGCTCACCGGCACGCCCGACCGGCCCGGCCGGGTGTGTGCCGCGGTCGCCGAGGAGCGGGAGGTGGCGGTGGCGCTGGACCGGCCGCTGGGTGAGCGGGAGGTGGTGGACGCCGCCACCGGCGAGCGGCTCCCGGCTTCCTGACCGGCCGGGCGGGTGGCTTCCCGGCGGACCGGCCGGGCGGGCGGCTCCCCGGCCTGCGGGCCGGCCGGACACCGGCGCGGTCCGGCTGCCGTCCGCACCGGACCGGCACGGATCCGGTAACCGCCGGGGCCGCCGGGCGGTGGGTTCCGGACCGCCCCGTCCGGACCGCCCCGCCAGCGCAGCGGACACGGCCACCGCAACGCATGCGGTCACCGCGGCGCGTGCAGGCGGCGCGGAGCACACAGGCGGCACATGCGTACGCGCGGCACGGTACGCACGGGCGGCGCGGCACCGGGCTCGGCGACCGCCGGGGCGGGCCCGGGCGTACCGCCGGACAACGCCGAGGCGGTGGCCCCGTCGGGGACCACCGCCTCGTGCCGCATGCCGTACCGTGCGGAGGCTCAGCTGAAGGAGTCGCCGCAGGCGCAGGAACCGGTCGCGTTCGGGTTGTCGATCGTGAAGCCCTGCTTCTCGATGGTGTCCACGAAGTCGATGGAGGCGCCGCTCAGGTACGGGGCGCTCATGCGGTCGGTGACGACCTTGACGCCGTCGAAGTCCTTCACCACGTCACCGTCGAGCGAGCGCTCGTCGAAGAAGAGCTGGTAGCGCAGGCCGGAGCAACCGCCGGGCTGGACGGCGACGCGCAGCGCGAGGTCGTCACGGCCTTCCTGCTCCAGCAGGCTCTTGACCTTCGACGCGGCGGCGTCGGACAGGATGATGCCCTCGCTCGCGGTGGTCTCGTCCTGAACGGTCATCTGCATCTCTCCCGGGTCGTACGGACTGCTTGCCGTGGGCGGAAACCAACGGCAACCCGGTTTCATTCCGGGTCCCGGCATTTCCGTCGTGCCCTTCATGCTCGCACACCGGTCCGGCGCCCGGGAGTGCGTCACATCGACGCGATGGCCATCGTCAACGTGACGCGAAGCGGTTATGATAGATAGCGTCATTTTGACGACAAGCCTCGTCCCGAGGCTCCCCCGCAGAGAAGAAAGAAGGGTGCGTGTCGTGACCACCGCCCAGCCCCTCGACGTCCAGCCGTCCCCGCTCGCCCTCCTGCTGCTCGGTCGCGAGGCCGACCCCAGGAGCGAGCGCGGTGTGGAGTGCCCCGGCGACCTGCCCGCGCCCTCCGACCCGGACCTGGTGGAGCGCGCCCGCGCGGCCAAGGCGAAGCTCGGGGAGAAGGTGTTCGTCCTCGGCCACCACTACCAGCGCGACGAGGTCATCGAGTTCGCCGATGTGACCGGCGACTCCTTCAAACTCGCCCGGGACGCCGCCGCCCGGCCGGACGCGGAGTACATCGTCTTCTGCGGTGTGCACTTCATGGCCGAGTCCGCGGACATCCTCACCGGCGACGACCAGCAGGTCATCCTCCCGGACCTGGCGGCCGGCTGTTCGATGGCCGACATGGCCACCGCCGAGCAGGTCGCCGAGTGCTGGGACCGGCTCGCCGAGGCGGGCGTCGCCGAGGTCACCGTGCCGGTGTCGTACATGAACTCCTCGGCCGACATCAAGGCGTTCACCGGCCGGCACGGGGGCACCATCTGCACCTCGTCCAACGCCAAGCGGGCGCTGGACTGGGCGTTCGAACAGGGCGAGAAGGTGCTTTTCCTCCCCGACCAGCACCTGGGCCGGAACACCGCGGTGCGCGACATGGGGATGTCCCTGGACGACTGCGTCGTCTACAACCCGCACAAGCCGAACGGCGGGCTGACCGACGAGGAACTGCGCGGCGCCCGGATGATCCTGTGGCGCGGCCACTGCTCGGTGCACGGCCGGTTCTCGCTGGAGTCGGTCAACGACGTGCGGGAGCGCATCCCGGGCGTCAACGTCCTGGTGCACCCGGAGTGCCGGCACGAGGTCGTGGCGGCGGCGGATCACGTCGGGTCCACCGAGTACATCATCAAGACCCTGGAGGCGGCGCCGGCCGGTTCCAAGTGGGCGATCGGCACCGAGCTGAACCTGGTGCGCCGGCTGGCGAACCGTTTCGCCGACCAGGGCAAGGAGGTCGTCTTCCTCGACAAGACGGTCTGCTTCTGCTCCACGATGAACCGGATCGACCTGCCGCACCTGGTGTGGGCGCTGGAGTCGCTGGCGGCCGGGAAGGTCGTCAACCGCATCCAGGTGGACAAGGAGACCGAGCACTTCGCCAAGCTGGCCCTGGAGCGCATGCTCGCGCTCCCGTAACCGCCGGGGCCCCGGACGGCCCGCGGGGAGACCCGCGGGCCGCCTGCCCTCCGCCCGGGCCGCCCGCCATCCGCCCGGGCCGCCCGCCATCCGCCCGGGCCGCGGGACCCCGGTCCTGCCGGGGGTTACGGCCGGTGACCCGGCCCGCGAGGGCGGCGACGCCCGCCGGGTCCGGCGTCGGCCGGATCCCGCGTCGGCCGGTGCCGCCCGCGGTGCGGCCCCGGTCCGGCGGGGGACGGTCAGGGGAAGACGGCGCGCAACCCCGCGAGCGACTCCGCGCCGTAGGTGACCGCGCCGACCGGCACCCGCCCCTCCACCGCCTCGATCACCCGGGCCGTCCACACCGCGCCGAAGCCGCCGCACAGCTCGATCAGCTGCACCCCGCGCGCGGCCAGGTCCCGCGCCACCGGGACCGCCTGGTCGTGGGTGCCCACGGCGACCAGCTCGACGCGGCAGCCGCCGATGACCACCGTCCGGCTGTCCCGGCCGGGGTCGGCCCCGTCGGTCTGGTGGATGAAGGCCCAGTGGACCGGTGTCATGGCGCACTCCCGGGGTCGGTGACCGTCTCACCCCTCAGCCGACCCGGGCGGCACCCCGGCGGCCCGCGCCGCCGCGCCGGTTGCCCGCGGAATCCCCCGCCCGGCGTACGGTCCCGGACCGCCCTGCCCGCCCGTACGTCCGCGCACACCGGCCCGCCCGGCGAGCGCCCGTGCTCTACCGTCACCCTCCCGGCCACCGGGGCGCACGGCACCCGCCCGGTCCGGGCTCAGACCCGGGGCCGCACCAGTCCGGTCTCGTAGGAGATGACGACCAGCTGGGCCCGGTCCCGGGCGCCCAGCTTGGCCATCGCCCGGTTCACATGTGTCTTGACGGTGAGCGGGCTGACCTGGAGGCGGTCGGCGATCTCGTCGTTGGACAGTCCGCCGGCGACCTGCACCAGCACCTCCCGCTCCCGCCCGGTCAGCGCCTCCAGCCGGCTGGCGTCGTACGCGCCCGCCGGGTCGGCACCGCCGCCCTGGGCCAGGAACCGGGCGATCAGCCCCTTGGTGGCGGCCGGGGACAGCAGCGCCTCGCCGCCCGCCGCGATCCGGATGGCGGCGAGCAGCTCGTCGGGCTCGGCGCCCTTGCCCAGGAAGCCGCTGGCCCCGGCGCGCAGCGACTCCACCACGTACTCGTCCACCTCGAAGGTGGTCAGCATGACCACCCGCACCCCGGTCAGCGCCGGGTCCTGGCTGATCATGCGGGTGGCCGCGAGCCCGTCGGTGCCGGGCATCCGGATGTCCATCAGCACCACGTCGGCCCCCTCGGAACGGGCGAGCGCCACCGCCTGGGCCCCGTCGGACGCCTCGCCGACCACCTCCATGTCCGGTTCGGAGTCCACCAGTATCCGGAACGCGCTGCGCAGCAGTGCCTGGTCGTCCGCGAGCAACACCTTGATCGTCATTGGGGCTCCCCTCCCGTGCGGGCCTGCAGGGGAAGTCTCACCCGGACCCCGAAGCCGCCCTGCGGCCGGGGTCCCGCTTCGCACTCCCCGCCGAGCGCCGCGACCCGCTCCCGCATGCCGATCAGGCCGTGCCCGCCGCCGTCGCCGCTGCGGGCCGCCGGCGGCGCGGGGCGGCCGGGGCGCGCCGGGGCACCGCCGCCGGCCGTGCCCCGGCCGGCCGTGCCCACCTCGCCCCATCCGTCGGAGGCGGGCGGCCCGTCGTCCAGCACGGAGACCTCCAGCACCGCGGACCGGCGGACGATGAGCACCCGGGCGCTCGCCTGCGGGCCGGCGTGCTTGTGCACATTGGTCAGCGCCTCCTGCACCACCCGGTAGGCGGTGAGGTCCACCGCGGCGGGCAGCGGACCGGGGGCGCCGGCCGGGTCCATGACCACCTCCACGGTGAGTCCGGTCCGGACGAAGCCCTGGACGAGCTGGTCCAGCAGGCCCAGGCCCGGCGCCGGTTCGGTGGGGGCGGCCGGGTCCCCGTACTGCCGCAGCAGGCCGACCGTGGCGCGCAGTTCGTCCAGCGCCGACCGGCTCGCCTCACGGACGTGGGCCAGCGCCTGTTTCGCCTGGTCCGGGCGGCTCTCCATGACGTGCGAGGCCACCCCGGCCTGCACGTTGACCAGGGCGATGTGGTGGGCCACCACGTCGTGCAGCTCCCGGGCGATGCGCAGCCGCTCCTCGGCCACCCGCCGCCGGGCCTCCTCCTCGCGGGTCTGCTCGGCGCGCACCGCGCGCTCCTCTATCGCCGCCACGTAGGCGCGGCGGCTGCGCACCGCGTCCCCGGCCGCCGCCGCCATCCCCGTCCAGGCGAAGAGGCCCAGGTTCTCCGCCGCGTACCAGGGCCGCATGCCGAAGAGCATGGCGCTGCCGGTGACGGCCACGATGGTCGCGGCCCCGATCCGGCGGGTGGTGGGACGGTCGGTGCGGGACGCCACGGTGTACAGCGCCACCACCACGCTCAGCACGATGGCGGTGCGCGGCGCCAGGTCGGGCCCGCCCCCGGTGGCCAGTTCGACGGCGGTCAGCGCACTGGTCAGGGCGAGCACGCTGCGCGGGTAGCGGCCGCGCAGCACCAGCGCCGCCGAGGCCGCGGCGCTGATGAGGACGAAGGCGGGACCGACCGGGCTGGTCTTCGGGGCGTGGCCGGAGTTGCTCACCGAGACGACCAGGACGGTGGCGAAGACGCCCAGCGCCACCAGCGTGTCCAGGGCGTACGGGTGCGCGCGCAGCCAGCGGTGCGGGCGGGCCAGCCCCGGCCCGACGGTGAAGGAGCTCACGGCACCCCACCGTATGCGGTGCGCCCGGCGGCTCCCAGTGGCCCCCAGTGGCCCCGGCCCCCGGCCGGACGGCACCGGCCTTCCGCCGCGTCGGCAGCGGTCCGGCGCCCGGTGTCCGGCGGTGGCGCCCGCGCCCGGTGGACACCGGTGGCACGGTCCCGGCGGGCGGCCGGGTCACGGCGTCCGCGGCCGGGTCACCGGGTCCGCGGCCGGACGGCGCCGGGACCGGACCGCCCCGGGACCGGAGCGTGCCGTGATCAGACCGTGCCGGGGATCAGACCGTCGTCGGTGAGCATCCGGCGGACGTCGTCCAGCGTCGCGTCGGGGGCGGGCAGGATCAGCTCGGAGGGCTCCAGGGAGTCGTCGGGCAGCGGTGTGCCGAGGCTGCGTACGGCGTCCAGGAGGGCGGCCAGGGTGCGCCGGAAGCCCTCCTCGTCCCCGCCCTCCATCTCGGTGAGCAACTCGTCGTCGAGCCGGTTCAGACCGGAGAGGTGGCTGTCCGCCAGCTCCAGCTGCCCCTCCCCCATGATGCGTACGATCACGACGCCTCCTCGGAAGATGGCGCCCGGCGAGGTTCCGCCGGCCCGGCGGTCACCAGGGGCCGCTACCGCTTGTCGAACTTGGTGGTTTCCGTCCGCGGCTGCTCGGCCGGGTTCGGCCTGCCGCCCTCAATAGCCTGCTGGCCTCCGCTGCCGCCCGCCAGTTCGGCCTTCATCCGCTGGAGCTCGATCTCCACGTCCGCGCCGCCGGAGATGCGCTCCAGCTCGGCGGTGATGTCGTCCTTCGCCATGCCGGTCGGGTCGTCCAGCGCGCCGGAGGCGAGCAGCTCGTCGATGGCGCCGGCCCGTGCCTGCATCTGCGCGGTCTTGTCCTCGGCGCGCTGGATCGCCATGCCGACGTCGCCCATCTCCTCGGAGATGCCGGAGAACGCCTCGCCGATCCGGGTCTGCGCCTGGGCGGCGGTGTAGGTGGCCTTGATCGTCTCCTTGCGGGTGCGGAAGGCGTCCACCTTGGCCTGCAGGCGCTGCGCGGCCAGGGTCAGCTTCTCCTCCTCGCCCTGGAGCGTCTGGTGCTGCACCTCCAGGTCGGCGGCCTGCTGCTGGAGCGCCGCGCGACGGGACAGCGCCTCGCGCGCCAGGTCCTCGCGGCCCAGCGCGAGCGCCTTGCGGCCCTGCTCCTCCAGCTTGGCCGACTGGTTCTGCAACTGGTTGAGCTGCAGTTCGAGCCGCTTGCGGGAGGTGGCCACGTCGGCCACGCCGCGGCGCACCTTCTGCAGCAGCTCCAGCTGCTTCTGGTACGAGTAGTCGAGGGTCTCGCGCGGGTCCTCGGCCCGGTCAAGGGCCTTGTTGGCCTTCGCGCGGAAGATCATCCCCATACGCTTCATGACACCGCTCATGGGCTTCGCGCGCCCCCTTCTGACGGACGAGAACTCCGGCACACCTGTCAGACCCAGCGTACGGGCCCTCCTTCCATTACCGCACTGTTCACCGCCTCTCGTGCTCCTCCTGCAGAACGATCGCCACCGGCGGCGTCTCCGGCGCAGGGTGTAGATGCCCGGCGGGGGGTGCGCACCGGGGCCCGTCCCCGCCGCCCGTGCCGCCCCGAACCGCCACCCCGTACGTCCCACCCGCGTCCTGCCGCCACGTCGGCCCCCGCCGCGCACCGCCGCCGCGTGCGGCCTCCGCGGCCGGGGACGGGCGGTGGCCCGGCACCCGCCGTTGCCGGATCGTTCCCGCTGGGCCTGGGGTCCACACCAGGAAAACCCCGTACCCTTGGGTCCTGTGTTCCGAAGCCGTTCCAAGGACGAGCAGGCCGCGCCCACCAAGGTGACCGCGGACCGGCCGCAGCAGCCCCGTGACCCGCAGGCGCCCAAGGGCCGCCCCACCCCCAAGCGGAGTGAGGCCCAGACGCAGCGCCGCAGCCTGGCGCAGACGCCGACCAACCGCAAGGAGGCCGCCCGCCGGCAGCGGGAGGCCCGGCGCGCGGACCTCGCCCGCCAGCGCGAGGCCCTGGCCAGCGGTGACGAGCGGTACCTGCCCGCCCGGGACAAGGGCCCGGTGCGACGGTTCGCCCGTGACTACGTGGACTCCCGCTTCGTGGTGGCCGAGTTCTTCCTGCCGCTCGCGGTGATCATCCTGGTGCTCAGCATGATCCAGGCGGGCGCCATGCAGACGTACGTGCTGCTGATGTGGATGCTGGTCATCCTGCTGATCGTGGTGAACTCCGTGGTCATCGCCATCCAGCTCAAGCGTCAGCTGCGCAAGCGGTTCCCCGGCGAGAACCTGCGCGGCGCGGTGCCGTACGCCCTGATGCGCACCCTGCAGATGCGCCGGCTGCGGCTGCCCAAGCCCCAGGTCAAGCGCGGGGAGCGGCCCTGAACACCGACCCCGAGTGGGTCACGGACGGGGCGCGGGCCCGGCCGGGCGGACCGTCCGGCGGACTGCGGACCGTCGTGCGGCAGGAGCTGGTGGCCCGCCAGCTCGACGAGCGCATCGCCGCCCACCATCCGGTGGGCCGGCGGCTGCGGGTGCTCGACGCGGGCCTCGGCCAGGGCGTCCAGGCGCTGCGGCTGGCCCGGGCCGGCCACGAGGTGACCGCCCTGGAGCCCGACCCGGCCGCCCTGGCCGCGGCGCGCGCCGCGGTGGCCCGGGAGCCGGCCGGCATCCAGGAGCGGATACGGCTGGTCCAGGGTGACGCGCGGGACATCGGCGCACACTTCCCGCCCGGCACCTTCGACGTGGTGCTCTGCCACGGGGTGCTGATGTACGTGCCGGAGCCGGCCCCCGTCCTCGCCGGCCTCGCGCGGGTGCTGGCAGCCGGCGGCCTGCTGTCGCTGGTGGTACGGAACGCCGACGCGCTCGCCCTCCGGCCGGGCCTGGCCGGGGACTGGGACGCCGCCCTGGCCGCCTTCGGCTCCACCACGTACACCAGCCGCCTCGGGCTGCCGGTGCGCGCCGACCGGCTGACGGACCTGTCCGCGGCGCTCACCGGGGTCGGCGCACCGCTGGACCGCTGGTACGGGGTGCGGCTCTTCACCGACCCGGTGGCCGACGACCGGCCCCCGCCGGCGCCGGAGGTGCTGGAACGGCTGCTGGCGGCGGAGGAACGCGCCGGACGCACCGACCCGTACCGCGCGGTCGCCGCGCTGCTCCACCTGTGCGGGGTACGCCGGAGCTGAGCCTGCGCGCGCGGGGTACGCGGGAGCTGAGCGGGCCGGGTTCCTGTCCCCGGCCCGGGTGTCCCCCGGCCGGGCGGGCGGCCGTCTCCTCGGCGGTGGTTCCGGGTCCGGCGGTGGTTCTGCCTCGGCGGTGTTCCGGCCCGCTGGTGTTCCTGGTTCGCCGGGTGTTTTCGTCCAGCACCCCGCGGCGGTCCCTCCCTCGCGAGGGTTCCTCCCCCGGCGGCGGCACGCCTTCCCCGCTCGGCCGCAGGCTTCCGGGGTCCCGGGCGGTGCTTGCCCGGCACCGGCGGGGACGCGGGTCCCTCCCTGCCGTACGGCACCCCCCTCCCCGCCCCTCTCCCGGACGTCGGGGGCGGACCCCGGGGCCGTGTCCGGCGCCCGGTCAGGTGATCACGGCGCGGCGGCGTCCTCGGTCGTGTAGAGCTGATCCGACCCCCGGCGCGGCGCCGGACCCCGGCCGCCCCGCCCGCGTACCCCGCCCCCTCCGCCGGCCCGGCCGGGATTCCGCCGGTACCCCCGACGACGACCGTCCCGGTGCGGCAGCCGACCGGGGCACCGCACCGTCCGCGCCCACCGCGCCGGCCGGGGCCCCGGGGCCGGACGCGGAGGCCGCGCCCGGCGGAGGGACGGACGGGGCCGGGACGGACGGGGCCGCCGCACCGCCGTCGCCCCCGCTGTTGCCGGCCCGGGAGACCTGGCGCGTCATGTACGGCCACATCCGTCCGCACCGGGCCGCGATCCTGCTGGCCGGGGTGTGCGCCCTGGTGGGCGCGGTGACCGGGCTGGCCCAGCCGCTGGCGGCGAAGGCCCTGGTGTCCCGGCTCGGCGAGGACGAGTCGGTGGCAGGGGTGCTGGTGCTGCTCACCGTGCTGGTGGTGGTGGGCACTGCCGTCGAGTCGGTGGGCGCCTACGTCCTGGAGCGCACCGCGGAGTCCATCGTGCTCTCCGCCCGCCGGCGGCTGGTGGCCCGGCTGCTGCGGCTGCGGGTGCCCGAGGCGGACCGCGTCCAGCCCGGTGACCTGATGTCCCGCGTCACCTCGGACACCACGCTGCTCCGCGCGGTGACCACCCGGTCGCTGGTGTCGCTGGTCACCGGCGGGCTGACGCTGGTGGCGACGGTGGTGATGATGGCCCTGATGGACCTGGTGCTGCTGGCCGTCACCCTCGGCGTCATGGTGCTCATCGGGGGTTCCCTGGGGCTGGTGATGCCCCGGATCGCCCGGTCCGCCAAGCAGGCGCAGGAGGCGGTGGGCGAGGTCTCCACCGTGCTGGAGCGGGCCCTCGGGGCCTTCCGCACCATCAAGGCGTCCGGCGCGGAGCGGCGGGAGACGGAGACCGTGTGGGCGGCCACCGAGGAGGCGTGGCGGCACGGGGTGCGGGCCGCGAAGTGGCAGGCGGTGGCCTGGTCGTCGGTGGGCCTGGCGGTACAGGTGTCGTTCCTGGCGGTGCTGGGGATCGGCGGGGCCCGGGTGGCCTCCGGGGCCACCGATGTCGCCACCCTGGTGGCCTTCCTGCTCTTCCTGTTCTATCTGATCGAACCGGTGTCCCAGCTGGTCGACGCGGTCTCGGAGTACCAGGTCGGAGCGGCGGCGGTCGCCCGCATCCACGAGGTGGAGCGGCTGGAGACCGAACCGGAGCCCTGCCCCCCGACCCGGCCGGCACCCCCGACCCGGCCGGCGCCCCCCCGGGCCGGAGACGACGCGCGGGACCGGAACCAGGGCCGGAACCGGGGCCGGGGCCGGGGCTGGAACCGGGGCCGGGACCGGGACCGGGGCGCCGGCGGCGGACGCGGCCTCCCCGGCCGCGGCGGAAGCGACGGGGCCGGGGGCGGTGGCCGAGTCGCGGGCGGATGCCACGTCGAGGGCGGCGGTCGGACCGGGGACGGCGGCCGGACCGGCGACGGTGGAGTTCCAGGAGGTCCGCTTCCGCTACCGTGCCGACGCACCCCCGGTGCACCACGGGGTGTCCTTCACCGTGCCCAGCGGCGGCATGACCGCCTTCGTCGGCCCCTCGGGAGCCGGCAAGACCACCGTCTTCGCGCTGATCGAGCGGTTCTACCGGCCCACCGGAGGCCGGGTGCTGGTGGACGGCCGGGACGTGGAGGACTGGCCGCTGGACCGGCTCCGGGCGGCCATCGGCTACGTGGAGCAGGACGCCCCGGTCCTCGCCGGGACCCTGCGGGAGAACCTGGTCTTCGGTGCGCCCGGTGCCACCGGCGAGGAGATCCGCGACGTGCTGGCCCGGACCCGGCTGGACGGTCTGGTGGCCCGGCTGCCGGACGGCCTCGACACCCTCGTGGGCCACCGCGGCAGCCGGCTGTCCGGCGGCGAGCGGCAGCGGGTGGCAATAGCCCGGGCGCTGCTCCGCCGGCCCCGGCTGCTGCTGCTCGACGAGGCCACCTCGCAGCTGGACGCGGTCAACGAGCAGGCGCTGCGGGACACCGTGGCGGAGGCCGCCCGGCACACCACGGTGCTGGTCGTCGCCCACCGGCTGTCCACGGTGACCCTGGCCGACCGGATCGTGGTGATGGAGGCCGGACGGGTGCGGGCGGTGGGCACCCACGCCGAGCTGGTGGCCGCCGATCCGCTCTACGGCGAGCTGGCGGCCACCCAGCTGCTGGCGACGTCCTCCTGAGCCCGCCGCCCGGCCGGTCCGCCGCCGGGCGGCCGGTACCCGTGGTGACCGAAGGCCGTCCCTCCGGGCTCGTAGGGGCCGACGCACCCTCGGTGGCCTCGGGGGGACCCGTAGGGCCGACGCGCCCTTGGAGGGCTCAGGGGACCCGTAGGGGGCTGCGGCACCCCGTAGGGGCCGGCGCACCCTCGGTGGCCTCGGGGGACCCGTAGGGCCGACGCACCCTTGGGTGGCCTCAGGGGGCCCGTAGGGGCTGAGGCGCCCTCAGGGATCCGGGCCCCCGGACGAGCCGGAATGCCCGTAGGGGCACCGGCCGTCCCGTACGGGAGCCCGTTCCCGGGTGCCCGGGTGCCCGTGCGCCCGCGGGCCCCTGCGCCCGCCCGGGGCCGCGATCCGGCCCGTCCCGTGGGCCCGTGCGGGACGGGCCGGCGCCTCCCGCCGTACGCCCGTGGGCGGCCGGCCGGGACGCGGACCGGGGTGTCCGCCGCTCGGCCCGCGCCTGCCCCGTACAGCCGACAGCCATGGCCAACGCACGGGGGTGCGGGGACACTTTCGCTCATGGACGGATCTCGCTCCCGCAGGCGTCCGCTGTCCACCGTCGCCATGGTGTGCTCGGTCGCCCTGCTCGCCGGTGGGGGACTCGCCGGTTGCGGTTTCGGAGGGGACGACGAGGGCGGCGGCCCGGCGTCGCCCGCCCCGCCCTCGGTGTCGCTCTCCTCGCACCGCTCGGCCCCCGAACGGAGCCGGGGGGAGCCGCCGGCAGGCTACGAGAAAACGGTGGCGGCGGTGCTGCCGTCGGTCGTGCAGATCACCACCGGGAAGAGCCTGGGCTCGGGCGTGGTCTACGACGGCAAGGGCCACGTGGTCACCAACGCCCACGTGGTCGGCGACGCCGAGAAGTTCGAGGTCACCCTCGCCACCGGAAAGGGAACCCGGTCGGCGTCCCTGGTCTACAGCTATCCGGACCAGGACCTCGCCGTCATCAAGCTGGACGAGGTCCCCGAGGGGCTGCGGCCCGCCGCCTTCGCGGACTCCTCGGAGGTCGAGGTCGGCCAGATCGTCCTGGCCATGGGCAGCCCGCTGGGGCTGTCCAGCAGCGTCACCCAGGGCATCGTCTCGGCGGTGGGCCGGACGGTCCGGGCGGAGTCGGACGGCGGCACCGGGACCATGATGAGCGACCTGGTGCAGACCTCGGCACCGATCAACCCGGGGAACAGCGGCGGCGCCCTGGTCAATCTCGCCAACCAGGTCGTCGGGGTGCCCACGCTCGCCGCCACCGACCCGGAACTGGGGGACGCGGCCGCCGGCATCGGCTTCGCGATCCCCTCCTCGACGGTGACCTCCATCGCCGACCAGATCATCAGCCAGGGCAAGGTCACCGATTCGGGCAAGGCGGCGCTGGGCATCACCGCGCGGACCCTGCTCGGGGACGATTACCAGCCCGCCGGGGTGGCCGTCGTCTCCGTCGCGGAGGACGGGCCCGCCGCGAAGGCCGGCATCGAGGCCGGCGACACCATCGTCGCGGTGGACGGCGCCGAGGTCCGGTCGATGACCGACCTGTCCGAGGCACTGGCGGCCCACGAGCCGGGGGACGAGGCCACCGTCGGCTACGAGCGGGACGGCGAGCGGCACACCGCGCGGGTCACCCTCGGCGAACTGTGAGCCCCGGGCCCGCGCCGGCCCCGGACCGGCGGGCACGGCCGGACCGGCGGCGCGTCGCCTCGACCCCGCCCGCCACGGACCCCGGTCCGCCGACCGGAATTCCCGACCACCGGCCGCACCACGGACCCCACCGACCGCACCACGGGCCCCCGACCCGACCACGACCATCGACCGGACCACGACCGCCGGCGGTCCCGACCACGGACGGCCCGGCGGCCCGGCCCGGCGGGACGGCCGGACCGCGACCCGCACCGCCCGGCACCGGCCCTCGGACGCCGGCCGTCAACCGCCGGCCCCCACCACTCCCCGGACGCCGGCCCGGGGCCCGGGCCTCGTGGCGCCCGGCCCCGGGCACCGGCCGCCCGGCGCGGCACACCGGCCGTCCGGCGTGGGCCCCGGCCCGGTCGGGGCCCCGGTCCGGTCAGGCGTCGTGCAGGCTCATCGGGCCGTAGACCTCGGTGCCGTCCTCGTAGAGCCGCACCTGCTCCGTCCCGCCGTCCTTCAGCTCCTTCCACACCTGCCCGAGCCAGGACTCCGCGTCCCCCTGGGTGAGGAACTCCTCGGGCTGTACCGCGGGCTCCGTCTCCGTACCGTCCGACGTCTCGAACCGCCACGTCCACGCCATCGTCCGCCTCCTCCATCCGCCGATCAGCGAAGTGCTCCAGGGCAGCCTAGGGGACCGGCCGCCGGGCGCACCCCTCCATACGGGGCGGCCCCGCGCGCCCGTCCCGTCCCGGCGCGAGACGATCAGGTCGTGGAACTGACTCTCCTGGGCACCGGGGCACCGGACGGGCTGCCCCGTCACGGCTGTCCCTGCGCCGCCTGCGCGGCGGCCACCGGCGACGCGGCGCGGGCGGCCACCGCGCTGCTCGTCGACGGCGCGCTGCTGCTCGACCTCACCCCCGGTCCGGCCTTCGCGGCGGCCCGCGCGGGGCACTCGCTGACCGGCGTACGGCAGGTGCTGCTCTCGCACCCGCACGACGGGCCGCCGCTGGAGTACCCCGCGGGGCTGCCCGCCCCGGGACGGGTGCCGGACGGCCGGGAGCTGGCGCTGATCAGCGGGCACCGGGTGCGGGCCGTGGCACTGGACTCCCCCGGCACCGGCTACGAGGTGACCGGCCCGGACGGCGGCCGGCTGCTCTACCTGCCGCCGGACGGCGCGCCCGCCGGGCTCACCGGCCCTACCGCCCCGGCCCTGCCGTACGACCTGGTGCTGCTGGACGTGGTGCGGCGCCCGGACGCGCTCGCCCGGCTCCGCGCGGCGGGGGCGGTGTCCGCCACCACCGACGTGCTCGCCGTGCACCTCGGCCACGAGGTGCCGCCCGGCCCGGAACTCCACCGCAGGCTCGCCGCGGCGGGGGCCCGGGCGGTGCCCGACGGGACCACGGTGACGGTCGGCGAGTACCACTTCGTACCGGACCTGCCCCGGCGGACCCTGGTGCTGGGCGGCGCCCGGTCGGGGAAGTCGGTGGAGGCCGAGCGGCGACTGGAGGCCTTCCCGGAGGTGGTGTACGTGGCCACCGGCGGCACCCGGGAGGGCGACCCGGAGTGGGCGGCCCGGGTGGCGCTCCACCGGGACCGGCGGCCGGGCTCCTGGCGGACCGAGGAGACCTGTGACCTGGTGCCGCTGCTGGCGGCGGAGGGGCCGCCGCTGCTGATCGACTGTCTGTCGCTGTGGCTAACCGACGCCATGGACGCGGTGGGGGCGTGGGACGACGCGGTCTGGGCCGCGGACGGCCGGACGGCGCTGCGGGAGCGGACCGCCGAGCTGGTGGCGGCGGTGCGCGCCACCCGCCGCACGGTGGTGGCGGTGAGCAACGAGGTCGGGTCCGGGGTCGTCCCGGCGACCGCCTCCGGACGGCGCTACCGCGACGAGCTGGGCCGGCTGAACGCGGCCTTCGCCGCCGAGTGCGAGCATGTGCTGCTCGTCGTCGCGGGGCAGGCGCTGGCGCTGCGCGGCTGACACCTCCGGCCCGGCCCTCCGGCCCGGTCCTTCGAGCCCGCCCGCACGGCCGCCCCGCACGCCCGGCCCGCGTCGCCGGTTCCGTGCCGGCCTCTCGACCACCGCTCTGCACCGCCCGGCACCGTCCGAACGTCCCCGACACCGCCCGGAACCCCCGGACACCCCGGCACCGCCCGGGCGGTGAGGGCGGTGAAGGGCCCGGGCGCCCGGCCCGGCGCGGTGGCCGTACGGAGCCCGGGGCTCGGCCGGTGCGGTGACCCGTAGGGGCCCGGAGGCCGTACCGGGGACGGGACCCCCCGGGACCCCTGGGGTGCCCTGCCGTGAGGCCCTGATCAGGGGCGCCACACGCGGGGTGCCCCTGATCAGGGCCTCCGAAGCGGTCCGTGATGCCCCTACGGGGGCCCGGGCCGGGGATGCGGGGTGGCCGCGCGCGGAGGAGACCCTGGTGGGGCGTACGCGGTACGCGCGGGAGGGCCCGGGCGGGCCGCGGCGGGTGGCCCGCGGGGGGGACCCGGGCGGGACGTGCCGGACGGAGTGCGGGGGGCGAACCGGGGCGGGTGGGACGAGCCGCCCGGGACGACCGCGGCGGGCACGGCGAGCGGGGTGCCGGGCGGCCGTCGAAGGCGCCCTCCGGCAGGCCCCGTTCGACCGTGCTACGGGTAGGGTTCCGCGGGTGAGCGGTCTGAATCTGGATGACTTCGTGGACCTGATCGAGCGGCCCGACGGCAGCGTCCGGCGCGACGCCGAGGAGCGGCGGGAGCGGCTGACGGTGGCCCCCGGCGCCCTCGGCCGGCTGGACGAACTCGGCGAGTGGCTGAGCGCTGCCCAGGGGCAGGTGCCGGTCAGGCCCGTCGAACAGCCGCGCGTGGTGCTCTTCGCGGGTGACCACGGGGTGGCCCACCTCGACGTCTCCGGCCGCCCCGCCGGGTCTGCGGCCACCCTGGTGCGGGCGGCGCTGGACGGGGTGAGCCCGATCGGCGTGCTGGCCCGGCGGTTCGGGGTGCCGCTGCGGGTTGTCGACATGTCGCTCGACTGCGACCCGGAGCTGCTGCCCGCCGAGATCACCCGGCACCGGGTGCGGCGCGGCTCGGGACGGCTGGACATCGCGGACGCCCTCACCGAGGACGAGGCCGAGCAGGCGTTCCGGGCCGGCATGGCGGTGGCGGACGAGGAGGCCGACGCCGGTACCGACCTGGTGGTGCTGGGCGACATCAGCGTCGGCGGCACCACGGCGGCGGGCACCCTGATCGCCGCGCTGTGCGGCACCGACGCCTCGGTGGTCACCGGCCGGGGCGGCGCGCACATCGACGACCTGGCGTGGATGCGCAAGTGCGCGGCGATCCGGGACGGTCTGCGGCGGGCGCGGCCGGTCATCGGCGACCAGCTCAAGCTGCTGGCCACCGTGGGCGGCGCGGACCTCACCGCGATGACCGGGTTCCTGCTGCAGAGCGCGGTGCGGCGGACCCCGGTGATCCTGGACGGGGTGGTCTCGGCCGCGTGCGCCCTGGTGGCCCAGCGGGTCGCCTTCCGGGCCCCGGACTGGTGGCAGGCCGGCCAGGCGAGCGGCGAGCCGGCGCAGGAGAAGGCGCTGGACCGGATGTCGCTGGTGCCGCTGCTGGACCACGGCGTCACGGTGGGCGAGGGGACCGGGGCGCTGCTCGCCCTGCCGCTGGTGCAGGCGGCCGCCGCGCTCCTGGCGGAGCTCCCCGAACGCGACTGACCGCCCACCGCGCCGGCCCCACCAGGCAGCCGCCGCGGGGCGCCCGTCCCGCCGGCGCCGCGCCGGTCCGGGCGCCCCGCACCCGTTCCGCACCCGCCCCGCACCCGTATCCGTACGACGCCGCGGGTCAGCCGTCCGCCGGGCCGGACCCACCGGAGCCGGAGCCACCGTCCGGGCCGCGCCCACCGTCGCCGGCCCCGTCGGCACCGGTTCCGGGTCCGGGCCCCGGCCCGGACGGGGGCTCGCGGAATCCGCCGACCCAGTCCTGCAACCGCCGCCGCACCGCGTTCCAGCGCAGGTCGTGGCGGCGGGCCCGGACCTGTGACCGGTGCCGGGCGCGGGGCCGGCGGTGGTAGGCGTGCCGGGCCCACCAGGAGCCGGGGCGGGCCAGCCGCAGCGCGCCGACGATCGCCACCGGTGGCAGCAGCACCCCGACCACCGCCATCCGGGGTTTGCCCTTGACCAGGGCGAGCAGCGCGACGGCGAAGTTGGCCACGATGTTCGCCACCACGGCCAGCCGGTCGCTCTCCTCCTCATCGGTGAGGTCGTTGACCCCGAACGGCAGGAAGCCGCTGAGCAGCAGCAGGACCAGTGCCGCGGTGAGCACCACGGCCTCGACGCTCTGCCGCCCCTGCTCGCTCCAGTACACGTCCTGGAGGTGCAGGATGAGCGCGAACTCGTCCAGCACCAGCCCGGCCCCCACCCCGAACAGCACCGCCGACGCGTAGGCGCCGCCGCCGTGCGTGCCGCTGGCGACCGCGCCGAAGCCGCCGATCACGCTCAGCACCACGCCGGGCACCACGTGGTGGATGTGGAGTCCGCCGGGCGTGACGTTCCGGAACGGCCCGCGGCCGGCCTTGATCATCCGGGTGACGGTGCGGGTGATCAGGAACGTCAGGATGAACGAGGACAGCGCGAGGAAGAGCGGGAGCTTGCCGGGCTCCGCGATGTTCCGCTCCCACCAGTGGCCCATGTCCCTCCGTGCCCGTCGCTCGTCGGTCGTCGGTCGTCGGTCGTCGGTCGTCGGTCGTCGGTCGTCGGTCACACGTCATCGCCGTCACGCCCGCGCCGGCGGGCGCCCGCGTGCCGGCCCCGGCGCCGCCGCGGAGGCCACTGCCCGCACCATCGCGCGCACCACCGCCGCGCCGACGCTCCCCCTCAGCCTGCGCGATAGCCTGCCGCGCGATGGACACCACGCCGCAGCAGTCCCCCGCACGCCCGCCGCACCCGCCGCGGGCGCCCCTCCCCGACGGGCTGCGCTTCGCCTTCGGCACGCTCACCGCGCTGCCGGTGCGGGTGGCGCGCTGGGACCGGGGCGCCGCCCACACCGGGATGCTCTGCGCCCCGCTGCCCGGTCTGGTGATCGGCCTGTGCGCGGCGTGGGCCGGCGGGCTGCTGCTGCTCGCCGGCGGTGGCCCGCTGCTCGCCGCGGTGGCCACCGTCGCGGTGCCCGCCGTACTGACCCGGGGGCTCCACCTGGACGGGCTGGCCGACACCGCCGACGGGCTGGGCTGCGGGAAGCCGGCCGAGGACGCGCTGCGTGTCATGAAGCGGTCCGACATCGGGCCGTTCGGCGTGATCACCCTGCTCCTCGCGCTGCTCGCCCAGGTCGCGGCGGTCGCCGAGCTCTACTCCGACAGCTGGGCACGGGGCGCGGCCGCGGCGGCCCTGGCCGGGACGGTGGCGCGCTGCGCGCTGACCCTCGCCGCCCGGAGCACGGTCCCCGCGGCCCGGCCCGAGGGCCTGGGCGCCGCGGTCGCCGGGGCGGTGCCGGTCCGCTCGGCGGTGGCGGTGGCGGTGGTTGTCCTGGCGGGCGGCGCGGCGCTGGGAGCGGGGTTCGGCCCCTACGCGGCGCTGGGGCACGCGCTGGCCGTGGCGGCCGCGCTGACCGCCGCGGAGCTGCTGCTGCGGCACTGCCGCCGCCGCTTCGGCGGGGTGACCGGCGATGTCTTCGGCGGCCTGGCGGAGACCGCCACCGTCACCGCGCTGGTCGTGCTGACCCTGGGCTGACGGCGGCCCGGCCGCCCGGCCGTAACGCCGCCGCCGGACCCGCACCGGCCCTCCCGCACCCACGCCCACGCCACCGGACCGCACCAGACCGCCGCACCCGCACCGCCTTCGCGAGCGGCGGGCCCCCACCCCGCGCCCACCCACCCCGCGCCCACCCGCACCGCCCTCACCGGCCGCCCTCGGCGTCCGGCTTCCGCCCCGGTCCCGGCCGCGGCCAGGAGCCGGGAGCCGGGAGGCGCACCCGTACCGGAAACCGGGACGGAAACCCGCGGCTGAACCCGAGGGCCGAGCCCCGGACCCGGCCAGGGCGCGAACCTCCGCCCCGTACCGAAATCCCGGCACGGAAGCCAGGGCCCGGACGTCGAACCCCGGACCCCGGGAGCCCGGGACGGAACCCCCGGGGCGTCCCCGCCCCGCTCCGCCCACCCGCGCAACCGGCGTCCCGGGGCCCGCGGCCGCGCGGTCCCGTACCGGAGACGAGCGGCACGTGAACGGGCGGTGAGGGTTAGGCTCGCGCTGACCATGAGCCCGCCTGGCGGCCATCGGCCACCGCCCGGCCCCGGACGCCCGCCGACCGGCGCATACGATGCCACCCGGGCGCGGCCGGCCCACCCATCGGCCGAGGAACTACCGGAAGAGGGACCCCAACACCGTGACTGCACTCACTCTCAGCACTTCCTCCGCGGCGTCGCTGCGCGCCGACGCCGTCGTCGTAGGTGTGGCGAAGGGCCCCAAGGCCCCCGTCGTCGCCGCGGGCGCGGAGGCGGTTGACGCCGCGTTCGACGGCAAGCTGGCGACCGTTCTGGAGACCCTCGGTGCCACCGGCGCCGAGGGCGAGGTGACCAAGCTCCCCTCGCCGGCCGGCTGGAAGGCGCCGGTGGTGCTCGCGGTCGGTCTGGGCGACGTCCCGGCCGAGGACGGTGGGTACGGCACCGAGGCGCTGCGCCGGGCCGCCGGTGCCGCCGCCCGGGCCCTGGCCGGCTCCAAGAAGGGCGCGTTCGCGCTGCCCATCCAGGATGCGGACGACGTGGCCGCCATCGCCGAGGGTGCGCTGCTGGGCGCGTACGCGTTCACCGCCCACCGGAGCGGGGACGACAAGAAGGCGAGCGGTGCCCCGCTGGCCGAGGTGGCGCTGCTCGGCGCCAAGCCGCGCGACAAGGCGTTCAAGGCCGCGGCCGAGCGCGCCACGGTGCTGGCCGAGGAGGTCAACCGGGCCCGCGACCTGATCAACACCGCGCCCAACGTGCTCGACCCCAAGGCGTTCGCCGCCGAGGCCCAGGCCACCGCCAAGGAGCTGGGCCTGAAGGTCGAGGTGCTGGACGAGAAGGCGCTGGCCAAGGGCGGTTACGGCGGCATCCTCGGCGTCGGCCGGGGCTCGGACGCCCCGCCGCGCCTGGTCAAGATCGCCTACCGGCACGCCAAGGCGGACCGGACCCTGGCGCTGGTCGGCAAGGGCATCACCTACGACTCGGGCGGCATCTCGCTCAAGCCGGCCGGCCACAACGAGACCATGAAGTGCGACATGAGCGGTGCCGCCGCCGTGTTCGCCGCCGTGGTGGCCGCGGCCCGGCTGGGCCTGCGGGTGAACGTCACCGGCTGGCTGGCGCTGGCCGAGAACATGCCCTCCGGGTCGGCCACCCGCCCGGGCGACGTGCTGACGATGTACAGCGGCAAGACCGTCGAGGTGCTGAACACCGACGCCGAGGGCCGGCTGGTGCTCGCCGACGCGCTGACCCGCGCCTCGGAGGAGAAGCCGGACGCCATCGTGGACGTGGCGACCCTGACCGGCGCCATGATGGTGGCGCTCGGCAGCCGCACCTTCGGGATCATGGCGAACGACGACGCGTTCCGCGCCGCGATCCACGAGGTCGCCGAGGAGGTCGGCGAGGAGTCCTGGCCGATGCCGCTCCCGTCCCACCTGCGCAAGGGCATGGACTCGCCGGTCGCCGACATCGCCAACATGGGCGAGCGGATGGGCGGCGGCCTGGTCGCCGGCCTGTTCCTGAAGGAGTTCGTCGGCGAGGGCATCGCCTGGGCGCACCTGGACATCGCCGGCCCGGCCTTCAACGAGTCCGGCCCGTTCGGCTACACCCCCAAGGGCGGCACCGGCATCGCGGTGCGGACCCTGGTGCGGCTGGCCGAGCGCACCGCCGACGGCGAGCTGGGCTGAGCCGCGGCGGGGGTGCCGGCCGGGTGGTTCCCGCGTCCGGCGCCCCCCGCCCGGCCCACGGCCCGGACGCCCCGCCCCGGACCACCCGCGGGACACCGGCCCGGTCCCCCGCGGGCCACGGCCCGGCGCACGCCCCGGTCCCCCGCGGGACCGCCGGAACGGCCGGCCGCCGCAGGCGGCCGCCGCTGCCGCTCCCGCGGGACGCCGTACGGATCCGGCCGCCGGTCCCTCCGGGCCCCGGGTGCGGAAACCGGTGCGGACCGGGCGCCGGCGGGCCGTTCCGGTCCCCGCGGGGTCCCCGCGGAACGGCGCCGGACGGGATTCAGCCGACGGCGGACGGCGTACGGAATCCGCAGCTCACTACGCCCGGGTAACCCTCACCGGAGGGCTGACGGGTGTCTCACACACCGGGCCCCGCGTCCCGCCACCCGCCGACAGGTGCGAAGATGTTGTCTCGGCAGGACAGGGCCCCGACAGCAGGGCCGAAGCAATCAGCGGCCGAACAACAGCCGCCGCCCGGTCACCGACGACCGGCCCCGGCGCACCATGCATGGAGGACGTGACGTGGCGAACGACGCCAGCACCGTTTTCGACCTAGTGATCCTCGGCGGCGGAAGTGGTGGTTACGCCGCCGCGCTGCGAGGCGCCGAGCTGGGCCTGGACGTCGCCCTGATCGAGAAGGACAAGGTGGGCGGCACCTGCCTGCACCGCGGCTGCATCCCCACGAAGGCTCTGCTGCACGCCGGTGAGGTCGCCGACTCCGCCCGCGAGAGCGCCGAGTTCGGTGTGAAGACCACCTTCGAGGGCATCGACATCGCCGGTGTCCACAAGTACAAGGACGGCGTGGTCGCCGGCCTCTACAAGGGCCTGCAGGGGCTGATCTCGGCCCGCAAGGTCACCTACGTGACGGGCGAGGGCCGGCTGTCCTCCCCCACCAGCGTCGATGTGAACGGCCAGCGCTACACCGGCCGCCACGTCCTGCTGGCGACCGGTTCGGTGCCGAAGTCGCTGCCGGGTCTGGAGATCGACGGCGAGCGCGTCATCACCTCCGACCACGCGCTGGTGCTGGACCGCGTGCCGAAGTCCGCGATCGTGCTGGGCGGCGGCGTGATCGGCGTCGAGTTCGCCTCCGCGTGGAAGTCCTTCGGCACCGACGTCACCATCGTCGAGGCGCTGCCGCACCTGGTGCCGGTGGAGGACGAGAACAGCTCGAAGCTGCTGGAGCGCGCGTTCCGCAAGCGGGGCATCAACTTCTCCCTCGGCGCCCGCTTCCAGGGCGTGGAGCACACCGCCGACGGCGTGAAGGTGACCCTGGAGAACGGCAAGACCTTCGAGGCGGAGCTCCTGCTGGTCGCCGTCGGCCGCGGCCCGGTCTCGCAGGGCCTGGGCTACGAGGAGGCCGGGGTCGCCATGGACCGCGGCTACGTCCTGGTGGACGAGTACATGCGGACCAACGTGCCGACCATCTCGGCCGTCGGTGACCTCGTCCCGACGCTGCAGCTGGCGCACGTCGGCTTCGCCGAGGGCATCCTGGTGGCCGAGCGGCTGGCCGGTCTGAAGACCGTGCCGATCGACTACGACGGCGTGCCGCGGGTGACCTACTGCAACCCGGAGGTCGCCTCCGTCGGCATCACCGAGGCCAAGGCGAAGGAGCTGTACGGCGCGGACAAGGTCGTCGCCCTGAAGTACAACCTCGCCGGCAACGGCAAGAGCAAGATCCTCAAGACCGCGGGCGAGATCAAGCTCGTCCAGGTCCGGGACGGCGCCGTGGTCGGCGTCCACATGGTCGGTGACCGTATGGGCGAGCAGGTCGGAGAGGCGCAGCTGATCTACAACTGGGAGGCGCTGCCGTCCGAGGTCGCGCAGCTCATCCACGCGCACCCGACGCAGAACGAGGCTCTCGGCGAGGCGCACCTGGCGCTGGCCGGCAAGCCGCTGCACTCCCACGACTAGTCATTTCACCGGGCGCGACCCATCCGCACTTCCCCGCTCCGACACCGCGCGGAGCGGGGGGACCATCCGTAAGGAGCAACTGAAACCATGGCGGTTTCCGTAACCCTGCCGGCGCTCGGCGAGAGCGTCACCGAGGGCACCGTCACCCGCTGGCTGAAGGCCGAGGGTGAGCGCGTCGAGGCCGACGAGCCGCTGCTGGAGGTCTCCACCGACAAGGTGGACACCGAGATCCCGGCCCCGGCCTCCGGTGTTCTCACCTCCATCAAGGTGGCCGAGGACGAGACGGTGGAGGTCGGCGCCGAGCTGGCCGTCATCGACGACGGCTCCGGCGCCCCGGCCGAGGCTCCGGCCCCGGCCGCCGCCGAGGCCCCCCGCCGAGGCGCCCGCCGCCCAGCCCGAGCCCGCCCCCGGCCCAGCCCGAGCCCGCCCCGGCCCAGGCCGAGGAGGCCCCTGGCCGCCCCCTGCCGCCGCCCCCGTCCGGTGCCGCCGAGGGCACCGACGTCACCCTGCCGGCGCTCGGCGAGAGCGTCACCGAGGGCACCGTCACCCGCTGGCTGAAGGCGGTGGGCGACTCGGTCGAGGCCGACGAGCCGCTGCTGGAGGTCTCCACCGACAAGGTGGACACCGAGATCCCGGCCCCAGCCTCCGGCACCCTGCTGGAGATCCTGGTCGGCGAGGACGAGACCGCCGAGGTCGGCGCCAAGCTCGCCGTCATCGGTGCCGCGGGTGCCGCCCCGGCCGCCGCTCCCGCCGCCCCGGCCCCGGCCGCCGCCCCGGAGCCCGCCCCGGCCCCGGAGCCCGCCCCGGCCCCCTGCCCCTGGCCCCCGGCTCCGGAGCCCGCCCCGGCTCCGGCCCCCCGCGCCGGCTCCGGCCCCGCAGGCCCCGGCCGCTCCGGCGCCCGCGCCCGCCCCGGCTCCGGCCGCCCCCTG
The DNA here is from genome assembly GCF_016031615.1 of Streptomyces pactum. Taxonomy (GTDB): domain Bacteria; phylum Actinomycetota; class Actinomycetes; order Streptomycetales; family Streptomycetaceae; genus Streptomyces; species Streptomyces pactus. Next base: position 1,662,947 of record NZ_JACYXC010000001.1, read on the forward strand.
CCCAGGCCCCCCGCGGCCGGCGGTGAGGGCGCGTACGTCACCCCGCTGGTGCGCAAGCTGGCCGCCGAGTCCGGTGTGGACCTGGCGTCGGTGCGCGGCACCGGTGTCGGTGGCCGCATCCGCAAGCAGGACGTCATCGCCGCCGCCGAGGCCGCCAAGGCCCCGGCCCCGGCCCCGGCCGCGGCCCCGAAGGCCGCCGCGGTGGAGGCTTCGCCGCTGCGTGGCCAGACGGTGAAGATGACCCGCATGCGCAAGGTCATCGGCGACAACATGATGAAGGCGCTGCACGGCCAGGCCCAGCTGACCAGCGTGGTCGAGGTGGACGTCACCAAGATCATGCGGCTGCGCGCCCAGGCCAAGGAGTCCTTCGCCGCCCGCGAGGGCGTCAAGCTGTCCCCGATGCCGTTCTTCGTCAAGGCGGCGGCCCAGGCGCTGAAGGCCCACCCGGTCATCAACGCCCGGATCAACGAGGACGAGGGCACCATCACCTACTTCGACACCGAGAACATCGGTATCGCGGTGGACTCGGAGAAGGGTCTGATGACCCCGGTCATCAAGGGTGCCGGTGACCTCAACCTGGCCGGCATCGCGAAGAAGACCGCGGAGCTGGCGGCCGCCGTCCGGGCCAGCAAGATCACCCCGGACGACCTGGCGGGCGGGACCTTCACCATCAGCAACACCGGTTCGCGCGGCGCGCTGTTCGACACGATCATCGTGCCGCCGAACCAGGTCGCGATCCTGGGGATCGGTGCGACCGTCCGTCGTCCGGTGGTCGTCAACCACCCGGACCTCGGCGAGACCATCGCCATCCGGGACATGACCTACGTCGCCCTGTCCTACGACCACCGCCTGGTGGACGGCGCCGACGCGGCCCGCTACCTGACGACCGTCAAGGCGATCCTGGAGTCCGGTGAGTTCGAGGTGGACCTCGGCCTGTGACCGGCGTGGTGGCCGGGCCCCGGCCCGGCCACCGGTACGGCACGGGGAGGTCTCCCGGCCGTACGTGTAACCAGCCTCACCAGCGGCGCCCCCGCCCGGAACCCCTTCCGGGCGGGGGCGCCGCCGTATTGTCTACGCAGTCCCCCGGTACCCGTCGCCCACGCGCCGTCCCCCGGTACCCGCCGCCGCCCGTCAGGAGCCGCACATGACCCCACCCGTCGTCCAGTCGCTGCGGGAACAGATCCGCGAGCACATCGTGGAGGGGATCGTCAGCGGACGCTGGAAGCCGGGCGAGCGGATCGTGGAGCGGCGGATCGCGGTGGAGCTGGCGGTCAGCCAGACGCCGGTCCGGGAGGCGCTGCGCGAGCTGGAGACCCTGCGGCTGATCGAATCGGCGCCCAACAAGGGCGTGCGGGTGCGGAACGTGACCGCCGCCGACCTGGAGGAGATCTACCCGGTACGGGCGGGCCTGGAGCAGATCGCGGCGGAACTGGCGGCCGAGCGGCTGGCGGCGGACGTCTCGGCGCTGGAGCCGGAGGTCGCGGCGCTGTACCTGGCCGACCGCACCGCCGACGCCGAGGCCCAGGTGCGGCACACCGTGGCCTTCCACCGGGAGCTGGTGCGGGCCTCCGGGAACAGCGTGCTGCTGCACACCTGGGAATCGCTGGGCATCGAGGTGTTCACCGCGCTGTCCATCCGCTGGCTGGGCACGGTCCAGCAGAGCTACGCCGAGGAGCACCAGGCACTGGTGGAGGCGTTCCGGCGGCGCGACCCCCGGATCGGCGCCCTGGTGAAGGAGCACGTCCTGGGCTGCGCCCCGCGCCCCTGAGACCGCCGGCCCGCGCCCCTGAGACCGCCGGCCCGCGCCCCTGAGACCGCCGGCCCGCGCCCCTGAGACCGCCGGCCCGTGGCCCTGAGACCGCCGGCCCGTGGCCCGGGCGGCCCGCGGCCCGGGCGGCCCGGCGCCGCCACCGCGGCGGCCCTCCCGGTAGCCCCGGCGCCGCGCTCCCCAGGCGGCCCTCCCCGCGCCCCGGTGTACCCGTACGGGCTGCCCCTGGTGACCCGTACGGGTGTCCTCCCGGTCCGGCCTCCTCCCCCATCCTCCCGTTCCGCCGGCCCCGTACGGGCTCCCCCGACCGGCCGGCCCGTACGGGCACCCCTCCCCGAAGGGGGTCTGGTACGCCCCCGCGTCTTCTCGTACGGCGCCCCGGGCCGTCCCGCGCCACCGGCAGCGCCACCGCGCCCCGCCGCGGACAACGACGCACCCGCACACCCCGAGGCCCCGACCGGCGCCCCGGACAGGGCCGCCGTGCACGCCGGATTTCCCCACATTTCCACCGGCACTCGGTGCCCGATTTCACGGCACGGAATGCCAATTTCGCCCCGTGGAGCACTTTTTCGTTCGAAAGCTTTGATCGATCATCGATCAGGGACTTACAGTCGTCGGCGGACCCCATCCGGTCCCCCGCCCTGTCCTGCCACTTCAGGGCTTCCAGCCAGACCCTTCGAGTCCGGAAGGCGGCGATCATGACCGACTCCGTACGCCCCCAGCCCAGTGAGCTCGACCAGCTCCCGGACCGGGACCCCGAAGAGACCGCCGAGTGGGCGGCCTCTCTGGACGCCGTCACCCGGGCGGCCGGCCCGCACCGCGCCGCGTACCTGATGCGGCGCACCCTGGAGCACGCCCGGAACACGGGGCTCACCCTCCCGGCGCTGCCGCAGACGGAGTACATCAACACCATCCCGACCGCCGCCGAGTCCGCGTACGGCGCCTTCCCCGGCGACGAGGAGATGGAGCGGCGGATCACCGCCTGGAACCGGTGGAACGCGGCGGCCATGGTCACCCGTGGTTCCCGTCTCGGCGTCGGCGGCCACATCGCCACCTTCGCCTCGGCCGCCTGGCTGTACGAGACCGGCTTCAACCACTTCTTCCGGGGCAAGGAGGCCGCCGGCGGCTCCGGCGACCAGCTCTACATCCAGGGCCACGCCTCCCCTGGCATCTACGCCCGCGCCTTCCTCGACGGCCGGCTCGACGAGCGGCAGCTGGACAACTTCCGCCAGGAGGCGGGCGGCGCCGGGCTGCCGTCCTACCCGCACCCGCGGCGGATGCCCTGGCTGTGGGAGTTCCCCACCGTCTCCATGGGCCTGGGCCCGCTCTCCGCGATCTACCAGGCCCGGTTCAACCGCTACCTGGAGAACCGCGGCATCAAGGACACCAGCGGCTCGCACGTCTGGGCGTTCCTCGGCGACGGCGAGATGGACGAGCCGGAGTCCACCGCCGCGCTGGCGCTCGCCGCCCGCGAGCGGCTGGACAACCTCACCTTCGTGATCAACTGCAATCTGCAGCGCCTGGACGGGCCGGTCCGCGCCAACTTCAAGATCGTGCAGGAGCTGGAGGCGCAGTTCCGCGCGGCCGGCTGGCACGTCATCAAGGCGCTGTGGGGTTCGGCCTGGGACGAGCTGCTGCGGCTGGACACCACCGGTGCCCTGGTCCGCCGGCTCGGCGAGGTGCCGGACGCCCAGTTCCAGACGTACGCCACCCGCGACGCCGGGTACATCCGCGACCACTTCTTCGGCGCCGACCCGGCGCTGGCCGAGCTGGGCCGGCAGCTGACCGACGCCCGGATCACCGAGTGCTTCCAGACCTCGCGCGCCGGGCACGAACCGCGCAAGGTGTACGCGGCGTACCGGGCCGCGACCGAGCACCGCGGCGCCCCGACGGTGATCCTGGCGCAGACCGTCAAGGGCTACACCCTCGGCCCCGGCTTCGAGTCGCGCAACGCCAACCACCAGATGAAGAAGCTCTCCGGCAAGGAGTTCCGTGCCATGCGGGACCTGCTGGAGCTGCCCATCCCGGACAGCAAGCTGGACGAGAGCCTGGTCCCCTACGGCCACCCGGGCCCCGACTCGCCGGAGGTGCGCTACCTCCAGGAGCGCCGCGCCGAGCTGGGCGGCCCCGCCCCGGCCCGCCGGCTGCTGCCGTCGGCCGGGCTGCCCGACCCCGAGGAGCGTGCCTTCAAGGCGCTGCAGAAGGGGTCCGGGAACCAGGAGATCGCCACCACCATGGCGTTCGTCCGGCTGGTGAAGGACCTGATGCGGGACAAGAGCACCGGCCGCCGCTGGGTGCCGATCGTCCCCGACGAGGCCCGCACCTTCGGCATGGAGGCGCTGTTCCCGTCGGCCGGCATCTACTCGCCGCTCGGACAGACGTACGAGCCGGTCGACCGCGACCAGCTGCTGTACTACAAGGAGGCCAAGGACGGCCAGATCCTCAACGAGGGGATCACCGAGGCCGGCGCCATGGCCGACTTCATCGCCGCCGCCACGTCGTACGCGACGCACGACGAGCCGATGATCCCGTTCTACATCTTCTACTCGATGTTCGGCTGGCAGCGCACCGGCGACCAGTTCTGGCAGCTGGCGGACCAGCTCGGCCGGGGCTTCGTGGTCGGCGCCACGGCCGGGCGGACCACGCTCACCGGCGAGGGCCTCCAGCACGCCGACGGCCACTCGCCGCTGATCGCCTCCACCAACCCGGCGGCGCTCATCTACGACCCCGCGTTCGCCTACGAGATCGCGGTGATCGTCAAGGAGGGGCTGCGCCGGATGTACGGGCCGGACCCGGCCCGGCAGGAGGACGTCTTCTACTACCTGACCGTCTACAACGAGCCCAAGCCCCAGCCCGCGATGCCGGACGGCGTCGAGGAGGGCATCCTGCGCGGCCTGTACCGCTACGCGGCAACCGAGGCCCCGCGGCTCCAGATCCTCGCCAGCGGCACGGCGATCCACTGGGCGCTCGACGCCCAGCGGCTGCTCGCCGAGGACTGGGGCGTATCGGCCGACATCTGGTCGGCCACCTCCTGGAGCGAGCTGCGCCGTGACGCCCTGACCTGTGACGCGGCGCGGCTCCAGGGCGAGGACCGGGTCCCGTACGTCACCCGTGCCCTGGCAGGCGCACCGGGCCCGGTCCTCGCGGTCAGTGACTGGATGCGGGCGGTCCCGGACCAGATCGCGCCCTGGGTGGAGCAGGACTGGACCTCGCTGGGCACCGACGGTTTCGGCCTCTCCGACACCCGCGACGCGGCCCGCCGCCACTTCCGGGTGGACGCCGAGTCGATCACGGTCGCCGCGCTGGCCGCGCTGGTCAAGCGGGGCGAGGCGGACCCGCAGACGCTGGTCAAGGCCCGGGAGCGCTACGGGCTGTGAGCCGGCACGGTGGGGGCCGGGGCGGCGGCGACGCCTCGTCCCGGCCCCCACCGACGGTCGGTGCCACCGCCTGCCCGGTGACCGCCGGAATCCGGTGCCGCCGACGGTCGGTGACCGCCGCCCGGTGTCACCGGCGACCGGTGACCGCGGAATCCGGTGACCCGCCGATGGCCGGTGCCGCAGTGGCCCGCGTACGGCAGGTGCCACGGTGGCCCGCCGGGACGGGGGCCCGCCGGCGACCGGTGCCCGCCGGCGACCGGTTTTTGCCGCCGTGCCGGCACGGCGGGGCAGGATGGGGCCATGCGAGCTGCCCGGTTGATCAAGTTGGTGCTGCTGCTCCAGAACCGGGAGTCGATGACGGCCGCGGAACTGGCGCGGGAGCTGGAGGTCTCCGAGCGCACCGTCTCCCGGGACGTGCTGGCGCTCTCCGAGGCCGGGGTGCCGGTGTACGCGGACCGTGGACGGGCCGGCGGGTACCGGCTGATCGGCGGGTACCGCACCCGGCTCACCGGGCTGGGCCGGACCGAGGCGGAGACGCTCTTCCTCTCCGGGGTGCCGTCCGCGCTGCGCGAGATGGGGCTGGACGACGCCGCCTCGGCGGCCCGGCTGAAGGTGTCCGCGGCCCTCCGCCCGGAACTGCGGGACGCCGCCGACGGCGCGGCCCAGCGGTTCCACCTGGACGCGCCGGGCTGGTGGCAGGAGCCGACGACGCCCGAGCTGCTGCCCGCGGTGGCGGAGGCGGTCTGGGACGACCGGCGGATCGGCGTCCGGTACCGGCGCAAGGACACCGAGGTGGTCCGCGAGCTGGAGCCGTACGGCCTGGTGCTCAAGGCGGGGGTCTGGTACCTGGCCGCCCGGGCGGGAGCGGACCTGCGGGTGTACCGGGTGGACCGGTTCACCGCCGTGGAGCCGCGCGCGGAGCGGTTCGACCGGCCGCCCGACTTCGACCTGCCCCGGTTCTGGGCCGAGCGGGCCGACGAGTTCGCCCGCTCGCTGCTGCGGGAGCGGGTGGTGCTCCGGCTGACCCCGGCCGGCGCCCGGCGGCTGCCGTACGTCACCGAGCGCGCGGCCGGCCGGGAGGCCGTGGCGGCGGCCGGCGACCCCGACGAGCAGGGCCGGGTGACCGTCTCACTGCCCGTCGAGTCGCTGGAGGTCGCCTACGAACAGCTGCTGGCGCTGGGCCCGGAGGCCGAGGTGCTGCGGCCGGCCGCGCTGCGCGAGCGCTTCGCACGGGCGGCGGCGCGGGCCGCGGCCCTCTACGGCGGGACCGGCGCGGCCACCGACTGACCCCGGCCGGCCCGCGCCCGCACCGCCGGACACCCGCCCGTGGGCCCGCCGGATCCCGCCCCCGGTCCCGGCCGGCCGGGACCGGGGCCGACGGGCTGCTGTTCCGGGACCCCACGGCGGCGGGTCCGGGACCCCTGGTGCCGGGCCCGGCCCGCGGCGCCGGCTCCCGCCGGCCGAACCGCGACCCGACGGCGGCCGGCCGGGAACCCACCGCCCCCTCCACGCCGGCCGCCGATGCCGGCGGTGACCCGCGGCACCCCCGGCGTCTGCGGCGCCCCCCGGGCGCCCCGGGCCGTGGCGGGACCCCGGGCCCCCCGGCGCGACCGGGCACACCCGGGTGAGGCACGTGGTGTGGTGCTCCGCCACGCCCGGGTCGGTACGGAACCGGCGCGGCCCGGAGGCCACCGGGCCGGAGCCCGGCCGGTGGCCGGCCCGCCGCGCCCCGTCTAGCGGTAGTCCTCCTCCTTCGGCTTCCGGCCCGCCTCGGCGTCCATGATGAAGCGCCAGCCGTCCGGCCGGGTGCCGTCCAGGTCCGTGAAGCCGTAGACCCGGGACAGCTGTCCGCTGGAGAGCGACTGCCCGTTCCACCGGGCCACCTCCGGGTCCGCGGCGAGTGCCGCCACCGCGCGGCCGGTGAACGCGGGCGTCTCGGAGATGCAGAAGTTCGGGTCCTGTTCGATCCCCGCGCGCCAGTTCTCCTCGGTCACCTTGAAGTAGGTGTCGAGCATCGCCTCCGACCGCAGGTAGCCCGGCGTGATGCACACCGCGGTGCAGCCCAGGTCCTTCAGTTCCTCACCGAGCCCGAAGGCCATCCGGATCGGCGCGTACTTGGCCAGGTCGAAGTACATCTGTCCCCGGTACTTCTGCATGTACTCGGCGGTGCCGTCGGTCACCTCCACCACCAGCCCGCCCGGCTTCCGGGTGAGCAGCGGCAGCGCGTACCGGTGGGTGATGAGGTGGGTGACGACCCCGAGCCGGAGCATCCGCAGACCGGCGTCGAGGTCGGCCTCCCACAGCTTGCGGTCCAGCCCGCCGTCACCGACCCAGAGGTAGTCGCCACCCCAGACCCCGTTCACCAGGATGTCCAGCCGCCCCTGCTCCCGGTCGATCCGCTCCACCAGCGCCTGGACCTGTTCACGCTCCAGGTGGTCGGTGGGGACCGCGATGCCGGTGCCGCCGGCCGCCGTCACCAGCTCCGCCGTCCCCTCGACGGTCTCGGTCGCCCGGCCCACCTCGCTGACGTTCGTGGCGGTGGTGCGTCCGGTGACGTAGACGGTGGCCCCGGCCGCCCCCAGTTCGACGGCGATCGCCCGGCTCGCGCCCCGGGTGGCCCCCGCGACCAGTGCGATCTTCCCCGCGAGCGTGCCCTGTGCAGTCACTGCTTGTTCTTCCTCTCGGTCCACCTGTGGTTGACGCGCCGAGACTCGCAGCGAAAGGCGACATCTTCTGTCCGTATTTCCGGCGTCCTTCACCGGATCCGGAGCGAACCGACGCCGCGTCCCGCCACCGCCCGCCCGTTCGCCCGGCCGTGGCGGTGCGGGCCCGACCGGTCCGTCCCGTACGGCCCCGGTCCTCCTCGGCCACCTCCCCCGGTCCGGCCACTCCCCCGGTTCCCCGGGGCCGCCCGGTGGCTTCTCCGGCTCCGGGACCGTCCGGTGGACCCGCGGGCCCGGGCCGGCCGGTGGCGCCGTCCGCCGGGCCCGGGTCCAGAGGCCCGCCGGCCTGGGACCAGGGTCCGCCGAGGGAGCGGCGGCCGCATCCGGTGACCCGCGTGGGGACGGGCCCCGCGGGCCGTGTCCAGGCCCGCCGGGCCCTGCGCGGGACCTCGTCGGCCCCGGCCCGCGCCCCCGCGGGGCCCGTTCCGCGTGCGGGGCCGGGCGGCAGGCCGGATGCTGGTCCCGTGATGGACGAAACGGAGTTCTGGGAGTTGATCGACAGCACCCGGGAAGCCGCCGAGGGCGATCCGGAGGACCAGTCCGACCTGCTGGTCGAGCGGCTGGTGGACCTGGACCCGGACGCGGTGCTCGACTTCGCCCGTCACTTCGAGGCCCGCTTCGACCGGGCGTACCGCTGGGACCTGCTGGGTGCCGCGCGCATCCTGCTGGGCACGGCCGACGACGACGCCTTCGAGGCCTTCCGGTGCTGGCTGATCGGGCAGGGCCGGGAGGTCTTCGAGGGCGCGCTGCACGAACCGGACCGGCTCGCCGAACTCCTGCCGGACTTCGACGAGCGGGAGGACGGTGACTGCGAGGACCTCGGGTACGTCGCGGACGAGGCGTACGAGCAGCTGACCGGGGTGGAACTCCCGGGGCTGGGGCTGCCCGCGCGCCGGGACGAGCCGGACGGCACCCCGGTGCCGCTCGACGACGAGACGGCACTCGCCGAGCGCTACCCCCTCCTCTGGGCCCGGTTCCGCACCTGACCCACCCGGGCCGGACCGCGACCCCGAGCGGGTGCCCGGCTCTCACGGGGCGCCGGGTCCCAGGCCCCCCGGCCCCGGCGCCAACCCCTACGGGCCCCGCTCACCGTTCGTCCTCGCACGGGCCCCGGTGCACCCCTACGGGTAGCGCTCCCCTCACGGGTTCCGGCACCCCTACGGGTGACGCTCCCCTTATAGGTCCCGGCACCCCTACGGGTAACCCTCCCCCTTACCGATTCCGGCCCCCTTACGGGTTCCGGCACCCCTACGGGTTTCCGGTCCGTCCAGCCGGCGCCCCGACCCGCCTGCCGGGGTGCCGGTCGGCCGTGCCGCCAGGTGCCCCGGTCCACCCGGACCGGTGACGGCCGCCGGGGCACGCCGGTCCCGCCCCTGGCGCCGGCCGGACAGTGCGCCCGGTCGGCCACACCCACCCCCGGGCCCGCCTGTGTCACGGCCGACGGCCGGAGGACCGGGAACCGGACGGTTTCACCGGCGGCCGGCAGGCCCGGCGGGACACCGACGGCCGGGAGGCGCCCACGGGACACCCGCCACGGCCGCCTGTACCGGGCCGCCGGAAGGCCGGACGGGCGCCCCACCCACGGCCGGGCGCACCGCCGACGGCCGGGTGAACTGACCGCGGACCGGCGGCCCCGGACATCGGCTCGTCGTCATCCGGTCCGCCGGCGTCCGGTCCGCCGGCCGGAGTTCAGCCGGCCAGCGAGCGGGCCATCAGCACGTCGTCCACGGCCACCCCGTCCAGCAGGAACTCGCCGCGCAGCACACCCTCCACCACGTACCCCTCGGACTCGTAGAGCCGACGGGCGGGAGCGTTGTGGCCCAGCACCCGCAGCGTGAGCCGGGTGGCGCCCTGCCGCCGGGCCTCGTCGGCCGCCGCGTGCAGCAGCGCCCGCGCCACGCCCCGGCCGCGCGCCCGGTCGTCCACCACCAGCCCGCCGATCTGCCGTACGTGCGCGTTGCTGGCCAGGGGGGTGGCCGGCACCACCCGGACGTACCCGGCGAGGTCTCCGCCGGCCTCGGCCACCAGCACGTGCTCCGGCCGGGTCCGCTCGTTGAAGAAGGACTCCGCCCCGGCGGCCTGCTCCGGCTCCGGCTGTACGGAGTGCAGGGTGGACCAGGTGCGGAGGTCCAGGTCCACCAGCGCGGCATCGTCGGCGAGGGTGGCCGGGCGTATGGTCACAGTGTTCGGCATCCGGCCACTCTGGCAGCCCGGTCGGCCCACCGCCACCGAATACCCGCAGGTCATCCGGGTCTCGACGTACCCCGCACCGGCCCGCACCGGCCCCGCCCCGACCGAGCGCCCCGCACCCGCTCCCGCACGGCGCCGGAGCACCGCGCCGGCCCCGGCGGTCCGCCCACCACCGCCCGTGCCCCGCGGCACACCCTCCGGTACCCGTACCGCCCGTACCGCTCCTTCCGCCCGTCCCGTCCGGCAGCACCGGGGCCCGGCACGGCGCACCCTGCCGCGCGCCGTCCGGCCCGCGCCCGCCCCGCCCGCACGGCCCGGGTCCGCGGCACGTCCCCCGGCCGGTACCGCCCCCGCACGACCAGCACCTCCCCGGCACCTCTCCCGGCCGCCGGTCCGGCCGGCACGGTGGCGGCGGCGATGCGCGGGTGTCGGGCGGTCCGGATGGGGGAGGATGTCCGGCATGCGCGTCGCGGTCACCGGCTCCTCCGGACTCATCGGTACGGCACTGGTCCGCGCGCTGGCGGCCGACGGCCACCAGGTGCTGCGCCTGGTCCGCCGGCCGCCGCGCGCCGCGGACGAGGCCCGGTGGGACCCGGATGGGCAGTGGGTGGACGGCACGGCGCTGGCGGGCTGTGACGCGGTGGTCCACCTCGCCGGCGCGGGCGTCGCCGACCGCCGCTGGTCGGACGCCTACAAGAAGCGCGTACGGGACAGCCGGGTGCTCGGCACCGCCGCGATCGCCGAGGCCGTGGCCGGTCTGCACACCCCGCCCAGGGTGCTGATCTCCGCCAGCGGCACCGGGTTCTACGGAAATCCCGGCAGCCGCCCGGTGGACGAGCGGGACCCCGAGGGCGACGGCTTCCTGGCGCGGGTGTGCGAGGAGTGGGAGGCGGCGGCGGAGATCGCGGCCGAGGCCGGCGTGCGTACCGTGTACGCCCGTACCGGGATGGTCGTGGCCCGGGAGGGCGGCGCCTGGGCCCGGCTCTTCCCGCTGTTCCGGTGCGGCCTGGGCGGTCGGCTGGGCGACGGCCGCCAGTACTGGAGCTTCATCTCGCTGCACGACCACATCGCCGCGCTCCGCCACCTCATCGGCACCGAGGAACTGGCCGGGCCGGTGAACCTGACGGCTCCGCACCCGGCGACCAACCGCGAGGTGGTGGCCGCGATGAGCCGGGTGCTGCACCGGCCGGCGCTGCTGCCGGTGCCGGCCTGGGCGCTGCGGCTGGCGCTCGGCGAGGTCGCGGGGGACGTGCTGGGCAGTCAGCGGGTGCTGCCCGCACGGCTGCTGGAGTCCGGCTTCACCTTCGCCCACCCCACCGTGGAGGACGCGGTCCGCGCCGCCTGGACCGCCGCCCCGCGCTGACCGGCGCGGCCCGACCGACCCGGAACGGCCCCGCGCCGGCCCGGGCGCCCCGCGGCTGTCCGGGGCTCCCCGCGCCCGATGTGCCCGCCGCGCCGTACCGGCTGACGTCCGGTCCGCAGCGGCCGACGCACCCCGTGCCGGCCCGGCCGCCCCCGTACCGACCAGCCCGGCCGGGCCCCGCACCGCACCGCACCGCACCGACCCGACCTGAGACGGTCCCGCGCCCGCCGACACGGCCCGCACCCTGGCCCCTCGCGGCCCCCGCGCGCCCCTGGACACCCGGCCCCGGGCCGACCGACCGGGGCGGCACGCACCCGACCTCCCCACCGGATCTCCCCGGCCCCAACGTGACTTCCCCGGTCCGCACGAGATCTCCGGACCGATCGCGGAAACCCCCGGACCGACCGCGCAACTCCCTGACCGGGCACGGAACTCCCCCGGCCGGCCGGGGCACATCCCGGTGGCACGGCCCCGTGTGCCACCGGGATGTGCCCCCGTCCGGCGTGCGACCGGTGTGCTCCCGTGCCCCGGTGAACGCGCCGACCGGGAGGGCCCGGTTCCCCTCCTACCGTCGTTCCGGGGACGTATCCGGGCGGCCTGTTGCGGGCATCAGGCCCCCGAGCGAACGCACCGACCTCCGGGAGGGCCCGTGCAGCAGCCTGCGCATCACACCGACGTCGTCATCGTGGGGGCCGGCCCGGCCGGTCTCGCCGCCGCTCACCAACTCACCAGCGCCGGGGTCTCGGTCACGGTGCTGGAAGCCGCCCCACGGGTGGGCGGACGGATGACCACCGACCTGATCGACGGATTCCGGCTGGACCGCAGCGGCCAGCTGCTGATCACCTCGTACCCGGAGCTGCGCCGCGGCCCGGGCCTGGAAGGGCTGGCGCTGCGGCCGTTCTCCCCCGGGGTGCTGGTCCACGGCGACGGCCGCACCCAGCGGATCGGCGGCCCACGGAACACGAGGGGCGCACTCACCAGGGCCCGCGCCTTCGCCAGTGCCGCGCGCGCCCCGCTCGGCGGGGCGCTCGACCAGGCCCGGCTGGGGGCCGCGCTGAGCCGGCTCGCCGCCCAGCCGTCCGCGCGGCTGCTCGCCCGGCCGGACCGCCCGGTCGGGGAGACGCTGGCCGCCCGCGGGCTCCCGTCCCGGACCATCGAAACCTTTCTGCGCCCGCTGCTGATCTCGCTGCTCCAGGATCCCGGGCTGACCACCTCCAGCCGCTGCGCCGACCTGGTGCTGCGCGGTTACGCGCGCGGCCGGCTCTGTCTGCCGGCCGGGGGCGCGGCCCGGCTGCCCGAACTCCTCGCCGCCACCCTGCCGCCGGGTACCGTGCGCACCGGCGTCCGTGCCGTCGCCGCCTCCACCACCTCGGTGACCACCGCCGAGCACGGCGAGTTCGGCTGCCGGTCGGTGTTGGTGGCCACCGGGGCCCGGGCCGCGGCGGAGCTGCTGCCGGGGTTGCGGCTGCCCGGCTTCCACCCGGTCACCGTGCTGCACCACACCGCCGACGCCCCGCCGCTGCGGGAGGCCGCGTTGGTCCTGGCCGCCGACGGCCGGGGCCCGGTCGCCCACACCACGGTCGCCAGCGAGGTCGACCCGTCACGCACCCCGCCCGGCCGCACGCTGATCACCTCGACGGTGCTGGGGGCCGCCGCCGGGCTGCCGGTCGCCGAACTGGACCGGGCCGCCCGCCACCAGCTCGCCCGGATCTACGCCACCTCCACCTCGGGCTGGCAGCTGCTGGCCGCGCACCACGACCCGTACGCGGTGCCGGCCATGCCCGCCCCGCACGATCTGCGCCGTCCGGTGCGATTACTCAGCGGCCTCTACGTCTGCGGTGACCACCGGGACACCAGCACCGTGCAGGGCGCCCTGCACTCCGGGCGCCGGGCCGCGCGCGCGGTGCTCCGCGACTTCGGCATGGCCCCGGTCGCCGAGGCCCCCGTGGTCTCCTCGGCGGCCTGACCGCCGGGCGGTCCGTACCGGCACCCGGCCGGGCGGCTCCGGTACCGTCCGGGCCGCCCGGCCGGTCGGCGGGGCCGGCCGGTCGGGCGGGTCAGTCGATGGCCGCGGGCCGGGCGCGGGGGCGTCAGCCGATGGCCGCGACCCGCTCCCGGTAGCCGCGCACCGCCGCCGCGTCCCGGTACGGTTCCAGCCGCCGCTCGAAGTCGCGTACGTACTCCACCGCACGGGCCGAACGCATCTCGGAGGCCGCCTGCGCCGCCTCGGCACCCAGCGCGCACGCCTGTTCCAGCTCGCCCAGGCCCAGCCGCGCGGTGGCCAGCACCACCCGGCAGAACAGCCGGCCGCGGGCCTGCCCCGGGGCGCGCAGCTGGAGGGAGCGCTCCGCGTGCTGGGCCGCCGCCCGGTACTGCTGGAGGTCCCGGTAGCAGTGGGCGAACTCGTCGGCCAGCTGGGCCTCGTCGTAGAAGCGGGCCCAGTACGGCACCTCGTCCCTGGGCCGGGCGGTCTCCAGCGCGCGCTCGGCCCGGGTCAGCGAGGCGGTGCAGGCCCGCAGGTCGCCGAGGACGGCGTGGCCGCGCGCCTCGGAGGCGTGCAGCAGCGACTGGACGACCGGCGGCGCGCCGCTGCCCACGCCCTGCTGGGCCACCCGGGCCAGCTGCACCGCCTCCCGCCCGTGCCCCAGGTACACCGCCTGCCGGCTCATGGTGACCAGCACGTACGACCCGTACGCCCGGTCGCCGGCCGCCTGCGCCAGCCGCAGGGCCTGGACGAAGTACCGCTGGGCCAGGCCGTGCGCGGCGATGTCGTACGAGGTCCAGCCGGCCAGCCGGGTGAGGTCGGCGACGGCCGCGAACAGCCGCCGGCCGATCGCCTCGCCGTAGCTGCCCCGCAGCATCGGCTCGCCCTCGTGCTCCAGGTAGCGGACCAGCGCCTGCCGGGCGTGCCCGCCGCCGTAGGCGTCGTCCAGGGTGCGGAAGAGTTCGCCGACCGAGCGGAGGGCCGCGATGTCCCCGGCCGTCACCCGGTACCCGGGCCCGCACTCGGTGACCGCCTGGCGCTGGCGGGGCACCCCCGGCCGGCCCTGCTGGGGCACCCGGCCGGCCGTCGGCTGGGGCACCGCGGCACCCCGCTGCCCGGCCGCTGCCCCGTCGCCCGGCGGGGCGGTGCGGGGGGCCGGCTCGCCCCGGGCCACCCGGTCGTCCGGGCGGCCGATCAGCCAGTCGCGGCTGGGCACCACCAGTCCGGCCGGAGTGAACGCGATCTTCCGCAGCTCCGCGTGGTTGCCGGAATCCTTCCGCCACAACGCGCTGACGATGTCCACCGCCTCCTCCGGGGTGGCGGCGAACTCCAGCCCGGCGTAGACCGGGGCACACGCGTCCAGGCCCAGGTCCTGGGCGGACAGCCGCCGCCCGAGTCTGCGGGTGAACACCTCGGCGATGAGCGCGGGCGTGGTGCCCCGCGGCTGCTGTCCGCGCAGCCAGCGGGTCACGGAGGTCTTGTCGTACCGCAGGTCCAGGCCGTGCTCCAGGCCGAGCTGGTCGACCCGCCGGGCGAGCCCGGCGTTGGAGAAGCCCGCCTCGGCGATGAGCGCGGCGAGCTGACGGTTGGCGGTGCGCTGTGGGGGTCGTTCCGTCATCAGCCTGCCGGTCTCCCTGATCGCTCTGTGGAACGGCGCGAATGTAGCGGTCCGCACGGCCTCCTTCGCCCCCTGCGACCCGCATTCATCCGATCGTGTGAGCAGGGGGTCGAGCCTGGACGGTGCGGCGACGGAGCCGCCGACCGGCCGCGGCGCGGGCGTCCCGGCCCCTCCCGGCCGGGCGGGAACGGCCGCGGGGAGGAGCCGGGACGCGTGGGACGGCAGGGCCCGGGAGAGGCCGCGGGGACGCCGGGGACGGCGGGGAGGCGAGAAGGCGAGGAGGCAGCAGGGACCGTGCGGGACGGCACCGGACGGCCGGCCCACGGGTCGCCCGGGTCACGGGGGCCCGCCGGACGCAGGGGCCCACGCGGGGCCACTGGGCGCGGGATCACCCGTGACGACGGACACAGCCGGATCGGGGAAGGACGTACGAGCGCCGCACGGGCCGTACCGGCCCGCCGGCGGCACCGGCCGCATCGCCCGCACCGGGCCCGCCGCCCGCCGCACCATCCGCACCGCCCGCACCGGACCCGCCGGCCGGACGTACCCCCATCCACCGCCCGCCACCGGCCCCACATGTCGCCGCGCACGTCCCCGGACCACCGTCCGGCCCCGGCACGTCCCCCGGACCGCCGCCCGACCGCCGCACCGTGTCCCGCGCCCCGCGTCCCGCGGCCCGTCGCCGGACCACCGGGCGGCTGCCACCGGCCCGTACCGCGGTCGTACAGTGGCTCTGGCGCGATCGATCGTCCCGGCCCCCACCGGGCCCCCGGGGCGGCGGCCCGCGTCGGACGCGGGACGTACGAGGTTCTCAAGAGGAGCTGACATGGGGAATCCCCAGCCGACCGAAGGGGCGGACGGGCTGCGCTTCGTCCACCTGGGCTTCGGGGCGGAGGCCGTCGAGTACACCGAGGCGTGGCAGGAGCAGCGCCGGGTGCACGCGGCCCGCTTCGCGGACGAGATCCCGGACACCTGCCTGCTGCTGGAGCACCCCCCGGTGTACACGGCCGGGCGGCGCACGGAGGACAGCGAGCGCCCGCTGGACGGCACCCCGGTGGTGGACGTCGACCGCGGCGGGAAGATCACCTGGCACGGCCCCGGCCAGCTCGTCGGCTACCCGATCCTCAAGCTGCCCCGTCCGGTCGACGTGATCGCGCACGTGCGGCGGCTGGAGGAGGCGCTGCTGCGCACCTGCGCCGACTTCGGCGTGGCCGCCACCCGGGTGGAGGGCCGCAGTGGGGTGTGGGTGCTGGGCGACCCGGAGGACCGGCGGCCGGCCGTCGGCGGTCTGGAGCTGGACTTCGACCCGCGCCTCCACGACGTGGGCCCCTCCTCGCCGAAGGCGGGCGAGGAGGGAGAGTTCGACCCCCGGCTGAACGGTCCGGAGTACGCGCCGTCCAACGCCGGCCAGCGCGGTGAGGACCGCAAGCTGGCGGCGATCGGGGTGCGGATCGCCAAGGGCGTGTCCATGCACGGCTTCTCCCTCAACTGCAACCCGGACAACACCTGGTTCGACCGGATCGTGCCGTGCGGCATCCGCGACGCCGGGGTGACCTCGCTCTCCGCCGAGCTGGGGCGCGAGGTGACGGTCGGGGAGGTCACCCCGGTGGTGGAGAAGCACCTCCGGGAGGTCCTGGAGTCGTCCGTGCCGCTGCCCCGGGCCGTCTGAGCGGGCGGCCCCGGCCCGGGCGGCCGGGAGGGGGGAGCGCGGCGCCGTCGCGCACCGGCGCGGTACGGCCGGGGGAATGCGCCCGCCGGGCCCGCGGTTGGCCAGGGCGTATAAGCGTATGAACCATGGGCGTACTCTGGTGTGCGCCGAGGAATCGAAGTCATAGGAGCCGGACGTGGCCGCTGTCGCACCCGACGGACGCAAGATGCTGCGCCTGGAGGTCCGGAACAGCCAGACCCCCATCGAGCGCAAGCCGGAGTGGATCAAGACCCGGGCGAAGATGGGCCCCGAGTACACCGAGCTGCACGGCCTGGTGAAGCGCGAGGGCCTGCACACGGTGTGCCAGGAGGCGGGCTGTCCGAACATCTACGAATGCTGGGAGGACCGCGAGGCGACCTTCCTCATCGGCGGCGACCAGTGCACCCGGCGCTGTGACTTCTGCCAGATCGACACCGGCAAGCCGCAGGCGCTGGACCGGGACGAGCCGCGCCGGGTCGCCGAGTCGGTCCGGCAGATGGAGCTGAAGTACGCCACCATCACCGGCGTCGCCCGCGACGACCTGGAGGACGGCGGCGCCTGGCTGTACGCCGAGACCGTCCGGCAGATCCACGCGCTGATGCCCGGCACCGGCGTGGAGCTGCTGATCCCCGACTTCAACGCGGTGCCCGAGCAGCTGGCGGAGGTCTTCTCCTCCCGCCCCGAGGTGCTGGCGCACAACGTGGAGACCGTCCCGCGGATTTTCAAGCGCATCCGTCCCGGCTTCCGCTACGAGCGGTCGCTGGAGGTCATCACCCGGGCCCGCGAGGCCGGCCTGGTGACCAAGTCCAACCTGATCCTGGGCATGGGCGAGGAGCGTGCGGAGATCAGCCAGGCGCTGCAGGACCTGTACGACGCGGGCTGCGAGCTGATCACCATCACCCAGTACCTGCGCCCGTCGGTGCGGCACCACCCCATCGAGCGCTGGGTCAAGCCGCAGGAGTTCGTGGAGCTGAAGGAGGAGGCCGAGGAGATCGGCTACGCGGGCGTGATGTCCGGTCCGCTGGTCCGCTCCTCCTACCGCGCCGGACGTCTGTACCAGCAGGCGATCGAGCAGCGGAACGCCGCCGCGGCGCTCAGCGCACAGTGACGACCCTCACGCCCCCGGTGGTGTGAAGACCAGCACACCCCCGAGGTCCGGCCCGGATACTTCCGCAGGTGGCGGGTGGTATCCGGGCCGGTGTGACGTTTCATCAGCGTTTGACCGGTCGGTCACGCAGTGGTAACACCTTTGGGTAACGATTGAGGAACACCGCGCGCCCGGTCCAACCCCGCGCGCACCCTTTCCCGCCGCCCACGAGGGGGACCCCGCCATGCAGGCCGCGCCCGTCCGACCACCGTCCGTGACCACCGCGCTGCGCGCGCTGGAAGGCCTGCTGCTCGGCGGCGGGCAGCGCACCGCCCGCCGCAACGCGTGGTCCGCCGTACTGGAGGACCGCCGCCGCGCCCAGGACCGGCAGGAGGCCCAGCACGTGCTGGAGGCCGTGTCCGCCCGGGCGGCGCGGGCCACGTAAACTTCTGTACATGGCGAGGCAGGCAACTTCTTCCGAGAACCCCGGGCGGCTCAAGCAGATCGCCCTGACCTACAAGATGACCAAGCGGGTCGACTCGAAGGTCGGCCTGGTCGTCGCGGCTGTGGGCATCGTCGTCTTCGGCGCCTTCCTCGCCTTCGGTTTCTGGATCGACCATCCGATCTACCTGGGCATCCTCGGTTTCGTCCTCGCCTTCCTGGCGATGGCGATCATCTTCGGCCGGCGCGCCGAGCGGGCCGCCTTCGGGCAGCTGGAGGGCCAGCCGGGTGCCGCCGCCGCGGTGCTGGACAACGTGGGCCGCGGCTGGACGGTCACCCCGGCGGTCGCCATGAACCGCAACCAGGACGTGGTCCACCGCGCGGTCGGCAAGGCCGGCATCGTGCTGGTCGCCGAGGGCAACCCGAACCGCCTCAGGAGCCTGCTGGCGGCGGAGAAGAAGCGCATGGCCCGGATCGTCGGCGATGTGCCGGTGCACGACATCATCGTCGGCACCGAAGAGGGCCAGGTGCCGATCAAGAAGCTGCGCACCACCCTGCTGAAGCTGCCGCGCGTGCTCCCCGGTGCCCAGGTCACCGTGGTCAACGACCGGCTGCGGGCGCTGGGCGACCTGATGAAGAACATGCCGATCCCGAAGGGACCGCTGCCGAAGGGCATGCGCATGCCGAAGGGGCGCTGACCCCGCGCCTGCCCGGCGGACGGACATGACGGAGGGCGGCCGAACGGAATCGTTCGGCCGCCCTCCGTCATGTCCGGGGAGGCCGTGGGAACAGGATGCGCGGCGCCGGTGCCCGGGTGCCCACCGCGACCTGGGTTTGCCGGAGGGGCGGACCGGGGGCGACCAGGACCGGGGGCCGCCCGGAGGCGCAGCGCCACCGGCCCGGGGGGCCGCCCGGAGGCGCTGCGGGCCGGCCCGGGGGCTGTGTGGGCCCGTCCTCCGGACCCGGGGGCAGGGCCCGAGGTCCGGCCGACGAGGGGCCGCGGGCGGCCGGAGCCCGGCACGGCTCCCCGGGCCCCGGCCGGGCGCGCGAGGGTGTACCTCCGGCATGCCCGCGGCGACACTCACGCGTGATGTCCGTCCGTACGCGCATGCGTCAGAGCCAACACGACGGGCCCGAACCGGACGCGGGCCGGTCGCCACCGGTCGCCGGCCGGCCAACGGCGGATGCCGGCCGGCCAATGGCGGATGCCGGACGGTCAACGGCGGATGTCGGCCGGTCAACGGCGGTCGCCGGACGGACGGCGCGGACCCGGGCGGGCCGGCTCCGGCCAGGTGGGGTCAGAGACGGACCTGGACCGCCCCGGACAGCCGGTCGTGCAGCCCCCGGCCGTCACGGTCCCAGATCACCGCCGGGATGATCAGCACCAGGAGCACCGAGCGGAGCATCACCCGCGGCAGCGAGAGCCGCTCGCCCCGGGCCCCGATGACCCGCAGCCGGAACACCATCTTGCCCGGGGTGGACCCGAGGGTGCCCAGGGTCAGCACGCTGAGCACGAAGAAGACGCCCACCGCCCAGTTGCCGGCCCGCTGCGCGTCGCCGCCGGAGAACAGCCCGTACGCGATGAGCATGCACAGCGCCCAGTCGATGAACAGCGCACCGATGCGCCGTCCGGACGGTGCGATCGCCCCCGGACCCTCCTCGGGCAGTCCCAGCTGCTGGCCGCGGTAGCCGAAGTCGACGCCCATCTCCTCGGCCGCTGCCCGCGGCCCGGAGAGCCAGGATCCGATTGCTTGCCTGTTGTCCACCCGACCACGGTACTGCGGCGGCCGGTACTCCCCAGCCGCCGGGGGCCGCGCGACCGGCCCCGACCGCCGCACCGCCCCGGACCCGGCAGTCCGCGCCGCCTGGGCCCCGGCATCCGCCCCGCCCCCGACGGACCTCCGCACACCCCGCTGCCGGTGCCTCCCCCCGCACCACCGCCGCCCGACCCCGCCGCGGGCCACCCCGCAGCGCGGGGTCCCGCCCGGACAGGGCCTCCCCGCGGTACGGCGCGGGCCCTGACGTGAACACCACGCACCCCACCGGTCCCCTACGTCTCCCCCGCAACCCGGTTAACCTGGGTGAAACAGATGGGTCATGCCCGGGAAATCCCGGTTACCTAGGGTCGGGGCCAGCGCGCCACCGCACACGGACCGCGCCACCGAAGCAACCCCGTCCCCCGCGGCCGGGCTAGGAGGAGTTGGATGTTCCAGAACGCCGACGATGCTCGGAAGTTCATCTCGGACGAGGATGTCAAGTTCGTTGACGTCCGCTTCTGCGACCTTCCCGGCGTCATGCAGCACTTCACGATCCCCGCGGAGGCGTTCGACCCGAACGAGGAGCTGGCGTTCGACGGCTCGTCCATCCGTGGCTTCCAGGCCATCCACGAGTCCGACATGGCGCTGCGCGCGGACCTGACCACGGCGCGTGTGGACCCGTTCCGCCGGGACAAGACGCTCAACATCAACTTCTTCATCCACGACCCGATCACCGGCGAGCAGTACAGCCGTGACCCGCGGAACATCGCCAAGAAGGCCGAGGCCTACCTCGCCTCGACCGGCATCGCGGACACCGCGTACTTCGGTCCGGAGGCCGAGTTCTACGTCTTCGACAGCGTGCGGTTCGAGACCAAGGCGAACGAGGCGTTCTACCACATCGACTCCGAGGCGGGCGCCTGGAACACCGGCGCGCTGGAGGACAACCGCGGCTACAAGGTCCGCTACAAGGGCGGCTACTTCCCGGTGCCGCCGGTGGACCACTTCGCCGACCTGCGCGCCGAGATCTCCCTGGAGCTGGACAAGGCCGGCCTCCAGGTCGAGCGCCTGCACCACGAGGTGGGCACCGCCGGCCAGGCGGAGATCAACTACAAGTTCAACACGCTGCTCGCCGCCGCCGACGACCTGATGCTCTTCAAGTACATCGTGAAGAACGTCGCCTGGCGCAACGGCAAGACCGCGACCTTCATGCCGAAGCCGATCTTCGGTGACAACGGTTCGGGCATGCACGTCCACCAGTCCCTGTGGTCCGGTGGCCAGCCGCTGTTCTACGACGAGCAGGGGTACGCGGGCCTGTCGGACATCGCCCGGTACTACATCGGCGGCATCCTCAAGCACGCGCCGTCGCTGCTGGCCTTCACCAACCCGACGGTGAACTCCTACCACCGCCTGGTGCCCGGCTTCGAGGCCCCGGTGAACCTGGTCTACTCGCAGCGCAACCGCTCCGCCGCGATGCGCATCCCGATCACGGGCTCCAACCCCAAGGCCAAGCGCGTCGAGTTCCGCGCCCCGGACCCCTCCTCCAACCCGTACCTGGCCTTCTCCGCCCTCCTCCTGGCGGGCCTGGACGGCGTCAAGAACAAGATCGAGCCGGCCGAGCCGATCGACAAGGACCTCTACGAGCTGGCCCCCGAGGAGCACGCGGGCGTCGCCCAGGTCCCGACCAACCTCTCCGCGGTGCTCGACGCGCTGGAGGAGGACAACGAGTACCTGCAGGCCGGCGGGGTCTTCACCTCCGACCTGATCGAGACCTGGATCGAGTACAAGCGCACCAACGAGATCGCCCCGATCCAGCTCCGCCCGCACCCGCACGAGTTCGAGCTGTACTTCGACCTCTGATGAGCGAGGCCGGGTAACCTGGGCAAAAAGCCCTAAAACAGGCCGTGACCTGCGGAGAGGCATCCCCGCGGTCCCGGCCGGTAGCCCGGCCTGAGGAACGTCGGCGAGGGCCGTTACCCCCGAAGCGGGGTAGCGGCCCTCGCTCTTTCCGCCGGCCAGGTGGGACGGCTTCGCCGGGGACGTGGTTGTCCGTACCGGGGTCGCGGGAAGACTCCTGACGGCGCTGTCCTCGACCGGGCACCGCTGAGCGGGACCGTGACCACCGCGGGCGACGGCCGGGCCGCTGCCGGAGGGAGACGGATATGACGGACAGGTGGCTTCCGCCGGAGGAGTACATCGAGACCATCGCCCGGGCCACGTCCTACGCCTGCCTCTACTTCACCGATACCGCCGGCCGTCCGTTCCAGCTGCGCTCCCGCGACGAGGCGGAGGTCTGGCAGTGGCCGGGCGGCAACCTGGAGCACGGCGAGACGCCGTGGGAGGGTGCCCGGCGCGAGTGCCTGGAGGAGACCGGCATCGACTTCCGGGGGCCGCGGCGTCTGCTCGGCGTCCACTTCCTCCCGCGGCGGACGCGCTGGCCGGTCAACCACATCGGTTTCATCTTCGACGGCGGTGAACTCACCGACGTCCAGCTGGCCCGGGTGCGGCTCACCGACGAGCACACCGAGTGGCGGGTGGCCACGGTCGAGGGATGGCGGGGGCAGATGCGGCCGGACGGCTTCGCACGCCTCGACGCCATCAGCACCGCGCGGGCGACGGGTGCCGTCGCCTACCTGGAAGGGGCCTGAGCCCCCGGGAACGCATCCCCGCGTTCCCGGGGAGGGCCGGACGGAGCTACCCCCGGGGCCGGCCGCCGCGGAGGGCGCTGGCCAGCAGGCGGGGGCGGAAGAGGTGGGCGGGGGAACGGTCCATGCCGACCACCCGCATCAGGGCGCCCGCGGCCTCCTGGTCCGTCTCGGCGGCGCGTGCCATCCGGCGCATGTACGCGGACCCCAGCACGACCCCGGGCTGGCGCAGCCGCGAGGTGCCGGCCAGCGGGGCGTCGCCCATGACGGCGAACTGCCAGGCCGGCGCGGTGATCCGGGCCGCCGCCCGGAAGTAGCGGCGCCACAGCCCGTGGGTCCCGCCGCGCAGTTGCCGGCCCAGCTCCCGGGCCTGGGCGGCGGCGATGGTCATCCCCGAGCCGTACACCGGGTTGACGCTGCACAGGGCGTCGCCGGTGACCAGGAAGCCCTCCGGGAAGCGGTCCAGGCGGTCGTAGCGGCGGCGGATCCCGGCCGGGTACTGCATCACCTGGATGTCGCTGACGGCGGTGCCCCGGGCCAGCGCCTTGAGCACGTACTCCGGCGCCAGTTCCGCGATCCCGGCGGCGAACTCGTCCGGATCGGCGGTCGGGCGGTGATCGCCGTAGCCGTAGAGGGAGAGCGACCACCGGTGGTTCTCCCGGGACACGAAGGCGATCCCCCGTGGATGGGCCGGCTGCGGGCTGACGCTGACCAGCCGGTCGTTGCCGAGGACGTCCGGCGGCAGTTCGTACAGGCGGGTGGCGTAGCTGATGCCGACCGGCACGCGCTGCTCGGCCGGCTCCGGGTAGCCGAGCGTCCGCAGCCACGCCCGTGCCCGGCCGGAGCGCCCCGTCGCGTCCACCACGAGGTCCGCGGCGAGGTCCTCCCGCTCCCCCGACCCGCTGCGGCCGACGGTCACCCCGGTCACCCGGTAGCCGCCGGTGGTGAGCAGGCCCACCGCCTCCCAGCCGCGCCGCACCGTGACGTTCGGCAGCGCCCGCACCCGCTCGGCGACGCGGTGCTCCAGCAGCGGGCGGCTGAGGAGCACCGTCTCCCTGCCGATCTCGGTCTGCCGGAGTTCATGGCCGTAGATGTACACCCGGTGCTGGGTGAGGACGTTCGCCCGTACCGCGCCGTGCTCGGCACACTCGGCGATGATGCCGGGGAAGAGCGAGTCGAATAAGTCGGACGCCTTGAGCAGCAGCCCGTGCGGGTGGTGTCCCTGCGGGATGCCGCGCCGCGGACCGTCGTCGGTGGGCGTCGCGTCGCGCTCCACCACCGTCACCCGCCGGAAGTGCTGCGCGAGCACCCGGGCGGTGAACAGCCCGCTCATCCCGGCTCCGAGCACCACCGCGTGGTCCGGTGAAGTCGCCATGGTCGGTTTCCCCTTCTGTGATCGGTTCCGCTGCGTACACGGGATGCGCCGAGCCTCGGAGTCGTCATCGTCGCCAGGAGGAGGGAGAAGGTTCGGAGGAGGGAGAGGACGAGGGGTGGAGGTGGAGGGAAGGGCCGGGTGGCGGGGAGGGGTCAGCCGCGCGTGGCGGTGCCGGCGGGTCCGCCCGGTCGCGGCCCCCGGCGGTCTCCGGTGCGGGGCACGGCGGTCGCCGGCCGCCGGACGGCCCGGCGCGCCCCGCCGGGCGGCGCCGGTCGTGCCGGGCGCGCACGGTGTGCCGCCGCTCCGCCCGCCGGGACGTGGCGCGCCGGCCCGTCCCGCCGTACCGGGTACGACGGCGGACGCGGGCAGGTCGAGGTCCCGGATCCACCCCCCTTGATCCCCATGGGCAGATGATCTCCCATGGGTGGTCACCGAACAACCACGCCTCCCTCGTACGGTCATGCGGGACCAGGGGCGTGCGGAACCGGGGGCGTGCGGAACCGGGGGCGTGGGGCGGCCCGGCGACCGGCGGAGAGCGCGGGCCGTCCCGGCGGGCCGGCCGCCCCACGGGCACCCCACGGGCGGTCCGCCGGGCGGAAGCGGCCGGGGACGGGTGACCGGAAGCGGACCCGCGATGGCTGGCGGCGGACCCCACGGCGTCGGTGGCGGACCGCGGGGTGCCCGGCCCGCGGACCGCGGGTGTGGCGGCGGCAGGCCCGGCGGTCCGCACCGGCCCGGCGGATCGCCGGAGGGCGGCACCGCACCGCCGGGGGCCGGTCTCCGGCCGGCGGGCCCGGGACCCGGGTGCCGGGCCGGGCGTCCGTACCCCCGCCCGGCCCGCGGTGTGCAGGCCCCGCGGCCCTACCACGGCGGGGCGCGGCCCGGCACCGTCCGTCGGTCCCGGGCGCGGCGAGCCCAGCGGTGGTCAGGGGGGATTCCGGTGTGCCGCGAGGGAGGTTCCACCGGCGCTCAGGTGTAAATATCAACGCGTCATCCGATGGTGTGCAGGGCCGCATGCCGGGGGGCCGGGAGGGGCACGCTGTCGCCCGAACGGTAGGCGTTCCGGCGGGAATCCGACCGGAAGCCCGGAACGGCTCCGGCCGGCCCGGGCCCGTTCCGCCGGCGCCTGCGCCGCGCCGCCCGGGCCCGCCGGGTGCGCGGCGCGCGGTGCGGAGCGGGACGGCCGGGGGCAGCGGCGCGGAAGCGCCGGACGTAAGAACCGGCCGGCCGGCCGGGCACCCACACGGAAAGCGGGGGTGGCGATGGCCACGCGGGACGACGAGGCACTGTGGATCCGCGGCTTCCGCCCGCCCGGTGGGGCCGCGGTGCGGCTGGTCTGCTTTCCGCACGCGGGTGGCTCGGCCAGCTTCTACGGCCCGATGGCCCGGTCCTTCCCGCCCCAGGCCGAGGTGCTCGCCGTGCAGTACCCCGGGCGCCAGGACCGCAGGTCCGAACCGGTGGTCCGGGACATCCGCGAACTGGCCCGGCGGATCGCGCCGGTCCTGGAACCGGCCGTCGCCGCTGGGCCGGTGGCCTTCTTCGGGCACAGCATGGGCGCCGTGGTGGCCTTCGAGACCGTGCGGGAACTCCAGCGGCGTACCGGCCGGGCGCCGGTGGCGCTGTTCGCCTCCGGCAGGCGCGGGCCGTCCACCGTACGGCGGGAGTCCTTGCACCGGGACGGCGACGAGGCCATCCTCGCCGAGCTGCGGGCGCTCAACGGCACCGATTCGGTGATCCTCCAGGACGATGACCTGCTCCGGATGGTGCTGCCCGCCCTGCGCGGTGACTACCAGGCCATCGAGACCTACCGCTGCGCCCCCGACGCCACGGTGGACTGCCCGGTCCTCGCCCTGATCGGCGACCGGGACCCGCGGGTGACCGCGGAGGAGGCGCGGGTGTGGCAGCGGCACACCACCGGGCGCTTCGACCTCCAGTTCTTCGACGGCGGTCACTTCTACCTGGTGCCCCGGGCAACCGAGGTGATGGACCGCGTCGCCGCCGGACTCCAGGAGTACGCGGCGGTACCGGTAGATCCGACCCCCCGGGCCGCCGGACGGACGGCGGCTCCCGGATGCTGACGAAAGGCGTACCCCCATGGACACCTGCCAGAACGACCCCGCACAGACCTCCGGCACCGACCCGGCCACGGCCGCGGCACCGGGGAACGTGATCCTCCGCGGCGGCCCGGTGAACGAACCGGCGGACGCCGAGAGCGTCGTGACCGTGCCGGACACCGAACAGGTGCTGAAGCTCTGCAAGGGCAGCCACTACGACCACTACCTGCCCACCGCGGACTGGGAGGTGCGGTCCGGCCACCGGCTGCGGGTGTTCCGCTGGAGCCACCGCACCCGCGTGGCCGAATGACCGCTTCGTACCGCCGGCACCCCGGACCCCGGCACTGCCCCCGACACGGCGGCCGGCACGCGGCCGGACGCGCCGGTCCCCGGCCGGACCCCGGCACCCGGCGCGCGGCGGGACACCGCGGCACACCTACCGGGGCCCGGCGCCCCGGCGCCCGGCGCGGGGGTCCGCGGCGTCCGGCACCGGGCCCGGCTCCACAGCATCCGTCACGACGTAGGGGACACCATGAGCACCATCCCGCGCACCGGCTCCGGCATGGGTCTGACGATCGAGGGGTTCGACGTCCTGGGCGCCCCGGCGGACCGGCTCCGGGAGCTCAAGGAGCAGGTCTACCGGCACAAGATCGTGGTGCTGCGCGACCAGCGGCTGACGCCGGCCGGGTTCGTCGCCCTCGGCCGGCGGCTCGGCGAGGTGGAGACGTACTACCAGCCGATGTACCACCACCCCGAGCACCCGGAGATCTTCGTCTCCTCCCACCGGGGGGCCCGCCGGGAGGGGGACGGCGCGCAGCTCGGCGTGCCGCGGACGGGGACGTTCTGGCACCACGACTACGCGTTCATGCCGCGCCCGTTCGGTCTGACGCTGGTCTGGCCCCAGGTGGTCCCGGAGCGGGACCGCGGCACCTACTTCATCGACATGGGCGCGGCGTACCGGAAGCTCCCCGACGCGCTGAAGGCGGAGATCGCCGGCACGTTCGGCCTGAACAGCGTGCGGCGGTACTTCAAGATCCGGCCCAGCGACGTCTACCGGCCGGTCTGCGAGGTCCTGGCGGAGATCGAGGAGGTGACCCCGGCGTGCGCCCATCCCACGGTCTTCGCCCACCCGGTCACCGGTGAGCGGGTCCTCTACGTCAGCGAGGCCGTCACCTGCGGTCTCCAGGACGCCGGCGGCAACCCGCTGCGCGACGGGCTGCTCCGCGAACTCCTCGACGCCTGCGGCCAGTCGGACGGGACCTTCACCC
This sequence comes from Streptomyces pactum, assembly GCF_016031615.1. Classification (GTDB taxonomy): domain Bacteria; phylum Actinomycetota; class Actinomycetes; order Streptomycetales; family Streptomycetaceae; genus Streptomyces; species Streptomyces pactus. The sequence continues at coordinate 1,690,281 of NZ_JACYXC010000001.1, forward strand.
ACGAGAACATCCACCTGCAGACCTTCGACCGGGGCGACCTGCTGATCTGGGACAACCGCAGTCTGGTGCACCGCGCCCGGCACACGGCCACCCCCGAGCCGGCGGTGTCCTTCCGGGTCACCGTGCACGACGAGTACGAGTTCTACCCCGGCATCGGCCGGCCGGCCGGGCGCTGAGGGGGCCCGGTGACCGTCGGAACGCCCGCCCCGGGGACCGTCACGTTCGGCGACGACCCGGACCTGCTCGCCCGGGTGCTGCGGGTCTACCGGCCCGAGTGCCGCTACCTGCGCTCCGCCGCGGTCACGGTCGCCGGACAGCCGCGGGACGGCGGGACGGCCGGGGTGTGCGGGGAGTTCCACATCCCCCGGTCCTGGTACATCGACGACACCGGGCACTTCAACGCGGTGGAGTTCAACCTCTGCTACAACCAGATGATCTATTTCCTCCTCGCGAAGTCGGTGCGGGAGAAGGCCGTCCGGCCGTTCGACACCTGGTCCATGGACGATTTCTGGGCCCGGCAGCTGCCCGACATGTTCATCGTGGACTTCCGCAGCACCTTCCGCCGCCGGATGCGCGGCCGCCGGTTCTGGGGGCAGCTGGACCTGGTCGGCGTCACCGAGCGGGACGGCGGCAACGGCCCGCTGGTCCTCCTCAGGACGCTCTGCCGCTTCGGCGAGGAGGAGACGCCCGCCTGCCGCGGTGAGGTGCGCATCGCCGTCCGGAAGGGTCCGCCGTCCCCGCGCTGACCCGTTCCGGAGCCCCCCGTCCGCACCAGCGAGCAGGAGTCATGTCAGGTATCGAGCCCCGGCCGCGGGACGCCGCGGCGGACGGCGACCGGCCCGCACCCCACGGCCCCGCGGCCGAACCGGTCGCCGTCGTCGGCATCGGCCTGCGGCTGCCCGGCGGCAACGACACCCCGGACGGGTTCGCCGGGTTCCTGCGCGCCGGGCGGTCCGCCCTGGGACCGCCGCCCGCGGGCCGGTGGGCGGCCGGGGACCGGCCCGGCGCCGCCGCCGTCCGCTGCGCCCGGGGCGGGTTCCTGGACCACCACGACCGGTTCGACGCGCGGTTCTTCAACATCTCGCCGAAGGAGGCCGACTATGTGGACCCCCAGCAGCGCCTCGCCCTGGAGGTGGGCTGGGAGGCGCTGGAGGACGCCGGGATCGACCCCGGCACCCTGCGCCACGGCCGGGGCGGCGTCTACATGGCCGCCAGCAACGCCGACTACGCCGCGGAGATGGCCGCCTGCCCCGACGAGGAACTGAACAGCTACATGCCCACCGGGGGCGCGCTGAGCGCGGTCTCCGGCCGGCTGTCGTACTTCCTCGGCTGGCGCGGTCCGTCCGTCACGGTGGACACCGCCTGTTCCGGGTCGCTGGTGGCCGTGCACCTGGCGGTACAGGCACTGCGCGCCGGGGAGACCGACATCGCGCTGGCCGGCGGGGTCAACGCCCTCATCGGCCGCCGCCCGTACCTGCTGGCCGAGCGGTCGCACATGCTCGCCCCGGACGGGCGGTGCAAGACCTTCGACGAGACGGCGGACGGCTACTGCCGCGCCGAGGGCGGCGCGGTGCTGGTGCTCAAGCGGCTGTCCGACGCGCAGCGGGCCGGCGACCGGGTCCACGCGCTGGTCCGCGGCTCGGCCGTGGGCTCCGACGGGGCGAGCGGCTCGCTCATGGTGCCCAGCGGCGCGGCGCAGGAGGAGCTGATGCGCGCCGCGCTGGCGTCCGCCGGGCTGCGTCCGCACGACATCTCGTACGTCGAGGCGCACGGCACCGGGACGCCGCTGGGCGACCCGATCGAGGTGGGGGCGATCAGTGCCGTGTTCGGCGGGTCGCACAGCCCCGCCCGCCCGGTGACCATCGGTTCGCTGAAGACCGGCATCGGCCATCTGGAGCCGGCGGCGGGCGTCGCCGGCGTGGTCAGAACGGTGCTCCAGCTGCGCGAGGCGACGATCTTCCCGCATCTGCACTTCACCACGCCCTCCAGCCGCATCCCGTGGGAGACCGCGCCGGTCACCGTGCCGGTGCAAGCGCGGCCGTGGCCCGGCGGGACCCGGCGGGCGCTGGTCAACTCCTTCGGGCTGACCGGCACCATCGCCTCGGTGGTCCTGGAACAGGCGCCCGCACCGGCCGCGGCCCCGGCCTCCGGGGCCGTTCCGGACCGCGCCGCTGCTCCCGACCGGGGCCCTGCTCCCGACCGGGGCCCTGTTCCCGACCGGGGCCCCGGGACCGTACCGGCCGGACCGTCCGGGGCCGTACCGGGCCGGACGCCCGGGGCGGGCCGGACACCCGGGAGCGGTCGGGCGTCCGCGCCGTCCCCGCCCGGCGCGGGGGCCGTACCGGCCGCGGCCCCCGGGACCGTGCCGGACCCGGCCTGCGGGACCGGTCCGGCCCCCGCGGCGGACGGCGGCCATGTGTTCACGCTGTCGGCGAAGACCGGGCCCGCGCTCCAGGGGCTGATCCGGCGCTACCAGCGGCTGCTGCGGGACCGTCCCGGCATCCCCCTCGGGCAGCTGTGCCACGCCACCAACGTGGCCCGCGCGCACTTCGGACTGCGGCTGGCCGGGGTGGTCCACGACCACGCCGAACTGGCCGGGCTGCTGGAGCGGGGGCTGTCCCGGCCCCCGCGGCCGGTCCCCTCCGGCGACGCGGCGAAGGTGGCGTTCCTCTTCCCCGGCGGCGGCGGCCAGTACGCCGCGATGGGCGCGCCGCTGTACCACCGGTACCCGGTGTTCCGGGAGGAACTGGACGCCTGCGACCGGCTCTTCGCCCCGCACCTGGGCCGGTCGGTCCGGGAGCTGGTCCTGGGCGGGGCGGGGGACGCCGGGCTCCTCCACCGGATCTCGCACCTGCAGCCGGCGCTGTTCGCGCTGGAGTACGCGGTCGCCCGGCTCTGGCTGTCCTGGGGGGTGCGCCCGGCGGTCGTGGCCGGGCACAGCCTCGGGGAAATCGTCGCGGCGACCGTGGCCGGGCTGTTCACGCTGGAGGACGCGGTCACCCTGGTGGCCGCCCGGGCCCGGCTGATGGACGCCGCGCCGCCCGGTGCGATGACGGCCGTGGAGGCGTCGCCCGATGAGGTCGCCCCGCTGCTGGAGGACTTCCCGGACCTGTCGGTGGCGGCCGTCAACGGCGACCGGCGGCTGGTGCTCTCCGGCGGCCGGTCGTCGCTGGCCGAGGCGGCGCGGGCGCTCACCGCGCGGCGGCTGCGGAACCGTCGGCTGGCGGTGTCCTGCGCCTCCCACTCGCCGCTGATGGCCGGGGCCGCCGAGGAACTGCGGGAGGTGGTCGCCGCGCTCACCTTCCACGAGCCGGAGTTCCCCGTGGTCTCCAACCTGACCGGGCGGGTGGCGGAGCCGGCCGAGCTGTCCACCCCGGAGTACTGGGCCCGCCACCTGCGCGGCCCGGTACTCTTCGCGGACGGGATGCGGGCCGTCGCCGCCCGCGGCCGGCACGCCTTCCTGGAGGTCGGCCCGGCCGCCGAACTCATCGGCCTGGGCAAGCGGTGCCTGGACGACGCGGCCGGCCACCGGTGGCTGCACACCCTGCACCCGGACGATCCCGGCGCCGGCGCCGTCCGGCGCTCCCTGGCCCAGCTCTACGCCGACGGCGTCCCGGTGGACTGGCACGCCCACCACCGGGGCCGCCCCCGCCCCCACGTCACCCTGCCCACCTACGCCTTCGACCGCCGGCGCCACTGGCTGCCGTCCGGGGCGGCGGCCACCCCGCCCGGCCCCGCCACGGCCGGAGCCGTCGCGGACGGCCATCCGCTGCTCGGCCGGGAGGTCACCACCGACCGGCAACGGGCCTGCGGCACACGGGAGTTCGCCGCCCGGATCGCCCCCGACCGGCCGGCGTACCTCGCCGACCACACGGTGCGGGGACGGGTGGTCCTCCCGGGCGCCGGTTACCTGGAGCTGCTGCTGGCGCTCCAGGACGCGGTGTACGGCGAGACCGCGCTGCCGGTCACCGGCATCCGCTTCCACGAGCCGCTGTTCCTCCCCGAGGGCACCGGGGCGGAGGTACGGACGCGGTTACGGACCCGGCCCGGTGGCGGTGGCGACGTCACCGTGGTCAGCCTGGCGGGCGGCGGGGAGCCGGGCCTGCCACCGGTCGAGCGGCGCCACCTCACCGGCACCCTCGGCGCCCCCGGGGCGGACGCGCCCTCCCCCGCCGAGGCGGAGCTGCGGGCGCTGGCGGGCCGGGCGGGCGACCCGCGCGGCCACCACCCGGCGGCCGACCTCTACGCCGGCTTCGCCGGGCTGGGCGTGGACTACGGCCCCGCCTTCCGGCGGCTGCGGGAGGCGAGGACCCACGACGGCCCGCTGGTGGTCGGCGACCTCGACGGGTGGGACCCGTCGATGACCGGGCACCTGCCGGTGACCATCCTCGACGCCGCGTTGCAGACCGTCGCCGTGCTCGGCGGTGCGGACGCCCCCCTGGCCATGCCGGTCTCGGTCGGACGCTGCCGGCTGCTGCGCAAGCCGCGCGGCGGCACCCTGCGCAGCGTGCTGCGCCCGGCCGCGCCCGCCGGCGACCCGGCGGAGGGCGGGAACGACGGTGCCGGTGCCGGGGCGGTGCCGGCCGATCCGCCGGCCGTCGACCTGCTGCTGCTCGACGGGGACCGCACCGTCTTCGTGCTGGAGGGGCTGCGGCTGCGGCGGGCGGGCGGCGGCGCACCGGACCGCGAACGGATGTACTCGCAGGTGCGCTGGGTGAAACGGTCGCTGCCGGCGGCGGGCACCGTGCGGCCGTGCCGGGCGCTGCTGATCGGCGCCGAGGAGCCCGGGGTGGCCGCGCTCGCCGGCCCGGCCCGGGACCGTGGCGTCCCGGTGCGGACCGCCGCGACGCCGCGGGAGGTGGCCGCCCGGCTGCGTGAGCGGCCCACCGACGTGTGCTGGTTCTGGCGGCCCGGGCGGTCGGCCGGGGAGACCCTGCGGGCGGAGTGCGAGGACAACTTCCGCGGCCTGCTGGCACTCCGGGACGCCCTGGAGGCGGTGGCGTTCGGGCACGACCAGCGGCTGTGGCTGATCACCGCGGGCGGCCAGTGGCTGCCCGGCGACCGGCCCGGCGACGGCGCCCCGGGCGGGGCGGTGGACGGCGACGGGCCCGGCCTGCGGCCGCCGGCCGCCGCCACGCTGTGGGGGTTCGGCCGGGTGATGTGGACCGAGTGCCCCCGCTACCGGGTGACCCTGGTCGATCTGCCGCCCGACGGGACCGCGGCGGCCTATCCGGTGCTGCTCGACGAGTGGGCGGCGGAGTCCCCCGACCACCAGGTGGCGTACCGGTCGGGACTGCGCCATGTGCGCCGGGTGTTCCCCGGCCGGGGCGGCCCGCGCACCGATGGGGCGCCGGCGGCGCGGGGGCACGGCCGGCCCGGCGGGGTGGCGGTGGCGCCGCTGCCGAAGGAGCCGCCGGAGCCGCGCGGCGGCCGGGTGCGGGTCCGGGTACGGGCGGCCGTGGCCGGCCCGGCGGACTCCCGGCACGTGGCCGGCCCGGCGGACGCGGTCGGGCCGGCGGACGCGATCGGCCCGGCTGACCTGGCACGCCCGGCGGACCCGGTCGGCCCCACCGCCCCGGAGTGCGTGGCCGGTCCGGCGGACGTGGCCGATCCGGCCGACCCGGTCGGCCCGGCGGCCGTCCGGCCGGACCGCACCTATCTGATCACCGGGGGGTTCGGGTCGCTGGGCCTGCTCAGCGCCGAGCGGCTGGCCGCGCACGGCGCCCGGCACCTGGTGCTGATGAGCCGTCGGGTGCCCGGGCCGGTGCTCGCCGCCCTCCGCGAGCGGCTGGGCCCGCACGTCGAGGTGGTCCCGTACGCGGGTGACGTCGGCCGGGAGGAGGACGTCCGCCGGCTCGACGGCGCGCTGCGCGCCCGGCCGCAGCCGCTGGGCGGCATCCTGCACGCCGCCGGGGTGCTGGCCGACGCGCCGGTGGCCGCGCAGACCTGGGAGAGCCTGGACGCGGTCTTCCGGGCCAAGGTGTACGGCAGCTGGCTGCTGCACCGGGCCTCGCTGCACCACCCGGAGCTGGAGTTCTTCGTCGGCTACTCCTCGATGGCCTCGGTGCTCGGCTCGCGCGGGCAGGCCAACTACGGGGCCGGCAACGCCTTCCTGGACACCCTGCTGTGTCACCGGTACGCGGCCGGGCTGCCGGGGATGAGCGTCAACTGGGGCGCGTGGGGCGGGATCGGCATGGCCGCGAGCATGGCGGAGCGGCACATCGCCGACGTCGAGCACCAGGGGCTGGGCTTCTTCGAACCGGCCGCCGGGATGCGGGCCCTGCTCCGGCTGCTGTCCGAACCGGTGCCGCAGGTGGGGATCGCCGAGGTGGACTGGGACCGGGTGGCGGCCACCCGGCCGCTGCCCGACGCGCTGTACGCACCGGTGGCGCGCGGCGCGGGCCGGTCCGCCGCCGCGGTGGACCTGGCGGCGCTGCTGCGGCGGCCCCGCGCGGACCGGCGGGAGGCGGTGTCGCTGGTGGTGCGCGGTGTGATCGCCGAGCTGCTGCACTTCGACGGTCCGGAGGACGTACCGCCGGACGCCCGGTTCTTCGAGGTGGGGCTGGACTCGCTGGCGGCGGTGGACAGCGGGAACGCGGAACAGGGCACTGCGGCAGGGAACGGACGATGACCGGCGGGAGCGGCACGGTGAGCGGTGACAGGGGCAGGGCGGACGGCAGGGGCCCGGTGGACGACAGGGGCAGCGTGGGTGACAGGGGCCGGGCCGGCGAGGAGGGCCGTACGGTGACCGGCGCGCGGTGGGCGGCGGCCGGCGGCGCGGGGGCCGCGGACCTGCCGCGTACCGTCGCCGGTGCCGCCGCCCGGCACGCACGGGTCCGCCCGGACCGGGTGGCGGTGGAGTGCGAGGGCCGGACGGTGTCCTTCCGCCGGCTGCACCTGCGCAGCAACCGCACCGCGCACGCGCTGCTGGCCGCGGGGGTGGGGCCGGGCACCCGGGTCGCGCACCTGGCGGCGGACTCGGAGCACACCTACGACCTGCTGCTGGCCTGCGCCAAGACCGGCGCGGTGCTGGTGCCCGTCGATCCCCGGCTGGCGCCCGGCGAGATCGGGCACGTGCTGCGGGACTCCGGCTGCGAGCTGCTGTTCGTGGCGCCGGAGCTGCGCCCGGTGGTGGAGCGGCTGCGGCCGGCGCCGCCGCGGCTGCGGACGCTGGTGACCGTGGACGCCTCGGCACCGGGCGGCGGGCCCTTCCGCACGTGGCAGGCGGAGCTGCCGGACATCGATCCGCCGGCCGTCGTGAACCCGGGGCTGCCGCTGGCCCAGCTGTACACCAGCGGCACCACCGGCGCGCCCAAGGGGGTGGTGCTCAGCCGGCGCAGCTTCTGGGCGGTGCACGACCTGCTCGCCCGCCACCGGCTGGACTGGCTGGACTGGCGGGAGGACGACCGCAGCCTGGGCGTGCTGCCGGTGCACCACGTGGGCGGGCCCTGGTGGTTCCTGCAGGGGTTCCGCGTGGGGGCCACCCTGGTGCTGGCGCGTGGCTTCGACGCCCGGCGGATCCTCGGCCTGATCCGCTCCGGCGGGGTGAGCGTGGCCCTGCTGGTGCCGTCGATGCTCCAGATCCTGCTGGACGAACCGGCCGTGACGCCCGCCGACTTCCGGGGGCTGCGGAAGGTGGTGTACGGCGGTGCGCCGATCCCCGAACCGCTGCTGACGCGGTGTCTGGAGGTGATGGGCTGTGCGTTCGCGCAGATCTACGGGCTGACCGAGACCTGTGCCTCGGCGGTCTGCCTGCCTCCGGAGGACCACGTGCCGGGCGGCCCCCGGCTGTCGGCGGCGGGCCGCCCGTACCCGGGGGTGGTGGTACAGGCGGTGGACGAGCGGGGCCGGCCGCTGCCGGACGGCGAGGTCGGCGAGCTGCGGATCTCCACGCCGGCGGTGATGGAGGGGTACTGGCGGCGGCCGGCGGCCACCGCCGAGGCGCTGGTGGACGGCTGGCTGTACACCGGTGACGCGGGCCGGGTGGACGCCGACGGCTATGTGTACATCCAGGACCGCATCAAGGACATGGTCCTGGTGGCCGGGGAGAACGTGTACCCGGCCGAGGTGGAACACGCGCTGCGCGGGCACCCGTCGGTGGCGGACGCGGCGGTGACCGGTGTGCCGGACCGGCTGCGCGGGGAGCGGGTGCACGCGTGGGTGGTGCCCGGGCCCGGCGGGCACCCGTCGCCGCGGGAGCTGCGGGAGTTCCTCCGGCACCGGCTGGCGGACTACAAGGTGCCCACCACGTACGGGTTCGTGGCCGAGCTGCCCCGCACCGCGAGCGGAAAGGTCCTCCGCCGCGCGCTGCGCGACCGGCACCGGGGCGGGTGACCGGCGTGCCCCGGGGTACGGGTCACGCGCAGGTGTGCCCGGGTGCGGGTCACGCGCAGGTGTGCCCGGGTTCGGTGACGCGCCGCCGGCCCCGGGCGTGCGGGCCCGCGCGGGCGCGGGTGTGCCCGGGTGCGGTGCGGCATCCGGGGCGGGCCGGCCCGCGAAGGCACCGGCCGGGCCCCGGCCGGTGCCGGACCCCGCCGCGGTGCACCGGGGCGAGCGCTGCGGGGGCCGGCCGGGCGCGCGGCCCGGCCGGCCCGGAACGGTCAGCGGTTGTCGTAGCGGATGAAGGAACGCACCATCCGGCAGGTGGTCTCGGACGGCGGGTGGACCCCGATCTGCGTCGCGGTGGTCCGTATCCGGGTGTCGGTGGCCTGCTCGGCCCGGTAGACCCCGGAGTTGAGCAGGGCGATGGCCAGGCGCATGGCCTTCAGCCGGCGGTTGTGGGTCTCGTACCACTCGCGGGGACGCCCGGCGGGCATCCGCTTCTTCGGCAGCGTCGGGAAGCTCGGCAGGTCCGGCAGAGGTGTCACGGCAAGGGCCATCGGCGTCCTCCAAGGAGCGGTGGGAAACCCTTAGTCTCACCCCCTATTTTACTGCGGGGGACTGACAAAGTCCCCAGGCCAGAGGGGGTTTGAAGGGCTTCGCGGTACGGTGTGGGGCATGGAGATCTGGATCAATCCGGCCTGTTCGAAGTGCCGCGGCGCGCTCGGTGTGCTGAACGACGAGAACGCGGCGTACACGGTCCGCCGGTACCTGGAGGACGTGCCGTCCGAGGACGAGATCCGGGAGGTGCTCGACCGGCTGGGGCTGGAGCCCTGGGACATCACCCGTACCCAGGAGGCGGCGGCCGGGGAGCTGGGTCTGAAGGAGTGGCCGCGGGAGGCGGCGGCGCGGGACCGGTGGATCACCGCGCTCGCGGAGCACCCGAAGCTGATCCAGCGGCCGATCATCACCGCCGACGACGGGACGGCGCTGGTGGCGCGGACCGAGGAGGCGGTGCGGGAGGCGATCTCCCGTTCCGCCGGCTCCGGCTCCCCCCGCCCCGCCGGCTCCGGCTCCCCGGGCGAGGCGTCCCGGGACTAGCCCTGCCCTCCTGGGCCGGGGTCGGGTCCTGACGAGGACGCCCGGCGAGTGGGGTGCGGCCCGGTGGGTGGTGGCGAGCCCGTCGGTGCGTGTGGCCGGGCCGCGCCCCTTCCGGGGCCGGTTGACACACCGCCCGACGGCGTTCCGCTTCGGGCACCCGGGCGCCCGGCCGGCATCCGGTGCCGCCGGGCCACCCACCGGCCCGGGGTGTCCTGGTCGGCCCTCGGCGCAGGCGTCGTCCGGATGTACCGCCCGGGCACACAGCTCCGGCCTCCCCGTACACGGATGGTGACCACCACCGTCGTGCTGGGCACGGCCGCCACGGGCAGACCGCCGTGGGTGAGCCCCTCGACCCACGCCCGGGGCAGATGCGGGCGGTGTGCACCCGGCCACCGGCCGGTCGCAGGGCCCCGCCCCCGGGGGAGCCGGGGCGACCGTCGGCGACGTGGTGCCGGCCGGTGGCGGTGTACTCGTCGACCGGGCCGCAGCCCGGCGGTTCGGCCTCCGGGCCGGGTGGCGCCTCGCGCCGGCCCGGCACGCCGAGCGGGGGCACGCCGCCGCGACACGCCACTGTTGATCGTCTTCTGAGCGGCGCCTAGGCTCCCCTTCCATGGGGACGGGGGAGCCGGACGGCGAGCGGCGGGCACGGCACAACGGGCTGGTCAGGCGCCGTGTCACCGCGGGGCTGCTGGTCGGGGCGGGGCTGGTCGTTCTGGGCACGGTGTTCGTCGTGCTGCCGAGGATGGTGGTCGAACACGATCTCGCCGGGGTCGACGTCACCGCGCAGGATCGGCTGAAGGCGACGAACGATGTCCGCACGACGCTCGTACAGGTGGTCGGCGGTCTGGTCCTGCTCTTCGGCGCGTACGCCACCTGGCGGCAGCTGCGGGTGAACCAGGACGGTCTGCGCGCCACCCAGGAGGGCTACGTCACCGACCGCTTCAGCCGGGCGGTCGACCAGCTCGGCAGCGACAAGCTGGATGTGCGCATCGGCGGGTTGCACGCGCTGTGGCGGATCGCGGAGCAGTCCGCCCGCGACCGGGAGGCCATCATCTCCATCCAGGCCGCGTACCTGCGTACCCACCTGCCCTGGCCACCCACCGGGCCGGAAACGCCGGCGGCAGACGTGCACATCAACGACATCCCGCCCCTGGAGACCCGCGCTGCCGACGCCCAGGTGGCGCTGACCGCGCTCGGCGTGCTGTGCCGGCAGCGGGAACAGTCCTGGGTCAATCTCAGCATCACCGACCTGCGCCGGGCCGACTGCGACGGACTGTGGTTCCCCGAGGTCAACTTCGACCGTGCCTGCATGGAGGCGGCGGGCCTGTACCACGCCAACCTGACCCAGGCCTCGCTGGTCTCGGTCAATCTGCGGCACGCCGACCTCACCACCGCGGTTCTCCGCCGTGCTCGCTGCATCGTCGCCGACCTGCGGGGCGCGAAGCTGGTCAGGACCGACTTGCGAGACGCCGACTTCACCGAGACCGACCTGCGCGAGGCGAACCTGCGCAAGGCCGACGCCCACGGCGCGGTCTTCCACCGCGCCGACCTCCGCATGGCCGACCTGCGCGGCACCGACCTGAGCACCGCCGACCTTGCCGGAGCGCGCCTGTCCGGCGCCCTGGCCAGTGAACACACCCGCTGGCCCGCCGAGTTCGACCCCACGGCCGCCGGAGTCGTCGACACCGCCGACCCCGGCCCCGAGCCCTCGCCCCTGCTCCAGCCGCCCGGGATGACCTGGCAGGCGCCGCCGCTGCGGTCCGCTCCCTGATCACGACGCGCCGGTCACGAGTGCGGCGACGGCTGTCCGTCGGATGTGCGCCGCTCCTCCCGGCGGCATCCCCGTGGCGCGGACCCGGGCCACCGGGGATCCGGGAGCTGCCACCGCCCCCGGGGTCGTACGCGCGACGCCGGCGGCCCCGGCAGCGTGACCGCGGCCGGCGCCGCCGGCGAACAGAGGCCGGGACCGGCGAGGGAAGGGCGCCGCCCGGCCTCGCCCTGCGCGGGCTACCGGTCGGCAGGGGGGTGGACGGAGGGCCATGAGCGGCGACGACGGGCGGAGCCGATCGATCGTCCCCGCTGACCAGCTGTTCCGGCGGACCGGTGTGGTGGCGGCGGCCCGGACCTGGCGGCAGCCGCCTCCGGGGGCCGGCCCGGCGGCGGGCGCCGAGGCCCGGGAGCGGGCGGACGGCCCGCCGGCCGCGCCCCGGGCGGGGTGCGGACGGCGGGCCGTGTCCCGGTGGAGCGGGGCGGCGCACCGTCCCGGTGGCCGGGCCGGCGGGCCGTCCCGTGGAGTCCGGGTCACCGCCGGGCGGCCGTCACGTCCGGGCGGCCCGGCCCCGGTTGCCGCGCATCACCGCACCGACCGCGGTCAGGCCCAGCAGGCAGGTGATGGCTCCGACCACGACGTTGTTCCAGATCATCCCCGCGTCCGGGAACCTGGTGACCACCCAGGGGGACACGATCATCCAGACCCCGAGCGCACACAAGGTCCAGCTCAGGCCGTACATCCGTGCCGGCGCCAGCGTGAGCCCCAGGCCCAGCAGGGCGACGCAGATCCCGATGACCAGGTTGTGCGTGGCGAGGTCGGTGTTGCCGGAGAAGTGGACGATCCACGGGGACACCGCCAGGTACAGACCGGCCAGCAGCACCGGCCCGTCGAGGAACGGCACGTCCCGGCCGCCGAGCACCCGGGCGTAGCGCTCCCGCATCTCGGGTACGTCGGGGTGGCTCGTAAGATCACTCGTGTGACGCGAGACGTCGGCCATACGACTCGCCTCCTTCGATCATGTAAAGGTGACCGCGCAGTGCGGCGAAGCGCCGCATCACCATTGTGCGCCTTGCTGTGTTCCATAGGTAGATGTCCCTTTTTGTCGAGGGCGCGTCTGTGGCGGGGTGGCCGTTCCTGGGCAGGGGGATGAACGTGGAGCGAGATCCGCATGAGCGCATGGTCGGCCGGGAGGGGCTGCTGGCCCGGGCGCGGGCCCGGCTGGCGGACGGCGGCAGCGTGCTGCTGCCCGGGCCGGCCGGGATCGGGAAGTCCACGGTGCTGCGGGCGCTGGCCGCGGAGTTCACCGCCGCCGGCGAGCTGCTGCTGCGCTGCTCCCCCACCGAGTCGGAGGCCCAGCTGCCGTTCCTGGCGCTGATCGACGCGCTCGGACCGGTGGTCGGCGAGGTGGCCGACGCCCTCCCGGCGTCCCAGCGGTCGGTCCTGGACGCGGCGCTGACCGGCCGCCCGGGGTCGGTGGAGCCCGGCGACGGGCTGGCGCTGCGGCTGGCGGTGCTCTCGGTGGTCCGGGCGCTGGCGGCGCGCTCCCCGGTGCTGCTGGTGGCCGACGACATGCAGTGGGTGGACGCGCCGAGCGCCGAGCTGCTGGCGTTCGTGGCCCGCCGGGTCGGCGGGCTGCCGTTCCGGATGGTCGGCGCGCTGCGCACGGAGACCACCGGGGAGCGGCCGGACGGGGACGGTGCGCCGGACCTGGACCGCCATCTGCGTGCCCTGCCGCCGCCCGCGCTGGTGCTGCGGGTCCCGCCGCTCACCCCGTCGCAGACCTCGGAGCTGCTGGGGCGGCGAAGACGGCCCGCGCTGCCCGGCGCGGTGCTGCGCGAGGTGCACCGGGCCAGCGGCGGCAACCCGCTCTTCGCCCTGGAGCTGGGCCGCGCCCTGGCCGAGCTGGAGACCCCGCCGCGCCCGGGCGATCCGCTGCCCGTCCCGACCAGCCTGCGCACCCTGGTCCTGGACCGGCTGCGCACCCTGCCGCCGGCGGCGCGGACCACCCTGCTGCTGGCCGCCGCGGGGGCCCGGCCCACGGTGGCGCTGCTGCGGGCGGCGGGACGCGCCGACGCCGAGGCGCACCTGGCCGAGGCGGCCCGGCTGGGGGTGGTGGAGGCCGACCACGAGCCGGTCGTCCGGTTCACCCACCCCATCGTGTCGGCCGCGCTCTACGCGGAGGCCCCGGCCCGGGACCGGCGGGGCGCGCACGCCGCGCTGGCCCGGGCCGCGGACGACCCCATCGAACGCGCCCGGCACGCGGCGCTGGCCACCGTGGGCCGGGACGGGCACGTCGCGGACGCGCTGGCCCGGGCGGCCGGGGTGGCCCGGGAACGCGGCGCGCCCGCCACCGCGGCGCGGCTGGGCCTGCTGGCCGCCGAGCGCACCCCGGAACACGATCCCCGTGCGACCGGCCGGCGGCTGGACGCCGCCGAGGACGCCCTGGTGGCGGGCGAGCCGGAGGTCGCGCGGCAGACCGCGCGGGAGGTGCTGGACCGCGCGGCGCGGCCCGCCGACCGGGTCCGGGCCTGGATCGCGGTGATCGACTCGGCCGGGCAGGCGATGGCCGACGTGGACGACGTGTTCCCGCAGGCGCTGGCGGACGCGGGCGACGACCCGGCCCTGCTGGCGCCGCTCCACTACCAGCTGGCCTGGCGGGCGCTGCTGGCCGGCGGCTCGCTGCCGCGGGCCCGTACCGAGGCGGCGACCGCGGCCCGGCTCGCCGCCGACTCCGGGGACCGGCGCACCGAGCTGCTGGCGCTGTCCTTCCAGGCGCACACCGAGATGCTGATGGGGCACCAGGACGCCGGCCGGACCCTGGCCGCGGCGCTGGCCGCCCCGCAGGACCCGCGGGTGGCCTGCGACCACAACGGCCCCGGCTACATCCACTTCCGCCGGCTGCTGACCGGCGACCGGCTCGACGAGGCCCGGGTGGCGGTGGCCGAGCTGGCCCGGCTCGCCGAGCAGCGCGGCGCGGTGGAGGGCCAGATGCTCTTCCTGCGCGGGCTGGCCGAGACCGAGCTGCGGGCCGGGCGGTGCGCCGCCGCGCTGGAGCGGGCGTACGACAGTCTGCGGCTGGCCCGGGACGCCGGCGTCGGCGAGGGGCCGATCCGGCAGGTGGTCGCGCTGGCCGAGGCGGCCGGGGGCAGCGTGTCCCGGGCGGTGACGCTGGCCGAGGACGCCGTACGGCGGGCCGAGGAGGACGGCGACGTGCCGTATCTGGCGCGCGGACTGCACGCCCTGGGCCACGCCACGCTGACCGGCGGCGACGCCGCGACGGCGGTGCCGCTGCTGCGCCGGGCCCGGGAGATGGAACTGGCCCAGGGCATCGCCGACCCCGCCCAGAGCCCGGGCCCCGGCGACCTGGCCGAGGCGCTGGTCGCGGTGGGCGAACGGGACGAGGCGCGGCGGGTGGTGGCCGGTGCCCGGGCGGCGGCGCGCCGGCTGCGGCGGGTCGGTGTGCTGGCCGTACTGGACCGGGCCGAGGGGCTGCTGCGGGCGGCCAACGGGGATCCGGAGGGGGCGGCCGAGTCGCTGCGGGCGGCGGCGCGGACGCTGGGCCGGCTCGGGTACCGGCTGGAGGAGGGCCGCGCCGAACTGGCGCTCGGTCAGCTGGAGCTGGACCGGGGCGATCCGGTGGCGGGGCGGGCGGCGCTGGACGCGGCGGCCCGGACCTTCCGCCGGGCGAAGGCGGGGCCGTGGCTGGAACGGGCCGTCGCCGCGCAGGCGGCGGCCGAGGGCGACGGCCGCCGGACCGGCGGCGGGGCACGGCTGGACGGGCCGGGGGGCGGTACCGGGGGCGGAGTTGCGGACGGGGCCGGGACGGCGGCCGGCTCCGGGGCCAGGGGCCGGGGCCGGGGCGACGGCCGGGACCGGGGACGCAGGGCCACCGGCCGTCCCCCGCGGCCGCCGCGCCCCCGGTGCCGGGTGCGCCCATGGCGGCCGGCGTCTCCCCGTCCTTCCCGGCGGGGGACGCAGCCGAGGGTGACGGCACCGCACCGCCCGGACTGCTGGACTCGCTCGCCGAGATGGAGCGCCGGGTCGCCACGCTGGTGCTGGAGGGGGCGACCAACCGGGAGATCGCGGCCCGGCTGTTCATCAGCGTCAAGACGGTCGAGGCCACCCTGACCCGGGTGTACCGGAAGCTGGGCATCCGCTCCCGGGTGGACATCGTCCGGCTGGCCTCCCGCGGCGGCGGCTGAAGTCCTCGCGGGGAGGGGCGGGTTCCGCGGGGTGGCCGCCCGGGGCGGGACGCCGGGAGCCCGCGGCGGACGTGCAGACCGGGGATCGGGCCCCGGGCGCGGGCGACCGGGGCCACCGCCGCAGCACACCGGGAGGCCGGAACCCGAGGCGCGACGCAGGACTTGGGACCGGCCGCGGACCGGAACCCGGCCGCGGGCGCCGGCCCCGAGCCCGGTTGATGCAAAGGCCCCGGCTCCGGCCCCGGATGGCGAAGGTCCCGACTCCGGGCCGGGACGGGGAAGACGCGAACTCCGGCCGGCCACACGGCCGTACGCCGGAACGCACCCCGGGCGGGCACCGCGCACCGCACGCATGCCGGACACCGGGGCGGGCGCCGGGCACCGGCGGCGACAGGCCGGGCGATGCGGGCCCCCCGATGCGGGGCTTGATACCGGACGCCGGGACGCCGGAACTCCGGGAGCGCCGCGGGGCGGGGACCCCGGCGGCGGGAGCCGGGACCCAGGGCGCGCCGCGAGCCCGCGGCCCCCGCCGCGCGGCCCGGGGCTCCGGGCGGGCGGGGCCGCCGGTTCCGGTTTTGGTCATGGACATGGGGATTTCCCTACGGCCGGGCGCGAGGGGCAACCCTCATTGGGGGCGCGGGGGCCGGACTTCTAGCGTGACGGCCGTCGCCGAGGAGGGCGACGCATTCCCGTCCGGTGTGTGGCCAACGCACCGGCGCCGCCCGTTCCGCGGGTACAACCCCCCACCGATGGACCTCCGAGGAGAGTCATGTTCTTTAAGCTCCCCCGCCGTGCCAAGCTCGCCGCCGCGGCCGTCGGCGTCGCCGCCTCCCTGGGTGTCGCGATGTCCGGCGCCACCGCCCAGGCCGCGCCGCAGCCCATCGTGGGCGGCACCACCACGACCGCCAGCGCGTACCCGTACGTCATGCAGATCACCGACTCCGGCCAGAACCAGTTCTGCGGCGGCACGCTGGTGACCCCGACCAAGGTCGTCACCGCCGCGCACTGCATGGTCGGCGAGACCACCAGCTCGGTCCGGGTGGTCGGCGGCCGCACCTACCGCAACGGCACCAACGGCACGGTGGCCAGAGTGAGCAAGATCTGGATCCACCCCGAGTACCGCTCGGTCACCAAGGGGAAGGACGTCGCCGTGCTGACGCTGTCCTCCGCCATGCCGTACACCACCGCGAAGTACGTCTCGGCCACCGAGACCGGGGTCTACGCGGCCGGCACCACCACCCGCATCGTCGGCTGGGGCACCACCAGCTCCGGCGGCTCCTCCTCCAACCAGCTGCGCACCGCCACCGTTCCGACCACCTCGGACGCCTACTGTAAGTCCGCCTACGGCACCCGCTTCATCGCCAGCGACATGGTCTGCGCCGGTTACGACCAGGGTGGCGTGGACACCTGCCAGGGCGACAGCGGCGGCCCGCTGCTCATCGGCGGCCGGCTGGCGGGCATCGTCTCCTGGGGCGACGGCTGTGCCGAGCCGGGCATCCCGGGCGTCTACACCCGGCTCACCACCTTCTCGAACCTGGTGACCCAGCAGATCAACTCCTGACCGGCGCGGGGGCCGCACCCGCGGCACCCCGCCGGCCCGCGCACCACGGCACCGCCCGCCGGGAGGACCCACCCGTCCTCCCGGCGGGCGGTCCGCCGTTCCGGCCCGGGTCCGGCGGGCCCCGGACCGGCGCCGGCCGGGCGGACCGGCCCGGTCCTGGCGAACGGCCCCGCCCCGGCCACGGCGGGTGGCGGACGGCGGCGAGGGGCGGCCCGACGGGGCGGCGGAACGGCGGACCGGTACCGGGGAATCCCTCGTTCCGTCACCCGACCCGGCGCCGCACCCTCCTCATCTGCTTCAATAGGGGGCATGGCCAGCTACCACGACCACGACGCCGCGACGGGTCGCTCCGACCTTGAGCCGTTCTGGCCGTCCCGGCAGGCGCACCACTACGACCGCGAGTGTTGCCGCGCATCCGACGCGCGGGCCCGCTCGCTCGGCTGACACGCCGCTCCCCATCTCCGCGGCTCCGGCCTCTCCCAGCGTTCAGCGACCTCGCCCCGCGCATCCGACGTCCCCCCGACGCCCCTCTGCGCGAAAGAAGCTGACCTCCCCATGACGAACCTTCGTCCGCTCCCCGCCCCCCTTCCGCCGGCGCCACCGTCACCGCACCGTCGTACCCTCCCCGGCAGCGGCTGCGGGCCGTCGCCCCGGACGAGATGCCGCCCGTCGCGGACCTGCTGCACTCCGGTGCCACCTGGCTGCCCGCTCCCCCGCACACCCTGCCCACCCTGCCCGGCCAGCCGCCGATGGTCGGTTACCTGGTCCTGGTCCCCGCCGACCGCGCCACCGCCGCCGCCGCACCGCCCGCCGAGCCCGCCCCCACCCGCGAGGACGGGCTGGTCCGGATCGACGCCGACCAGCGCACCGCCTGGGTGAAGGGTCGTCAGCTGGACCTGACCTACCTGGAGTTCGAGCTGCTCGCCCACCTGGTGGCGCACCCGCACCGGGTGCACAGCAGAGACCAGCTGGTGACCACGGTCTGGGGTTACGGGCATGTGGGCGACGGCCGCACCGTGGACGTCCATGTGGCCCGGCTGCGCCGCAAGCTGGGCGCCGAGCACCGCAAGACGATCGTGACGGTCCGCCGGGTCGGCTACAAGTACGTGCCGACCGCCTGAACCGGCGTCGCCCCGGGCAGCCCGTCCGACCGGCGCACCGGGTGAACACCCCGGTCCGACGCACCGGGTGAACACACCGGCCGGCGCACCGGGCGGGCGCCCCCGCCGGGGGCCGGACCGCCGCCGGCCCGCCGCGCCCACCCCCCACGGACGCCCGCGCCCGCCCGCGCGGGCGTCCCCGCGCTCCGCACGCCGGGGTACGCCCGCGGGCCGCCGCCGCTCCCGCCGCCACCGGGTGGGTACGGCGGCGGGCCGCTGCCCCACCGGTCCGCCGGCACCGGCCCACCGGCCGCGTCACGAGGCCGGGTGTCCGGCGGCAGCCCGGCCGCCGCGCGCCGCTCCCGCACCGCCCCGCGCATCCCGCAGCCCCGGCTCCGCGCATCCCCCAACCCCCGCCCGCGCACGTACGTACGCGGGGCAGGACCGGCCGGACCGGGCTCGGCTAGGCTGACCGGGTGGCGCCGTACCGCCCGGTACGGGCCGAGGAGTGAGCCGTGGAACTCGACCGTCTGCTGCCCGCCTACGAATTCCGGTCGCACCACCACCGGAGGATCGCGGCCGACCGGGACACCACCTGGGAGGCGTACCGGACACTGACGCCGGAGGACATGCCCACCTCGTGGCAGCTGATGCGGATGCGCGGATTCGGCCGGTCGGGGCCGCCCGGCCCCGCCGACGACACCTTCCCGGTGCCGCTGCTGAGCACCGTCCCCTACGAGGAGGTGCGCGGCCGGGCCGGCCGGTACTGGCAGCCCCGCCCGACGTACGCACCGCTGCCCCCGGGTGACGCCGACGCCTTCCGCGCGCTGTCCGAACCGGGCTGGGCCAAGGCCGCGGTGGGCATCCGGGTGGTGCCGGACGGGGACGGCTCGGTGCTCACCGTGGAGACCCGGGTGCACTGCACCGACCTGCGGTCACGGCTGGCCTTCGCCCCCTACTGGCTGGCCATCAGGGCGGGCGGGGCCGGGCTGATCCGGCTGGAACTGCTCCGCGCGGTCGCCCGCCACGCCGAGGCGAGGACCGGCGCCTGACCCCGGCCGGCTCCCCTCCCCCGCCCGCCCACGCCGGGCCCCGGCCCGCGCCCGGCCGGTCCGAACCGACCCCGACCCCCGCACCCGCGCGCTTCGCCCCCGGGCCCTGCCCTCTGCCCGG
Organism: Streptomyces pactum; assembly: GCF_016031615.1. GTDB lineage: Bacteria > Actinomycetota > Actinomycetes > Streptomycetales > Streptomycetaceae > Streptomyces > Streptomyces pactus. The sequence goes on from NZ_JACYXC010000001.1 coordinate 1,709,508, forward strand.
CCGTCCGCCCGGCCCGAGCCGGCCCGCCGCCGGGTCCGGGGGTGGTGCCAGGTCCACCCCCGGCCGTGGGGTGAGGGCCAGTGACCGATCATGGTGGTCGGCCGCAGACTGGTGACGGCGCCCGACGTCCGGGCGGTGCGAAACCGGGGAACGGGGAACAGGGGTGGGGCGATGAAAGCCGGCGGGGCGCTGCTGGGCGCGGTGCGGGGGCTGGTGCTGACGGTCATGGCGCTGGCCGGTTCGATCACGCTGCTCTGCCTGACCCTGGTGTCCATCGGACTGATCCCGGTCGGCGTCGGTCTGTTCACCACCCCGTACCTGCTCGACCTGGTGCGTGCCCACGCCGACACCCGGCGGCGGCTCGCCCACGAGTGGGCCGGCGTCACCATCCCCCGGCCGTACCGCCCGGTGGCGGAGGCGCCCCCCGGCGGCCTCCTCGGCCCGCCGCGGCGCTGCCGGCGGCTGCTGACGGACCCGGCGACCTGGCGGGACGTGCTGTGGCTGCTGGTGGACCTGTCGGCCGGGTGCGTCCTGGCCATCCTGCCCCCCGGTCTGCTGCTGGACGGGGTGTTCGGGTACGTGCTCGCCGCCGGTGTGTGGCGGCCGGTCACCGAGGCCGCCGGCGGCTACTGGTACGCCTTCATCCCGGTGGAGAGCCAGACCACCGCCTTCTGCGCGGCGGGGCTGGGCACGGTGTGGATCGCCGTCTCACTCACCGCCGGCTCCGCGCTCCTGCGGGCCCACTTCCGCCTGGCGGGCGCCTTCCTCGCCCCCACCCCCCGGATAGAGCTGGCGGCGCGGGTCGAGCGGCTGACCACCACCCGGCACGACGCCGTGGACACCTCGGCCGCCGAGCTGCGGCGGATCGAACGGGACCTGCACGACGGCGCCCAGGCCCGGCTGGTGGCCATGGGCATGAGCCTGGGGGTGATCGAGGCGCTCGTCGAGAAGGACCCGGCGAAGGCGAAGGAGCTGCTGGCCGCGGCCCGCGCGAGCTCGGCGGAGGCGCTGTCGGAGCTGCGCGACCTGGTGCGCGGCATCCACCCCCCGGTGCTGGCCGAGCGCGGCCTGGGCGACGCGGTCCGCGCTCTGGCCCTGCGGATGGAGATGCCGGTGGCGGTGGACGTCCAGCTGCCGGGCCGGGCCGAGGAGCCGGTCGAGGCAGCGGCGTACTTCGCGGTCAGCGAGGCCCTGACGAACGCGGCGAAACACTCCGGCGCCGACCAGGTCTGGGTGGACATCCACCACGCGGAGGGGGCGCTGCGCATCGCGGTGACCGACAACGGGCGGGGCGGCGCGGACCTGGCCGCCGGTTCGGGGCTGCGTGGTGTGGAACGCCGGCTGGGCGCCTTCGACGGAGTGCTCGCCGTGAGCAGCCCGCCGGGCGGTCCGACGATGGTCACCATGGAGCTGCCCTGCGTGCTGACGGTGGGTCAGCCGTAGCGGGGTCCGGCGCGGCCCGCCTCCGCGACGGTGACGGGCCCTCGGCCTTCCCGCCGGGTGCGGACGGGCCCCGGCAGGGCGGCAGGCCGGGCCCGAGGTCAGCGGGCCGGGCTCCGGGAGTGAAGCAGGCCGGGCCACCGGAAGGGAGTGGCCTCCGGGGGTGGGCCGCCCCCGCCGGCGAACCGCCCGGGGAGCCGGGCGGACGGGCCGTCCGGGAGCCGTCCGAGAGCCGGGCGGACGGACCGTCCGGGAGCCGTCCGGGAGCCAGGCGGACGGACCGCGTCCGGAAACCGTCCGGGCCGGCCCGGGAACGGGACAGCCGGCCCGGGACGGAGGTCAGCCGGCCCGAAGGGCGGATCAGCCGGCCCGGGACGGGGGCCAGCGGGACGGGTCAGCCGGCCGGGGTGCCGGCCGTCAGCAGCCGGCGCAGGATCGGTTCGGCGTGGGTCCACAGCAGCGCCCCGCCGGCGTCCGGCAGCAGATGGCGCCGGGCGGTGGGGATGCGGCGGGCGAGGGTGGCGGCACGGTCCGGGGAGTGGACGGTGCTGGTGTCCAGCCCGCCGTACCACAGGTCCACCGGCACGGTGATGTCCGCCGGGTCGAACGGCCAGCGGCTCATGGCGAGCACGGTGTCCCGGGCGTATCCGGCCGGGCCCTGGGCGAACCCCTCCGCCAGCGCCCGCCGGAACCTCGGCCGGAAGCCGGGGTCGCGGTAGACCGCGCGGTCGGCCTCCCCGCTGCCGGCGTCGATGATCTCCCACAGGGCGTCGGCGCTGCCGAACCCGGCGAAGGACGCCTCCGCGCGCTCCGGGTCGGCCGTGACCAGCCGCACCAGGTCGCGCACCTCGGGCTCCAGCGCGTCGGCGAAGCAGGGCGCGGCCAGCTCGTCCCCGGCGGAGACGATCGCCACCGCCGCGCCCAGCCCCCGCGCCGCGCAGGCGAGGGCGAACGGGGTGCCCTGGGAGAAGCCGGCGATCCGCAGCCGGGCGGCCGGCAGGTCCCGCGCGGCGGCGAAGTCGCGCACATCGGCGGCCCAGTCGTCCAGGGTCCGGCCGGGGGCGGGGTCGGAGGCGCCCAGCCCGGGCCGGTCCACCGAGATCAGGCGCACCGCCAGTGGTTCCAGGAGGCCGGCGCCGAAGTTCAGTGACCGGGAGGTGGCCGCGCCGGGGCAGAACAGCACCGGGGTGCCGTCCGGCGGGCCCCACTCGGCCCAGCCCAGCCGCCGCCCGTCGGGCAGCACGCTCACTCCGGTCCGCTCGGGGTCGTCCACGTACACGCTCATGGCGGCATGGTCACCGCCGCGGCGGCACCCGCGCACCCGTATTTCCCGTCCCGGGGCGGCGGCCGGACCCCACGCCTCCCGCCCCCCTCCCGCCCCGCGCACCCGGACGCCCGGCACACCCCTGCGTCCGGCGCCCCGGTGGGACCGTGACGGGCCGGGCGGCGTCCCCGTTCCCCCGTGGGGGGCCACCCGTGGGGACGGCGGGCGCGCCCCGCACTCGTCCACCCGAGCGGCGCCCCCGTGCCCACGCGCACCGCGCGCCCGTTACCACCCGCGGGCGCCTGTGGTCCGTACACCCCGTGTACGGCGGCGGCGCCGGACCGCATCCCCCGGTCGGCGGTACATTCGGCGCTGTCCGGTGCGCCCGCCGGCCCGCCCGGGGCCGGGGCCGGCCGGTGGGCGGACCGTCGGGTCCCGCCCGTCCCCGTTCACCGCCGTCTTGTGGAGCCGCTGTGCGCGTTGTCCTCGCCGAAGACCTCTTCCTGCTGCGGGACGGACTGGTCCGTCTCCTGGAGGCGTACGGCTTCGAGATCGCCGCGGCGGTGGAGAGCGGCCCCGAGCTGAGCCGGGCGCTGGCCGAACTGCGACCGGACGTGGCGGTGGTGGACGTCCGGCTGCCACCGTCCTTCACCGACGAGGGGCTGCAGTGTGCGCTCGCCGCCCGGCGGGCCACCCCCGGGCTGCCGGTGCTGGTGCTCTCCCAGCACGTCGAACAGCTGTACGCCCGGGAGTTGCTGGCGGACGGCAGCGGCGGGGTCGGCTATCTGCTCAAGGACCGGGTGTTCGACGCCGACCAGTTCGTGGACGCGGTCCGGCGGGTGGCGGCCGGCGGCACCGCGATGGACCCCCAGGTCATCTCGCAGCTGCTGTCCCGGCGCTCCCGGGACCGGCCGATGGGCAGGCTCACGCCCCGGGAGCGGGAGGTGATGGAGCTGATGGCGCAGGGCCGGTCGAACGCGGCGATAGCGGCCCAGCTGGTCGTCACCGAACGGGCGGTCGCCAAGCACACCTCGAACATCTTCGGGAAGCTGGGGCTGCCGCCGTCGGACGACGACAACCGCCGGGTGCTCGCCGTGCTCGCCTACCTCGACCACGGCTGACCCCTCGCTCCCCGCTCCCCGCCCCCCACGGGCACTCAGGGCCCGGCCCACGGCCGGGGGCGACGGGCCGGGCGACGGGCCGGGCCGGCGGCGTACCGTTCCGCCCCCCGGGGCCGCACCGGCCGTACCGGCCGCCTGCCGCACCGCTCGCCCCGGGCGCGCTCCCCCTCCACCCTCCCCGCTGCGCTCCCTCCCCCGCTGTGCTCGCTCCCCCGCCGAGGTCCGGACGGACCAGTCGCCTGGGCCGTCCGGTCCACCCGGCGGCGGCCGCCACGGCGTGCCCGCGCGCACCATTGCCCGCACCAGGCAACGCTGGTTAAGTGCCCAGGGCACACGACCGTTGGCCTTTCGTTGGGGGCACCACGTGAGCGATCTGACCAGACGTACGCTGATCGGTACCGCCGGGGCGCTCGGCGCCGGAGCCGCGCTGGGGGGCGGTGCCGTCGTCGTGGCGGGCACGCGCGCCGAGGCCGACGACGCCGAGGCGGCCGACGGCCCCGCCTTCGGCACCGGACCGGCCCGGGCGGCGCTGGAGCGGCTGCTGCCGGACCACGCCGACCAGTTCCAGCTGGTGCCGCTGGCGGCCGCGCCCGGCGCGCCGGAACGGTTCACGGTGACCGGAGGCCCGGGCCGGATCACGGTCGCGGGCACCGGCCCGGCGGTCCTGCTGACCGGGGTGCACTGGTACCTGAAGTACACCTGCCGGGCGCACCTGTCCTGGTCCGGGGACCAGCTGCGGCTGCCCAAGCGGCTGCCGGCGCCGGACGGCACCGTCGAGCGCGCCACCCGGCTGCGGCACCGGTTCGCCTTCAACGACACCCACGACGGGTACACCGCCCCGTACGCGGACTGGAGCCGCTGGGAGCGGATGATCGACGTCGTGGCGCTGCACGGCTGCAACGAGATGCTGGTGACCACCGGTCAGGAGGCGGTCTACCAGCGGGTGCTGCGCGACTTCGGCTACTCCGACGAGGAGGCGCGCGCCTGGCTGCCGGCGCCCTCCCACCAGCCGTGGTGGCTGCTGCAGAACATGAGCGGCTACGGCGGCCCGATGAGCCAGGAGCTGATCGACCGGCGGGCCGAGCTGGGCCGGCGGATCACCGGCCGGCTGCGGGAGCTGGGCATGGCCCCGGTGCTGCCGGGGTACTTCGGGACCGTCCCGGAGGGGTTCGCCGAGCGCAACCCGGAGGCGCGGACCGTCCCGCAGGGCGACTGGGCCGGGCTCCGGCGCCCCGACTGGCTCGACCCGCGCACCCCCGCGTTCCGGGCGGTGGCCGAGTCCTTCTACCGCCACCAGCGGGAGCTGTTCGGTCCGGCGGACCTGTTCAAGATGGACCTGCTGCACGAGGGCGGCAGCCCCGGCGACGTGCCGGTGCCGGAGGCGGCGCGCGCCGTGCAGGACGCGCTGGAGGCGGCGCGGCCCGGCGCCACCTGGGTGATCCTGGGCTGGCAGGAGAACCCGCGCCGGGAGGTGCTGGACGGCGTGGACCGCGAGCGGATGCTGGTGGTCGACGGGCTGTCGGACCTGGAGACGGTGACCGACCGGGAGCGGGACTGGGGCGGGGCGCCGTACGCGTTCGGCACCATCCCCAACTTCGGCGGCCGGACCACGATCGGCGCCAAGACGCACATGTGGGCCGAGCGCTTCACCGCGTGGCGGGACAAGCCCGGCAGCAAGCTGGTGGGCACCGCCTACATGCCGGAGGCCGCGGAACGCGACCCGGCCGCCTTCGAGCTGTTCAGCGAGCTGGCGTGGCGGGACGAGCCGGTGGACCGGGCCGCGTGGTTCGACGCCTACGCCGACGCGCGGTTCGGGGCGCGGGACCGGGGGGCCCGGGAGGCGTTCGCCGCCCTGCGGGAGACGGCGTACCGGATCAGCAGCCGCGACGGGCGGCCGCACGACAGCGTGTTCGCCGCCCGGCCGAACCTGGCCGCGCGCTCCGGCGCGTACTACGCCACCCACACCCCGGCCTTCGATCCGGCGGCCTTCGACGCGGCACTCGCCGCGCTGCTGACGGTGCGTCCGCCGCTGCGGGACAGCGACGCCTACCGGCACGACCTGACCGACATCGCCCGGCAGGCGCTGGCGAACCGCTCCTGGCAGCTGATCCCGCAGCTCCAGGCCGCCTACCGGCGCAAGGACCGGGAGACGTTCGCCGCGCTGTCCCGGCTGTGGCTGAAGCTGATGCGGCTGAGCGACGAGATGGCGGGGGCGCACCGGGCGTTCCTGCTGGGGCCGTGGCTGGAGGACGCCAAGCGGCTGGCGACCTCCCCGGCGGAGGCCGCGCGGCTGGAATGGACCGCGCGGACCCTGGTCACCACCTGGGCGGACCGGCCCACCGCGGACGGCGGGCGGCTGGCCAACTACGCCAACCGCGACTGGAACGGCCTGATCGCCGACTTCCACCTGCCGCAGTGGCAGAGCTACCTGGACGAGCTGGAGGACGCGCTGGCCCAGGACCGCCCGGCCAGGACCTTCGACTGGTTCACCGTCGAGGAGCCGTGGACCCGGCAGCGCACCAGCTATCCGGTGCGGCCCACCACCGACGCGCACCGCACGGCCACCCGGGTGTACGAGACGCTGGCCGCGGCGCCGTACCAGGGCACCGTGACGGTCGCCGCCGAGCCGGCCACCCTGGCGCCGGGCGGCACCGGGACGCTCACCGCCACGCTGCACAACACCAACGGGCTGCGCGCCACCGGGCGGGTGGACTTCGCGCTCACCGGCTCGGGCACCACCCCGGACGGCCCGCTGACGCTGGACCGCATCGCGGCCGGGGGCACCGGCACGGCCCGCTGGCGGACCGCCGCCCCGGACGAGCCGCTGGACCGGCCGCTGCGGGCGCTGCCGTACGAGGTGGCGGTGGTCTACGGGCCGAAGGGGGAGGACCGGGTGCGGACGGTCCACGAGGGCACCTGGTGGATCGCCGGCCCGCTCGCCGCGGGGCTGCGCACCACCACGACCAACGCCGCGGTGTTCGGGCAGCTGGGCGAGCGGTTCGCGATCGACGGCGCGGGCCAGGACCTGTGGCGGGCCACCGCGGAGTTCGGGGCGGTCTACCGGGAGGGCGCGCTCGCCGCCGGCGGCCAGCTGACGGTCCGGGTGGACGCCCAGGAGGTCACCGGCCCGTGGGCGCGGGCCGGACTGGTGGTGCGGGACCGGCTGGCCGCCCCGGGCGGGCCGGGCTTCCTCAACCTGGCGGTCACGCCGGCGAACGGGGTGGTCCTGTCGTACGACGCCAACGGTGACGGGACGCTGGACACCTACCGGCGGATCACCGGCGTCAAGGCGCCGGTGCACCTGCGGCTGACCCGGACCGGCACCACCTCCTACACCGGGGAGCTGTCCACCGACGGCACCACCTGGCGCACCGTGGCCACCGTCACCGTGCCGCGGGCGGCGCCCGCCCAGGACGCCGGGATCTTCATGACCGCCACCAACGGCGGCAGCGGGGCGCGCGGCACGGCGGAGTTCAGCGGCTGGCGCTTCGGCTGACGGCCGGCCGCCCGGGACCGCCCGGCGGGGGAGGCCCGGGGACCGCTCCGGCCGGCGGCCTTCCCGGGCCGCCGGATCCACCGGGCCGGCCGCCGCTGCCGGCCCGGAACGCGGCCCCCGCTGCCGCCCGGCGGCCCCCAGGGGCCGCGTCCAGGAGTCCCCGGGGGCGACAGGGGGCCGCGCGCCGTCACCGCCCGGGGCGACGGGAGGCCGTGTTCCGGGGCCCCGGGGCGACGGGCCGTGGCCGGGGGCGGTTCCCGGTTCCCGGTTCCGGGGGCGGTCAGACCGTCCCCGCGCACGACGCCGGTCCACGCACCGTCAGCCCGCTACCGGTGGGCGCGAGCCGGGCGCCGGGCGGCCCCCGGCCCGGGACCGGCCCCGGGCCGGCACGGCGGTGCCCGTCCCGGCCGGCACGGCGGCACCGGTCCCGGCCGGCACGGCGTACCCGTTCCGGCAGACACGGCGGTGCCGGCCCGAGGCGGGGCGACGGGCGCCGCCGGGACCGGACGAGGGTGACACTCCGCCCGAACGGCTCAAAGTGACCATCCCACCTATCACTCGTTCTACGCACCGTGGAGCATCTGCAGCCGACAGCCGCCTCCCCGTACCGCCCCGTACCGGGCGCCGCCGAACCGGTCGGTGTCGAGCAGGCCGAGGCCGCCGTCGTCGAGCACTATCCGCGGCTGGTCCGGCTCGGCTACCTGATCCTTCCGCCGGATCTGCCCCGCGACCGGCGGGTCCTGACCGCCCACGCCCTGGTCCAGCGGGCGCTGCCCCGGCACCGGGAGGCCGTGCCGCCCCCAGGGTGGCGGCCGGCCGCCGGACCGGCCGGGCGGGGGGACGGCGGGCGGGCCGGGGTACGCCTGTGTGCGGGTCCGGGTGGTGCGCGGCGCGCTGGCGGCCGGCCGGTCCCGCCGGTCCTGGCGGTGGCCGCGCCGGGGCCTGCTCCCCCTCGTGCGCGGGCTGCGGCTCTTCCCGCTGGGCGACGCGGCGGACGGGCTCGCCCTGGACGAGACGCTGGCCGGTCTCACCGGGCCGGGCCGGGCCGCGTACGCGCTGCGCGTCGTGGAGCGGCTGACCGACCGTGCGGCGCGCGCGGCGCTGGCCGCGGCCGGGGTGGCGGACCCGGGGGCGGCGCTCGCCGAGGCGGCCGCGGTGCGCGACGCGGCCGGCCCGCCCGGGGGCACGCCGCCGGCCGTGCGGTGCGACCCGTGCGCGCTGCGGGCCCGGCCGACCGACCTGCTGCGCCGTCGGCAGCACGGGCGCGCGGCGCTGGTGGGCGCGGCGGCGCTGGTGGTCTGCGGCTCCCTGCTCGGCCTGCCCGGCAGGGGCTGGGGGCCCGGTACCACGCCGGCCCCGGCGGAACCGCGCGACCCGGCGACGGCGGCGGCCGTCGATCCGGACCGGCTGACGCGTGCCGAACCGGGCGCCTGGCGGGTGGCCACCCGCCAGGACTTCACCACCTGGCCCGCGCGCGGCGGGCGTATCCGGGACACCGCGCTGCTCGGCCGGGCGCTGCGGACCTGGGCGCGGCCGGGACCGTACACCCAGGTGTCGGTCTCCCCCGGCACGCCGGCGGGGGCGCCGCCCGGGCCGCCGCAGCTGCTGTGGGCCGGGGACGTGGACCGGGCGACCGTGGTGGTCCTCCACGACGGGCTGCGCCTGGTGCGGTACGCCGAGCCCCGGGGCGACGGCCGGGGCGCGTCCGGCACCCCCGTCCCGGCGGCGTCCGGTGCCGGCGCCGCAGCCGCCCGCCGCGGGCCGGACCGCGCTGCCGTTCCGGGCACCACCCCGGAGCGTCCGGCGGCGCTGGACCTGGCCCGGGTGGACGCCGGCGACAAGGCGTCGGCGACCGCGCTGGTGATCGGCCGCTCCGGTGACCGGGTGCGCTATCTGACCGCCCCCTGGGTCCGTACCGCGCGGGTCCGCGACCTGCTGGCGCCCCGGCGGCCGGCCCGGCCGCTGCGCCGGACCGCCGACGGGGTGACCGCACCGGTGCCCAGCCCGGTGGCGCGCGGGGGCGGCTGCCGCGGCTGGGAGGCCGCGCAGTTCGGTGGCCGGACGGTGGCCGACCTCGGCGAGATCGTCCCGGCCCGGCTCACCTACGGCGCACCCCCGGCGCCCCGGGACGTGACCGGCGCCGAGGCGCGCGCGGTCTGGGCCGGCACCGCCTGCCGGCTGGCCGCCATGGCCTCGCGCGGCGTGCGGAGCGTCAACGCCTGGCAGTTCGCCGTCCAGCCGCTGCCGGACGGAACGGGGGTCGCCCGGTGGGTGTGTGCCCGGGCGGAGACCTGGCGCGGTCCGGGCAGCACGGTGCTGGCCCAGTTCCGTCCGCCGGCCGACGACCCGGGGGCACCGGGGGTGGTCGCGGCGACCGCGGAGGACTCCACGGCGTGCGGGCCGCGGCAGCCCCGGGTGCTGAGCGCGGTGCGGTGGCGGTCGGCCGGCGGCCGGTGGTACCTGCTGGCCGCCGGCAGCCCGGAGGTGGTCTCCATCGCCGCGGGCGGCCCGGTGCCCGGGGCGGCGGCGGGCCGGACGCTGGCCCTCCCGGCACCGGCGGACGGGGCGGTCCGGCCGGCGCTGCGGGCCCGGCTCGCCGACGGCGGCCGGATGCGCGCGCTGGGCTGACGGCCCGGCCGGCGCCCCGTCACGGGCCCGCCGACGGCCCGCGGCGCCGGGGCCGCTGTCATTAGAGTGGGCGCATGACGAGCGGAACGCGTCGCCGGATGGGTGTGCAGCAGCGCCGAGAACAGCTGATCGCGGTGGCCCTGGAGCTGTTCAGCCACCGCTCCCCCGAGGACGTGTCGATCGACGAGATAGCGGAGGCGGCGGGCATATCCCGGCCGCTGGTCTACCACTACTTCCCGGGCAAGCACAGCCTGTACGAGGCGGCGGTGGAGCGGGCCGCGCGGGAGCTGGCGAGCCGTTTCGAGGAGCCGCCCGAGGGCCCGCTGGGGGCGCGGCTGCTCCGGGTGATGCGGCGGTTCTTCGACTTCGTGGACGAGCACGGCCCGGGCTTCTCGGCGCTGATGCGCGGTGGTCCGGCGGTGGGCACCAGCAGCACCAGCGCGGTCATCGAGGAGGTGCGGCACGCCGCCTACCGGCACATCCTGTACCACCTGGAGATCGAACGGCCCGCCCCCCGGGTGGAGCTGCTGGTGCGGTCCTGGGTCTCGCACGCGGAGACCACCGCCCTGCTGTGGCTGGACGGCCGCACGGTGCCCCGCGCCGATCTGGAGCTCCAGCTGGTGCACGACTTCGGGGCGCTGGCGGCGGTGGGTGCCGCGCACGACGCCGAACTGGCCGGCCTGATGGGGCGGTTGATCGCGGCCGAGCCCCCGGACGGGCCGTTCTCGGAGCTGTTCACCCGGCTGGCCGCGCTGTTCCCGCCGCCCGCGCCCTGACCCCCGGCCCGCGGCCCCCGGAGCCCTGCCCGCGGCGCCCGGGCGCCCCGCCCCTGGCCCACAGCCGGCCGGCCCACCACCGGCCGGCCGCCGGGCCGGACCCGTACCGGCCCGGACGGGACGACGCCCGAGGGTCCGGGCCGGACGACGGCGACCCACGCCCCGCGACCCTGCGCCCCCGCCGCCCCGGCGGGACCGGGGCGGGCGTCAGACGCCGCGGGGGGCCTGGCCGGTGGAGCCGCGGACCACCAGGTCCGGCTGGAAGACGAACTCGGTGGGCTGGACCGGGTTCCCCTCGACCGCCTCCAGCAGCGCGCCGACCGCGGCGGCGGCCATCGCCTGCACCGGCTGCCGGACGGTGGTCAGCGGCGGGGCGGTGAAGGCGATCAGCGGTGAGTCGTCGAACCCGACCACCGAGACGTCCCCGGGCACCGACAGCCCGCGCCGCCACACCTCCCGGATCGCGCCCAGCGCCATCAGGTCGCTGCCGCAGACGATGCCGGTACAGCCCTGGTCGAGCAGCGCGCCGGCCGCCACCTGGCCGCCCTCGACGGTGAACAGGGTGTGCTCGACCAGCGGCCCGGCCGGCCGGCCGGCGTCCGCCGGCAGCTCCGCGAGGGCCGCCGCGAACCCCTCGGCCTTGCGCTGCGCCGGTACGTACCGGGCCGGCCCGACGGCCAGCCCGATCCGTACGTGCCCGAGGGCGGCCAGGTGGGTCACCGCCATCCGCGCCGCCGCCCGGTCGTCCGGCGAGACCGAGGGCGCGGGCACCGCCGGGTTGTGGCCGTTGATCAGGACGAACGGCACGCCCCGGGCGGCGAGCTGGACGTACCGGGCGGGGTCGGCGGTGGTGTCGGCGTGCAGCCCGGAGAGGAAGACGACGCCGGTGACGCCGCGCTCCTCCAGCTGCTCCACCAGCTCGTCCTCGGTGGCCCCGCCGGGCATCTGGGTGCACAGCACCGGCGTGTACCCCTGTCCGGCCAGCGTCTGCTCGATGACCTGCGCGAAGGCCGGGAAGATGGGGTTGGTGAGCTCCGGGATCACCAGCCCCACCAGCCCGGCGCTGCGCCGCCGCAGCTTCACCGGCCGCTCGTGGCCGAGCAGGTCCAGCGCCGCGAGCACCCGCTGACGCGTGGTGCCCGCGACGCCCGGCTTGCCGTTGAGCACCCGGCTGACCGTGGCCTCGCTCACCTTCGCCTGGGCGGCGATGTCCGCCAGCCGGGGCGGCGCGGCCGGGTCGGTGCCGCGTGACGGCGTGAGGGTCACACCGCCCACCAGACCGCCGTGTCGGCCGGCAGCGCGAACCCGGCACCGTCGGCGGCACCGTCCGGCCCGTCCGCCGGGAGCGGTCCGCTGGCCAGCAGCACCCGGCCCGGGGCCGGCAGGATGACCGGCCCGCCGGTGGTGTTGACGGTGCAGACGAAGTCCGCGCGGCGGAACGCCAGCACGCCCTCCGGCGCCGGCAGCCACTCCACCGCGTCGCCGGCGCCCAGCGCGGACAGGTCGCGGCGCAGGGCGATGGCCGTGCGGTACAGCTCCAGGGTGGAGTCCGGGTCACCGGTCTGGGCCTCGACACTGAGTCCGGCCCAGCTGTCGGGCTGCGGCAGCCAGCTGGGGCCGCCCGCCGGTCCGAAGCCGTACGGCGGTTCGGTGCCGGACCAGGGGATCGGCACCCGGCAGCCGTCGCGCAGCCCGTCCTGGCCGTCGCCGCGGAAGAAGGCGGGGTCCTGGCGGACCTCGTCGGGCAGGTCGGTGACCTCCGGCAGGCCCAGCTCCTCGCCCTGGTAGACGTAGACCGAGCCGGGCAGCGCCAGCATCAGCAGCGCCGCCGCGCGGGCCCGCCGCAGCCCCTGCTCGGGGCTGTCCTCGGCGTACCGGGTGGCGTGCCGGACCACGTCGTGGTTGGACAGCACCCAGGTCGTCGGCGCCCCCACCGGACGCATGGAGTCCAGCGAGGAGTCGATGACCTCGCGCATCCGCGCGGCGTCCCACGGGGTGCCCAGGAAGTGGAAGTTGAACGCCTGGTGCAGCTCGTCGGGGCGCACGTACAGGGCGGTGCGTCCGGGGCTGGGGGTCCAGGCCTCGGCCACCCCGATCCGCTCGGTGCCGGGGCCGTCGGCGTACTCGTCGAGGATCTTCCGCCAGCCACGGTAGATCTCGTGCACCCCGTCCTGGTCGAAGAACGGCATGGCCTGGTTGCCGAGCAGCTTCAGCTGTTCGCTGTGGCCGAGGTCCGGCAGCCCGGCGGCCTTGACCAGGCCGTGTGCGACGTCGATCCGGAAGCCGTCGGTGCCCAGGTCCAGCCAGAACCGCAGGATGGAGCGGAACTCGTCGTGGACGGCCGGGTGGTCCCAGTTGAAGTCGGGCTGTTCGGGGGCGAACAGGTGCAGGTACCACTCGCCGGGGGTGCCGTCCGGGTTCGTGGTCCGGGTCCAGGCCGGTCCGCCGAAGATCGACTCCCAGTCGTTGGGCGGCAGTTCGCCGTCCGCGCCACGGCCGGGGCGGAAGTGGAACCGGGCGCGCAGCGGGGAGCCGGGTCCCTCCCGCAGCGCCTGCCGGAACCAGGCGTGCCGGTCGGAGCAGTGGTTGGGCACCAGGTCCACGATCACCCGCAGACCGAGGCGGTGCGCCTCGCGGATCACCGCGTCCGCGTCGTGCAGGGTGCCGAACATCGGGTCGATGGCGCGGTAGTCGGCGACGTCGTATCCGGCGTCGGCCTGGGGCGAGGCGTAGAAGGGGCTGAGCCACACGGCGTCCACGCCGAGGTCCTTCAGGTACGGCAGGCGGCTGCGGACGCCTTCCAGGTCGCCCATGCCGTCGCCGTTGCCGTCGGCGAAACTGCGCGGGTAGACCTGGTAGATCACCGCGTCCCGCCACCAGTCCGGGGTGCGGACCGGGGTGTCGGAGGTGACCGCCGCACCGACGGCGGGGTCAGCGAGATGCTGGGTCATGGTGTCCTTGGAGTGTGTGAGAACCAGCCCGCCCGGAGCCCGGTGCCCCGGGGCCGGGCGGGGTACCGGGTTACGACTTGGTGGCGCCGGCGGTCAGCCCGGCGACCAGGTGCCGCTGGGCCCAGGCGAAGACCAGCGCCGCGGGCACCGCGATCATCACGGCCGCCGCCGTCATCGCGCCCCAGTCGGAGGTGTACTGGTTGACGAACGTCTGCAGGCCGGCGGGGAGGGTGAGGTTCTCCTCCCCGGTCATGAACGCCGAGGCGTAGGCCACCTCGGCCCAGGCGGTGATGAAGGTGTAGAAGGCGGTGACCGCGATGCCCGGCTTGGCCAGCGGCACGATCAGCCGCCAGAAGGTGCCGAACGGGTTGAGGCCGTCCACCCGGCCCGCCTCGTCGATCTCCACCGGGATGGTGTCGAAGAAGCCCTTCATCATCCAGGCGCAGAACGGCACCGCGATCGTCAGGTAGGTGACGATCAGGGAGATCGGCTGGTTGAGCCAGCCGAGCGTGGACATGATGTTGTACAGCGGCACGATCAGGATGGCCATCGGGAACATCTGCGTGATCAGCAGCAGCCACATCAGCGGGCGCATCCCGGGGAACCGGAAGCGGCTGACGGCGTAGCCGGTGGTGGCGGCCACGAAGACGCCCAGCACGGTGGTGACGGCCACCACGAACAGCGAGTTGCCGAACCACGCGAGGAACTCGGTGTCGTTCAGGACGTGGGTGTAGTTCTCCAGCGTCGGGTTCTTCACCACGTCGGTGCTGAAGGACTCGCTCTTGGGCTTGAACGAGGTCACCAGCAGCCACAGCGGCGGGAAGACCGCGATCGCGGCGGCGAGGATCAGCGTCAGGTGCAGGCCGACGGAGGCCAGCGGGGAGCGCCGGCCGCGCGGTCCGCGGGGCTTGGACGCGGCGGGGCGCGGGGTGGGCGCGGTGGGTGCGGCCATGGCTACCAGACCTCTCCCTGCTTGCGGAGCGAACGGCGGTAGACCACCGCGAAGAGCATGAGGATGATCAGGATCAGCACGCCCCAGGTGGAGGCGCCGGCGAAGTCGCGCGGGCTGTTGACGAAGGACAGCCGGTAGGCGTACGTCACCAGGATCTCGGTGCTGTCACCGGGTCCGCCCCGGGTGAGCAGGAAGATCACCGGGAACATGTTGAAGGTCCAGATGGTGGAGAGCAGCACCACCGTGCTGCTGACCGAGCGCAGCCCCGGCAGGGTGATGTGGCGGAACCGCTGCCAGGGGCTGGCACCGTCCATCTCGGCCGCCTCGTACAGCTCGCCGGGGATGGACTGGAGTCCGCCCAGCAGCGCCACCAGCATGAACGGCACGCCCAGCCAGACGTTGACCGCGATCACCGAGACCTTGGCCATGGTGGGGTCGTTCAGCCACGGCACCGCGTCGATGCCGCCGCCGTCCAGGATCTTGTTGAGGATGCCGTTCTTCTCGTTGTACAGCAGCCGCCAGGCGAAGACCGAGACGAACGCGGGGACCGCCCAGGGCAGGATCAGCAGCGAGCGGTAGAGGGTGCGCCCCTTGAACTGCCGGTTGAGCAGCACGGCCAGGCCCAGGCCCAGCGCGAAGGTGATGCCGACGCAGGAGACCGTCCAGGTCACCGTCCAGATCAGCCGGTCCCAGAAGACGCCGTCCTCCAGGACGGCGGTGAAGTTGTCCAGGCCCACGACGTCGTAGGTGGCGGGGATGTGGTTGACCCCGATGGTGCGCTCGACGTTGGACTCGTCGGCGTCGGTGAGGGACAAGTAGACACCTCGGCCGAGCGGGTAGCCCACGATGAGGCCGATCACGACCACCACGGGGGCGACCATGGCCCAGGCGTACCAGTGGGTGCTCAGCGCGCGGCGGAGCCGGCCGGGGGTGCCGTGTGCGGTGGAGCCGGGCTTCCGGGCCCGGCCGGGGGCGCGGTGCGCGTCCCCGGCCGGTTCCGCCGGCCGACTGGTGTCAACAGCCATCGGTGCCGGTCTCCTACTTCCAGTCGTCCTTGAGGAGCTTGCGGTAGGCCTTGCCGACCGCCTCGGCGGCGTCCTCCGGGGAGGTCTTGCCGGTCAGCACGCCGGGGAACTCCACCAGGATGGCCTGGAAGAGGCTGTTGCCCTCGGGGATCCACGGGCGCTCGACGGCCTTGTCCACCGCGTCCCGGAAGAACTTCACGTTGGCGTTGGACGCGACCTCGGGCTTGTTGTAGACCGACGCCCGGGTGGGCAGCAGGCTGAGCGCCTCGGTGGTCTTCGCCTGCACCTCGGCGGAGCTCATGTAGCGGGCGAAGGCGTAGGAGGCGTCGAGGTTGTCGCTGCCGGCGTAGACGGCGAGGTTGTGGCCGCCCTGCGGGGAGCCCTGGCCGCCGCTGCCCGCGGGGATGGGCACCACGCCGAGGTTGGAGCGGTCCTTGAACGCCTTGCCGCCGAGGGTGTCCTCGATCGCCCACGGCCCGTTGATCGTCATGGCGACGTCGCCGTTCTTGATGGCGTTCTGCATGTTCTCCCAGCCGTCCGTGGCGTCGGTGACGGCCGCGCCGGACTCGACCAGGTCGCGGGCGGCGGCGAACGCCTTGACGCCCGACTCGTCGTCCACGGTGACCCGCTTCGCCTTCACGTCGAGGAGGTCGCCGCCCTCGCCGTAGAGGAAGGGCAGGAACCAGTAGGCGTCGTCGCCGCGCAGGTACAGGCCGGTCTTGCCGGTCTTCTCCTTGATCTTCTTCGCGGCGGCCTTCAGCTCGGTGAGGGTGGTGGGCGGCTTCACGCCGGCCTCGTCGAGCATCTTCTTGTTGTAGAAGAGGCCCATGGTGTCGATGACCTGCGGCACCCCGTAGGTCTTGCCCTCGAACTTGGTGCTCGCCATGGCCTGCGGCAGGTAGTCCAGCTGCTTGTCCAGCGCCGGGGTGTCGTCGAGCGGGGCGAGGTAGCCGATGTTGGCCAGGTCCTGGGTCCAGGCGACCTCGGCCCGGAGCACGTCCGGGGCGCCGGAGCCGCCGGAGCCGGCGGCGTTCTTGAACTTGTTCAGCGCCTCGCCGAAGGGCACGTTGACGTAGTCGACCTTCACCTTCGGGTACTTCTTCGTGAAGTCCTCGGCGAGCTTCTTGTACGTGGCCTTCTCGGCGTCGTTCGAGGTGTCCCAGTAGGTGACGGTGCCGGAGATCTCCCCGGACGACTTGTTCTGCTTCTTGTCGTCACCGTCGCCGCACGCGGTCGCCGCGAGCGCGAGGGCCGCGACGAGCGCAGTGGCCGCTATGCCACGTCGCATCGAAACTCCTTGGAAGCCGACCGCACCATCGCGGTGCCGGAATGCCGAGGAACGTAACAGGGATGAAAAAAAGCCGAAAGGCCTTGCGTAAGTTTTCTGCAAGGGAGCCGGATCGCAACCCCGGATCGTTACCGCCGCGTGTCCTTCCGGTGGCCGTTCCGCCATCCGGCCCGGCGGGCCCCGGGCGCCGGTCCGCGCCCGTCGCACCCCGGGGGCGCACGACGGAAGGGTTTTGCAAGCCCTTCCGCAAGACTTGCAGGGATGTTACGTTCCGGTTAAGCCCGTCCTTGCACGGTCCCGCCGTCCCCACCGGTCCATCGGTCCGTCAGATCCGTCAGATCCGTCCGGTGCCGCCCCGTGCCGCCCGGTCCCGCCCGCCGCTGTACCAGGCGCGGGACCGGCGCGTCCGGCGGCGCCGGCTCCGTCCGGTCCCGCACGATCCGCACCGACAGGGAGCGCCATGACGCAGGAACCGACCGCCCCCGGCCGCACTCCGGCCGACATCCCTCCCGCGACCCGGCCGGCGGCGCCCGCCGCCCGTGACTGGTGGCGGCACGCCGTCATCTACCAGGTGTACGTACGGTCCTTCGCCGACAGCGACGGGGACGGCGTCGGCGACCTGCGCGGTGTCCGGGAG
Organism: Streptomyces pactum; assembly: GCF_016031615.1. Taxonomy (GTDB): domain Bacteria; phylum Actinomycetota; class Actinomycetes; order Streptomycetales; family Streptomycetaceae; genus Streptomyces; species Streptomyces pactus. The sequence continues at coordinate 1,727,086 of NZ_JACYXC010000001.1, forward strand.
CGGCTGCCGCACCTGGTCCGGCTGGGCGTGGACGCCCTGTGGCTGACGCCCTTCTACACCTCGCCGCAGGCCGACGGCGGGTACGACGTGGCCGACTACCGGGCGGTCGATCCGCTCTTCGGCGACCTGGCGGACGCCCAGGACCTGATCGGCGCCGCCCATGAGCTGGGTCTGCGGGTGATCGTGGACGTGGTGCCGAACCACACCTCCGACCGGCACCCCTGGTTCCGGGCGGCGCTGGCCGGCCGGCCCGGCGGCCCGGAGCGCGCCCGCTACCACTTCCGGCCCGGCCGCGGTCCGGACGGCTCGCTGCCGCCCAACGACTGGCAGTCGGTCTTCGGCGGACCGGCCTGGACCCGGACCACGAACCCGGACGGCACCCCCGGCGAGTGGTACCTGCACCTGTTCGCCCCCGAACAGCCCGACCTGGACTGGGACTGCCCCGAGGTGCACCAGGAGTTCGACGCGGTGCTGCGGTTCTGGCTGGACCTGGGGGTGGACGGGTTCCGGATCGACGTGGCGCACGGCATGGTCAAGGCGCCCGGGCTGCCGGACGTGGGCCATCTGGAGCAGGCGCGGCTGATCGGCGCGCAGCGGCTGCCGTTCTTCGACCAGGACGGGGTGCACGCCATCCACCGCGCCTGGCGGCGGCTGCTGGACTCCTATCCCGGCGAGCGCATCGGGGTGGCCGAGGCGTGGGCGCCCAGCCCCGAGCGGCTGGCGCTGTACGTGCGCCCGGACGAGCTGCACCAGGCGTTCAACTTCCAGTTCCTGCGGTGCCCCTGGGACGCGGCGCGGATGCGCCAGGTCATCGACTCCTCGCTGGCCGCGACCGCCTCGGTGGGGGCGCCGACGACCTGGGTGCTGTCCAACCACGACGTGGTCCGGCACGCCACCCGGTACGCCGAGGACAGCCCCGAGCAGGGACTGCGGCGGGCCCGCGCGGCAGCGCTGCTGATGCTGGCGCTGCCCGGCTCGGTCTACGTCTACCAGGGCGAGGAGCTGGGCCTGCCGGAGGTCACCGACCTGCCCGACGAGGTCCGCCAGGACCCCGCCTTCTTCCGCGGCGACGGCCAGGACGGGTTCCGGGACGGCTGCCGGGTCCCGATCCCCTGGTCCGGCACCGAAGCACCGTACGGCTTCGGACCGGCGGGCGGCCCCAGCTGGCTGCCGCAGCCCGACAGCTGGGCCAAGCTCAGCGTGGCGGCCCAGACCGGCGACCCGGACTCCACCCTGGAGCTGTACCGCACCGCCATCGCCCTGCGCCGGCGGCTGCCGGAGCTGGCCGAGCCGGAGATCGGCCTGCCGGAGGACGGGGCGTACCCGCCGGGCGTGCTCGCGGTGGTCCGGCCCGGGCTGGTGTGCACGCTCAACACCCTCGGCACGGAGGTGGAGGTGGCCCGGCCCGGGCGGCTGCTGCTGGCCTCCGCCCCGGTGGTGGACGGCGAGGTGACCGTACGCCTCCCCGCCGACTCCTGTGCGTGGTGGGCAATCTGAGACGCGCCCGGTACAGTCCAGCTCCATGACCGCACGGCTTGCCGACATCGCAGCCCAGGCGGGGGTCAGTGAAGCCACGGTGAGCCGGGTGCTCAACGGCAAGCCGGGGGTGGCCGCGGGCACCCGCGAGTCCGTGCTGGCCGCGCTCGACGTCCTGGGCTACGAGCGTCCGGTCCGGCTGCGGCAGCGCAGCGCCGGGCTGGTCGGTCTGATCACCCCGGAGCTGGAGAACCCGATCTTCCCGGCGCTGGCGCAGGTGATCGGTCAGGGCCTCACCCGCCAGGGGTACACCCCGGTGCTGGCCACCCAGACCCCCGGCGGCTCCACCGAGGACGAGCTGACCGAGATGCTGGTGGACCGGGGCGTGGCGGGCATCATCTTCGTCTCCGGGCTGCACGCGGACACCACCGCCGACATGACGCGCTACGACCGGCTGCGCGGCCAGGGGGTGCCGTTCGTGCTGGTGGACGGCTTCTCGCCGAAGGTGCGGGCGCCGTTCATCTCACCGGACGACCGGGCCGCGATGGTGCTGGCGGTGACGCACCTGGCGTCCCTGGGGCACACCCGGATCGGACTGGCGCTGGGCCCGCGCCGGTTCGTGCCGGTGCTGCGGAAGATCGAGGGGTTCCAGCACGGCATGGCCGAGCAGCTGGGCCTGCCGCCGGAGAAGTCCGCGGAGCTGATCCAGCACTCGCTCTACACCCTGGAGGGCGGCCAGGCCGCCGGGGCGGCGCTGATCGAACGGGGCTGCACGGCGGTGGTGTGCGCCAGCGACATGATGGCGCTGGGCGCGATCCGGGCGGCCCGGCAGCTGGGGCTGGCCGTCCCGGCGGACGTGTCGGTGGTCGGTTTCGACGACTCCCCGCTCATACCGTTCACCGATCCCCCACTGACCACCATCCGCAAGCCGGTGCAGTCCATGGGGCAGGCCGCGGTCCGCGCCCTGCTGGAGGAGATCGGCGGCACCCCGGCGCCGCACAGCGAGTTCGTCTTCCTCCCGGAGCTGGTCGTACGGGGTTCAACGGCCTCGGTACCCGGAGGGATAGGTTCTGTCCAGAACCGGGACAGAAGTGGCGAAGACCGTACCTGAGGATGATCTGTCTCTGTCCGTTCTCTGGCAGACTGTTGCTCTATGGGTGAAGCGACTGCAAGGACTCCGGAAGGGTCGGCCGCCCTGTCACCCACGGTGGAGGCCGGGGCCGCCCCCCTCGCCCGGCCGCGTGCGCTCGCGCGGCTGAGGACCCCCCGGCGACCACGGCTGTGGTTCGAGATCCTGCTGGTCGCGCTCGGCTACTGGACGTACTCACTCATCCGCAACGCGGTGCCCGAGCAGCGCGCCGAGGCGCTGCGCAACGCGGACTGGATCTGGGAGTGGGAGCACCGGCTCGGTCTCGCCTTCGAACGCTCGGTCAACCACGCCGCCGACTCGGTCGACTGGCTGATCGTCGGGATGAACTACTACTACGCCACGTTGCACTTCATCGTGACGATCGGCGTGCTGGTCTGGCTCTACCGGTGGCATCCGGGCCGGTACGCCGCGATCCGGCTGGTGCTCTTCGCGACCACCGGCGTCGCCCTGCTGGGCTACTACCTCTTCCCGCTGGCGCCGCCCCGGCTGATGCCCGGCGGCGACTTCATCGACACGGTGGTGGTGCACGACACCTGGGGTTCGATGGCCTCGGGCAACCTGTCGGAGATGTCGAACCAGTACGCGGCGATGCCCTCGATGCACATTGGCTGGTCGCTGTGGTGCGGCATCACCATTGCCATGCTCACCCGCCTGGTGTGGGTGAAGGTGCTGGGCCTGCTCTACCCGGCCGCCACCGGCCTGGTCATCGTGGCCACCGCGAACCACTTCTGGCTGGACGCGGTCGGCGGCGTGCTCTGCCTGGCCTTCGGTTTCGCGGTGTCCTTCGGGTGGTACCGCGCGCTGTGCTACCGGCTGCCGAGGGTGCCGGTACGCCACCGCCCGGCGGACGCCCCGGTCGCCCGCCCGCGCGCCCCGGAGACTGCCGGCGCCCCGCTCCCGGCGGCCGGTACGCCGCTTCCGCCGGCCGGTACGGACCGGCCGGCGGACGCCCCCTCCCCTGCGGTGGACCCCGCACCCGGGGAGGACCCCGCCCGGGTGCCGGGCAGCTTCTCCGGGTCCGCCGCGCCGGCCGCCCCGGCCCCGGCGTCCGACCCGGCGGAGACGGCCCCCGTCCGGCCGGGCGCCGGGCCCCGCGGAAGGCTCCGCCACGCCGGTACGCACGGCCCGTGCCACGGGCTCACGGGCCGGGACCGCGGCCCGCACCGCCCCGGTGGCCGGCCCGCCGCGCCGCGGCACCACCGCCCAGCGCCCGCCCCGCCGCTGACCGCCCGCCCCCGCCGCTGACCGCCCCCGCCCTCCCCCGCCGCCGGCCTGTCGTCCGACCGGCGCGCCCCATGGGCCCCGCCGGTCGTCGGGCCCGCGGGAGGGACCCTCCCCCGGTGGACGCCTCCACCCTGCTGCGATCATGGCGTCGCACACCCGCGCGAACCACGCACCGGCGTCCGGTCGCGTCCGGTCCGCGCGGGCACGACGAGGGAGGGGTTTTCTCCATGGCTTTCCGTAAGTTCCTCAGCGCCCTGGGCGTCAACGCGCCGAGCGTGGAGACGGTGCTGGACAACACCACGGTGCGCCCGGGCGACCAGCTCGGCTGCGAGGTCACCATGCGGGGCGGCGGCGCCGACGTCACCATCGAACGGCTCACCCTCCAGGTGGTGACCCGGTTCGAGGACATGGAGACCACTGAGGACCGCTGGGAGAACCCCGGCGTCCTGGTCAGCGGCGAACTGCCGGGGCCGTTCACGCTGGCCGCGGGCGCGGAGGTCACCGAGCGCGTGGTGCTGGACCTGCCCTGGGAGATGCCGCTGACGCACATCCTGGGCGGCCGGCGGCTGCGCGGCGCCCGGGTCGCGGTCCGTACCGAGCTGGCCATCGACAACGCCGTCGACCGCGGTGACTTCGACGAGTTCGCGGTGCACGCGCTGCCGCAGCAGGACATGGTCCTCCAGGCGTACTCCGACCTGGGCTTCCGGTTCGACGAGGCGGAGTGCAAGAAGGGCACCCCCAGCTCGGCGGTCCGCTCGCAGGTGGACTGGTGGCAGGAGATCGAGATGTGGTTCCCCGCCGACTACCGGAACCCGGGCCAGAACGAGATCGCCTTCAACGCCCGCCACGACTCGCTGGACCTGCTCACCGGCGGCACCGGGCGGCTGGAGTTCCGCTACGCCGACATGGATCTCGCCCGGGTCACCGAGGTCATCGACGAGCACGCCCGCTCCCGGTTCGCCCGGTGACCGACGGCCGGTCCCCGGTGCCGCCCGCCGTCCCGGACGGCGGGCCCGGCGGCCCGGCGCCCGGCCCGGCCCGCCGGACGCCACTGCCCGGCTCCGCCCGCTTCCGCGTGGTCGCCACCGACCTGGACGGCACGCTGCTCCGCGGCGACCTGACGGTGTCGGCCCGCAGCCGCGCGGCGCTGGCCCTGGCCGCGGCCGCCGGGGCGCGGCACATGGTGGTCACCGGCCGGCCCGCGGCGTCCTGCCGGCCGTTCCTGGCCGCCATGGGGTACCGCGGGCTGGCGGTCTGCGGGCAGGGCGCCCAGCTCTACGACGCCTCGGCGGACCGGCTGCTGGAGAGCGTCCCGCTCGACCGCGAGGTGGCCCGTTCGGTGGTGGAGCGGACCGAGCGGGAGCTGGGCCGCTCGCCGCTGGCGCTGGCGGTGGTGACCGCGGCCCCGGAGAACCGCCTGGTGTTCCTGCCGGGGTTCGCCGACCGGCCGCGCCCCGAGTGGGGGCGGGCGGCGGACCGGGCGGAGCTGTTCGCCGGGCCGGTGGAGAAGGTGCTGATGCGCCACCGGGAGCTGCCCGACGAGCTGGTCGCGGCGACCGCGGCGCGGATCGGCGGCTCGCGGGTCTCGGTCACCCACTCGGACCGGGGCGTGATCGAGGTGCTGCCCGCCGGGACCACCAAGGCCGCCGGCCTCCAGCGCGCCGCGGACCGGCTGGGCTTCACCCCGTCGGAGACCATCGCCTTCGGCGACATGCCCAACGACGTGCCGCTGCTGACCTGGGCCGGGTACGGGGTGGCCATGGGCAACGCCCACCCCCGGCTGCGCGCGGTCGCGCACGAGGTGGCGCCCCGGAACGACGACGACGGGGTGGCCGTGGTGCTGGAACGCCTTTTCGCCCCGGCCCGGCCGGGTGACGGCCGTACGCCGGCCGGGGACGGGGCCTGCGTCGGCCGGTGACGGGGCGTGCGTCGACCGGTGACGGCCGTACACCGGCCGTGACGACGCGCACCGCCGTGACGTGGCAGGCGTACGCCGGTCGTGACGGGCCCGCACCGGCCGTGACGTGGCGGACGTACGCCGGCTGGTGAGGGCGTACACCGGTCGGCGCGCCGGGGCGGGGGGTTGACGGGCCCGTGCCCCACGCCGGCGCCGGGCGGATCTCGTGGGGCGCCGCCGTCCCGCCGTCCGGAACTCCGGCACGGCGGGACGACGGCCGGGACGGGCCCGGCGGGGGCTGCGGACGCCCCGCCGGGCCGCTCACCCGCCCCGGCTCCGGCAGGGCGACGGCCGGCCGGCCGGGACCGTCGGCGGGCGGGCCCGGAGAGGTACGGCCGCACCGGGCAGCGAGCGTTGCGGCCGCCCGCCGGCCCCGGGGGCGCGCATTCGGCCCGCGCACCGGCGACACCCCGTAAGGGCAGGGCCGCCCCGTAAGGGCAGGGCGGCTCCGGACGGGCAGGGCCGCCCCGTAAGGGCAGGCCTCCCATAAGGGCGAGGTCACCCCCGCAAGGGCTGGGTCCACCCCGTAAAGGCAGGGCCCCCGTAAGGGGCGGCCCCCCGTAAGGGCAGGGCCACCCCGTACGGGCGAGCCTCCCCCCGTACGGGCAGGGCGGCTCCGGACGAGCACAGCCACCCCGTACGGGTGACGGCGGTCCCTTACGGTCGGTCCGCCGGCGGCGCTCCGGACGGAGAGGGCCCCGCAAGCCCCCGGCACCGCAGGCGCGGGCGCCTCCAGGGCGGGACTCCGGCAGCGCGGCGCCCGCCGGGGGCCGGGGCGGTCAGGCGCCGTCGTAGAAGAGCCGCTCCACCACGGCGCGGGCGCGGCGGGTGGTGCGCCGGTAGTCGTCGAGCATCTCGCCCACGTGCCCGGACTCGTACCCCAGGTAGCGGCCGACGGCGGCCAGCTCCCGGCTCTCGGCGGGGAAGGTGTCGCCGGGCCGGCCGCGGACCAGCATCACCGCGTTGCGCACCCGGGTGGCGAGCACCCACGCCTCGTCCAGCATCTCCGCGTCGTCGGTGTCGATCAGCCCGGCCGCGTGCGCGGCGGCCAGCGCCTCCCGGGTGCGGGTGGTGCGCAGGCCCGGTTCGGCCGCGCCGTGCCGCATCTGGAGCAGCTGGACGGTCCACTCGACGTCCGACAGCCCGCCGCGGCCCAGTTTGGTGTGGGTGGCCGGGTCGGCGCCGCGCGGCAGCCGCTCGCTCTCCATCCGGGCCTTGAGCCGCCGGATCTCCCGGACCGCCTCCTCGTCCAGGCCGTTCGCGGGGTAGCGCAGCGGGTCGATCAGCTCGATGAACCGGGCGCCGAGCTCGGCGTCGCCGGCGACCGGCTGGGCCCGTAGCAGCGCCTGGCTCTCCCAGGTCAGCGACCAGCGCCGGTAGTACGCGGCGTACGAGGCGAGGGTGCGGACCAGCGGCCCGGACCGGCCCTCGGGCCGCAGGTCGGCGTCGATCGGCAGCGGCGGATCGGCGGTGGGCAACTGGAGCAGCCGCCGCATCTCGTTGGCGACCTCGAACGCGGCCCGGGCCGCCTCCTGCTCGTCCGCGCCCTCCCGCGGCTCGTGGACGAAGAGCACGTCGGCGTCCGAGCCGTAGCCCAGCTCCTGGCCGCCGAAGCGGCCCATGCCGATGACCGCGAAGCGGGTGGGCAGCTCGTCGCCCCAGCGGTCGCGGACCGCGGCGCGCAGCGCTCCGGCCAGGGTGGCGGCGTTGATGTCGGAGATCGCGCGGCCGACCCGGTCCACCGCGGCGCCGACGTCCTCGGGCCCGGTGCCGGGCCCGGTGGCCGGGTCCTGGGGGGCGGCGCCCGCCCGGGGGCCCGGGGGGTTGCTGCCGGCGGTGTCCGGGCCGGCGGTCGCGGGGCCGGTGGCGCCGGAATAGGCCTCGATGATGTCGGCCGCCGCGGTGCGGAACAGCTCCCGGCGGCGTACCCCGCGGGCCGCCGCGACCGCCTGCTCGCCGCTGTCCGCCCGGCCGACCGCGGCCAGGATCTCCTGCTCCAGCGCGGCCCGGCCGCGGGGCCGCAGCCCTTCCGGATCGCCGAGCAGGGCGACCGCCTCCGGGGCCCGCAGCAGCAGGTCGGGGGCGAACCGGCCGGCCGACAGCACCCGGGCCAGGTTCTCCGCGGCGGCGCCCTCGTCGCGCAGCAGCCGCAGGTACCAGGGGGTCTTGCCGAGCGCGTCGGAGACCTTGCGGAAGTTGAGCAGGCCGGCGTCCGGATCGGCGGAGTCGGCGAACCAGCCGAGCAGCACCGGCAGCAGGGTGCGCTGGATCGCGGCCTTCCGGCTGACCCCGGAGGCCAGTGCCTCCAGGTGGCGCAGCGCGGCGACCGGGTCGGCGTAGCCGAGCGCCTCCAGGCGCTGCCCGGCCGCCTTGGCGCTGAGCCGGGCGGCGCCGGGCTCCAGCTGGGCGACGGCGTCCAGCAGCGGCCGGTAGAAGAGCTTCTCGTGCAGCCGCCGCACCTCGCGGGCGTGCCGCCGCCACTCCTTGCCCAGCTCGGCCACCGGCTCGGCGCGGAACCCCAGGGAGCGGCCCAGGCGGCGCAGCTCCTGCTCGTCCTCGGGCACCAGGTGGGTGCGGCGGAGCCGGTAGAGCTGGATGCGGTGCTCCATGGACCGCAGGAAGCGGTACGCGGTGTCCAGGGCGGCGGCGTCGGCGCGGCCCACGTAGCCGCCGGCCGCCAGCGCGTCGAGCGCGTCGAGGGTGGTGCCGCTGCGCAGGGTGGCGTCGGTCCGGCCGTGCACCAGCTGGAGCAGCTGGACGGCGAACTCGACGTCGCGCAGGCCGCCGGGGCCGAGCTTGAGCTCCCGGTCGATCTGGGCGGCGGGGATGTTCTCCACCACCCGGCGGCGCATCTGCTGGACGTCCGCGACGAAGTTCTCCCGCTCGGCGGCCTGCCAGACCAGCGGGGCGACGGCGTCCGCGTACGCCCGGCCCAGCTCGGCGTCGCCGGCGACCGGCCGGGCCTTGAGCAGCGCCTGGAACTCCCAGGTCTTGGCCCACCGCTCGTAGTACGCCAGGTGGCTGCTCAGGGTCCGGACCAGCGGCCCGTTGCGGCCCTCCGGGCGGAGGTTGGCGTCGACCGGCCAGATGGTGCCCTCGATGGTGGTGTCGGAGCAGATCCGCATCATCCGGGCGGCGAGCCGGGTGGCGGCCTGCAGGGCCCGGGCCTCGTCGGCCGGTTCCAGGTCACCGTTCCGCTCCCGGGGCTCGGCGACGAAGATGACGTCCACGTCGGAGACGTAGTTCAGCTCCCGGCCGCCGCACTTGCCCATGCCGATCACCGCGAGCCGGCAGCGGGCGGCGTCCTCGGGCTGTTCCTCGGCGGCGATCCGCAGGGCCGCGCGGAGCGTCGCGGTGGCCAGGTCGGCCAGTTCGGCGGCGGTCCGGGCGACGTCGGTGGTGCCGCACACGTCGCGGGCGGCGATGCGCAGCAGGCAGCGCCGGTAGGCGATGCGCAGGGCGTCGGGCCGGGGGCGGGTATCGCCGGCGCGGCTCCAGATCCCCTCGGTCAGCGCCTGTTCGAAGTCGGGGGTGGTGGGGTGCAGGTCGGCCGGCTCATAGGTGAGCAGCGACTGCCAGTCGTACGGGTGGCGGGCGAGGTGGTCGCCGAGCGCCTCGGAGGCGCCGAGGACGCCCAGCAGCCGGTCCCGCAGCGGTTTGGCGGCGGCCAGCGTGGCCAGCAGTGCCTGCCGGGAGCCGGCCCGGGCCCCGTCCCCGGTGGTGGCCGGGCCGGCTCCCGTGGCGGGGGCCGGTGGGCGCCCGCCGGTGGTGGCCGGTCGGTCGTCGCCGGTCCTGCCGGTGGCTCCGGCGGGGGCGTCCTCCGCCTCCGGCAGCGTCTCGACCAGCCGGACCAGGCCGCGCAGCGCGGCGTCCGGGTCGGCGGTGGCGCCCAGTGCGTCCAGCAGCACCGGATCGCTCCACACCGGCGCCATCTCCGGCAGGTCGAGGAGCCGCTCGGCCGTCGCGGGGTCGGTGAACCCGTAGCGCAGCAGTCGCCTGAACCGGCTGTCCCGTCGCCCTTGCAGCACGTCGCACCGCCTCGCTCGCCGCTCATGATCGCCGCTGCGAGCTTAATCCCGGCCGGCCCGGAGCGGGAACGCCGCGGTCGTGCGGCGCCCCGGCCGGGACCGGACGACCGGCCCCGGCGGGTGTCTGCTGGGCCGGAGCAGCACTCGCCCGGACCTGCGGGAGCTCACCGGAGGGAGCGGGCCTCACCAGGCTCACCGGAGGGGCGGCCTGCCCCACCACCGGCCCGGCGGCCGGGTCGGTGGTGGGGCCACCGGGGGAACGCGGGCCCCGGTCCGGCCCCGGGGCCGGACCCCGGGTCGGCCACCCGCGTAACCGCCCCCTCGGACCGGGCGTCCGGGCGGTGCCGCCGCCCAGGCCCCGGAAGGACGGTCATCGGGCTCCGGGACCGGTCCCGAAGTCCCCGGCCGGGCAGCACCGGCCCGGGGCCGGCAGCGCGGGCCGGCACAGGTCGGCCCTGCGCCGAGCCGGACGCGGCAGCCCCCGCCGGAGGCGGCGCGGACAATCACCGCCGGCCCGGCGACCGGGCCGGCGGGGTCGGCCGGGGAGACGCCGGATCCGACCCGAACCCGGGGCCGGGCGCCCCGGGTAACCGGCCCCTCGGACCGGGCACCCGGGCGGTGTCGCCCCGGCCCCGGAAGGCGGTCATCGGCTCCGGGGCCGGGGGCCGAAGCCTCCGGCCGGGCACTGGCGCCAGGGTGCCGGGGCACCCGGCCCGCTCACAGCACCGGCAGGTTCTTCCGCAGCTCGTAGGCGGTGACCTCGGAGCGGTACTCCTCCCACTCCTGCTTCTTGTTGCGGAGGAAGAAGTCGAAGACGTGCTCGCCGAGCGTCTCGGCGACCAGTTCGCTCCGCTCCATCAGGGAGATGGCCTCGCCGAGGTTCTGCGGCAGCGGCTCGATGCCCATCGAGCGGCGCTCGGCGTCGGACAGCGCCCAGACGTCGTCGTCGGCGCCGGCCGGCAGCTCGTACTCCTCCTCGATGCCCTTCAGGCCGGCCGCCAGCAGCACCGCGTACGCCAGGTAGGGGTTGGCGCCGGAGTCGATGGAGCGGACCTCGACCCGGGTGGAGCCGGTCTTGCCGGGCTTGTAGAGCGGCACCCTGACCAGCGCCGACCGGTTGTTGTGCCCCCAGCAGATGTACGACGGCGCCTCGCCGCCGGCGCCCGCGGTGCGGCCCTGCGCCCCTCCCCAGATGCGCTTGTAGGAGTTGACCCACTGGTTGGTGACGGCCGAGACCTCCGAGGCGTGCCGCAGCAGACCGGCGATGAAGGACCGGCCCACCTTCGACAGCTGGAACTCCGCGCCCGACTCGTAGAAGGCGTTCCGGTCGCCCTCGAAGAGCGACAGGTGGGTGTGCATCCCCGAGCCGGGGAACTCGGAGAACGGCTTGGGCATGAAGGTGGCGTGCACCCCCTGCTCCAGCGCCACCTGCTTCATCACCAGCCGGAACGTCATGATGTTGTCGGCGGTGGAGAGGGCGTCGGCGTAGCGCAGGTCGATCTCCTGCTGGCCCGGGGCGCCCTCGTGGTGGGAGAACTCCACCGAGATGCCCATCGACTCCAGCATGGTGATCGCCTGCCGGCGGAAGTCCATGCCCACGTTCTGCGGGGTGTGGTCGAAGTAGCCGGAGGAGTCCGCCGGCACCGGCCGGGACCCGTCGTCCGGCTTGTGCTTGAGCAGGAAGAACTCGATCTCGGGGTGGGTGTAGAAGGTGAAGCCGAGGTCGGAGGTCTTGGCGAGGATGCGCTTGAGCACGTAGCGCGGGTCGGCGTACGACGGCGAGCCGTCCGGCATCAGGATGTCGCAGAACATCCGCGCGGTGCCCGGGGCCTCGGCGCGCCACGGAAGGACCTGGAAGGTGCCGGGATCGGGCTTGGCGATCATGTCCGACTCGTAGACGCGGGCGAAGCCCTCGATCGCCGACCCGTCGAAGCCGATGCCCTCGTCGAACGCCTGCTCAAGCTCGGCGGGGGCCACGGCCACCGACTTCAGGTAGCCGAGCACATCGGCGAACCACAGCCGGACGAACCGGATGTCGCGCTCTTCCAGCGTTCGGAGCACGAACTCCTGCTGCTTATCCATTTCCACCCATCCTCGCAGGTCAGGCCGCCCGTTCCCAGGCCGCGGGGCACATCGGGGGCACGTGAGCATCCCACCACACGATTTCGGCCGTGTTGCGCACGCGGTTCCGTACGGTGTCGATCCGCACGGGCGTCACCGCTCCGCCGCCCTGCTCCCCGGCCCGCGCCCCGCGCCGGGGCGGGCGGGACTCCGCGGGTCGCGCCGGCCGCAGGGCCGCCGAGGGGCACAGGTCGGGCCGTCCGGTCCCCCCGCTCCGGCCCGTCCTCATTGTGAGACATCGGCCGATCATGGTCGAGTCCGGCGCCGCGGGGGAATCCGCCGGTGCGCCGGTGGACGCGCGGGTGTGCGCCGGAGCGCGGAACACCCGGCGACGGGGGCGGGACGGGCAGGGGCGGGGCGGGGGGCGCGACGCGCTCCTGGTGCGCGTCCCCCGGCGGCCCGGACGGGCCGGAGGACGCCTACGATGTGCGGCATGACCACCCGGACGCGCACCCGCCGCCCCCTGCGGGCACGGGCGTGCCTGCTGCTGGTGTGGTCGCTGCTGGCGGGGATCGTGGCGATGCACGGGCTGGGCACGGGTGCCTTCGCGGCCGCCGCGCAGTCCGCCCGGCAGGCGCCGCCGCACGGCGCGCCCGCCGCCGGCCACGGCCCCGGGCCGCACCCGGTCGCCGCCGGGCCGGCCCCGGCGCACGCCGGCGAGGTGTCCGGCGCCCCGGCGTACCGGGACGGCGCGCCCGGGGACGCGCACCGCGCGGCGTACGACGACCGGCGCGCCACGGCGTACGAACGCCGTCCCGCAGCCGGCCCCCGGACGGGGTCCGCGTCCGCCGGCCCGGCGACGGGCACCGGGGAGCGGTCCCCGGTCACCCGGCCGCGGCTCCCGGACGGTTCCGGGCACGCGCTCCCGGCGTACGACCGCCGTCCCACCACCGCCGGCGCGCCGGGCGGCCCGGCGTGCCACGACCTGGGCGGTGGCGAGGGGCACCCGCACCACGCCGACGCCACCTGCGCCGCGCCCGGCATCAGCACCGCGCCGGTGCCGCCGCCGCTGCCGGCCGGGGCCGTGGTGCCCGACGCCGACCCGGCCGGTCTCCGGCCGCCGGCGCCCTCCGACCGGACCGGCCCCGACCCGCCCTCGTTGAGCCGGCTCCAGCTCCTGCGCATATAGGCGCGCCCGTACGGCCCGCCGGTCCCGCGCGACCGGTGGCCCGTATCCCGCACGCCCCGGTGCGGACGGCTGCGCCGCCGCACCTTCCGACCGGATGCCACCGGGCATCCCGTTCCCGCAGGAGCACACGATCATGAACTCGCACCGTTCCCTCATCCGGCGGGTGGCCGCCGCCTCCGTGGCCGTCACCGCGGCCCTCGTCCTCGCCGCGTGCGGCGGCGGGGACGGCGACGGCGACGGCGCCACGAACGGCAGCCACGACAAGCCGTCCGCCACCGCCTCCGCCGGCTCCCCGGACGGGCAGGGCGGTCACAACGCGGCGGACGTCTCCTTCGCGCAGGGGATGATCCCGCACCACCGCCAGGCGGTGGAGATGGCCGACCTCGCCGCCACCCGGGCGTCCTCGGCCGAGGTGAAGAAGCTGGCCGCGGAGATCAAGAAGGCCCAGGACCCGGAGATCCGGACCATGTCCGGATGGCTGCGGGGCTGGGGCGAGGACGTCCCGGCGGAGGACGCCGGGATGGACCACTCCGGCCACCACGGCATGCCGGGCATGATGACCCCCGCTGACATGACCAAGCTGGAGAAGGCGTCCGGCAAGGCGTTCGACACCGCGTTCCTGGAGCTGATGATCAAGCACCACGAGGGCGCGGTGGAGATGGCCCGGACCGAGCGGTCCAAGGGCTCGGACGCGGCGGCCAAGGCGCTCGCCGAGGAGATCATCACCTCGCAGAGCGCGGAGATCACCCGGATGAACACCCTGCTCGGCAGGGACTGACCGGTCGCTGCCGAGGGCGGGCCGCGCGCCCGCCCACGGCAGCCCGGAGGCCACCGCCGGCCCCGGCGGGCACCGCCCGGGCCGGCCGCATCACGGTGCCGGGAGGCCCCGGGTCCGCCCACGGCCCGGCCCGGGCCACCACCGGCACGGCCGGTACGCCACCGGCCCGGCCGGCGCCGCCATCTGCTGCTGAGGGGCGCGGCGTACGGGCACCGGGCGGCCCGGAGCGGTACGCCGCGCGGTGCCGCCCGGAGCGTACGGGCACCGGCCCGCGCGCTTCGGCGCCCGGCCCCTCACACCCCCGCGCGCCGAGGCCGGGGACGCAGCGGCCGGGGCCCGGGAACGGACCCAGCGGCCCGGAACCCGGGAAAACATCGTTCCCGGAACCCGGGAAAACGCACGCGCCCGGGATCCCGGGCGCCGGCCCGTCACCGGAGCGTACGGGCACCGCCGCTCACGCCTCGGTGCGCCGGCCGCCCTCCGGGATGACCAGCGGCGTCCCCGCCACCGGGCACTCGATGACCGCGGCGCGCATCCCGAAGACCTCGTGGACCGTCTCCGGGGTGACCACGCGCGAGGGCGGGCCGGCGGCGACGACCCGCCCGTCGCGCATCGCGATCAGGTGGTCGGCGTAGCGGCAGGCGAGGTTCAGCTCGTGCAGCACCATCACCACGGTCCGGCCGTCGGTCCGGTTGAGGTCCCTCACCAGCTCCAGCACGTCCACCTGGTGGGCGAGGTCGAGATAGGTGGTGGGCTCGTCGAGCAGCAGGACGGAGGTGTCCTGGGCGAGGGCCATCGCGATCCACACCCGCTGGCGCTGGCCACCGGACAGCTCGTCCAGGGAGCGCTCGGCCAGCGCGGCGGCCCCGGTGGCCGCGAGCGCGGCGTCCACCGCGGCCTCGTCCGCGGAGGACCACTGCCGCCACCACCGCTGGTGCGGGGTGCGGCCGCGGGCGACCAGGTCGCGGACGGTGATGCCGTCGGGCGCGGCGGGGGACTGCGGCAGCAGGGCGAGCCGCAGCGCGAGGTCGCGGGCGGGGAGCCGGGCGATGTCCTCGCCGTCCAGGTGCACGGTGCCGGCGGCGGGCTTCAGCAGCCGGGCCAGGGCGCGCAGCGCGGTGGACTTGCCGCAGGCGTTCGGGCCGACCAGCGCGGTCACCCGGCCCGCCGGGATCTCCAGGTCGAGGCCGTCGGCGACGGTCCGGTCGCCGTAGCCGAGCCGCAGCCCGGTGCCGCCGAGCGCCGTGCCGCGGGGCGCGGGGACGCCCCCGTCCGCGACGGTCGCGGACGCCCGCTCCGCACCACCGGCGGCGGGCCGGCCGGTGCCGGTGGTGTCAGCGGTCTCGGCCATGTCAGCCTCCCTTTCCGGCCCGGTTGGTGCGGGCGAGCAGCAGCAGCAGGTACGGCGCGCCCACGGCTCCGGTGATCACGCCGACCGGCAGCTCGGTCGGTTCCAGCACCAGCCGGGCGGCGAGGTCGGCCAGGAGCAGCAGCACGGCGCCCACCATCCCGCTGATGACCAGCGGGATCCCGGCGGTGCCGGCGAGCCGGCGGGCGATCTGCGGGGCCCCCAGGGCGACGAAGGCGACCGGCCCGGCGGCGGCGGTGGCCACCGCGGCCAGGCAGGTGGCGAGCACCAGCAGCGCGATCCGGGCGCGGCGCAGCGGGATGCCGAGGCTGAGCGCGGTGTCGTCGTCGAACTGCAGCAGCTGGTACGGCCGGGCGAGCGCCAGGGTGAGCGGCACCAGCAGCAGCAGCGCCAGGCCGGCCCACCGCACGTGGTCCCAGCCGCGTCCGTTGAGGCTGCCGGTGAGCCAGACCATGGCGCGGGAGGCCTGGTCGATGTCGGCGCGGGCCAGCAGCCAGCGGGTGAGCGCCACCAGGGCCCCGTTGGCGGCGAGCCCGACGAGGACGAAGCGGTAGCCGGTGATGGTTCCGCCGCGGTAGGCGAGCAGGTAGATGACGGTGGCGACGGTGAGCGCGCCGGCCAGTGCCCCGAAGGGGACCGGGCCGAAGGTGGATGCGCCGGCCGCGGTGACGCCGCCGACCACGATGGTGGTGATGGCCCCGGCCCCGGCGCCGGCGGAGATGCCGATGAGGTCGGGGCTGGCGAGCGGGTTGCGGGTGACGGCCTGGTAGACCGCGCCGGCGACGCCGAAGGCCACGCCGACCAGCACCGCGGTCAGCGCCCGCGGCAGCCTCAGCTGGTGGACGATGAGGTCCGCGTCGCCGGAGCCGTAGCCGAGGACCGCGCCGAGCACGTCCCGGAGAGGGATGTGGAAGGTGCCCAGCGACACCGAGGCGATGAAGGCGGCGAACCCGGTGACCGCGAGGGCGGCGGCGGTGACCGCGACCCGGGGCCGCAGACGGATGCCGACCGGCCCGAACTCCGCTCTCATCGCGTGTGCTCCTTGAGCTTGCCGCGCTTGACCAGGACGGCGAGGAAGGGCGCGCCGACCAGCGCGGTGACCACGCCGGCCTCCAGTTCGGCGGGCCGGGCGACCATGCGGCCCAGGACGTCGGCGCCGATCAGCAGCACCGCGCCGCCCAGGGCGGAGCAGGGGACGAGCCAGCGCGCGTCGGGGCCGGTGAAGGCCCGTACAACGTGCGGGACGACCAGGCCGACGAAGGTGATCGGTCCGGCGGCCGCGACCGCGGCGCCCGCCAGCAGGATCACCGCGACGGCGCCCAGCGCCCGGGTGGTGCGGACGCGGGTGCCCAGGGTGCTGGCGAGGTCGTCGCCGAGGGCGAGGGCGTTGAGCCGCCCGCTGAGTCCGAGGGCGAGCAGCAGTCCGGCCGCGATGAACGGCAGCAGCTGCCCGACGACCTCGGTGTCGCGCCCGGCGAGCGAGCCGACCGCCCAGAACCGGTACTGGTCCAGGGTGCGGATGTCCAGCAGGACCAAGGCGTTGGTGCCCGCGTCCAGGAGGGCGGTGACGGCGGCTCCGGCCAGCGCCAGCTTCGCCGGGGTGGCGCCGCCGTAGCCGGTGCCGCCGACGGCGTAGGCGAGCAGTCCGGCCAGCGCCGCGCCGAGGAAGGCGAACCACACGTACTGGTAGGAGCTGGTCAGGCCGAGCGCGCCGATGCTCGCGGCGACCGCGAAGGCGCCGCCGGCGCTGATGCCGATGAGCCCGGGGTCACCGAGGGGGTTGCGGGTGATGTCCTGGGCGACGGCGCCCGCGGCGCCCAGCGCCAGGCCGACCAGCAGCCCCAGCAGGGTGCGGGGCATCCGCAGCTCCCGGACGACGATCGCGTCGCCCTCCCGGCTGCCGCCCAGCGCTGCCAGCACGTCGGACAGCGGGACCGCCTTGGTGCCGATGGCCAGCGAGGCGCAGCCGACGACGGCGAGCAGCGCCAGCAGGACGAGCGGCACGGCCAGGCGCGCGGCGGGCCGCCGGGCCGCCGGGGCGGGCTTCGCGCCGCCCGGGCCCGGCCGGCCCGGCGCCGCGGGGCCCCGCGCGGCGGCAGGGGTCGGCTTCACAGACACCCGCCACACGTTAAGGCATACCTAACTTCCCTTTTCAGCCACCCCCCGCATCGGCACGAGTACCGGCGGCAGCTACGCTTAGGCCATCTTTAGACAGGTAAGCCTTACCTAACAACTGCTCCGCTCCCCCGGAAGGAACACCGTGCCGCACACCCTCAACGGCCGTCGGCGTGGCCGGATCGGCACCCTCGTGCTCGCCGCCGCGCTGAGCTTCGGACTCGCCGCCTGCGGCGAGTCCGGCGGCTCCGACTCGTCCTCCTCGTCCTCCTCGTCGGAGGCCGGGGCGGAGTCGTCCGCCGGCTTCCCCCGGACGGTCCAGCACCACAAGGGCAAAACCGAGATCAAGACCAAGCCCAAGCGCGTGGTGGCCCTGGACAACAGCCTCGTCGAGGCGGTCGTCGCGCTCGACCGGCCGCTGATCGCCGGCATCGGCTCCTACCGCGACCAGAAGGGCTTCCCCGACTACCTGGGCGACGCCGTCAAGGACACCAAGGACGTCGGGCCGCTGGACAGCCCGAACCTGGAGCAGATCGCGGCGCTCCGGCCGGACCTCATCATCTCGGCCTCGGTCCGCCACGAGGAGCTGTACGACCAGCTGTCCGAGATCGCGCCGACGGTCTTCGTGGAGACCACCGGCCCGACCTGGAAGGACAACCTGACCCTGGTCGGCGAGGCCCTCGGCGAGGAGGCCAAGGCCAAGGAGGTGCTGAGCACCTACGAGACCCGGGCGAAGAAGATCGGTGACGCGATCAACGCCAAGGCCGGCAAGCCGGAGGTCTCCATCGTCCGCTTCGTGGACGGGCCGACCCGCATCTACCTGCCGAAGACCTTCAGCGGCATCGTGCTCCAGGACATGGGGCTGGCGCGGCCGGAGAACCAGCGCGATCCCGAGAAGTTCAACATCGAGATCAGCGAGGAGCAGATCGGCCAGGCCGACGGCGACGTCATCTTCTACACCACCTTCTCCGGCGGCGAGGAGCGGGAGGAGAAGTTCCTCGGCAACCCGCTGTGGAAGCGGCTCGGCGCCGTCAGGAGCGGCGACGTGCACAAGGTCGATGACGAGATCTGGATGACCTCGGTCTCGGCGCAGGGCGCCCACCGGATGCTGGACGACATGGCCCGCGTGTTCGGCGTGGACGCGGCGAAGTGACACCCGGCGGCGGGGGCGGTGCGGAGCGTCCGCACCGCCCCCGCCGCCGTTCCGGCCCCCCGCCCCCGCCGCCGCCGTTCCACCCCCACCGCCGCGCCGTACGGCCGCCCGGCCCCACCCCCGTACGACCGCACCCGCACCCCGCGCCCACCGCCGTTCCCGCGCCGCGCACCGCCGGAGCCGGCCGCCGCTCCCGCGCCGCGCACCGCCCGCCGGGTCCGCCGCCGGACCCCCGCCGGGCCCGCACCCCCATTGCGTCAGAGCGACGATTACACTGGGCGCGTGCCTCAACTTCGCCTCGCTCTGAATCAGATCGACTCCACCGTCGGTGATCTCGCCGGCAACAGCGAAACGATCGTCCACTGGACCCGGCACGCCGCCGGGCAGGGCGCCCATCTGGTGGCGTTCCCCGAGATGGCGCTGACCGGCTACCCCGTCGAGGACCTGGCCCTGCGCGCCTCCTTCGTCGAGGCCTCCCGCACCGCGCTGCGCGCCCTCGCCGCCCGGCTGGCCGAGGAGGGGCTCGGCGAGCTGCCGGTGGTCGTCGGCTACCTGGACCGCAGCGAGCGGGCGGCCCCCCGGTACGGGCAGCCGGCCGGTGCCCCGCAGAACGCCGCCGCGGTGCTCCACCGCGGCGAGGTGGCACTCTCCTTCGCCAAGCACCACCTGCCCAACTACGGCGTCTTCGACGAGTTCCGCTACTTCGTGCCCGGCGACACGATGCCGGTCGTCCGCGTGCACGGGGTGGACGTGGCGCTGGCGATCTGCGAGGACCTGTGGCAGGAGGGCGGCCGGGTGCCCGCCGCCCGCACCGCCGGGGCCGGGCTGCTGCTCTCCGTCAACGCCTCCCCCTACGAGCGGGAGAAGGACGACACCCGGCTGGAGCTGGTCCGCAAGCGCGCCCAGGAGGCCGGGTGCACCACCGCGTACCTGGCCATGATCGGCGGCCAGGACGAGCTGGTCTTCGACGGTGACTCGATCATCGTGGACCGGGACGGCACGGTGCTCGCCCGCGCCCCGCAGTTCGCCGAGGGGTGCGTCCTGGTGGACCTGGACCTGCCCGCCGCCGGGGAGGTGCCCTCGGGGGTGGTGGACGACGGCCTGACCATCGACCACGTCATCCTCTCCGCCGACCCGCTGCCGGCCTACGAGCCGGAGCTGGCGGGGGGCGAGGCGGACCGTCTCGGCGACGAGGAGGAGATCTACACCGCGCTGGTGGTGGGCCTGCGGGCGTACGTCGCCAAGAACGGCTTCCGCAGCGTGCTGATCGGGCTGTCCGGCGGCATCGACTCGGCGCTGGTGGCCGCGATCGCCTGTGACGCGGTCGGCGCCCAGCACGTGTACGGCGTCTCCATGCCGTCCCGCTACTCCTCCGAGCACTCCAAGGACGACGCCGCCGAGCTGGCCCGCCGTACCGGGCTGAACTTCCGCACGGTGCCCATCGCGCCGATGTTCGACGCCTACATGGCGTCGCTGGGGCTGACCGGGCTGGCGGAGGAGAACCTCCAGTCCCGGCTGCGCGGCACCCTGCTGATGGCCATCTCCAACCAGGAGGGGCACATCGTGCTGGCCCCGGGCAACAAGTCCGAGCTGGCCTGCGGGTACTCCACGCTCTACGGCGACTCGGTCGGCGCCTACGGGCCGATCAAGGACGTCTACAAGACCTCGGTCTTCCGGCTCGCCCGGTGGCGCAACCAGGCGGCGGTGGACCGCGGCCAGACCCCGCCCATCCCGGAGAACTCGATCACCAAGCCGCCCAGCGCCGAGCTGCGGCCGGGCCAGGTGGACACCGACTCGCTCCCCGACTACGACGTCCTCGACCAGATCCTGGAGCGGTACGTGGACCGGGACCAGGGCCGGGCCCAGATCGTCGCGGCCGGGTTCGACGAGGCGCTGGTCACCCGGGTGCTGCGGCTGGTGGACACCGCCGAGTACAAGCGGCGGCAGTACCCGCCGGGCACCAAGATCTCCGCCAAGGGCTTCGGCAAGGACCGCCGGCTGCCGATCACCAGCGCCTGGCGCGAGACCGGCTGACCGCCGCCGGACCGGCCGCCCGGCCCCGGTCCCCCGACCGCCCGCACCGGACACCCGGACCGTACGGACCCTACGAACCGCACGGACCGCCGGCCGTCCGGTCCGGGCGGGAACATCCCCCTCCCGGCCGGCGTTGCACACCCTTGTTGTGCACGTTTCCCACGGAAGTGAGTGGCCTGTGAAGGTCGAGATCTACAGCGACATCGCCTGCCCCTGGTGCCACCTGGGCAAGAAGCGGTTCGAGCGGGCGCTGGCGGCCTTCCCGGGTGCCGACCGGGTGGAGGTGGTCTACCGCCCGTTCCAGCTCGACCCGACCGCGCCGGAGGAGCCCCGGCCGCACCGCGAGGTGCTGGCGGAGAAGTACGGTCCGCAGTCCGTCGCCATGGACGAGCGGATCACCGCCCTGGGCGCCGCGGAGAACCTCACCTTCGACTTCGACACCGTGGTGGAGAACAACTCGCTGCTCGCCCACCGTCTGCTCCGCTTCGCCCTCCAGGAGTACGGGCCGGCCGCCCAGGCCCGGCTGAAGGGCCGGCTGCTGGAGGCGCACTTCGGCGAGGGCATGGACATCGGCGACCGCGAGGAGCTCACCGACGCGGCCGTCGCCGTCGGCCTGGACCGCGACCCGGTGGCCGCGTTCCTGGACGGCGACGAGCTCCACGACGAGGTGCTGGACGAGATCGACGAGGCCCGGCAGCGCGGCATCACCGCCGTCCCCACCTTCGTCTTCGAGGGCCGGTGGGCGGTCCAGGGCGGCCAGGAGCCGGCCACCTTCCTCGACGTCCTGCACCAGGTCACCGCGGCGACCGCCGCCGAGTCCGCCGGGGCGCGCCCCGGCGACGGCGCGGAGCCGGCGGCCGTCCCCGGGCGCACGGCCGGCCCGGACGCGGCCTGCGCCGACGACGCCTGCGAGGTCCCGGCCCCCTGACCCGGGCGTCCGCGCCGGGGTGCCCCGGCCCGGGACGGCCGCCGTCCGGGGCCGCTTGAGCCGGCCCGCCCCCGGCGTCGGGCGCCGCCGGGGCACCGCCCTGCCCCGCACCGCCGCCGTCGGGCGCGCTCAGCGCCCGACGGCGGCGTACGGACGGTCGCGGCGGGCGTCGTGGAGGACCGAGCCCCACCACCGGAGCTGGTCGAGCATCAGCTCCGCGGCCCGGGCGGGCTCCTCCGGCTCGATCGGCTCGCCGTCCTCCCCGAAGAGCAGGTAGTAGCGCGGGAAGCTGACGTAGTCGCGGACCGTGTGGGCGTGCAACTCGCCGAACACCTGGCGCAGCTGCTCGATCGCCAGGAGTCCGCCGCTGGCCCCGCTGTAGCCGACGAAGCCGATCGGCTTGGCCGCCCACTCGGCGTGGTGCCAGTCGATGGCCGCCTTGAGGGAGGCCGGGAAGGAGCGGTTGTAGTCGGGGGTCACCACCACGATCGCGTCCGCGTCGGCGATCCGGCGGGTGAGGGCGGCCATCCCGGCCGGCC
Organism: Streptomyces pactum; assembly: GCF_016031615.1. Lineage (GTDB taxonomy): Bacteria > Actinomycetota > Actinomycetes > Streptomycetales > Streptomycetaceae > Streptomyces > Streptomyces pactus. The sequence continues at coordinate 1,749,087 of NZ_JACYXC010000001.1, forward strand.
GCTCCATGTCGGGCTGCATCGCGGGCGGCACCGCCGGCAGCTCCAGCGGCAGCGGAACGTCCGCCAGGTCGATCAGGTCCACCGTGAAGTGCCCGTACCGCCGGGCCTGCCGGACGAACCAGTCCGCGACCACCGGTCCGAACCGCCCCTCCCGGACGCTGCCGACGATCACTGCCAGGTTCAGGTTCTCACTGGACACCGCTGTGCTCCCTGTTCTTCCGGGTGTTCCGAGGTCACGCGGCCCGCCGCTGCCGGCCGCTGCCGTCAATCTGCCGAGGACCGGCGGGGTGCGGGAAGGCCGCGCGGAGACTGGTAGCGGCAGGGCCACGATCCGCTCCGCGGGCGGCTGTTAGGTTCGCCGGGTGAGCGACAACGAGCTGGGCATGTTCCTCCGGCACCGCCGGGAGTCCGTCACCCCCGCCGAGGCCGGTCTGCCCACCGGCCCCCGCCGCCGCACCCCGGGCCTGCGCCGGGCGGAGCTGGCGACCCTGGCCGGGGTGAGCGTGGAGTACGTGACCCGTCTGGAGCAGGGGCGCGACCGCCACCCGTCGGCCCAGGTGCTCTCCGCGCTGGCCGACGCGCTCCGCCTGACGCCCACCGAGCGCGTCCACCTGCACCGCCTGGCCAAAGGCGCGGACGGCAACTTCAGCTGCATGGGCGGGGTGCAGCCGACCCGTACGGTACGGCCGGCGGTCCGGGCGCTGCTGGAGCGCCTGGAGCCGACCCCGGCGGTGCTCCTCAACCGGATGGCCGAGCAGCTGGCCTGGACCTCCGGCTACGAGCGGCTGGCCGGGCCGGTGGGTGCGCTGGACACGGCGCCCGGCGGCGGACCGGACGGCCCGCCGCCGAACCTGGCCCGCTTCGTCCTCACCGACGAGCGGGCGCGCACCGCCTACCCCGACTGGGACCGGGTCGCCGACGAGCAGGTCGCCGCGCTCAAGCAGGGGCCGTTCCGGTCCGACCCGCACATCGCGGCGCTCGCGGACGAGCTGACCGTCACGGCCGGGGCGGCCTTCACCGACCGGGTGGCCACCGTGCCGGGCCTGCCCCGGCCCAGCGGGGTGGTCCGGCTGGTCCACCCCGAGGCGGGCGAACTCCGGCTGGCCCACGAGACGCTGGACCTGTCCGCCGACGACGACCTGCGGCTGAGCGTCCTGCTCCCCGCCGACGACGCCTCCTCCGCCGCCCTGGACCGGCTCACCGGCCGCCGGCCGGGCATGCTCCGGGCGGTCCCCGCCTGACGGGCGGCCCGCGTCGGGCGGTGGGTGACGGCCCCGCCCGGGCCTGCCGTCCCGGGCGGCGGGGTGGTCAGAGGGTGACCGAGGCCGCCACCGGCAGGTGGTCGCTGGCGGTGCGCGGCAGGGTCCACGCGGAGGCCGGGTCCACCCCGCGCACCAGGATCTGGTCGATCCGGGCCATCGGGAAGGACGCGGGCCAGCTGAAGCCGAAGCCGTCCCCCGCCGCACCCTGTGCCGAGCGCAGCTGGGCGGTGACCGGGGCCAGCGCGCGGTCGTTCATGGTGCCGTTCAGGTCGCCCAGGAGGATCACCCGGCTGAGGCGCTCGTCCGCGATGGCCTCGCCCAGCGCCTCCGCGCTGGCGTCCCGCTGACCGGCGGTGAACCCCTTGTCCGACTTCACCCGGACCGACGGCAGGTGGGCCACGTAGACGGCCACGTCACCGTGCGGGGTGTCCACGGTGGTGCGCAGCGCGCGGGTCCAGCCCAGCTTGATGTCCACCGGAGCACTGTTCCGCAGCGGGTACCGGCTCCACAGCCCGACGGTGCCCTGCACGGTGTGGAAGGGGTACCGGCCGGCCAGTGCCTTCCGGTACGCCGGGGCCGCCTCGTCGGTCAGCTCCTCCAGGGCGATCACGTCGGCTCCGGACGCGGCCACCTTCCGGGCGGTGCCGGCCGGATCGTCGTTGCGCGCGTTGACGTTGTGGGTGACGACGGTGAAGTTGCCGCCGCTCCCGGACCGGTCGAAGAACATCAGCCCGCCGAAGAGGTTGAGCCACACCGCCACCGGGAGCACCAGGGCCAGCAGGGCGGTCGCGGACCGGCGCACCGCGCCCGCCACCAGCAGGACGGGCAGGAGCAGCCCCAGCCACGGCAGGAACGTCTCCAGCAGACTGCCGAGGTTGCCGATCCGGTTGGGGATGTACGCGTGACCCGCCATCACCAGCGCGAGCAGCACGGCGCATCCGGCGGTGACCCGGCCGCGGCGCCAGATGCCACGGTCGTGCCGCCAGCGGCGCAGCAGTCGGCGGGCCCGGGAACCGGTCGGCTCCAGGCCGTCCTCGTCACGTCCGGTCCGCTCCGTGTACGCCTGCACCATGCGCTGTTCCTCACTCCGGATGTGCTGGTCCGTCCGATCCACGCCCACGGGCATGACCATAGGGGATGACCAGGCGTTTTCCCGCCGTCCTGGCGAGTGCCGCCCGAACCGGGGGACGTGTGTGCGGCACGGCCGGGTTCCGCTCGGACGTCCCGTGACGACATCTGTGACAGAACAGGCACAAAACGGCTGCTCAAAGGGGCGGCTGACGGCGAGTCCGGCACCGGGCCGGACGCGACGGGCGGCCGGCCGTTCCGTCCGGCAGCCGGGCGCGCGGGCGGTTCCTCCGCCGAGTGCGTGTCGCGCCCGGGAGCGCCGTCCCCCGGTACGCCCCGCGCCCGGGGCGGGACGCTCCGGGCGGCACGCCCGGAGCCGGGTCGTCCGCACCGGCCCGGCTGGCGCGGGTGCCGGGCGGAGGGCGCGAGGGCGCGCGGTGCAGGTGGCGCCCCGGCGGTCGTACGGCGGGCCCGGCGTGGGCGTACGGGCGTCCGGTCAGTTGCGGGACCGGACCCCGTCCAGCACGGTGTCGACTATCCGCTCGGAGAGCCCGTCCGGCAGGTCGCGCCACTCGTGCATCATCGCGCGGGTCAGCATGGGGCCCACGAAGAGGTCGGCGAGCAGGTCCAGGTCCTCGGTGGCGCGGATCTCACCGGCCGCCATGCCCCGCCGCAGCACCGCCAGCAGCAGTTCGCGGCGCCGCTGGATGACGGTGTCGTGGTACTCCTTCCACAGACCAGGGTGGGCCCGGACGTGGGCCACGACCGCCCGCAGCAGCGCGGAGTGGCGCTTGGCCAGGGCTCGCCGGCGTATGAACTCCAGCAGCGTGACCAGGTCGTCGCGGACCGACTCGCCGGCCGGCTCGGGGTGCCCCTCGTCCAGGGAGCGCATGACGTCGAGCATCAGCGCCTCCTTGCCCCGCCAGCGGCGGTAGAGGGTGGCCTTGCCGACACCGGCCTCCCGGGCGATGCGCTCCATCGACAGTTCGCCGATGGTGGCGCCCTCCTCCAGCAGGCGCAGCACCGCCTCGATGATCGCGCCGTCCGCGGTGGCGTCCCGCGGCCGGCCGGGCGGACGGCCGGGGGCAGCGGCGCCGGAGGGCGCCGGCGGGGCGGCGGCGGCCGGGCCCGACGTGGCCGGCGGGCCGGCGGCGCCACCGGCGACGGGCGGGCGGGGCGCCGCGGGCCCGCCCGGCACCGTGGTCCCGGAGCCGGCGGGGTTCACCGCCGCGCCTTGCCGGCCGCCTCGCGGGGCCCGGGGCGCGTCCCGGCCGGGGCCGGGCCGGCGGTCGCCTCCCGGCCGGGCAGGAAGCAGCCCACGACCAGCGCGCCGACCAGGGCCACCGCCCCGGCCCCGATCGAGGTGATGTGCATGGCGTGGATGAAGGCGTCCTCGGCGGACGCGGCGAGCCGGCGGCCCGCCGGTCCCATCCGCTCGGCCACCGTCAAGGTGGCCTCCACCGACTCACCGGCGGTGTGGCGCTGGGCGTCCGACAGCCCCGGCGTGCGGGCGAGCTCGTCGTCGATGCCGCCGCGGTACGCGGTGGAGAGCACCGACCCGAGGACGGCCACCCCCATCGCCCCGCCGACCTGCCGGAACGTGTTGTTGAGGGCCGACCCGGAGCCGGCCTTGTCGCGGGGCAGGGCCTGCATGACGGCAACCGTGACCGGCGGCATGATGTGCGCCATCCCGCAGCCCTGGATGAAGAAGAGCACCTCCAGCACCCAGATCGGCGAGTCGCGGTCCAGGGTCAGGAAGCCGAAGAAGGTGGCGGCGACCATCAGCATGCCCGCCGTACAGGCGGCGCGGGCGCCGAAGCGGTCGACCACCAGCCGGGCGCGCGGGGCGAAGATCAGCTGGGCGGCGGCGACCGGCAGGAGCAGCAGCCCGGACTGGAGCGCGCTGTAGCCCCGCACGCTCTGGGTGTAGAAGATCATGAAGAAGGTGACCCCGAGCAGCGCGAAGAAGACCAGCGCTATGGCGGCGATCGCGGCGGAGAAGGCGGGGTTGCGGAAGTAGCCGACGTCGATCGACGGGTGGTCGCTGCGCTTCTGGTGGAACACGAAGCCGGTCAGCACCAGCAGTCCCGCACCGATGGTGGCCAGCACCTCGGGGTCGGTGAAGTCGGCGAGCTGTCCGCCCTCGATGATCCCGTACACCACCAGCACCAGGCCGATGACGGAGAGCGTCACGCCGACCGGGTCCAGCCGGCCGGGCGCGGGGTCCCGGGAGTCGGGGACCAGGATCGCCATCGCGACCACGGCGACCAGCACCACCGGGACGTTGACGAAGAACACCGAGCCCCACCAGAAGTGCTCCAGCAGCAGCCCGCCGGTGATCGGCCCTATGGCGATGGCCAGCCCCACCGCGGCCACCCAGATGCCGATCGCCTTCGCCTGCTCGTCCCGCTCGAAGACGTTGACCAGGATCGCCAGGGTGGCGGGCATCACGAACGCCGCGCCCAGACCCATCACCGCCCGGAAGACGATCAGCTCGGTGGGCGAACCGGAGAAGGCCGCGAGCACCGACCCCAGCCCGAAGACGACCATGCCCCCGATCAGCACCTTCTTCCGGCCCACCCGGTCGCCGAGGAGCCCGGCGGTGAACAGCAGCCCGGCGAAGACGAGGGTGTAGGAGTTGATCGCCCACTCCAGCTCGCTCTGGGTGGCGCCCAGGCCGGTGGGTTCGGGCGAGGCGATGGTCTTCATCGCCACGTTGAGAATGGAGTTGTCCAGCACCACCACCAGCACGCTGAACATCAGGACGGTCAGGATCGCCCAGCGTCTGCGGTGGATGTGCTCCGGTACGCGGCGCGCCGGCTCCTCGCCGGTGTTCGCGGGGGTCGTCATACCGACACCGTAGACCTTTTCCGATACGGAGCCGTCTCGTATTGCCGTGCCATGGGAAAGGTTTTGCGATCCCTCCCCCGCGGGAAGGGCGTGCGCCCCCGCTCCGGGGCGCCGCGCCCCGGACGAGCGCCCCGCCCCGGCCGGAGAGCCGGGACGGGCTCCGGCCAGGCACGGGTGTGCGATTCCTCGCCGGTAACCACGGCCCTTCCGTGCCGAGGGTGACGCGTGCCAGCATGGGGGTGGTCCGGAGACACCGTGAGGGTGCTTCGAGATGACAAAGGAGCGATCGCGATGACGCACGTCAGCCATGCCCCCGTGCCGAAACCGGCGGACAGCGGCAAGACGCTGTACGGGGGAACCAGCTCCCGGCGTATCACCGTCCGTGACATCGCCGCCGCCAAGCGGCGTGGCGAGAAGTGGCCGATGCTCACCGCCTACGACGCGATGACCGCGTCGGTCTTCGACGAGGCGGGCATCCCGGTGATGCTGGTGGGTGACTCCATGGGCAACTGCCACCTGGGCTACGAGTCCACCGTGCCGGTGACCATGGACGAGATCACCATGCTGTCCGCGGCGGTGGTACGCGGCACCAAGCGCGCCCTGATCGTCGGCGACCTGCCGTTCGGCAGCTACCAGGAGGGCGCGGTGCAGGCGCTGCGCAACGCCACCCGGCTGGTGAAGGAGGCCGGGGTGGGCGCGGTGAAGCTGGAGGGCGGCGAGCGGTCCGCCGACCAGATCGAGCTGCTGGTGCGGTCCGGCATACCGGTGATGGCGCACATCGGCCTCACCCCGCAGTCGGTCAACGCCTACGGCGGCTACCCGGTCCAGGGCCGTGGCGAGGAGGCGGCGCAGCAGCTGCTGCGGGACGCCAAGGCGGTCCAGGACGCCGGCGCGTTCGCGGTCGTGCTGGAGGTCGTCCCGGCCGAGCTGGCGGCCGAGGTCACCCGCTCCCTGCACATCCCCACGGTGGGCATCGGGGCCGGCGCCGAGTGCGACGCGCAGGTCCTGGTCTGGACGGACATGGCGGGGCTGAACGGCGGCCGGGTGCCGCGCTTCGTCAAGCAGTACGCCCGGCTGCGGGAGGTCCTGGGCGACGCGGCCAAGGCGTTCGCGGAGGACGTGGTGGGCGGTGCGTACCCGGCCGAGGAGCACTCCTTCCACTAGGCGCCCGCCCACCGGCCCCGTGAGTCCGGGGCCGGCCGGTGAGCCCGGGGCCGGGCGCGGCGTTCCCGTGCGGAAGCCGCGCTCCGGCCCCGGGCGTGCTCCCGGCCCCTGGCGCACTTCCGGCCCCAAGCGCACGTCCGGTGCGGGGGCTCCGGCGGAGGCCCGGCCGGCGGCCCGGAGCCGGAAAGCGTCACTGGGCCGGCCGGAGGAGTCGCGGCATCGTCGCGCGCGCCCGGGGGTACCGCCTGACCCATGACCGTGTCCGCGGAACCGCTGCCCGAGTCGGACCTGCGTGAGGTGATCGGCCTGCTGGTCCGGCTCATCGAGTCGGCCGGTGCCCTGATCATCTTCACCGGCGCGGTCTGGGCGTTCGTCCAGTTCCTGCGGGCCGGCACGGGCGGCGCGGGCGGCGGCGCCCGGGTCGACGGCTTCAACCGCATCCGCCTGGGCCTGGGCCGCTTCCTCGTCCTGGGACTGGAGTTCCAGCTGGCCGGGGACGTCCTGCGGACGGCGGTCGCGCCGAGCTTCACCGAGATCGGCCAGCTCGCCGCCATCGCGGCCATCCGGACCGCGCTCAACTACTTCCTCGGCCGGGAGATCGCCCAGGAGCGGGCCGAGATCGAGCGGGCGGCGAGCGCCCCGCCGCCGGCCGCCACGGGCCGCCCGGCGTGACCGACGCACCGCACCTGGCCGCGGTGGCGGTCACCGTCCTCGGTCTGGCCGCCGCGGTGGCGGCCGGCCGCCTCACGCGCGCCGTCCGCCCGGCGCTGGCGGTCCTGCTGGACTTCCTCACCGCCGCCGGTCTGATCGGCCTGTCCGGCGACCCCGGCTGGGACGGCGTCCTCACGGCGGCCGCGGTGATCGCACTGCGCCGACTCCTCGGCGCCGGACTGCGGCTGTCCCGGGCCGCGCCGCGCCGCTGACGGCCCCGCCCCCTCCCGACCACCGCTGTCGGCCAGGTGTTCGCCCTTTGTCGGTCGTTTGTCGGTGGGTGCTGTCATGCTGCGGCACATGACACGAACAGAAACCAACCCGGGCGGGGGGAGCGCCGTCCAGGTGCGCGGGCTGGTCAAGCACTTCGGCACCACCCGGGCCGTGGACGGTGTGGACCTCGATGTGCGCGAAGGCACCGTGCTGGGGGTCCTGGGGCCCAACGGAGCCGGCAAGACCACGCTGGTGCGCTGCCTGTCCACCCTGCTGCGGCCGGACGCCGGCACCGCGGTGGTGGCCGGGTACGACGTGGTGCGCCAGCCGCGCCAGCTGCGTCGCACCATCGGCCTCACCGGGCAGTACGCCTCGGTCGACGAGAAGCTCTCCGGCTGGGAGAACCTCTACATGATCGGGCGGCTGCTCGATCTGTCCCGCAAGGACGCCCGGGCGCGCGCCGACGCCATGCTGGAGCGCTTTTCGCTCACCGAGGCGGCCAAGCGGCCCGCGAGCACCTACTCCGGCGGTATGCGCCGCCGGCTGGACCTGGCCGCGTCCATGATCGGCCAGCCGGCCGTGCTCTACCTGGACGAGCCCACCACCGGGCTGGACCCGCGCACCCGCAACGAGGTGTGGGACGAGGTCAAGCGGATGGTGGGGGACGGCACCACGGTGCTGCTCACCACCCAGTACATGGAGGAGGCCGAGCAGCTCGCCGACGAACTGACGGTCATCGACCGCGGCAAGGTGATCGCCGAGGGCGGCGTCACCGAGCTGAAGGCCAAGGTCGGCGGGCGGACCCTCCAGGTCAGGCCGACCCGCCCGGAGGACCTCACGGCGATGGCCGGCGCGGTGGCCGAGGCGGGGCTGGACGGCATCGGCGGCGCCACCGTGGACCACGAGGAGGGCCTGGTCAACGTACCGATCATCAGCGACGAGCAGCTGACCGCGGTGATCGCCCTGCTGGGTGCGCGGGGCTTCGCGATCGCCGGCATCGACACCCATCTGCCGAGCCTGGACGAGGTGTTCCTGGCTCTGACCGGTCAGAAGACGTCCGCCCCGCAGGACGCGGAGGCCACCCCCGAGGAGGTCGCGGCGTGAGCGCGACGACGCTGAACACCCCGGCGGCGAAGAGCGGGCCGCTCCCCGGCGAGGGCCGGATCGGGCTGCGCGCCAACCTCCGCCACATCGGCGCCCTGGTGCGGCGCAACGCCCTCCAGATCAAGCAGGACCCGGAGTCGATGTTCGACGCCCTGCTGATGCCGATCATCTTCACGCTGCTGTTCGTGTACGTCTTCGGCGGCGCGGTCTCCGGCGGCCAGGACGCCTACGTGAACTACTTCATCCCCGGCATGCTGGCGATGGGCGGGCTGAACATCGCCATGTCGGTGGGCACGGGCGTCAACGACGACTTCAACAAGGGCGTGATGGACCGTTTCCGGACCATGCCCATCGCCCGCTCCTCGGTGCTGATAGCCAAGCTGGTGGTGGAGACCGGGCGGATGCTGGTGTCCACCGTGGTCCTGCTCTGCGTCGGCTTCGCCCTGGGCTTCGACCTCAAGACCGGGGTGCCCGAGCTGGTCCTGGCCGTCGCCCTGGCGCTCGCCTTCGGCTCCTCGCTGACCTGGATCTTCATGCTGCTGGGTCTGTCGCTGAAGACCCCGCAGGCGGTGCAGGGGCTGGGCTTCCTGGTCCTGATGCCGCTCCAGTTCGGCTCGTCGGTCTTCGCCGACCCGGCCACCATGCCGGGGTGGCTGCGGAGCTTCACCGACTACAACCCGCTCTCCCAGCTGGCGGACGCGGCCCGGGGGCTGACCCAGGGCGAGGGCGCCGTCGCCCAGCCGTCGCTGGTCTGCCTGGGCTGGGCGGTCGCGATCACCGTGGTGACGGCGCCGCTGGCGGTCCGGAAGTTCCGGGACAAGACCTGACCCGGCGCGGTCACGGGGGACGGACCCGACCGGTCCGGTACGGGGGGCCGGCCACCGGGCGGGACCGCACGGCACGGGGGGCCGATCGGAGCCCGGGACGCGGGCCGGGGCCGGGTCGGGCCGCACGGTACGGGGGGACGGGGGGACGGAGGCGGGGCCGCACACCGGTCCCGCCTCCGGGCCGTGCGCCGCGGTCCGGGCGCGCCGTGCCCGCGGCCGTCGTGGGGCCGTGCGGGGCGCGCACGAGCGCGGTCCGGGGGCGCGTGCGGCGGGCCCGTCCGGGGCGCGCAGGTGCGCGGGCCGCGCACGGGTGGCCTGTGCGGCGGGCCCGTGCGGGCGCGCAGGTGTGTGCGTACGCGCGAGCGGGGCGTACGGCGTGGGTGACGGCCGCGGGTGAGCGCGGCCCCGCCCCGGGGGCGGCTGGGGCGCGCAGTGACCCGTCGGACCGTCGGGACCGGCCCTCGGCCCGGCCCGAGCCGGCCCGCGGTGTCCCCGGCACCGGGTGGCGCGTCAGCCGCCGGCGGCCGTCCGCCCCACCTTGGCCCGGCGCACGTAGTACCAGGTCATGTTGGACGAGACACCGGCGATGAGGATCCACAGCACACCCAGCCAGCTGCCCTGGGTGAACGACACCACGGCCGCGACGACGGCGAGGACGCAGACGGTGAGGGCGTAGAGAGCGAGGCGCGGCATGGGGGGCGGCTCCTGTCCGGGATGGTGCGGTCCGCTCCATTCTCCCCCATGCCTCCGCGCGGCCGGGCGGCCACCCGGCCCCGAACGGGTGGACCGCCCCGCCCGGCACTCCGGAGGCTTCAGACGTCGGTGATCCGCAGCCCGGCGTGCGCCTTGTACCGGCGGTTCACCGAGATCAGGTTGGCGACCAGCGACTCCACCTGGTGGGCGTTGCGCAGCCGGCCGGCGAAGACCCCTCGCATACCGGGGATGCGGGCGGCCAGCGCCTGCACCACGTCGGTGTCGGCCCGGGACTCGCCGAGCACCATCACATCGGTGTCGATCCGCTCGATCTCCGGGTCCTTCAGCAGCACCGCCGACAGGTGGTGGAAGGCGGCGGTGACCCGGGAGTCGGGGAGCAGTGCGGCGGCCTGCTCGGCGGCGCTGCCCTCGGCGGGCTTGAGCGCGTAGGCGCCCTTCTTGTCGAAGCCGAGCGGGTTGACGCAGTCCACCACGAGCTTGCCCGCCAGCTCCTCGCGCAGCGACTCCAGGGTGGCCGCGTGCCCGTCCCACGGCACCGCGACGATCACGATGTCGCTGCGTCGCGCGCACTCGGCGTTGTCGGCGCCCTCGACGCCCTCGCCGATCTCGGTGGCGGCGGCCCGCGCCCGGTCCGCGTCGCGCGACCCGATGATCACCCGCTGGCCGGCCCGGGCGAGGCGGTAGGCGAGGCCGCGGCCCTGGTCGCCGGTGCCCCCGAGCACGCCGACCACCAGGCCGGACACGTCGGGCAGCTCCCACGGGTCCTTCGCGGGGGCCTTCTTGCTCTGATCGTGTTCTGTCATGACAGCGATACTGTCACGCTCCCGCCGCGCCTTCGGGGTGTGCTCCGTCACGCCCGGCAGGCGTGTTGCGCCGCCCGCCCGCGGGCGTACCGCACGACCCGCGGCCGTACCGCTGAACCGTGGCCGTACCGCCGGGTCGTGGGCCGGGGCCGGGCACGCCCGACGGCCGTACCGCACGACCGCGGCCGTCCCCACCGCGCCGGGACCGTACGGCCCGGGCGCCCGCCCGCCCGGCGCGGACCCGGCCCGGCGCGGGCCGAACCCGGCGCGGGCCCGGCCCGGCTCAGGACTTGACGCTGCCTTCGGTCAGGCCGGTGCGCCAGTAGCGCTGGAGGACGCCCATGAGCACCATCAGCGGCAGGACGGAGAGGAAGGCCCCGCCCACCGTGTACTGGTACAGCTCCGGCTGCCGGTCCGCGTACCCCTGCCAGGACGTCAGGCCCAGCTGGAGCGGGTAGAGGTCGGAGTCGGAGAGCATGACCAGCGGCAGGAAGAAGTTGTTCCAGATGTGCACGAACTGGAAGAGGAAGACGGTGACCAGGGCCGGGGTCATCAGCCGCAGGCCGAGGGTGGTGAAGATCCGGGTCTCCCCCGCGCCGTCGATCCGCGCCGCCTCCAGCAGGGAGTCGGGGACGGCGGCGGTGGCGTAGATCCGGCACAGGTAGACGCCGAAGGGGCTGACCAGACTGGGGATGAGGACGGACCAGTAGGTGTTGGCGAGTCCCATCTCGCTGAAGAGCAGGTAGAGCGGGAGGGCGAGCGCGGTGCCGGGCAGCAGGACCCCGGCGAGCACCAGGTTGAACACGCCCTCCCGGCCGGGGAAGGGGAACTTGGCCAGGGCGTAGCCGGCCGCGGCCGACAGCAGGGTGGCGAGCACCGCGCCGATGCCGGCGTAGGCGAGGCTGTTGAGGAACCACCGCACGTAGATGCCGTCGTCGTGGCGGAGCACGTCGCCCAGGCGGTCCAGCGGGCGGGGGTCGGCGAACCAGAAGCCGAAGGTTCCGAACAGGTCGCCGCTGGACTTGGTGGCGGAGACGGTGAGCCAGTAGACGGGGACGAGGAAGTAGACGGCCGCGACGGCGAGCAGCGAGCAGGTGATGATCCGGTGGTGCAGCGGGGGCTGCCCGGGTGAGGCGCCGGGTGGGCGGGCCTTGCGGGCGTGGCGCCGCCGCGCCCCGGCGCCGGCGTCCGCCGGCCGCTCGCCCGGGCCGGTACGGCGGCCGTCCGGGCCGCCGGGCTCCCCGGGTTCGGTCACGGTGGCTCGGGTCACCTGTCGCCGTCCTCTCCCGGTCGCCGGGCGGCCGGGCGCCCGCGGTCGTGCTGCCGAAGGGCCCGGCGCCGGGCGGTCCCGGACCGGTCGCGGGGCGCGCCCCCTGCCTTCCCGGCCGCCCCCGGGCGGGCCGGGCAGGTGCCCGTCGCCCCGGGGCCGGTGGGGCCGGCGGCGCCGGCGGGGGTGCCGTCCGCGCGCCGTGCGCCCTGGCCGACCAGCCGCAGGAAGGAGAAGGACAGCACGCAGGCGACGAGCGCCAGCAGCACCGCCTCGGCGGCCGCGATGTGCTGGTTGTTGCTGGTGAACGCCTCGTTGTAGGCGTGCAGGTTGGGGGTGTAGCCGGAGTCGATGGCGGTGGCCAGCGGCCGGAGCACCATCGGTTCGGCGAACAGCTGGAGGGTGCCGATGATGCTGAAGACCGTGGTGAGGACCAGCGCGGGGCGGATGAGCGGCAGTTTGACGTGCCGGGCGATCTGCCAGGCGTTCGCGCCGTCGATCCGCGCGGCCTCGTACAGCTCGCCGGGGACCGCCTTCAGCTGGGCGATCAGGACGAGCATGTTGTACCCGGTGAACTGCCAGGTGACGATGTTGGCGATGGACCACAGCACGGTGGAGCGGGACAGGAAGTCCACGTCCCAGCCCACCGAGCCGGCCATCTCCACCAGCGGGCTGATGCCGGGGACGTAGAGGAAGCCCCACAGGATGGAGGCGATCACCCCGGGCACCCCGTAGGGGAGGAAGAAGGCGGTGCGGAAGAAGCCGACCCAGCGGGCCGAGGCGGCGTCCAGCAGCAGTGCCAGCGCGGTGGCGAAGACGATCATCACGGGGATCTGCACCGCGCCGAAGAGCAGCACCCGGGCGAAGCCGGCGGTGAAGCGGTCGTCCTCCAGGGCGTGGGTGTAGTTGGCCAGGCCGGCCCAGACCTCCCGGGTCTCGCCGCCCAGGCCCAGTGGCCCGGTCCGCTCCACCTTCAGCAGGCTCTGGTACACCGCGTAGCCGATGGGGGCGAGGAAGCACAGGGCGAACAGGGCGAGGAACGGCAGCAGGAAGCCGGCCGCCGCGCGGGCGTTCCGCCACCGCGTCCTGTTCCGGGCGGCGGGCCCGGCCGGGGTGCCGGTGGGGCGGCTCACCCGCTCTCCACCTTCAGTCCCTTGTCCTTGAGGTCCCTGACGGTGTCGGCCTGCACCTTCTTCAGCGCGGACCGCAACGAGCCGCTGCCGCCGAGCGCCTCGGTGAAGGCGTCGCCGAGCCGCTGGTAGACGGTGTCCATCGCCGGTCCCCAGCGCCAGCTGGTGTCCACGCCCTTCCCGGCCTCCTGGAACACCTCGCTGTACGCCTGTCCGCCGAAGAAGTCCCGGTGCACGTCGAGGTCGCTCGTGGCGTAGCCGGAGGTGGCGGCGGGGAACCCGTAGCCGCCCTCGATGAGCAGGGCGATCGACTCCGGGGCGGTGTTGAGCCAGACGGCGAAGGCGAGCGCGTCCTTCGGGTACTTGCTGCCGGCGAAGACGGCGGTGGTCGAGCCGCCCCAGTTGGCGTGGGCGCGCTCACCCTTCCGCCACTGCGGCAGCGGCGCCACCCGCCACCGGCCGGCCGTCTTCGGCGCGTTGCCGGCGAGCAGTGCGTCCCCCCAGCTGGCGCCGATCCAGGCGGCCATGTCCCCGGTCTGGATGTCCTTGTACCAGGCGTTCTGCCGGTCCGGGATGGTCTTGACGAGCTTCCGGCGGATCAGGTCCTCCCAGAAGTCGGCGACCTTGCGGGTGGGCTCGTCGTCGATGCTCACCGTCCACGCGTCGCCGGAGGTGCCGAACCAGCTGGCCCCGGCCTGCCAGGCGAGGCCGGCGAAGCGGTTACCGTTGGTCGGGGAGAAGGTCTCGATCCAGGAGCCCTTGCGCCGGACCGTCCCGGCCGCCGCCGCGTAGTCGTCCCAGGTCGCGGGGGTGCCGATGCCCCACTCGTCGAACAGGTCCCGGCGGAGGAAGAGGCCCATCGGGCCGGACGCCTGCGGTACGGCGTAGACGCCCTTGCCGAAGACCGCCTGCTGCCACTGCCAGCCGACGAACTTGCCCTTGTGCTCGGCCGCGCCGTACCCGGTGAGGTCCGCGAGCCCGTTGTCGAGCAGGAAGCTGGGGACCACGGGGTACTCGATCTGTCCGAGGTCCGGCGGGTTCCCCGCCTTGATCGCGGCGTGCATCTTGGCGTACTGGGCGCCGTTGACCGCCGAGACCTTCTCCAGCTTGATCCGCACCTCGGGGTTCTTCCGGTTCCACAGGTCCACCGGTTTGTCGATGCCCGGTACCCAGGACCAGAAGGTGAGGGTGACCTTCTCGCCCTTGGCGCGGCCCTTGGGGGTGTCTCCGCCGTCGTCGTCGGAGCCGCAGCCGGCGAGGCCGAACGCGGCGACCGCGGCGGCCCCGCCGAGCACCGTCCGCCGGTGCGGGCCCGGGCCGGACGGGCGGCCGGCGCCGCCGGGCTCCGCGCGCTTGAGGGGATCGTTGCTCATACCAGCTCCTCCACCGGAACGCGCCGGAAGGTGATCGTCGAGTAGGCGCTGAAGTCGCCGGTCTCGTAGAGCAGTCCGACCGTGGCGTCGTCGATCCTGACCAGGTCGGAGTACGCGGCCGGCAGGCCGCTGACGGTGTGCGCCGGGCGCCAGGTGACGCCGCCGTCGTGGCTGGCCCGGATGGTCATCAGGGCCCGGAAGGACGGGTCGGCGGGGCCGGAGAAGAGCAGCACGTCCGGCTCGCCCAGATGGAGCACGCTGCCCTCGACCACCGGTGCGACCAGGCCGGCCTGCGGGCGGAAGGGTTTGTCCAGGGTGGCGCCGCCGTCCCGGGAGATGGCGTCGGCCCGGGTGCCGGGGGCGTCGGAGTCGGTGCGGGTGTTGAAGTAGATCCGCCCGTCGGGCAGTTCCGCGGCGGTGGTCTCGTTGACGTTGATGTAGCCGTTGGTGTTGTCGTCGGTGTAGCCGATCCGCCAGGTGTCCCCGTCGTCGTCGCTGAGCAGGTCGTGGCCGCCGTTGTACCGGCCCTCGGTGCCGTTGTCCTGGCCGGCCGGCGGCAGCGAGTGGTTGGCCGGGACCACGACCCGTCCGGCGTACGGTCCGTGCCGCAGCCGCAGGGCGTGTCCGGGGGTGGTGGCGTACCACCGCCAGTGCTCCTTCTTCACCTGCGGGGTGATCTCGCGCGGCGCGCTCCAGGTGGCGCCGTCGTCCGCGCTGTACTGGAGCCACACCCGGCGCCCGTCGGCGGCGGTGACCTCGCCGCGGCGGATGCGGTCCTCGGTGGCCGCGGCGGCGTTGCGGACGTGGACCAGCATCACGCGCCCGTCCGCCAGGACCACCGGCGCGGGGTTCCCCGCGGTGCCGGTGCCGTTGTCGGCGACGACCTGTAACGCCGACCAGGTGCGGCCGCCGTCGGTGGAGCGCCTGAGCACCAGGTCGATGTGGCCGCTGTCGGCGCTCGACTCCACCCGGCCCTCGGCGAACGCCAGCAGGACGCCGCCGCCGGTGACCACCACGGCCGGGATGCGGTAGCTGGCATAGCCCTCGGTCCCGGCTCGGAAGGGCACCGACATCTCGTAGGTACGCGCTGTCAGACCGCTTGCCATCAGACCTCCCGATGCCCCGTCGCAATCGAGCGCTGCTGCCGACCAAGCCGGACGTAGGACGTCCCTTGTGTGCGGTGACCATAGGGATTGCCCCAAGGAGCGTCAAGGCACGGCACATGAACAGTTGGTGCTCCGGCCGCTCCCGGTTCACCCGCGGCACACGGTGCCGTACGGGGACGGGGCCTGCCCGGAGGGCTCCCCCAGGTGCGCCGGGGTGCCCCCGCGCGCCCGCCGGCGGCCGGGGCGCGGAACGGCGCCGGGGCGGGGCGAGGGGGCGGAACGTCCGGGCGCGCGGGACGTCCGGGGCACGGCGGGACGGGTCCGGGGCCCGGGGGCCCCTGGCCCGGCGGGGACGGGCAGGGCGGTTCACGGCCGGGCGCGGCGGGTGCCTGGCGTGGCACCGGGCGGAACGGGGGCCGAGCGGGGACGGCGTACGCACCGGGGGCGGGCGTGGCGGAGGCGTACGCCCCGGAGGCGGGCGTGCCGGGAGGCGGGCGTGGCGGCGCGCGAGGGGTGACGGACGGGCGTGGCCCGGCGGCACCGACAGGGCGCTCGGCGGCCGGTCGGGCGCCCCGTGTCCGGCGGGCGCGCCGCCCGTTGGGGTGAGCCCGTCCGGACCCGGACGTTCCGCCGGGCGGGGCACGGCAGCATGCGGGCGCATGGACGCGGTACGGATCGCACTGCTGCGCGAGGCGCTCGCCGGCACCGAGTGGCTGGCGGCGACGCGCCGCTTCGGCGGCGCGCTGCGGGCCTCGGTCCGCTCGCGCTCCGGCGGCCTGCTGGTGGTCGGCAGCGAGGAGTACGAGCCCTGGCACCTGGCGGCGCACCTCCGGGACGAGGCCGCCTGGTCCGATCTGCCGCAGCTCTCCCCCACCCTGGTGCGGCACCGGGTGCCGGACGGGGTGCCCGATCACCTGTCGGTGGGGCTGGGCCGGCTGGAGGCCGCCGGGCGCGGCGAGACGCTGCTGGTGGTGTCGCCGGGCGAGGCGGGGGCCGGTCTGCTGGAGCGGGTGCACGACGCCCGGCGCGGCGGGACCACGGTGTTCGCGCTGGACGGCGGCGACCGGGACCTGCGCTCGGTGGCGCACGAGGCGCTGACCGCGCCGCCGGACACCGGGCTCGACCTGGAGGTCCTCCAGCACCTGGTCAGCGCCGCCGCCGGGGAGAACCCCGGGCCCGGGCGGCCCGGCCGGCCGCGGCTGCGGGAGCTGCTGTCCCGGTTCGCCGAACGGCTGACCACACCGCCGCCGCGCTGGTGAGACGCCGCCCCGGCGGACCGCGGGGGCGGCACGGCGCCGGGCGTGGCATCGGGTGCGCCGGACGCATGGCGCCGGGGCGGGACATCGGGGGCGCCGGAAGCGTGACGCCGGAGCCTCCGGAGGGACGCAGGGGGCGCGGCGCCGGGACGCCGGGGGCGCCGGGAGGCGTGCGCGCCGGGGCACGGGGCGGAGCCCGGGAAGGCCCGGAGGCCGCCGGTCCGGGGCGCCAGGCCGGGCGGCCATCAATTCGGTTGCCGGGGGCCGCCGCGCTCGCGCAGCATGACGGCTCATGACCGATGACGACCAGCCCGCCGCCGCGCGGGCCGGGGCGCGGTGGCGCTCACTGCTGCCCGACCTCTCGCCGTGGCGCTCCAGCCGCGACTTCCGGCTGATGTGGGTCGCCGGGCTGGTGACCGCCTTCGGCAGCTTCCTGACCCTGGTGGCGCTGCCGCTCCAGGTGAAGGAGCTGACCGGGTCGGCGTTCGCGGTGGGGGCGATCGGCGCGGTGGAGCTGGTGCCGCTGATCGTCTTCGGCCTGTACGGCGGGGCGCTCGCCGACGCGGTGGACCGCCGCACGCTGATCGTGCTCACCGAGGCCGGCCTCGGGCTGCTGTCGGCACTGCTGCTGGTCAACAGCCTGCTGCCGGACCCGATGCTGTGGCCGCTGTACGTGGCGGCGGCGGTGGCGAGCGCGCTCGCCGGACTCCAGCGGCCCGCGCTGGACGCGGTGGTGGCCCGGATCGTCCCGCTGGAGCAGCAGACCGCCGCCGCGGCGCTCAACGCGCTGCGCTGGCAGCTGTCGGCGATCGCCGGCCCCTCCCTGGCCGGGGTGGTGGTGGCGTACGCGGGGCTGCCGCTCGCCTACGGGCTGGACGTGCTGACGTACCTGGCCTCGCTCGTCCTGGGGCTGATGCTGACCGCGTCGCCACCGGCCGAGGACGCGGAGAAGCCGTCGCTGGCGGCCATCGCGGCGGGCGCCCGGTACGCGTGGCGGCGCAAGGAGCTGCTGGGCACCTATGTGGTGGACATGGCGGCGATGCTCTTCGCCTTCCCGAACGCGATCTTCCCGTTCCTCGCCGACGACCTGGACGCGCCGTGGGCGCTGGGGCTGATGTACGCGGCCGGCTCGGTGGGGTCGGTGCTGGTCAGCGTCACCAGCGGCTGGACCTCCCGGATCCACCGGCACGGGCGCATGGTGGTGCTGGGGGCCGCGGTGTGGGGTGCGGCGATGGCGGTCGCGGGCTGGGCCGGCAACATCTGGCTGGTGCTGCTCGCCCTGGTGGTGGCCGGCGGCGCCGACATGGTCAGCGGTCTGTTCCGGTCCACCATCTGGAACCAGACCATCCCCGACGAGCTGCGCGGCCGGCTGGCGGGCATCGAGCTGCTGTCGTACGCGACCGGGCCGCAGATCGGCCAGGTGCGGGCCGGCGGGATGGCCGGCCTGACCGGGGTCCGCACCGCCGTCTGGTCCGGCGGGGTGGCGTGCGTCGCCGCGGTGGGGCTGCTGGCGGTGGCGATCCCGAAGCTGATGAGCTACGACGCCCGCACCGACGAACACGCGATCCGCATGCGGGAGCTGCGGAAGGGCCCGCAGGACCGGCTGGAGCAGCGGGACCGGCCCACGCCCGCCGCCTGAACCGCCCCGCGGCGGCCGCGGCGGGGCGCGGACCCGGACCGGCACGGCGGTCCGGCCGGCGGCGCGACGCTCCGGGCTGCCCGGCGGTACCGGCTGTGCAGCGGCACGGCGGTACGGGCGGCGTTACGACGGACCGGCCGGCCCGCAGCCCGGCTCACCCGTGGCCGGACCGGCACGGCGCCGGGTGCGCCGGGCGGGGACCCACGGGTCAGGAGACCGCGTCAGGAGACGGGACAGGGGACGCGCGTCAGGAGAGGTCGTCGTCCGCCGGGCCCCGGCCCCGGTCCGCCCCGCGTCCGGACTCCTGCCAGCGGGGGTCGTTCTCCCACTCGGCGTTCCGCTCCCGGGCCGTCTCCATCGCGTGCCCGGCCTCCTGGCGGGTGGCGTACGGCCCCAGCCGGTCGGCGGCCCGGCACTCCGGGCCCTCCTCCACCCGCTGGTGGCGCACGCAGTAGTACCACTCGCCGGGTTTGCCGACGGTCCGCTTCTTGAACATCGCCATCCGGCTCCTGTCCTCTCCGGCCTGGGGGCGGTCCGGCCCGCCGCCCGGGCCGTCCGATCCCCGTTTCCCCGTTTCCTTGCCGCCATGCTGCCCGATCCCCCGCGGATACACTCGCTGACATGTCTGGCCAGTCGCTTCTTGTCCCGGGGAAGCTCTCCCCCGCCCGGTCCGTGCCCGCCTCGATCACCCGCCCCGAGTACGTGGGGAAGCCCGCGCCGGCCCCGTACACCGGTCCCGAGGTGCAGGACGCCGAGACGATCGAGCGGATGCGCATCGCCGGAGGCATCGCCGCACGGGCGATGGCGGAGGCCGCCGAGCTGATCGCCCCGGGCGTCACCACCGACGAACTGGACCGGGTCGCGCACGAGTACATGTGCGACCACGGCGCCTACCCCTCCACGCTCGGCTACCGCGGCTTCCCCAAGTCGCTGTGCGCCTCGGTGAACGAGGTGATCTGCCACGGCATCCCGGACTCCACGGTGCTGCGGGACGGGGACATCGTGAACCTGGACGTCACCGCCTACATCCACGGGGTGCACGGGGACAACAACGCCACCTATCTGTGCGGTGAGGTGGACGAGGAGTCGCGGCTGCTGGTGGAGCGCACCCGGGAGTCGCTGAACCGCGCGATCAAGGCCGTCCGGCCGGGCCGCCGGATCAACATCGTCGGCCGGGTCATCGAGTCGTACGCCAAGCGCTTCGGCTATGGCGTGGTGCGGGACTTCACCGGGCACGGCATCAACTCCGCGTTCCACTCCGGCCTGATCGTGCCGCACTACGACAGCCCGCACCACACCACCGAGATCAAGCCGGGCATGACGTTCACCATCGAGCCGATGCTGACGCTGGGCACGCACGAGTACGACATGTGGGACGACGGCTGGACCGTGGTGACCAAGGACCGCAAGCGCACCGCGCAGTTCGAGCACACCCTGGTGGTCACCGAGACCGGGGCGGAGATCCTCACGCTGCCGTAGCGCCACGGGTCCCGTCCCCCGGGCCCCCACGGATCAACGCCCACCGACCGGCCGACCGCGGTGGCCGCACCCCGACGGTGCGGCCACCGCGGTTTTCTGCGTCTCCGGGGGCGGCGGCGCGGCGGGGGCGGTGGTCGGCGGCGGGGCGGACCGGCGGTGACGGGGAAGTTTTACCGACAGGTCGTCGGGAAGGCATTGACTTAGGTAAGCCTAAGTTGTGACAATCGCCTTCCCGTCCCCTTCTGGTACCCGGAGGCCGTCTTGGACGCCGCAGCCACCACCCCGACGCCGGTCACGCCGTTCTCCACCGTCATCCGCACGGCCTCGCAGCAGCAGCACACCGAGGCGGAGAACTCCTCCTTCATGAGCGACATGCTCGGCGGCCGTCTCGGCATCACGGCGTACCGGCGCTACACCGAGCAGCTGTGGTTCGTCTACCGCGCCCTGGAGTCCGCCACCGGCTCGCTGGCCGAGGACCCGGTGGCGGGCCCGTTCATCCGGCCCGAGCTGGCCCGTACCCCGGAGCTGGAGCGGGACCTGGCCCACCTGGGCGGCGCCGGCTGGCGCGACGGTCTGGCCCCGCTGCCGGCGACCGCGGCGTACGCGGCGCGGATCGCCGAGTGCGCCCGCGACTGGCCCGCCGGGTACGTGGCGCACCACTACACCCGCTACCTCGGCGACCTCTCGGGCGGGCAGGTCATCCGGGGCACCGCCGAGAAGACCTGGGGGTTCGGGCACAAGGGCGACGGCGTCCGGTTCTACGTGTTCGAGGGCATCGCCAACCCGGCCGCGTTCAAGCGCCGGTACCGCGAGCTGCTGGACGCGCTGCCGGTGGACGACCTGGAGAAGCAGCGGGTGGTCGAGGAGTGCCGGCGCGCCTTCGCGTACAACACCGCGGTCTTCCAGGAGCTGGAGCGCCGGTTCCCGCGCAGCGCCTGACCGCCGGAGCGGGGGGGCCGTAGGGCCCCGGCCCAGGCCCGGTACGGGACCGCACCGCCCGGTCCCGCGCGGTGCGGTCCCGCGCGGTGCGGTCCCGCGCGGTGCGGTCCTGCGCGGTGCGGTCCCGCGCCCATCGGTGCCCCCGGCCCGCCCCGCGAGGCGGTACGGCGGGCCCGGTGGGCTCGGGCCGTTCCGGCTCCGGACCCGTACCGTGACCCCGGGCCCGCGGCGGGCACCGTACCGTCCGTGCCCGGCGCCGGACGGTACGGACCGTCCGGCGCCGGGCGGTGCGTCAGTGTGCGGGGCCGGCGGTGCGGGAGGCGCGCCGGCGGGCGGTGAGCACCGCGGCCGTCCCTCCCGCCACGAGCAGCCCGGCGCCGCCCGCCAGCGCCGCGGCCGGTACCGGCGAACCGGTGGCGGCGAGTGAGCCGTCGGCACCGGCGCCGCCGTCCACCACTCCCCCGCTGCCGCCGGTACCGGCACCGGTGACCACCGTGTCCCCGCCGCCGCCGGAGCCCCCCCGTGCCGTCCCCGCCGGTGCCGCCGCTGCCGCCGGCGCCGCCCGGCAGTGCGGCGCCGTCCGCCGTGGTGACCACGACGTCCACCGGGTCCAGCGCGTCGCCCGGCCGGTAGAAGCCGCCGAACGCCGCCGCCCCGTCCCGGGTCAGTTCGGCGGGCACCCGCGACACCCGCACCACATCGCCCTCGGCGGTGAGTCCCTCGGTGAGCGCCAGCTCGGCGACGGTGAGGTCGTCGGACTCGGTGACCTTGCCGGTGGCCCGGTCCTTGGCGGACACATCGGCGACCAGCGAGCCGCGCCTGCCGTCGATGCGCACCTTCAGGTCGCTGAACCGCAGGTCGAGTTGGCCCTCGTGACCGGTGAAGCGGACCGCCCCGTCGAACCCGGCGTCCAGGGTTCCGGCGTCCTCGTCGTACGTGCCCTGCCCGGAGGGGAAGCGGAAGCCGTCGCCGTGTTCCCGGGCTCCGCCGGAGACGGTGACGGCGCCGTGGGCGACGGGTCCGGTGACGTACTCCCGGAAGGACTTCTTCACGCCCCAGTCCAGGGTGCCGTCGGCGATGGTGCCGTCGGCCGCGGGCGGCGCGGGGAGTGGTGTCCGGACCCGGCCCGCCGGTGGGCGTGCCGGTGGGGAGTACCGGTGGTCAGGGGTGGCCGTCGGCCCGTCGGTCGGGGGCCGTCCCGGTCGGCTTCGGCCCCGGGGTGGCCGGCGGCGTGGGGGGCGGGCGTGGTGGGTCCGGTCGGTTCCGGGGTCGGTCCCGGGGTCGGGGGTGCCGGTCGGGGCGCTGCCCACCGACACCGTCAGGGTGGCCGGGTCCAGGGCCTGGCCCTCGCGGTACATGCCGTTGAACGCCTTGGCGCCGTCGGCGGTGAGGGTCGCCGGGATGTTCTCGAACCGGACCGCCCCGCCCTGGCCGGTACCGGGCTTGATGCCCGCGAGGTCGAGGGTGGCCACGGCGACGTCGTCGCTGGTCCCGTCGGGCGTGGTCACATCGAGCGTGATGCTGCCCCTGGTGCCCTCGGTGCTGACCCGTACGTCGCTGAAGGCGATGTCGAGCGCACCGCCGTGGCCGGTGAAGTGGACCCGGCCGCGGAACCGGGCCTCCACCGCGTGCCGCGCGGTGTCGTAGTCGCCGGCGCCGGCGGAGAAGGTGAACGGCCCGTTGCCGGTCGCCTGGGTGGCGCCGTCGGAGGTGGTGATGGTGCCGTGGGCGGCCGGGCTCGCGAGGTACCTGCGGAAGCTCTCCTTCACCCCCCACTCCAGCGTGCCGTCGGTGATGGCCGGCTTCGGCGGCCGGCCGGTGGCGTCGGCGGGCGCGGAGCCGGCGGCGACCGCGAACCCGCCGGCGCCGAGGGCGGTCACGCCCGCGACGGTGACGGTGGCCAGCGCCACCGGGAGGGTGAGCGCGCGGCGGGCCCGGTGGCGCGGCGGGCGGGGAGCCCGGACCGCGGCGACGGCCGGCCTGCCGGTGCGGCCGGCCGGCCCGGCCGCACCGGCAGGGCCGATCGGATCCGCGGGGCGGCCGGGACCGGCAGGGTCGGCCGGGTCGGTGGGACGGGGGGGTCGGCTCGGTGGGGTCGGTCATCGGGATCTCCTGGGTCGTCGCAGGGTGCCGGGCCGGCGGGTTGCCGGCGCCGGTGGTCCGGCCGGTCGTCCGGCCCGGGGACAGGGCGGGACCGACGAGGCGGGTGGGGTGGGTGGTCGATGCGTGGCCGGGGGCTCGGTCCCGTCGATGGGCACAGGGCGGGACCGGCCCCCGTACGGACGGTGGCGGAGCCCGGCCCGCGTCACGGGCAGGGGACCGGACCGGCCCGGGCGGCCGGAGGCGGGCGGTTGCGGATGCCGGCGGGACCGGCACGGCGGAGGACCGGGGGCCGGGGGGCCGGGGGGTGGGGGGTTGGGGCGCCGGGGGCCCCGGCCGGAGGGCGCGGGTGGGGCAGGCCGGGTCCCGTACGGGTGGTGCGGGAGTCCGGCCCACGGTCGCGGGCCCGGACCGGACCGAGCCCTTACGGGCGGGTGCCCGGGCCGTACTCCCCCCTGCCCGGGACCCGGGCCCGGCCCCGGACCCCGCCCGGAGCGGCCCCGGACCGGATCCGCCCCGGACCGGATCCGCCCGGACGCCGGGGGCCGCACGGAACCGTACGGGCGTGCGGCCGGGGGGTATCAGTCCCCCGCCGGGGGGCCGCCGGCGGCGCGGCCCCGGCGGCGGTACAGCAGGACCCCGGTGGCGCCGGCCATCAGCAGCACGGAGCCGCCGGCGACCACCGCGACCGTGCCGGAGGGGCCGGAGGGGCCGGAGGTGTCCGCGGCGGCGCCGGTGGCCGGGCCCGCCGGCGTCCGGTCGGCGGCACGCCGCTCGGGGGCGGCGTCGGCCGACGGGGCGTCCCCGAGGTCCGGCAGCGGGGGGAGCCGGGCGCCCTCGGCGGTGGTGACGGCGAGGGTCAGCGGGTCCATGGCGGTGCCCGCCCGGTACATCCCGCCGAACGCCGCGGCGCCCCGGCGGGTCAGCTCGGTGGGTGCCTCGGTGACCGCGATCAGCCCGTCGGCCGGCCGGAGCCGCCCGGCCGCGAAGGTCACCAGGGGGACGTCCCGTTCGGTACGGCCCTCGGTGGTCACATCGGCCGAGAGGGTGCCGCGGCCGTCCTGGACCCGGACCGACACCCCGCTCAGCGCGAGGTCCAGGTTCCGGCCGGTGAAGTGGACCCGGCCGGCGAACCCGGCGCGTACGGTGCCCCGCGCGGTGTCGTACGTGCCGCGTCCGGCGCCGAAGCGGAACACCGCGCCGCCGTCCCGGGCGCCCTCGGACAGCCGCCACCGGCCGCGTGCGATGTCACCGCCGACGTACTCCCGGAAGGTCCGGCGGACCCCCCAGTCCACGACGGCGTCGCGCACCTCGCCGCGGGCCGGCCGGCCCGTCGGCCGGGCGGCCGGATCCGGTGACGGTCCGGGGGCCGGGGTGCGGCGGGCGCCGTCCCGGACCTGGGTGAGGTCCACCGACAGGCTCACCGGGTCCAGCGGGGTGCCTGCGGTGTAGTACCCGGCGAACGCCTGGGCGCCGCGCGCGGTGAGCCGGGCCGGGATGTCCCGCAGCACCACGGCCGTACCGCCGCCGCGCAGGTTCACCCCCGTCAGGTCGAGGGCGGCGAGCGGGACCTGGGTGGCGGAGGTGAGCCGTCCGCCACCCCTGGCGCGGCTCGCGATGTCGGCGTGCAGGGTGCCCCGGCCTCCCGCGATCCGCACCGTGGGGCGGGAGACCGTCAGGTCCAGCTGGTGGCTGCCGTCCGGTTCGCGGTGGCCGAGGAACCGTACGCCGCCCCGGAAGCCGGCCCGGAAGGCGCCGTCGTCCGGGTCGTGGGTGCCGGTGGCCGAGTGGAAACGGAACCGGTCGGCACCGACCGTGCCGGCCCCGTCCAGCAGGCTCCAGTTCCCCTGCGCCACCGGCCCGGTGACATACCGCTGGAAGGACGTCTTGACGCCCCAGTCGAGCCGGCCGCCGGCCACCGCACGGTCGGCTCCGGCGGCCCGGACGGCGCCCCCGGCCAGGTCGGCGCCCGCGGCCCGGCCGGCGCTCTCCGCCCGGTCGGCCGCGCGGGCACCGGCCACGGCCGGGAGGCCGGCGACCGCCAGGGCCGTCAGCAGTGGCACGGCGAACACACGGGCCGGTCTGGACCGTCGCATGGGGGACCCTCCCTTTCCGGGCAACTAAGGTAAGGCTAACCTAAGCTAGATCGCTCCGGAGAGCCAGCCGCCCCTCACGGGCCCGGCCCCGGGGCGGACTGCCAGCAGCGATGAGGACCGGCGGACCGGGGACGGGGGCGAACGCCCCGACTGCCCGGCCGTACGGGCCGGTTGACGGAGGTGACAGGGTGACGAGGCCGACCGAAGCGACGGCCCCCACGGCGGCCCGGACGGTGGTGGCCGGGCCGGATCCGGCCGGCGTGCGCCGGAGGCCGCGACGCCGGGCCGCCCGTCCGCCGGCCGCGCTCATGACCGCGTTGGCGGTGCTGCTCACCGCGGCCGGCTGCGGCGACGGGGCCGGCCGCGACCAGGACACGGAGCGCCGGGCCGCACGGACGCCGGACCGGGTGGAGCCCCTCACCGGCACCCCCGCCCCGAAGCTGCCCGCGACGGTGCGCTCCGCCGACGGGCGGACCGTGACGGTGACCTCCGCCGACCGGGTGGTGCCGCTGACCGGCGCCCTGTCCGAGGTGGTGTTCACCCTGGGGCTGGGCGGCCGGGTCGTCGGCCGGGACACCACCGCGACCTTCGAACAGGCCCGGGCCCTGCCGCTGGTGACCCGGGCCCACGACGTGTCGGCGGAGAGCGTGCTCTCGCTGCGGCCCACGCTGGTGCTCGCCGAGTCAGTCAACGGACCGCGGGAGGCGATCGCGCAGATCCGGGACGCGGGGGTGCCGCTCGTCGTCCTGGACCCGGTGAAGAACCTCTCCGACGTCGGGCCGCGGATCGAGACGGTG
The DNA here is from genome assembly GCF_016031615.1 of Streptomyces pactum. GTDB lineage: Bacteria > Actinomycetota > Actinomycetes > Streptomycetales > Streptomycetaceae > Streptomyces > Streptomyces pactus. Next base: position 1,774,985 of record NZ_JACYXC010000001.1, read on the forward strand.
GCGGCGGCGCTGGGCGTGGAGGGGGCCGGGGACCGGCTCGCGGACCGCACCCGGCAGCGGCTGGCGAAGGTCCGCGCCGCCATCCCCCGGCACGCCGGCCGGCCGCGGGTGGCCTTCCTCTATCTGCGCGGCTCGGCCTCGGTCTACCTGCTCGGCGGCGCCGACTCCGGCGCCACCTCGCTGCTGGAGGCCGCCGGGGCGGTGGACGCGGGCGCCGACTCCGGGCTGGAGAAGGACTTCACCCCGCTCACCAGCGAGGCACTCGCCGCGGCCGCGCCCGACGCGATCCTGGTGATGGCGAAGGGACTGGACTCGGTGGGCGGCGTGGACGGCCTGCTGAAGGTGCCCGGGGTGGCCCAGACCCCGGCCGGGATGGACCGCCGGGTGGTCACGGTGGACGACGGGGTCCTCCTCAACTACGGGCCGCGCACCGATCAGGTGCTGGCCACCGTGGTGGAGCAGCTGTACGGGACCTCCGGCACGGCCCGGGACGCGGCATGAGCACCGCCCCGCCGCGCCCGGAACCGCACCCGGCCCCGGTCGGACCGAACGCCCGGCCGCTCACCGGGCCGGACGCCGCACCGCACCCCGCGCCGACCACCGAACCGGCCATCGAACCGGCCACCGCATCACACCCCGTGCCGGACGCCGGGCCGCTCACCGGGCCGGATGCCGTACCGCCGCCGGACCCCCCGGACCCGGACGCCCGACCACAGCTGGACGCCGGGGCGGACACCGGATCACCTCCGGACGGCCCGGACCCGGACGCCCCGCACCCGGACGGCCCGCACCCGGACCTCCGGTACTCGGACACCGCCGAGGGCACGACCGAGGGCACCGCCGAGGGCGCCGCCGGGTCCGGTCGCCGCCGTGCGTCCCGGACCGTGCCGCTCTCCGCCGGGCTGGCCGCCGGGCTGCTCGTCGCCACGCTGCTGTCGGCGAGCATCGGCGCGTACGACATCCCGCTCGGCGATGTGCTCGCCTCACTGCGGCACCGGGCCGGACTGGGCGGCGCGGCGCTGGAGCGGGTGCCGGAGAGCGTGCTGTGGGACGTACGGCTGCCCCGGGTGGTGCTGGCGCTGCTGGTGGGGGCGGCGCTGGGCTGCGCCGGCACCCTGATGCAGGGCGTGTTCGGCAACCCGCTCGCCGAACCGGGGGTGATCGGGGTCTCCTCCGGGGCCGCGGTGGGCGCGGCCGGCGCGATCGCGCTGGGGCTGGACGCCTTCGGGAACTGGACGGTGACCCTGTGCGCGTTCACCGCCGGACTGCTCACCGTCTCGGTCGTCTATCTGCTCTCCCGGGCGGACGGCCGGACCGAGGTGGTGACGCTGATCCTCACCGGGATCGCGGTGAACGCCTTCGCCGGCGCGCTGATCGGCCTGTTCATCTTCTTCGCGGACAGCGCGGAGCTGTCCCAGATCACCTTCTGGCAGCTCGGTTCGCTCGCCCAGGCGACCTGGCCGAAGGTGCTGGCGGTGCTGCCGTGCGCGGTGGCCGGGCTGTTGCTCGCGCCCCGGTACGCGCGCCGGATGGACCTGCTGGCGCTCGGCGAGCGGCCCGCCCGGCATCTGGGGGTCCACGTCGAACGGCTCCGGCTGGCGGTGGTGGTGCTGGTCGCGCTGCTCACCGCCGCGGCGGTCGCGGTCGCCGGGGTGATCGGCTTCGTGGGGCTGGTGGTGCCGCATGTGCTGCGGATGGCCGCCGGACCCGGTCACCGCTTCCTGATCCCGGCCGGCGCGGCGGGCGGCGCGCTGGTGCTGGTGGTCGCCGACCTGGCGGCGCGGACCGTGGCGCGCCCCGCTGAACTGCCGCTGGGGGTGCTGACCGCGCTGGTCGGCAGCCCGTTCTTCTTCTGGCTGCTACGGCGGACCCGCCGCCGGCAAGGAGGCTGGGCGTGATCCGCACCTTCCCCCGGGGCCTGACCGGTACCCGCGCCCCCCTGCCGCCGGCCCCGCCCGGACCGGGGACGGTGTACGCGGAGGCAGCCGGCCTGGAGGTGCGGCTGGGCGGCCGGACGGTGCTGTCCGGAGTCGGTCTTCAGGTCGTCACCGGTCAGGTGCTGGCCCTGGTCGGCCCCAACGGCGCCGGCAAGTCCACCCTGCTCGCCGCGCTCGCCGCCGACCTGCCCGCCACCGCCGGCGAGGTGCGCGTGGCCGGCCGGCCGGTCGCCGGCTGGACGCCCCGGGAGCTGGCACTGCGCCGGGCGGTGCTTCCCCAGACCGCGGTGCTCTCCTTCCCCTTCACCGCCGAGGAGGTGGTGCGGATGGGGCGCGCGCCGTGGGCGGGCCTGCCCGCCGCGGACGAGGACGAGCCGGTGGTGCGGGAGGCGATGGCCCGCACCGAGGTGGCGGCGCTCGCGGCACGTCCGTTCGGCGCGCTCTCCGGCGGCGAACGCGCCCGGGTCGCGCTGGCCAGGGTGCTCGCCCAGCGGGCACCGCTGCTGCTGCTCGACGAGCCGACCGCCGCGCTGGACCTGCGCCACCAGGAACTGGCACTGCGGGTCTGCCGGGAGCGGGCGGCGGCCGGGGACGCGGTCGTGGTGGTGCTGCACGACCTGGGGCTGGCCGCCGCGTACGCGGACCGGATCGCGGTGCTGCGGCACGGCCGGGTGGCCGCCGACGGGCCGCCGGCGCGGGTCCTGGAGCCGGGTCTGCTCTCCGCCGTCTACCGGCAGCCGGTGGAGGTGCTGCGCCACCCGCGCACCGGAGGGCCGCTGGTCCTGCCCCACCGCGACTGAGGACCGCCGGTCCGCCCATCGCGGCCGGGCCGTGCCACCGGCCCCGGCGGCACGGCCCGTCCCGTCCCGTCCGGCCACGGTCGCGCGGCGCGGGCGGTGGGCCACCCCGGGCCCCGGGGGGTACGCGGCAGGGGTGACGGCTCCCAACGGCACGGCAGGGGCGACGGCTTCGGCGGTAGGGCCACAACTGCCGCTCCCGGGGCGGGACACGGCGCGCGGGTTGGCCGGGGGAGGGCCGGACCGTCCGGGGCGTCCGACCGACCGGCGACGCCCGGTCCATCGCCTCGGCCGGGCCGGCCGGGCGGAGGCGATGGACCGGGCCCGCGCGACCGGGCCCGCGCGACCGGGCCCGCGCGGACCGGCGGGCACGCCCGGTCCGGCCCACGGCGGCCGGGCGCGCCGACCGGCACACCTCCTGCCGGGCACGCCCGGAACCCGGGGCATGGCCCCCGGGCGGACCCGGCACCCGGCCAGCGGTTCCCGGCGGGCCGGTGCGCGGCCGGGTACGGTCCGGTCCGGCGGATCGGACCGGCGGCCGGCCACTCCTACCGGCGCGTCCGGCCGGGCACGTGCCGCCGGGCACGTGCCGGAGGACGTCCCCACCGGCCGACGGACCCGGCTGGACCCCGACGGACACGGCGGACCCGGCCCGCCGCGCCCGGCCTTGCCGTCCCGGCGGGCCGGCAGGCCCGGCTGGCCCCGGGGACACGGCGGGCCCCGGCAGGCCCCGGCGGACCGGAGCGCACCGGGGCGGACGGCCGCTCAGCGGCCCTCTCCGCGCAGGGGTTGGGCGGCTCCCCGGTAGGGTTGCGCCGACCACAGCAGCCCCGAAGGAGCCGGAGCCCCATGACACGCAGGTCACCCCGTCGGTCCGTGACGGCAGTGGCAGCCGCCGCGCTGCTGTTCCTGGCCCCGACGCTGACCGGGTGCGTGACGGTGCACGGCGAGCGCGAGAACATACCCTCGGTGGCCAGGTCCGAGGCGCCGGGGGCGCTGAAGCGGTTCGTGGACACGTACAACACCGCCTACCGCGAGCTGGACCCGGACCTGCTGCGCCGGGTGGAGACCGGCCCGCTGGAGGAGATCTTCACCGCCGACCTCACCGCCCAGCGCGCCCGCAACGCGAGTGGCAACCCGGGGTTCCCGCCGCTGGAGCTGTCCGACGCGCGCTACCACATCCCCAAGCAGGTGGGCTGGCCGAAGTTCTTCGTAGCCGATGTGCGCAGCAACCGGGAGGCGCCGGACAGCGGGACCCGCTGGCTGCTGGTGTTCTCCCGCGACGGGGCCGAGGAGCGGTGGCGGGTGGCGTACCTGTCGATCCTCAGCCGGGACGAGGTGCCGCTCTTCGCGACCGACGAGGACGGCTGGGCCGAGGCGGTGCCGACCGGGCGGGCCGGCCGGCTGGCGGTCGCCCCCGCCGCGCTGAGCAAGGCGTACACCAGCTATCTGATGACCGGCGAGGGCCCCTTCGCGGAGGGCCCCTCCACCACCCGGCTGCGCGACCACCGCAAGCAGTTCCTGCGGACGCCGAAGTTCTGGACCGAGTACATCGACACCCCGGCGGAGGGCCCCCGGTACGCACCGGTGGGGCTGCGGACCAAGGACGGCGGCGCGCTGGTGTTCTTCAGCTCCCACCACCGGGAGAAGCAGACCATGGCCAAGGGGGTGCGGCCGGAGCCCGCGCCCGAGGTGAAGCCGCTGCTCAAGGGCGAGGCGAAGAAGGCGGTGACGCTGACCCGGCTGGCGGAGTCGGCGGTGAGGATCCCGGCGCGGGACGCGGCCGATCCGCGGGTGGTCTTCGTCAACCGGATGGAGGGCGTGACGGCCGCCAAGGGCGAGTGACCCGCGCGAGAACGTGACCCCCGCCCGGTCGGCGGCACCCGCGCGACCGGTGCCCGTCGTCCGGTCCGCGCCGTCGTCCGGTCCCGGGACCTGTCCGGTCCCGGCCGCCGCCGGGCTCATGGCTCCTGTCCGGGCCGGTGGCCCACGGGTCCGTGGCCGCCGCCCGGGTCCGTGGCCGCCGCCCGGGTCCTGACCGCCGCCCGGCGCCTGATCTCCGTACGGTTCGGTCGCCGTACGGTCGATCGCCGTACGGTGCGCGGTTCCGGCGCCGTGACCCGCGTCCGGTCCGTGGCTGCCGTCCGGTCCGGGGCCGGTACGCAGCCGGTGGCCCGCGTCCGGTCCGGGGCCCGCAGGCCCTGGTCCGTCGCCGTCGCCCCGCCGCGGCGGCACGACCGCGCGGGCGGTGGCGGGCTCAGTTGCCCATCGGCCAGGCGGCGGTGTGGTGCTCCTGCTCGCTCCCGGCGAACCGGGCGCAGGCGTCGGTGAGGGTCTCCAGCAGGGTCAGCGGGTCCGGCAGCGGGCGTTCGGGGCCCAGCAGCCACGCGACACGGCCGTCACCGGGCAGCCGGGCCGGCGGCACCAGGACGTAGCTGGCCCGGCAGTGCCAGCGCAGCCCGGGGTGCTCGTCCATGGTCTCGGGGTGGCAGTCCAGCTCGCACGGCCACCACTCGTCCTCGTCCTCGGGCGTGCCCCGGGTGGCGGTGAAGAACAGCATGCGGCTCTGCTGGAGGTCGGCGCTGGAGGTGGCGACCGGGCCCACCTCCACCCCGGCCTCGCCCAGCCGCTCCAGTGCCAGGCGGCCCGCGTCGGCGGGGACGTCGAGCACGTCGTGGGCGATGCCGGTGGCGGTGATGAAGTTGGCCTCGGGCTGCGCCCGCAGCCACTGCCGGACCTTCTCGGGGTCGGTGGTGGCCTGGGTCTGCCAGGCGAAGGAGACCGGGTGTCGGGCGGGGGTGGGACAGCCGATCCGGTCGCACGAACAGCCGTAGCCGGACGGGTACGCGGCGGGGGCGAGCGGGAATCCGGCCGCCGCGGCGGCCAGGAGCAGATCCTCGCGTGCGCCGGCCGCGCCCGCTCCCGTGTCCGCGTCGCCGCCCGTTCCGCTCCTGGGACGGCGCAGCCACTGGGAGAACCTGCCCTTGCGTTCCATCTATCGCCTCGCTATCACGGCTGTCGTGGCTGTGGTGCGACTGACCCGCTACCCGCTCAATGCTGCCACCATCCTGCTCCTGCGGTGGCCGCTGTCCGCATCCGGGGTCCGCCGCCACCCCCGTCCGCGGGGACCCGTACCCGGCATAACCGGATTCTCCGGCTCAGCGTTCCGTATATGGTCTCAAGATCTCCGCCGGTCGCCGTCATGGCCGCGCCGGGCACGCTCCGGCCGCACGCCGTCCGGCCCGGGCCGTCCGGAATGCGGCCGGGGCCGGTTCCCGCCGTCCGGTGTCCGGGGAGCGTCCGGTCCCGGCCGCCGGCGGCACGGCGGGGCCGGTGTCCGGCATACGGCCGGGCCCGGTGTCCGGGATGTGGCGGCCCGCCCCGGCGCGGGCGGTCGGCCGGCACCCGCGGAGTCGGCCTGACCGGCCGGGGCACCCGCCGGGCCGGCCTGACCGGCGCGGCGGCCGCAGTTCGGTGCGGGTCCGCCCGGCAACGACGGACACGGACGGACCTGGCCCGGGCCCGGCCCGACGCGGACGGACCCGGCCCGGGCCCGGCACGCCCGGACACGGCACCCGCCCGGCACGGCAGGCTCAGCGCGGCGCGATGCCGTGCAGCGCCGTCTCCACCAGCGTGTCGGCGTACGCGTGGCTCAGCGGCAGGGTGCGCAGCAGCCAGCGGTGGGTGATCGGGCCGACCAGGAGTTCCAGGGCGACCCGGGGGTCGAGGTGCGGCGCGGCCTGGCCGGCCTCCTGGGCCGCGCGGAGCCTCCTGACGTAGAGCTGGAGCGACGGTTCCAGCAGGCGGGAGACGAACTCGGCGCCGAGTTCGGGGTTGACCACCCCCTCGGCGGCGAGCGCCCGGGCCGGCACGTCGTACCGGGGGGAGGTCAGCTCGTCGACCGTGGCGCGCACCACCAGCTTCAGGTCCGCCTCCAGGTCCCCGGTGTCGGGGATCTCGCTCTCGCCGGCCTCGGCGGCGGCCTGCTCCCCCAGGGCCGCGAAGGCGTCCAGGAGGACCGCGGCCTTCGAGGGCCACCAGCGGTAGATGGTCTGCTTGCCGACGCCGGCACGGGCGGCGATCGCCTCGATGGTGAGCTTGGGGTACCCGACCTCGCCGACCAGTTCGAGGGCGGCCTCCAGGGTGGCGCGGCGGGACCGCTCGCTGCGGCGGCCGGCGTCGGGTGCTGTCTTGTGGGCCATGCCGGCGAATCTACCAACCGCACAAGGCGAGACGTATCGTCTCGGAGAGCGATGGACGCGTAGGCGCGTACCGGCACGGACCGCGCTCCCGGGTCGCACGCCGTACCCGTCGGCACGCCCCGCACGCGCGCCCGTCCCCGCCGCCCGGCACGTCCCGTGCGCGCACCGCCCCGCGCCCGGCTCCCGTACTCCCCGCCCTCCGGACCCGGTGTGCGCGGCCCGCCCGGGCCGGTGGCATGTGCCGGCGTGGCGGACGAGGACCGCCGGAGCGGGGGCGGAGGACCACCGTACGGACCCCGGAACACCCCTAACTCCCAGGTGGAACCGGGACATCGGGCAAGCGGATTCGCTCCGCCGACTACCTTCGGCGGCTCCTCAGGGTGGATCATGTGCAGGCGCGGACGGCGATCGCGTCCACGCTCGACACCACCGTGGGGAGCCAACCTTGTCCTTGCGTACCTCACCGCGGCGCGCCACCCCGCGCCGGTACCTGATGTGTCCACCGACCCACTTCAAGGTCACCTACTCCATCAACCCGTGGATGGACCCGGCCAAGCCGGTGGACCTGCCGCTCGCCCTCACCCAGTGGGAGCAGCTGCGGGACCGCTACCGGGCCCTCGGGCACACCGTCGAGGAGCTCGAACCCCACCCGGACCTGCCGGACATGGTGTTCGCCGCCAACGGCGCCACGGTGATCGACGGCCGGGTGCTGGGCGCGCGCTTCGCCCACCCCGAGCGGACCGCCGAGGCGGCGGTGCACCGGGCGTGGTTCCGCGCCCACGGCTACCAGGACGTGCACGAGCCCGAGCACATCAACGAGGGCGAGGGCGACTTCGCGGTCACCGCGTCGTGGATCCTGGCCGGCCGCGGCTTCCGCAGCAGCCCGCTCTCCCACCCCGAGGCGCAGGAGTTCTTCGGCCGGCCGGTGATCGGGCTCGACCTGGTCAACCCGCGCTTCTACCACCTGGACACCGCGCTGTGCGTCCTGGACGACTCCACGGACGCGGACGTCATGTACTACCCGGAGGCGTTCTCGCCGGGCAGCCGTGCCGTCCTGGAACGGCTCTTCCCCGACGCGATCATCGCCGAGCGGGCGGACGCCGAGGCGCTCGGCCTCAACGCGGTGAGCGACGGACACCACGTCCTGCTGCCACAGGCGGCGGTCGGTCTGTTCGAACCGCTGCGGCAGCGCGGCTACGAGCCGATCGGCATGGACCTGGGTGAACTGCTCAAGTCGGGTGGCAGCGTGAAGTGCTGCACCCAGGAACTGCGCTGACGCGGCAGGCGCCGCCTCAGTCGCTCCCCTCCGGCGGGGGCGGCCACTCGTCCCCCCAGCCGGTGTCACGGGCGGCACGGTAGAACCGACCGTGCCGCTTCGTGACCGTCTCCCGGCGCAGCCCCTCCTCCGCGGTGCACAGGTCCAGCGCGACCATGCCCTTGCGGAGCTGGGGCTTGCGCACCACCCGGCCGGCGGCCGGCCCGTCCGCCGGCACGGTGTCCCGGACCGCCGCCACGTAGCCGAACTTCTCGTCCTCGTACGGCAGTGAGCCGCCCTTGACCTGCCGGTGCAGGGAGGAGCGGGTGACCCGGGCCGCGAAGTGGCACCAGTCGGTGCCCGGCTCGATCGGGCAGGCGCCGCTGTGCGGGCAGGGCGCCACCACGCGCAGCCCGGCGGCCACCAGCCGGTCCCGGGCCTCCCGGATCCGCAGGTAGCCCTCGGGCGTGCCGGGTTCGACGATCACCACCGCGGCGGCCGCGAGCGCCGCCCGGTCCACCACGGCCTCCCGGTCGGCGGCGGTCAGCTCGCCCAGCACGTAGGAGATGGTCACCAGGTCCACCGGGTCCAGCCGCAGCCCGCCGCCGATCACCTCGCGCCGCCACCGCGCAGCGCGCAGCACCGGGTCGCCGGAGGTCCCGGCCAGTTCCCGGCCCAGCGACAGCGCCGCCTGCGACCAGTCCAGCACCGTGGTCCCCCGCTCGCCCTCCGGCGGCGCCTCGCCGTCCCAGGCGTCGGCGACCGCCCAGCTCGCCGCGCCGGTGCCGCCGCCCACGTCGAGGTGGGAGGCGGGGACCCAGTGCGGCGCCCGCGCCCGGAAGGCGGCCAGTGCCGCCCGGACCGCCTCGTAGGTGGCGGGCATCCGGTACGCGGCGTAGGCGGCGACGTCGGAGCGGTCCCGCAGCACCGGGGCGTCGGTCGGGGTCCGCCCGCGGTAGTTGCTGATCAGACGGTCCACGGCCTGTGCGGCCCGGGTGGGCGGCAGACCGTCCAGCAGCCGCGCCAGCGCGGTGCGCAGGGCCTCGCCGGCGGGTACGGATTCGGGGGCGTGCATCCGGAGCATGCTACCCGGCTCCCAGCGCCGGTGCCGTCCCCGCCGGGGGGCCGGTACGGTGCCGCCCGGGCGGCTCCCGCCCAGGTCGGGGCCACCGCGCCGGGCCGCCGGGCGGCGTTCGCGCGGAGGTGGGTTCCGGTACGGCCCGGGGCCGCGGGGCCGTACCGCCGGGCCCGTTCCTGCCGGGTCGGGGGGCCGGTCCCGCCGGCTCCGGATCCGGTCCCACCGGAGCCGGAGCCGGAGCCGGCCGGGCCGGGGCCGTTCCCGCCCGGGCCAGGGGGTCGGGCCCACCGGCGCCCGTCCCGGCCCGGCGCACCGGGCCGCCCGTACCCGCCCGGTCCGTCCGCGCCGCGGCCGCGGTCCGTCACCGTTCCCGCGGAGCCGGGGGCCGCCCGCGGGTCAGCCGTCGCGTACCAGCCGCGCCAGCGCCGTGGCGGCGGCCGCGCGCGGGGCGCTGTCGCCGGGCCGCCGCCGCGGATGGACGGTGTTGGCCAGCAGCACCAGGTACGCGTCGGTCGCCCGGTCGATCACCAGAGCGGTCCCGGTGAAGCCGGTGTGCCCGGCGGCGCCGCGCCCCGCCAGCTCCCCCATGAACCACGGCTGGTCCACCTCGAAGCCGAGCCCGGGCGCGGCCAGCAGCAGGTCCACCGACTCCGGCCGGAGGATCCGCACGCCCCGGTACGCGCCGCCGCCGAGCAGCGCCCGGCACAGCCGGGCCAGGTCGCCGGCGGTGGCGAACAGCCCGGCGTGCCCGGCGACGCCGCCCAGCGCGTGCGCGTTCTCGTCGTGCACCCGGCCGCGGAGCATGCCGCGGTCCACCTTGGCCCACGGGCGGCGCTGGTCCTCGGTCGCGGCGATGCGCGGGTACAGCGCGGGCGGCGGGCGGAAACAGGTGTCCCGCATGCCCAGCGGGCCGGTGACCAGGTCGTGGACGAGCCGGTCCAGCGGGTGGCCGGTGATCTTCTCCAGCACGCCCTGGAGGACCAGCAGGTTCAGGTCCGAGTACCGGCGCTCGGTGCCCGGCGCGCGGCGGGGCTCCTCGGCGCGGATCGCCTCCCACCGCGCGGCGCGGTCCGGGCAGTCGTACAGCGGCAGCTCGGGCCGGAGGCCGGAGGTGTGGGTGAGCAGCTGGCGGACGGTGATCCGGTGGGCCCCGGCCGCGTGGAACTCCGGGGCGTACGCCGCCACCCGTCCGTCGAGGTCGAGGGCGCCGTCCTGGACGCACCGCACCGCGACCACGGCGGTGAACAGCTTGGTCAGCGAGGCGAGGTCGAAGACGGTGCCGAGGCGGGCGGGCACCCGTTCGGCGGGCGGCAGCTCCACCCCCCGGTCGGTCTCCGGGTCGTACCGGGCGTACCGCACCGCCCAGCCGGCCGCCGCCTCGACCAGGGTCCGGCCGCCCCGCCCGGCGGTGACCACCGCGCCCGCGCACCACGGCCGGTCGCCCTCGGTCAGCGCGGCCACCCCCCGCACCAGCTCCCGGGCCGGGTGGGCCGCCGGGCCGGCCGGGCCCGCCGCCACTCCGGCCGGGTCCGGCACCGGGCCGTTCCCCTCGGGGCCCGGCGCCGGGGCGTCCCCGTCCGGGGCCGGGTGCGTCACCGGGCCGTCCGGGTCCGCCGCCAGGGACGGCACAGCCCCACGAAGCAGGCGACCGCGGCGAGCGCGCACCCCAGCTGGACCAGGGTCATCGGCACCGCGGTCCGCTCCCCGGCGATGCCCACCAGCGGCGAGGCCGCGGCACCGACCAGGAAGGAGCTGGTGCCCAGCAGCGCGGAGGCGGACCCGGCGGCGTGCCCGGCGCGCTGGAGCGCCTGGGCGTTGGTGTTGGAGAAGATCAGCCCCATCGCGGACATCAGCACGAACAGTCCGGCGGCCATCGCCGCCAGCGGGGCCTTGCCGAAGAGCCCCGAGGCCAGCACCACCAGCACGCCGGCGGCGAGGGTGACGGTCACCAGGCCGACCGCGATCACCTTGTCCGGATCGACCCGGCCGACCAGCACCTTGCCGTTGAGCTGCCCCATGCCGACCAGACCCACGGAGTTGATGCCGAACAGCAGGCTGAAGGTCTGCGGCGAGGCCCCGTAGATCTCCTGGATCACGAACGACGAGCCGGCGACGTACGCGAAGAGCGCGGCGAAGGCGAACGCGCCGGAGAGCAGGTAGCCGGTGAAGACCCGTTCGGCCAGCAGGCCGCGGATGGTGCGCAGCGTGTCGCCGAGCCCGCCGCCGTGCCGGCGCTCCGGCGGCAGCGTCTCGTCCAGGCGCCGCCAGACCAGCACGGTCAGCAGGACGCCGACGACGGCGAGGACGACGAACACGCCCCGCCAGTCGGTGATCCGCAGCACCTGGCCGCCGATCAGCGGAGCGGCGATCGGCGCGGTGCCGGAGATCAGCATCAGGGTGGAGAAGAACCGGATCATCTCCACCCCCTCGTACAGGTCCCGGACCACGGCACGGGCGATCACGATGCCCGCCGCGCCGGCCAGCCCCTGGACCGTACGGAAGACCACGAGGAGTTCGGCCGTGGTGGCGAACGCGCAGACGATCGTGGCCAGGACGTAGACCACCATGCCGGCGAGCAGCGGCCGGCGGCGCCCCCACCGGTCGCTCATCGGGCCGACCAGCAGCTGCCCGATGGCCATGCCGGCGATGCAGGCGGTGAGGGTGAGCTGGACCGTGGCGGCCCGGCTGTGCAGGGCGTCGGTGACCTCCGGCAGCGCCGGGAGGTACATGTCCATGGAGAGCGGGGGCAGCGCGGTGAGCCCGCCGAGCACGAAGGTGGTGAGCAGGCCGGTCCGGCGCTGGGCGGCGGTCCCCTTGACCCGCCCCGCGGGCGGGATCCCCGGTGCGGCGTCGCCCGACGCACCGGTGGTTCCCCCGGTGCCCGCGGCGGCGGGACCGTCGGTGGCGGACGGGGTGCGGGTGGTCCCGGCGCCGGTGGCGGTGGGGTCCGGGTCCGTGACGGTGGCGGTGGTACGCGCGGGGCCGGTGGCGGTGGCCGTGGACCGCGCGGGGCCCGGGTCCGTGACGGTGGTGGTGGCGGTGGAGTCGGTGAGGGTGGCCGTGGTGGTGGCGCCGGGGGTATCGGCGGCCGGGGTGGTGCCGGGGGTGCCGGCCGGTCCGGTGGGACCGGTGGTGCCGGCCGCTCCGGATGTCCCGTCGTCGGTGGACGCGGGGTGGGCGGATTCCGCCATACAGCGCTCCCAGGGGGCTGGTCGTCGGGGTCGGCCCCATGTTCTCAGGGGCCCCGACGCACCAGGCAGGGGCGTACCGGTGCAGGTCCGGGAGCCGTCCCGGACCCGGTGCGCGACCCCGTACCGGGCGAGCACCGGGCCCGGGCCGGGCGGCGTGGGGCAGGACCGGCCCGGCGGCGCGGTCCGGGGCGGACGGCGGCCGGGCCGGGTGGCGGGTGCCGGTCAGGCCTGGTGCAGCCCGGGGTTGCCGGCCTCGGTGACGAAGGACGCCGCGGTGCTCAGCGTGCCGCCGGGCGAGGTGACGTGCGAGACCGTCTTGTAGTCGGCCCGCGCCTGCCGTCCGTCGAGGGTGATCGTGGTGTAGCCGCGGCGGCCGTTGTAGAACTTCATGTGCGGGTTGGCCGCCATGTACGTGGCCCAGTTGGACGGCTTGTCGGAACCGTCCTTGCCGCTGCTGACGGAGGTGCCGACGAACTCCACGCCGACCGTGCGGGAGCCGGGGTCGTCGAAGTTCCGCTTGATGTCCATCGCGTAGGCGACGTGCACGTCACCGGTGAGCACCACGAAGTTCTCCAGACCGGCCTGCTCCACACCCGCCAGGACTCGCTCGCGGGAGGCCGGGTAGCCGTCCCAGGAGTCCATGGAGAGCTTGGAGCGGTCCGCCGTGGTGTTCTTCCGGCGCGAGAAGGTGACCTGCTGCGGCAGCACGTTCCAGGTGGCGCGGGAGCGGCGGAACCCGTCGAGCAGCCAGCGCTCCTGGGAGGCGCCGATCATGGTGCGCGAGGGGTCCTCGGAGTCCGGGCCGGGGTACTGCCAGCCGTCGCCGTACGCCTGGTCCGAGCGGTACTGGCGGGTGTCGAGGATGTCGAACTGCGCCAGCCGCCCGTAGTGGGCGCGGCGGTAGAGCTTCATGTCCGGGCCCTCGGGGAGCTGCGGCATGCGCAGCGGCATGTTCTCCCAGTAGGCGCGGTAGGCGGCGGCGCGGCGGATCAGGAACTCCTGGGGGTCCTGGTCCTTCTCCGGGATGCCGCCCGCGTAGTTGTTCTCCGTCTCGTGGTCGTCCCAGGTGACGAACCAGGGGAAGGCGGCGTGCGCGGCCTGGAGGTCCGGGTCGGACTTGTACAGGGCGTACCGCAGCCGGTAGTCCTCCAGGGTGACGGTCTCCCGGTTGAACACGTCGGGCAGCGTGCGGTCGGTGTAGTTGCGGGCGCCGCCGACCGCGTTCACCGCGTACTCGTACTGGTAGTCGCCCACGTGGAAGACCGCGTCCAGGTCCTCCTCGGCGAGGTGGCCCAGCGCGGTGAAGTAGCCGTCGTGGTACGCCTGGCAGGACAGCAGGCCGAACCGGGCGTCGTTGACCCGTATGCCGTGGGCGGGCGCGGTCCGGGTGCGGCCCACCGGGCTGGTCCACCGGCCGACGCGGAAGCGGTACCAGTACACCCGGTCCGCGTCCAGCCCGTGCGCCTCGACGTGCACGGTGTGGTTGAACTCGGCGTACGCCTTCACGGTGCCGCGGCGGGCCACCCGGTGGAAGCGGTCGTCGCGGGCGATCTCCCAGCGGACCGGGACGGCCCCGGTGGCGGACATGCCGTTGCCGGGCTCGTACGGGCGGGGTGCCAGGCGGGTCCACAGCAGCACCGAGTCCGGCTGCGGGTCGCCGGAGGCCACGCCCAGGGTGAACGGGTCCTCCTTCACCGAGGCCGGTGCCACCTCGGCGGCGTGGGCGGACGGCAGGTTGGTGGTGAAGGCGAGCGCGGCTGCCGCCGAGGTGACGGTGAGGAACCGCCGCCGGCCGATTCCGGCCGCGGCGGAGCGGAGCTGCTCGTGGTGGGTTGCGTGTGCGTCGGCTTCGTGTGCCATCTGTCCCGTGCCTTCCTCTGACGTGGTGTGCCAGAGGAATTGGAGTGGAGCGGAGCGGCGATGTACCGACCCGTGCACGTCACATATATGTCGCTCAGGTGAGCGCAGCATCCGGATGGGGCATTCGGCGCAATCTCCCGGTGTTCGATCGTGTCCCGTACGCTGCGGAGCCATGAACGGGAGCAGCGGGGCGGCGGAGGAAGCGGCGGTGCCGGCGGGTGCCGGGGGTACGGGAGGCCCTGCGGACCCGGGCGACGCGGGAGGCCGTGCGGGGTCCGGCGGGCCGGTGGCCGGTGAGGGTTCCGGCGCGTCCGCGGACCGTGCCGGGTCCGGGGGCCCGGCGGACCGCGAGGCGTCCGGGGGCCCGGTGGGCAGCGGGGATCTCACGGGTTCCGGCGGGCCCGGGCGGGGGCGCCCGGTGGGGTCCAAGGTGGCGCTGGTGACGGGCGCGGGCTCCGGGATCGGCCGGGCGGTGGCGCTCGAACTCGCCGAGGCCGGCTGGTCGCTGGTGCTCGCCGGCCGCCGCGCGGACGCGCTGGCCGGCACCGCGCGGCTGGCCGGTGGCAGTGCGCTGACGGTCCGGACGGACGTGACGCGGCCGGAGGAGGTGGACGGGCTCTTCGCCGCGGTACGGGACCACTTCGGCCGGCTGGACCTGCTGTTCAACAACGCGGGGACCTTCGGGCCCGCGGTGCCGGTGGAGGAGCTGGCGTACGAGGACTGGCGGACGGTGGTGGACACCAACCTCACCGGCGCCTTCCTCTGTGCTCAGGCCGCGTTCCGCCTGATGAGGGCGCAGCGGCCGCAGGGCGGGCGCATCATCAACAACGGCTCGGTCTCGGCCCACGTGCCCCGGCCGCACAGCATCGCCTACACCGCCACCAAGCACGCCATGACCGGCCTGACCAAGTCCCTCTCCCTGGACGGGCGCCGGTACTCCATCGCCTGCGGGCAGATCGACGTGGGGAACGCGGCGACCGAGATGACCGAGCGGATGAGCGCCGGGATCCTGCAGGCCGACGGACAGGTGCGGGCCGAGCCGGTGATGGACGCGGCGGACGTGGCCCGCACGGTCCGCCACATGGCCTCGCTCCCGCTGGAGGCGAACGTCCAGTTCGCCACGGTGATGGCGACGGCGATGCCGTACATCGGCCGCGGCTGAGCGCGGAGGGCCGGGACGGTCCCAGGGGCCCAGGGCGGTCCCGTGGCTGGCCGGGGCGGTCCCCCGCGGCCGGGACGGTGGCCGTGGTGGCCGGGTATCAGGCTCCGGGGCCGGGCGGCCGTGCCCGGGGCCGGGGGCGGGGGCCGAGCCGAGGGGTTTCGGCGCGCGCGGTTCCGTGCCCGGGGAGCTGGGCGGAGGGCCGGTCACGGGCGAGCGGGCCCCCGGCCGGCGCCGCCACGGGCGATCGGTGGCGGGGGTGATCCGTGGCGGGAGCGGCCGGGGGCACGGTGACCGGGAGGCGGGCGGATCCGGCCACCTGACCAGGAGCAAAGGGCGGCCGGAACAGCGGCAGCAGGGGGCGGCCGGGGCCATCGGGGCGGCAGGCAACGGAAGTGACTGGCCGAAACCTGACACGGCCGGGGCCGCGGCGCCCGGAACAGGGGCGGCCGGGAGCAGGACGGGCCCGACCCCGGGGCGACCGGACCATGGCCACCCGGGCCGGGCGGCCCGGCCCCCGCCCGACCCGGGGACCCGAGCCCGGGCAGGACCTGAGCCCGGGCAGGACCTGGGCCCGGCGGTGCCGGACCGGGCGGGGCAGGGGCCCGGGCGGGACCCGGCCCGAGCCCTGACCCGAGGCCTGCCCGGCGCCCGGCACAGTGCCGGACCGAGTGCGATGGGCCCGGGGCGGTGCCGGACCGCGCTGGACAGGGCCCGGGGCGGTGCCGGGCCGGGGCCGGGCCGGAATAACCCGCCCGGACGGCCGGTTCACCGGGCATGACGATCACGGACGACGGGCCGGGCGCGCCCGAGGTGCTGCGGTACACGGCTTTCTCCGACGATCCCGAGGGCGGCAACCCCGCCGGGGTCGTCCTGGACGCGGCCGGGCTCGACGACACGGCGCGGCTGGCCGTGGCCGCCGACGTCGGTTACTCGGAGACCGCCTTCCTGACGGCGCCTCCCGAGGGGCTGGGCGAGCCGGGCCGGGCCTTCACCCTGCGGTACTTCAGCCCGCTCGCCGAGGTGTCGTTCTGCGGGCACGCCACCGTGGCCACCGCGGTCGCCCTCGCCGAGCGTACGGGCCCCGGCGTCTTCACCTTCGCCACCCCGGCGGGCACCGTGCCGGTGGAGGTGCGTGCGGACGGCGGTGCCCTGCGGGCGACGCTGACCAGCGTCGAGCCCCGGGTGTCCGAGGCCGCCGGGCCGGACGTCACCGAGGCGCTGGCGGCGCTGGGCTGGTCCGCCGCGGATCTCGACCCGGCCCTCCCGCCGCGGATCGCCTACGCCGGCGCCCGCCATCTGGTCCTGGCGGCCGGCACCCGGGAGCGACTGGCCGACCTCGACTACGACTTCGACCGGCTGGCGGACTTCATGCGGGGTCTGGACCTGACCACGGTCCAGCTGGTGTGGCGGGAGTCGGAGACCGTCTTCCACGTCCGCGACCCGTTCCCGGTCGGCGGGGTGGTGGAGGACCCGGCGACCGGCGCGGCGGCCGCCGCCTTCGGCGCGTACGCCCGTGAACTGGGCCTCGTCACCGCGCCGGTCACCCTCACCCTCCACCAGGGGCACGACCTGGGCCGGCCCGCGCTGCTGGAGGTCGGGCTGCGTGCGGACGACCCCCGGGTCACCGTCACCGGCACCGCCGTCCGCATCCCCTGACCCCTCCCCACAGCGCGGCCCCCGGCCGCCCTCGGTCGCGCGGCCGTCGCCCCACCGCCCCGGCCGGGGGCGCGGGCGGCTGCCGGACCGCGGCGCCCCGCCACGCACCGGGACCGCGTGGCCTCCGGCCCTGTGCGGGGCTCCGCCGCCCCCGCCGGAAACCGTCGCCCGGTCCCGCGCTCCGCGGTCCACGCCCCGTCAGGAGGCGGGCCACATCCCGGTGTCCGGTGCCGGGGGTGGCGTGGGGAGCGGCGCAGGGGGCGCCTCCGAGCGGACCGCCGGTCCGGCGCCGGCGACACCGCCGGACCGGCCGCCGTCCCCAGTGCCGGGGCGCCTTTGGATCAGCCGCCGACGGTCCCGGGGCCGGAGGCACCCTGCGGCTCAGCCGCCGGGGGCCGGCGCGGGGCGGGCCGGGGCCGGGCGGGGCACGTCCGCTGCCGGGTGCGCCGGGTGCGGTACGTCCGGCGCCCCGCCCGTCGCACCACCGGCCGTCGTGGTGCCCCCGGCCGGGCCGACGCCGGGCGGACGGTCGCCCGGTACGTCACCGCCCGGCGGCTCCTCGCCCGTGCCGGGGGACCGCGCGCCGCGCTCCGCGGTGGCCCCCGGCTCGGGGCCGAGCGAGCGCTCGGCCACCCGGCGCAGATGGCCGGCGAACACCTCGGCGGCGTCCGGGGTGAGCGAGGCCAGGGCCACCATGGCGGTCACGATGACGTCGCACAGTTCGGCGTGCACGTCCTCCCAGGTGTGGGTCGTGCCCTTGCGCGGGTTGTGCCCCGTCACGCCGATCACCGCCTGGGCCACCTCGCCCACCTCCTCGGAGAGCTTCAGCACCCGCAGCAGCCGTTCCTGACCCGCGTCGCCGGTGTTGGCCCGGTCCAGCCAGGCCACCAGTCGTTCCACGGTCCGCCAAGTCGCGTCGTCCATCCGCACAGTCTCCCGGGCCGCCCGGTGCGGCGTGCGACCGGCACGGGAACGGCGACGGAGCGGGCAGCCACCGGCACCGGGCGAGCCTCCGGCGCCGGGCGAAGAGCAAACGGCACCGGGCGCGGACCGACCGGCGCCGGGCCAGGAACGACCGGTGCCGGGCGAGGGGCATCGGGCACCCCGGGCAGCGCCCGGCCGGGCGGCTGTGGCAAGGTCATCGCAGCTGCCGCTGTCCCCCTTTCCCCCGACGCGAAGAGAGACCGCCGTGCGTTCTCTGTCGTCCCGTGCGTCCCTGGTGCTCACCCTGGGCGCGCGCCTGCTGCCGGTCGCCGTGCTGACCGTCGCCGGTGTGGCCATGACCACCTCCGGTCACTCCGAGGAGCGACCACAGGAGTCGGCCGGCCGTCCCGACCCGGCGCCGGGCGACTCCTCCTCCACCGGCGCCGACCCGCGGGGCGACGACCGGCCGGCCTCCGCCACCCCCACACCGCTGCGCTACTCCGAGCCGCCCGCCGACCCCTGCGCGGCCCTGCCCGCCAAGACGGTGGACACCTTGGTCCCCGGTGCGAAGCCCGACGGCACGCCGCGCCGGGCCAAGGACGCGGTCCGCCGCACCAGCTGTTCCTGGAACGCCCTGGACGGCTACGACTACCGGTGGCTGGACATCAGCTACACGATCCTCTCCGCCCCCGGCGGGCGTCCGGCCGGCGGGGCCCCGAAGGGCGCCGAGCCGGTGGAGGGACTCGGTGACTCGGCCACCATCCGCGAGCACCTGACGACCGAGGACGACCAGCAGATCCGCGAGGCGGTGGTCACCGTCCAGCTGGAGAACGCGGTGATCACCGCCACCTACAACGGCAGCGACTTCGAAGACGGCTCGGCGCCCGGTGCCGAGGAGATCCGGGAGGGCGCGCTCACCGCCGCCCGC
Source organism: Streptomyces pactum (assembly GCF_016031615.1). Taxonomy (GTDB): domain Bacteria; phylum Actinomycetota; class Actinomycetes; order Streptomycetales; family Streptomycetaceae; genus Streptomyces; species Streptomyces pactus. The sequence continues at coordinate 1,793,975 of NZ_JACYXC010000001.1, forward strand.
GCCGCCCTCCCCGCCCTCGACTGACGGGCCAGCGCACCACGACCGTCCGGCCCGCCGGCCCGCCCCCGCGCTTCTCCTCCCGCCGTCCCGCACCTCTGCCCCGCCGTCGCGCACTCCGCGCGCCCCTTCCGTCTCCGCGCGCGCCCCACCCCCGTCCGTTCGGGCGGCCGGCTCACCGGGTATATCCGAAACGTCAACCCTTCGTGACCCTTGGTAACCCACTCCCCGCCCGGAGTGCGGCGCGCCGCCGTGTCCCCGGCGTGCCCGGCGCGCACCGCCGTGCCCCCGTCCCCGGCCGGGCCGGCGTCCGGGCCCGGTCCGGCCCTGGCCGGCTCCTGTCCGGCGCCCGGTCCCCCGCCCGTCGCCGCTCCGGCGCCGGCACCGTTCCCGGGCCGCCCGGTCCGCTCCGTCCGCTCTCTCCGGTTGTCCCCCCGTTCCCGGCCGTCCCCGGCCGTTGAGGAGGTCGTCCCATGGCCAGGAAAGTCGAACGCAAGGTCTCCTGGGCCACTGTCGGCAGTCTCGCCGCAGCCGGCGCCGTCACCGTCCTGAACGCCACGGTCGGCGACGCGGAGCTGATGGGCTCGCTGCCGTCCCTGGCGCAGTACGCCATCACCCTCGTGGTACCGCCGCTGGTCACCTTCCTCGGCGGCTACGCCGCGCCGCACACCCCGCGGCTCACCGTGCCCCCGGCGGAGTGAGGCACCGGGCCGCGGCGGGGCGGCGCCCGTTGTCAGTGGCTGCCGCTAACGTCGCGGCTGTCCTTACACGTCATTGCTGCTGACGCTACTCGGACACCGCCCCGCCTCCCGTGACAGCGCACGAGGGGCGGGGCGGCCGGGGCCGCGCCGGTCCGGCGACGGCGGCCCGGTAACGCCCGCCGCCCGTACCGCAGATTGCTCAGCGCGGTCACGGCCATGGGCGACAGGCCGATCACGGTGAGGCGGTCGTCCACCCGGCGGACCAGGATCCAGCCCTTGGAGCGGAGCGACGCCACCTCGCGGGTGACGTCTCCCCCGGTGTCGCGGGTGAGCTCCTCCACGGTGGGCGCGTTCCCCTCGTCGAGATGGCCCACGATCAGGAAGAGGAGGTTCTGCTCCTCCGCGGTGATGCGGAAGTCCATACCTCGACGGTAAATCGCCCGGGGCCCGGGTGCGCGGAGGACGGCCCGGACCGGGGCCGGCCCGGGCCATGCGTCGAGGCCCGCGGCGGCGCGGGACCCCGGGGCCGGACCGGCGGCCGCACGGACCCCGGCTCCGGACCGCCCTGAAGGCCGGCCCCGGGCGGCGGCGCGGAACCGGTACCCGCGCGTGTCGGCCCGCGGCTGGGCCCGGCGACGCCAAGGGCTCGGCTCCGGACCGCCCTGAAGGCCTGACCCGTGCGGTGCGGAACCCCGATGCCCCCGGGCCGCCCGCGACCAGGCCAGGGCGGCCGGTACCGCGGCCGGTGATCGCCGGCCGCCCCACCCCACCGACGAACGGCGGCGCCACCGCCCCCGCCCCCGCAGTCGACCGATCCCGGCACCGGCCGCCCCGGCACCGCCGCCCCGGCACCGCCGCCCCGGAGCGGCCACGGCTCAGGGGCTGGTGAGGACGACCAGCTGCCGGGTGGCCCGGGTCATCGCGACGTAGCGGTCCACCGCCCCCGCGATGTCCTCCCCGAACGCGTCCGGGTCGACGAGAACGACCAGGTCGAACTCCAGCCCCTTCGCCAGTTCGGGGGTGAGCGAGCGGACGCGGGGCGTGGCGCGGAAGGCGGGGTCGCCGATCACGCAGGCGGTGCCCTCGGCGTGGGCGGCGAGCCAGCCGTCGAGGACGGAACCCAGTTCCGTGACGGACCCGTGGACGACCGGAACGCCGCTGCGGCGGACGGAGGCCGGCACGTTGGCGTCCGGGAGCGCGGCCCGGATGACCGGTTCCGCCTCCGCCATGACCTCCGCCGGGGTCCGGTAGTTGATGCCCAGGGAGGCCACGGTGATCCGGTCGAAACCGACCCGCGCCAGCCGCTCCCGCCAGGACTCGGTGAACCCGTGCCGGGCCTGGGCGCGGTCCCCGACGACGGTGAAGCTCCGGGACGGGCAGCGCAGCAGCAGCATCTGCCACTCCGCGTCGGTCAGCTCCTGGGCCTCGTCCACCACGATGTGCGCGAACGGGCCGGCGAGCCGGTCGGGGCCGGCGTCCGGCAGCGCGCTCTCGTCGACCAGGCTGTCCCGCAGGTCCTGCCCGCGCAGCATGGTCACCGCGCCCTCCCCGTCGTCGTCCGCGGCGAGCACGTTGTCGATGACGTCCGCCATCCGCGCGCGTTCGGCGGCCAGTACGGCCTGCTGCCGGCGCCTGCGCCGGGCCGCCTCCGGGTCACCGAGCCGCTGCCGCGCCGCGTCCAGCAGCGGCAGGTCGGACACCGTCCACGCCCCGGGGTCCGCGCGCCGCAGCCGGCGCACCTCGTCCGGGCCGAGCCAGGGCGCGCACATGCGCAGGTAGGCGGGTACCGACCACAGGTCCCCCACCAGGTCGGCCGGCTCGATCAGCGGCCAGGCGCGGTTGAGGGTGGCGACCAGTTCCTCGTCCCGCAGCAGGGCCCGGCGGAACGGCTCGGGCGGGACGTCGTCGTCCTGCCGGTCCAGCAGGATCGCGGCCAGTTCCGCCCGGATCTGCTCGCGCGCCTCGTTGTGCGGGGTGCCGGCCGCCGCCTCGAACGCCTCGGCCCAGTCGTCGGCGGTGACGTGGACGTCGGACCAGGGGGTGGAGACCGTCAGCTCCTCGGTGGGCGGCTCCTCGTAGAGGCGGACGGCCGCCTCGATCGCCCGCACCATGTCCGCGGACGACTTCAGGCGGGCCGCCTCCGGGTCGGTCTCGGGCACCGCGTCGGCCCCCTCGGGGACCAGGTCCCGCAGGGTGCAGACCCGCACTCCGTCCTCCCCGAGGCTGGGCAGCACGTCGGCGACGTAGGACAGGTAGGGCTGGTGCGGGCCGACGAACAGCACACCGCCCCGGCGCCCGCCCAGCCGCGGGTCGGAGTGGAGCAGGTAGGCCGAGCGGTGCAGCGCGACGACGGTCTTGCCGGTGCCCGGCCCGCCGTCGACGACGAGCGCGCCCCGCGACCCGGCGCGGATGACGGCGTCCTGGTCGGCCTGGATGGTGCCGAGCACGTCCCGCATCCGCGCCGAGCGGTGGCCGCCCAGACCGGCGATGAACGCGGACTGATCGTCGAGCGCGGCGTGCCCGGCGAACCCCTCCGGGGTGAACACCTCGTCCCAGTAGTCGCTGATCCGGCCGCGGGTCCAGCGGTACCGCCGGCGGCTGGCCAGGCCCATCGGGTTGGCGTGGGTGGCGCCGAAGAACGGCTCGGCCGCCGGGGAGCGCCAGTCGATCAGCAGCCGGCGCCCGGTGCGGTCGGTGAGGCCCAGCCGTCCCACGTACACCGGCTCGGCGGCGTCCGCGCCGACCATGCGGCCCAGGCACAGGTCCAGTCCGTAGCGGCGCAGGGCGCGCAGCCGGGCGGTCAGCCGGTGGATCTCCGCGTCGCGGTCCATCGCCTGCCGGCCCACCCCGCCGGGGGCCCTGCGCTCGGCTTCCAGGCGGTCGGACAGTTCGGCGACGGTCCGGGCAAGGCTCTCCTCGATGGCCGCGAAGTGCTCCTCGTCGTGGGCGATCAGGGCCGGGTCGGCCTTCGGGGCGAGGTGGTCCGGGAGGTCGAACACGCTGGTGGTCGGCGGGTTCACGGCATCGGCTCCGTTCTCGGGCCGCACCCGGGGGGTGTGCGGCAGGGGTGTGCGGACCGGTCGGACGGGCCGGGCGGTCCGCGGCCCGGGGGCGCTCCGCCGGCGCGGCTCCACGGCCGTCGCCGGGGCCGGTCGCCGGGATTGCGGGTACGGGTGCTCGGGGGGCCTGGGCGGCGGCGCCGCGGTCGGTTCCAGGCTTCGGCCGGTGATTCTGCGCCACGGCGGGGGCCTTGCCGCAAGCCCCCCGGTGCGCTATACGTTGAGAGTGGAAAGGAGCCGGTGGGCCCTTTCCTTTTTCGTTTCCCGCGGCCCGGGCCCTCGCGTCCCGCGGCCCGCCCCCCTCGCTTTCCCCGCGGCCTCTCGCGTCCGTCGCCCGGACGGTCGTTTTCCGCCACGGCGACCCCCGCTCTCCGAGCCCTGCGTAACGCCCCTCCTGAGCGCGATCCCCCTGCCGCGCTCCACCGCGGAAGTCCCCGCCACCCCGCCGCCCACGGTACGGCGGGGCCGGTGGCCGGGGTGCCGTGGCCCGGGTACCGCCGAGGTGCCGTGGTCCCCGTACCGCCGGGGGCCGTGGTCCCGGTCCGGAACGTCCCTCCCCGGCGGGTAGCATGGTCACCACGGCGGACGAGCCGGCCGGGCGGTCGCGTCGAGGTCCCAGACCTCGCCGAGGAACGTCCGGGCTCCACAGGGCAGGGTGGTGGGTAACGCCCACCCGGGGTGACCCGCGGGACAGTGCCACAGAAAACAGACCGCCGGAAGCCGTGAGGCGTCCGGTAAGGGTGAAACGGTGGTGTAAGAGACCACCAGCGACCGAGGTGACTCGGCCGGCTAGGTAAACCCCACCCGGAGCAAGGTCAAGAGGAGCCGTCGGCATGACGGCTCTGCGCGGACGACCGAGGGCTGCCCGCCCGAGTCCGCGGGTAGACCGCACGAGGCCGGTGGCAACACCGGTCCTAGATGGATGGCCGCCTCCCCGGGCGCCGCAAGGCCCCCGGGAGACAGAACCCGGCGTACAGGCCGACTCGTCCGCCGCCTTTCTCCCAAGCGCCCCTCGTGGCCCCAACTGCCCGCCCGGCGGGGCTCATCGGCCCGGTCGGGCGCCGGGCCGCCTCCGCTCCCGCGCCGCGTCCCGCTCCTGACGACCCGCCGCCGGTCCGGGTGGCGGACCCGGACGCCTTCGGCGGGGCCGGGATCAGGCAGAAGGTGAAACGTGCCGGAGTGCGGGTGCGGCTCCGCCGGGGGTTGCGGCGCGCCGGAGGGCGACCGGGGCAGACGCCTCGATCGTGGTGCGGCCGGGTCAGGCCGGGGTGAAGCGTGGTGGGGTGCGGCCGGGGCCGGCGGCGGCGAGGCGGACCCGCAGGGGTCCGCCGAGCGGCAGCCCGGAGGCGTGCGGCCCGGCGTCCACCGGGCCGCTGACGGCGGGTTCGCGGAGCTGGACGGTGCCGCGGGTGGGCGTGTCCGGGTGGACCTCCACCACCCAGCCGTCGAACACCTCCCCCACCCGGCCGCGCAGCACCGCCGTCCGGACGAGGTCCGCGGCGCCCCGCTCCGCGGCGTCGGCCCGGGCGGCGCCGCGCGCCATCTCGGCCGGGAGCGCGGGGAGGGCGGCCCGCACCCACTCGGGAGGCTCGGCTCCCTCGGCCGCGGCGAGGCACAGTTCGCCGGTGTACCGGTCCACCAGCCGGCGCAGCGGCGCGGTGCAGTGGGCGTAGTCGTCGGCGAGCGCGGCGTGCCGGACCGCCGCGGGGCCGGGCGGGTCGCCGTCGAACGCGGTGTACCCGGCGCCGCGCAGCAGTCCGGTGCACTCCAGGAGGAACGCCGCGTGGTGCGGCGGGACGGCGGTGCCGGCGGCGGTGGGCACCTCCCCGGCCGGCCCGGCCGGGGCCCGCCGGGCCGGTGACCGGGAGCGGACGACCTCGGCGTACGAGGTGCCGTGCGGCCACTCCACGCCGAGTGCCCGGGCCACCCGGCGGAGCCGGCCCACGGCTCCGTCCGGCGCGGCGGGCCGGGTGCGCAGGATGCCGGTGCCCGCGGCGAGCATCAGGCCGGCGGCGGCCGTGCCGGTCAGCAGCGCGATCTGCGCGTACCAGGTCTCGACCGGGAGCGGCACCCGGTACTCCAGGGCGTACCCGCCGTGGCCGTGCGGAACGATCCGCTGCTCGGGGGCGTCCAGGGAGATCCCGCCGCGCGCCTCCTCCACCTCCTGGCGGAGCAGCCCGATGTCGCGCAGCAGGGTCAGCGGTTCCTCCGCGGCCCCGCTGTCGAGTTCCCGCTGTACGGCGGCGGGCTCCAGCCGGGCGCGGCTGCGCACCACGGCGCGGCGTACGTCGGTGAAGACCAGCTCGCCGAACTCGTCCAGGTCCAGTTGGTGGAGGAGGGCGGGCCGGTCCCGGTCGGGCAGCAGGGCGGCGGCGCCTTCGCCGAGCACGTCCGGGTGGAGCGGTACCCGGCCGTCGGGGAGGTCCACCGTCACGGCACGGCGGTGGGTCTCGGTGTCGAGGGCGCCCCCGGGCACCACGAAGGCGTTCAGGTCGGCGACGGCGAGGTACACCCGGAAGCCGCCGGGCCTGCGCTCCGGGTACACGGCCCGGTCGGGGCCGGGCGCCCCGGGCGGTGCGAGGGTGAACAGCGGCAGGTCGGTGGCGTCCACCCCGTTCGGCAGCGGACGGGGATGGGCCGCCGCCTGTTCCGCCTCGGCCAGCACGGCCGGCGGGAACGCGGCGCTCAGCCCCAGCTCGGCGCGGAGGTCACCGAGGGCGGCGCGGAGTCCGGCGCCGTCCGTGCCGGACAGGTGGAGGGACCGGCGGGGCATGCCACCGAGCCTAGGCGCGCACGGGCCCACCGGCACGGCGAGCGCGGGCGCGGACCCACCGGTACGACGACCGTGGGCACGGACCCGTCGGCACGACGAGCCGGGGGCACGGTCCGGCCGGCACGGCGAGCGGGAGGGCGGACGGGGCGGGCGCCACGCGGCGGCTTCCCGGACGGGCCGCCGCACGGGCGCGGGGCTTCAGGGGAACGTGGCCGCACGGGCGCGGGTGCGGTCGGGCGGGGTGGACATCGTCGATGGGTCGGGGTCGGGGGGCCGCAAGGGGGACGCCGGGGAGGCGGGGCGGGCGCCCGCGGTCGGTCACCGAGGACGAAGACGGAACGGGGACAGGGCGGGCGCGCGGGTGTGGGCCGGGGGCGGGGCGGCCGTCGCGGTTCAGCCCGGCCGGGGGCCGGGGCCGTAGGCTGCCACGGGGCCGTTCGCCGGTGCCCCACCGTCCGACCGTGTCGAGGAGATCGAAGTGCTCGTGCTGTTGCCGCCGTCCGAGGGGAAGGCCGCGGGGGGTTCCGGGGGGCCGCTGGACCTCGGGACGCTGTCGCTGTCCGAGCTGGGCGGGGCGCGCGAGCGGGTGCTGGACGAGCTGGTGACGCTCTGCGCCGGAGACGAGGACAAGGCCGCCGAGGTGCTGGGGCTGAGCGCCGGGCTGCGGGGGGAGATCGCCAAGAACGCGGCGCTGCGTACCGCGGCCACCCGGCCGGCCGGGGAGGTCTACACCGGGGTGCTGTACGACGCGCTGGGTCTGGCGTCGCTGGACCCGGCGGCGCGGCGGCGGGCGGAGCGATCGCTGCTGGTGTTCTCCGGGCTGTGGGGGGCGGTGCGGATCACCGACGCGATCCCCTCGTACCGCTGCTCGATGGGGGTGAAGCTGCCGGGACTCGGCGCGCTCGGCGCCTACTGGCGGGCCCCGCTGGCCGAGGCCCTGCCGCCGGCCGCCGGGGACGGGCTGGTGCTGGACCTGCGGTCGGCGGCGTACGCCACCGCGTGGCGGCCCAAGGGGGCGGTGGCAGGCCGGACCGCGACCGTCCGGGTGCTCCAGTCGAAGATCGTGGACGGGGTGGAGAAGCGGTCGGTGGTCAGCCACTTCAACAAGGCGACCAAGGGCCGGCTGGTACGGGACCTGCTGACGGCCGGCGCCGAGCCGTCCGGCCCCGCCGAGCTGGTGACGGCGCTGAAGGACCTCGGGTACGCGGTGGAGGCGTCGGCACCGGCCAGGTCGGGCGCCCCGTGGTCGCTGGACGTGATCGTCACCGAGCTGTAGGGGGCGGCGCCGCTCGCGCGCCGCCCGCGCCGGCCCGCGCGCCGCCCGCGCCCCTGCCCACGCCGGGGGTGCGCGTCGCTGCCCACGCCGGGGGCACGCGTCGCTGGCTCGGCGGGTGCACGCGCCCGCCCCGCCCCGGGTGCGTACGCCCGCCCCTCGTGCGGGACCGACCCCGGCGTGCTGCGCCCGCGCTTCGCCGCCCCGGTAGCCGCCCTTCCCGCCGGGACAGGGCCCGCGCACGGGGAATGAGCCGCGCGCCGGTGCGCCCGACGGGCGGGAGCGCGGCGACGAGCGGGGGCACGGCCGGCGGGCGGGGCACGCCCGACGGGCAGGAGCGCGGCCGGCAGCGGGGGCACGGCCCGGCGGCGGGCGTCAGTGCGGCGGGACGAGCGGCGGGACGGGACGGAGCGCCAGCATGGCGATGTCGTCGGTGTTGTCGGCGCCCAGCCCGATGAGGAGTTCGTCGCAGAAGATGTCGAGCGGTTCCCGGGCCAGGGCGGCGGCGCGGCGGCGGAGCCGGCCCAGGGCGCGGTCCAGGGATTCGCCGCGCCGCTCGATGAGGCCGTCGGTGTAGAGCAGCACGGTCGAGTGCGCCGGGAGCGTGCAGGAGGCGCGCGGGCGCGGCATGTCGGGGTCCATGCCCAGCAGCAGTCCGGAGCCCTCCTCCAGGTAGCGGACCTCGCCCTCGGCGGTGGTCAGCAGCGGCGGCAGGTGCCCGGCGGAGGAGTAGTGCAGCTCCCAGGGCCCTTCCTCGGGTCCCTTGACCAGGCCGTAGATGCAGGTGGCGGTGGCCTCCCGGTACAGGCTGTGGTTGGCCATGTCGAGCCGGCGCAGGACCACCTCCGGGGGCTCCTGGCGGTCCACCGCGATGCCGCGCAGCATGCTGCGGAGCTGGCTCATGGCGATGGCCGCGTCCAGGTTGTGCCCGGTCACGTCACCGATCACCAGCGCGGTGTTGCCGCTGGGCAGGAGGAAGCTGTCGTACCAGTCGCCGCCGACCTGCGCGGTGGCGGAGGAGGCGGCGTAGCGGGCGGCCAGCGCCAGGGACGGGACGTCCGGCAGCACCGGCAGCAGGGAGCGCTGGAGGCGTTCGGCGATGTTCCGCGTCTCCTGGTGCAGCCGGGCGTTGTCCACGCCCAGGGCGAGCCCGCTGACCAGGTCGTCCACGAGCGACAGATCGCCTTCGGTGAACGGCCGGCCGCGGCCGGTGCGGGCCACGGTGAGCACGCCGAAGACGGCCCGGCGGGCGCGGAGCGGGGCGACGACCGCACTGGTGGTGCCCAGCCGGTTCAGCACATCCAGGTAATGGGCGTCCAGCGGGCTGCTGGCCTGGCTGGGCGGCGGCGCCTCGGTGAGCAGCAGGGGTCCCGCGCCGCGCAGCGCCCGGGCGAGGGGGCCCCGGGCGCTCTCGGTCACCGCGGGGAGCCGGCCCTCGTACGTCTCCGGGGGCGTGTCCCCGGGGTCGCGGTGGACCACGCACACGCGCTCCAGCACGCCGTCCTCGTCCAGCAGGTCCACCGCGCACCAGTCGGCCAGCCGCCGGGTGAGGCTCACGCCGACCTGCCGCAGCCCCTCCTCCAGGTCGGGGGCGTTGCTCAGCGCGGTGCCGATGTCGGCGAGCAGGGCGAGGCGCTGCAGCGCCGGCATCTCCGGTTCCGCGCGGACGGGCGGTGGGGACTCGGGCCTGCCGGTCGCGGGCGGGGGGCCGCCTCCGTCGGTGAGGGGCTGCCCGTCGCCTTCGCCGGTCGGCGGGTAGTGTCCGCCGGGTTCCCGCAGCGCCGCCTGCCGACTGCGGCCGGGGGCGCGCGGGGCGTGGGCGGCCGCCGCCCGGGGGGCGAGCTGGGCGACGAACACGGTCCGGCCGTCGGTGGTCTCCTGGGTCTGGAGGAACAGCCGGACCGGGACCAGCCTTCCGTCGCGGTGCAGTGCGGGAAGCGGCACCGACCGGCCCAGGATGCGCGGGGTGCCGGTGAGCAGCAGCGAGGTGAACGCCGACCGGTGGCGTTTCCGCAGGTGTTCGGGGATGAGCGTGGTGAGCCGCCGCCCGACCAGCTCGTCGGCGTGCCAGCCGAGCAGGTCGGCGGCCGGGCCGTTCACCGCGAGGATCCGGTTCCCGTCGTCGGCGGCGATGGTCGGGACCCGGCTGGCGTGCACGTGGCGGGCGTCCCACGGCACCAGCTCCGAGGGGCCGGCACCCGGCTCCCGGGGGATCACGGTCCACGCGGTGGGGTCATCGCCGGCCGTCTGGGCGAGGATCTGGTCGAACAGCCAGTCGTGGAAGGCGCGGCAGCGCGGCAGGGCGGGCAGCGTGAGCAGGTCCCCCTCCCGGGCCGCCTCCTCCGCCCGGTCGAGCGTCCGGCGCAGGGTGACCACCGCCGGGGCGGCGTCCGCCGGCACCGACAGCGGCAACGAGCGCATGTCCCCGTCGTGGGGCTGCTGCTCCAGTGCGGCCGTCATCCCGGCGTTGAGCACGTCGCTCATGTCGCAGGCGGTGGCGAGGTCCTCGGGCCGTACGCCGAGGGTGTCCCCGGCCCCGGCCGCCAGCGCCAGTTCCCGCAGCAGGGCGTGCCGGTGCTGCTGGGAGGCGCGGTACAGGGCCCCCGGTACGTCGAAGAGCGTCACCGTGTCCCGGCGCGCGTACGGCGGGACGGTGGTGCGCCACCCCGGGGCCGCGCCGGCCGGCGAACCGTCGGAGCCCAGCTGGAACCAGACCGTCTTGTGGTCCTCCCCGGTGTCCACGCCGTAGCGGTGGGCCAGCCGCTCGACCAGGCCCAGGCCCAGGCCGGTACCGGCGTACGGCTGGCAGCCCCACAGCACCACCCCGCGGTCCGGCCGGTGGTCGGTGACCCGTACCCGCACCACGCCGTCCCGGGACCCGGCCGACACCTCGGCCTCGGTGCCCGCGTGCCGCACCACGTTGGTGACGAGTTCGCCGGCGAGCAGCTCCGCGGTGTCGACGGTGTCCGGTGCGACTCCCTCCAGGGCGGCCCGGACGAACCGCCGGGCCTGGGCCACGCTCTTCCGCAACGGGGCGAACCGCCGCGCCGGTCCCCATGCCCCCTGCGGTGTGAGGTCGCCCATACCCACAGTCTGCCTCACCCCGCCCTCACCGGTGCCGAGCTGCGCGGCCGTGTGCCGCACGGCCCCGGCCCGGTGTCACCCGGCCGGGTGACGGCGACCGGAGGAGGGTGACGGCGGCCGGGGCACGGACGGGCCACGGCGGGCGGGAACGCGCCGGCGAGGCGGCGGCGGGCCGGGACGTTTCGGCGAGGTGACGGCGGCGGGGGAAGGTGAACGGCGGCAGGGGGTCGGGGCGGTGGCGGCCGGGGGAGGCCACGGCGTTCGGCGGGGGGCGGGCGGAACGTCGGTGGGCACGGCGGGGCGGAGGCCCGGTGCGACCGGACGCCGGCACCCGAGGGATCGATTGCAACATGTGCAACGCATGTTGCGTGTGGTGATCGGTGCCCGGACGATGGCGGCTGTGTCCCGCCCTGTCACCCCTCCTGCCCCCGCCTCCGTGCTCGACCTCGCCCCCGTGATCCCGGTCGTCGTCCTGGACGACGCGGCCGACGCGGTACCGCTGGCCCGGGCGCTCGTCGCCGGCGGGCTGCCCGCGATCGAGATCACCTTCCGTACCGCCGCCGCCCCCGAGGCGGTACGGGCGATCGCCCGGGAGGTGCCCGGCGCCGTCGTGGGCGCCGGCACCGTCCTCACCCCCGCCCAGGTGAACACGGCGGTCGCCGCCGGCGCCCGGTTCCTGGTGAGTCCCGGGTGGACGGACCGGCTGCTGACGGCGCTGCGCGCGTCGGGGCTGCCGTTCCTCCCCGGGGTCTCGACCGCGTCCGAGGTGATGGCGCTGCTGGAACGGGGGGTGACGGAGATGAAGTTCTTCCCGGCCGAAGCGGCGGGCGGCACCCGCCTTCTCTCCGCGCTCGCGTCCCCGCTGCCCCGGGCCCGGTTCTGTCCGACCGGCGGGATCGGCCCGGCGACGGCGGCGTCGTACCTGGCGCTGCCGAACGTGGGCTGTGTGGGCGGCAGCTGGATGGTGCCGCGCGAGGTGCTCCGCGCCGGGGACTGGGCGACGGTGGAGCGTCTGGCCCGTGAGGCGGCGGCCCTGCGCCGCTGAGCGGTGCCCGCCGTCCGGGCCGGAGGCCACCACGTCCGTCCCGGCCGGTACCGGCTGGGGGGTTCGCGGCCCACTGCCCGGTCGGCCGCGCCCGCTCCCGCCCCACCGGCCGGCCCCTGACCTGCGGCGGTGGCTACCGGGAGCCGCCGCGTGCCCCGTCGGCCGACCGCTGGGCACGGCCGGGGCCGGTACGGGCGTCGATCGGGTACAGGTGGTACCGGCGGCCATCGGCACAGGCGTTACGGCCGGCGATCGGCGCGGGCGGCCATGGGCACAGGCGATGCGCCCGGCGATCGGTACGGCGGTACGGCCGGCGATCGGCGCGGGCGGTCACCCGTCGGCCCGGCGGTCACCGGCCGGCCCGGGCGACACCGGACATCCACGTCCGCACCGGGCGCCCGCCCGGCCACGCCCACCCTCCACACCGGACGCTCACGTCCACACCGGACGCCCGCCCGTCGGCACCGGACGGCGGCGGTTCGGCCGGCACCGGACGGCGGAGTCCGGCCCGGCACCCGCCGGCGACCGCGCCGGAACCGGACGGCACCCGCCGGCGCGTACGGCCCCCGACCGTGCCCGGGGCGCGGGACCGGGAGCCGGCCGCTCACCGCAGGTGGCTGGTGTCGTTGAGCAGCCGCAGGCTCGCGTTGCCGTCCGCGTAGTAGGCGACGGCGGAGAGGGAGGCCGCCGCCAGCTCCATCCGGAACAGCGACTCCGGGGGCGCGCCGAGGGCGAGCCGGACCAGGGTCTTGACCGGGGTGACGTGGGTGACGACGAGCACCGTCTTCCCGGCGTACCGGGCGATGAGCTTGTCGCGGGCGACGCCGACCCGGCGCGCGACGGCGGCGAAGCTCTCGCCGCCGGTGGGCGCGGCCTTCGCCGACTTCAGCCAGGCGTCGAGGTCGGCGGGGTGCCGTTCGCGCACCTCGGCGAAGGTCAGCCCCTCCCAGGCGCCGAAGTCCGTCTCGCGCAGCCCGTCCTCGATGCGCACGTCGAGCCCGAGGCGGGCGGCCACCGTCTCGGCGGTCTCCCGGCAGCGCCGCAGCGGGGAGCTGACGATCGCCTGGATGGTGCCGCGGGCGGCGAGCGCGGTGGCGACCCGCTCGGCCTGGCGGCGCCCGGCGGGCGACAGTTCGGGGTCGGTCCCGCCGCTGCCGGAGAAGCGCTTCTGCGGGGTGAGGGCGGTCTCCCCGTGCCGCAGCAGCACCAGGGTGGCGGGTGCGCCCAGGTCGGCGGGCAGGGCCCAGCCGACCGGCGGGGCGGCCGGCTCGCCGAGCACGTCCCCGGCGGCCTCCGCCTCGTCCGCCGCCCGGGGGGCGGCCCGGTGGGCGCCGGCCGGGGCCACCGCGGGTGCCGTCACCGTGGCCGCGCCGGTGCCCGACGCGGCGGCCGTCACCGCGGGCGTCCGGGGCTGCCACTGGCCGCCCTTGGCGCCGGCGTCCATCGCCTCGTTGGCGAGCCGGTCCGCCTGCTTGTTCCGCGCCCGCGGGATCCACTGGTAGGCGACCTGGCCGGCCGGGAAGACGGTCTTGGCCTCGGCGGCCAGCGGCCGCATGTCCGGGTGCTTGATCTTCCAGCGGCCGGACATCTGCTCCACCACGAGCTTGGAGTCCATCCGCACCCGCACCCGGGCGGTGGGGTCGATGGCGTGCGCGGCGCGCAGCCCGGCGATCAGTCCGCGGTACTCGGCGACGTTGTTGGTGGCGGTGCCGATGTATTCGGCGGCCTCGGCGAGGGTCTCCCCGGTCACCGGGTCCAGGACCACGGCCCCGTACCCGGCGGGCCCCGGGTTGCCCCGGGACCCGCCGTCCGCCTCGACGACCAACTCCCGCATCACAGACCGGATTCGGGCGTGCGGACCAGGATGCGGCGGCAGTTCTCGCAGCGCACCACGGCGTCCGGGGCGGCGGCCCGCAGCTCGTTGATCTCGGTGATGTTCAGCTCCAGCCGGCAGCCCTCGCAGCGGCGCTGGTAGAGCCGGGCCGCGCCCACCCCGCCCTGCTGCTCGCGCAGCTTGTCGTAGAGCTTCAGCAGGTCGGCGGGGACGCTGCCGGCGACGATGCCGCGCTCCTTGGTGACGGTGGCGATCTCGGCGTCGATCTCCGCGGCGGCGGCGTCCCGCCGGGCGGTGGCCTCGTCCGCCTTGGCCTGGACGGCCGAGACGCGCCCGGTCAGCTCGGTCACCCGCTCCTGCGCGGACTCGCGGCGCTCCATCACCTCCAGCACCACGTCCTCCAGGTCGGCCTGGCGCTTGGCGAGCGAGGCGATCTCCCGCTGGAGGTTCTCCAGGTCCTTCGGCGAGCCGACCGCGCCGGAGTCGAGCCGCTTCTGGTCGCGGGCGGCGCGCTGGCGGACCTGGTCCACGTCCTGCTCCGCCTTGGTCTGCTCGCGGGCGGTGTCGCTCTCCTCGGTCTGCGCGGCGACCAGCAGGTCGCGCAGCTGCGTCAGGTCGGCGCTCAGGGCGTCGATCTCCGCGTGCTCGGGCAGGTTCCGGCGCTTGTGCGCGAGCTGCGCGAGCCGCAGGTCGAGGGCCTGGAGGTCGAGAAGGCGGATCTGGTCGGCGGGCGCGGCGTTCAGTTGGGGGCTCCAGATGCGTCGGAGGAAGCGGAAACGGTCGGGTCGGAATCGGGTGCGGACGACGCCACGTGGGCGGCCCAGGGGTCGGTGACGGTGCGGGAGACGTGGGTGCGCAGACCCCACCCGTTCCGGTCGGAGATCGCGTCGAGCTGGGCGGCGGCCTGCTCGGTCCAGGGCCACTCGGTGGCCCAGTGCGCGGCGTCCACCAGCCCCAGCGGGCTGTGCTGGCCGGCCTCGGAGGCCGGGTGGTGGCGCAGGTCGGCGGTGAGGTAGGCGTCCACCCCGGCCGCCCGCACCTGGTCGAAGAGGCTGTCCCCGGAACCGCCGCAGACCGCGACGGTGCGGACGGTGCGCCCCGGGTCGCCGGCGAACCGGATGCCCTGCGCGGTGGCCGGCAGCCGCGCGGCGGCGCGGCGGGCGAGGCCGGCGAGCGTCTCCGGCCTCTCCAGCTCGCAGATCCGGCCGAGACCGCGGCGGCCGGCCGGGTCGGTGGGGTCCGGGACGAGCGGGCCGACCACCCGCAGGTCCAGCGCGCCGGCGAGCGCGTCGGAGACTCCGGGGTCGGCCCGGTCGGCGTTGGTGTGCGCGACGTGCAGCGCGATGTCGTTCTTGATCAGCGTGTGCACCACCCGGCCCTTGAAGGTGCCGGCCGCCACGGTGGTGGTGCCGCGCAGGTACAGCGGGTGGTGGGTGACCAGCAGGTCGGCGCCGAGCCGTACGGCCTCGTCGGCCACCTCCTGCACCGGGTCCACGGCGAACAGGACACGGGAGACCTCGGCCTGCGGGTCCCCGCAGACCGTGCCGACGGCGTCCCACTGCTCCGCCCGCTCGGGGGGCCAGAGAGCGTCGAGCGCGGCGATGACGTCGTTGAGTGCGGGCACGGGTCAGAGGTTACCTCCCACCCGCGCCCGGCCGCCCCCGAGCTTCCCCGCCCCGCCACGGTACGGACCCGCCTCCGGGCCGGCCGCCCCCGGAGGAGTCCCCACGGGCCGGCGGCGGAGGGCCGTCGCGGGGCGCCACGACCGGCGGCGGACAGCCTCCCGGGGGCCGTCCCCGGCCGGGTACGTCCCGGCCGGGGCAAGCCGGTACGTCCGGGACGGGGTCCGTACGTCCCGGCGGATGGTGTGGCGGTGGGGCGCCGGGGCCGGTGGTCCGGTCCGTACGTCCCGGCGGATGGTGTGGCGGTGGGGCGCCGGGGCCGGTGGTCCGGTGGCCGGTACGCCGGGTCGGCGGTGCAGTGGTCCGTGGGCCGGGCCGGCGGCCCGTTGGCCGGTACGCCGGGTCGGCGGTGCGGTGGCCGGTACGCCGGGTCGGCGGTGCGGTGGCCGGTGGGCCGGGGCCGAAGGGTAGGGGGCGCACGCCCCGTACCCGCCGGCCCCGGCGACCGGCGGGCGGCCCACGGCGGCGGACGCGCGGGCCCTGCCGGCGACGAGGCCTCGGGCGGACCGTCCCGCGCGGCGGCGGCTCCCCGTGGGACGGGCCGCGGCGGCCCAGGCGGCTGACCGGGGGCAGACCTCACGGACACGGACCGCGGCTGACCGGCCGGTCCCGCGGCGGACCCGCCGTCCGGCAGGCGGACGAGGACCCGCGACGGGCCGGCCGCACCCGCGCCCCTCGCCGGACGGGAGACCACGGTGACCGCGGGGCGGCGGCTCACGCCGACCGGCGACGGGCCGCGGCGCGACGCCCCCGGCGGGCGGACCGGAAGCGACAGCTCACGGGCCCCGGCTCGCGGCCCCGGCTCACACCGACCGGCCACCGCGCACCGGCCGGACACCTGGCCAACGGCCAACGGTGGGACACGCTCGCAACAACGGGACACCCTCGCCACGGCGGCCCAGGCGTCGCAGCCCCGCCGGCAGGCGACGCGGCCGGCGCCAGCACACCGACGGTGCGCTTCTCCAGCATTTCGGGACATCGCCACCCTTATGCGTGAACACACCCGACTCACGTCGTTCGGCAGGAAGTGCGAAAACTACGTTCTGCTGCCGGAGGTGACGTAACACCATGACGGCCTGTGCCATCGAGCCCGCCACCGAACCCGACCACGACGCCGCACACCCGGCCCGGCCACCGCTCCCGGCGCCCCCGCCGTACCTCGCGTCCCCGGCGCTGACCATCGCCGCCGGCGGTACCTACGCCGCCCGGCTGGCGTGCTGCGCGGTGACCGGCGGCCGGTACCCGGAGCGCTGGACGCTGAGCGGCCCGGAGCCCTACGCGGTGCCGCTGCACGGCACCCAGCCGGAGGAACCGGACACCGAGGTGCTGCCGCTCGCCGACGGGCAGGTGCTGGTCCGCCGCCGGGTGGCCGGGCACCACCGCCTCTCACTGCTCCACCCGGCGGCCCTGGGCACCGTGGAACGCCCGTTGGGCGACATCCACCGGGCCGAGGTGACCCTGCTGCCGCCCGCACCGGCCGGCGCGGTCGCGTTCGCGCTGTCGCCCTCCCCCGGCGGGGCGGCCACCGAACTGTGGCTGGTGTACGGCGACGGCGTCCCCCGGCCGCTCACCGTGGTGCCGGGGCGCTGCACCGGCGGCGTCTGGCTGGACCGGACCGGCGGGCTGCTCGCCCTCGACCGGGAGCTGGACGGGCGGACCAAGACCGTGGCGCTGGACCTGCGGCACGGCGGCGCCCCGATCCCGCTGCTCCAGATCACCGAGGAGAGCGAGGACCGACTGCTGCTGGCCGACCCGGACAGCGGGCTGCTGCTGTTACGGTCCGACGCGCCGGGCACCCCGCGGCTGGGGTGGGGCATGCTGGGCAGCCCGCTCCCGGTGCGCTTCCCGGAGTGCCTGCGGGAGGAGCCCGGCACGGCGCTGGTGCCGTTCGCGGTCCAGCCGGGGCGTCCGCGGTCCCCGGAGGGCTGCGCCGTGGCGTTCCGGACCGCCGGGGAGGGGCCGTGGGCCGGGCCGCGTCCGGACCGCCCCGCGCCGGCCCCGGACCCCGTACCGCCCGGGACGCACCGCGCCCCGGCGTCCGCCGGCCCGCCCGTCGGCGGTGCGGAGCAGGTGGCGCTCTGGCGGCCGGGTGAGCGGCGGCTGCGCCGGATCACCGCCCCGGCGGGCTGGCTGGCCGACGCGGGTTTCTGGACCGCGCGCGGCGAGCTGTGGCTGCCGTACGCCACCCCCGCCGACCCCTGCGGGCTGCGCCGGGTCTGTTCCGGCGCCGCCGGGCCGGAGCGGCACCGGACCGCCCCGGGCACCGCCGCCGCCGGCACGACCGTTCCGGGCGCCACGGCTCCGGGCGCCACGGCTCCGGGCGTCACCGGCACGGCTGCCCCGGGGTCGGTGCCCGCGGGCCGTCCCGCCGCCCCGGCGGAGGGCGGCGGGAAGTCCGGCGAGGGGGTCGGTGCACCCGGCGGCATCCGCCCCGCGCCAGTCACCGCCCCGCGGATCGCTCCTGTCCCCCGCCGCCCCCGGCCCGCACGGCGCCCCCGGTCCGCACCCGGTGTCGAGGGCACCCGAACGCCACCGGGGTACACCCGGCCGCGTCCGCCCGGCAGCCGTTCCCCGCCGCCCCGCACCCGGTCACCGCCGGCTCGCACCCGGCCGCCACCGGACCGGGCGGTCCGGGCGGTCCGGGCGGTCCGGGCGGGAGCGCCGGGCGCCGTTCCGCGCCGCCGCCGGCGGAGGCCGGATCCGCCGGGTTCGGGGCGGCCGGCCGGCGGACCCGGCCGGGGACCGCGGCCCGGCCGGTGCCGCTCCAACAGGCGCCGCTGGCAAGGGAACCGGGCGTGGCGGACTGGTTCGAAGATCCACCGATTGGTTAAACTCCGACAGGGGGGTTTACGCGGCCATATGTTCCGTACACACCACCCCGGGACCGGGGTGGGAACCACCGCGCCGGAGCCGGGGCGGTGTTCCATGGGCATGGAGCTTTCGACGGCACGCGGGGAATGGTCGGGTGTGGCCTCTCCGGCCCAGCACGGCTCGATATCCAACGGGGTGACTTCCCACATGTCCGAAGCCCAGACCGACACCATCGGAGCGCGCCCGCAGCAGCAGACGGCGGCCGTCCAGTTCCCCCCGGGGGCGGGGAAACACCGCGGCGTGCAGGCCGCCGCCGAGGACCCCCAGGCACCGGTCCAGGGCCGCCACCGGCGGCCCGTTCCGGCCCAGGCGTCCTGAGCCCGGCGGGTGGTGCACCGGTCCGGTGCACCACCCGCCGGGAGGGGACTCCCGCGACTCCCGTGCGGCGTGGTGCGGCCTCGTGCCGCGCCACGCCGCACGCCGTCGGGGGCCCGGTCCACCACCGGCGGGTGGCCGGTCCCATCGCGGACGGGTGACCGGTCCCACCACCGAGGGGTGGCCGGTCCGGTCGTCGTGCCGGACCCGGGCCCCTCGCCGTGGCCGGCACGGACCCGCCACCCTCCTCGACCAGCTCCCCTCGCCACGCGCACGCGAGCGCGCCGCCGCGGGTACGCGGTGCCGCCGCCATCCCCGCACCGGTGGCCCGGTGCGCGCCCGGGTACGTCCGCGGGCGCACCGGCCCCGGGCGCGCGGGTCCCGGACGCGCCGTTGCCCGGGCGCACGGTTCCCCGGTGCGCCGTGGTCCGGGCGTGCCGGGCTCAGGTGCGCAGGTACGAGGCGCCGTTGAGATCCAGGACGGTGCCCGAACTCCACTGCGCCCGGGGGGAGGCGAGCCAGAGCACCGCGTCGGCCACCTCGGCGGGCTCGGCGACCCGGCCGAACGGGCTCTGGCCCCGGATGGCCTCGCCCTCCGCGCCGGTCAGCCGGTGGGCGACCCGGTCGGTGTCGATGAAGCCCGGCGCGACCGAGGTGACGGCGATGCCGTACGGGGCCAGGGCGACCGCCAGCGACTGGCCCAGCGCGTGGACCGCGGCCTTGGTCGCCCCGTACGCGGGGTGGTCCGGTTCGCCGCGGAAGGCCCCGCGCGACCCGACGTTGACGATCCGGCCGCCGGTGCCCTGCTCGATCATCCGGCGGGCGGCGAGCTGGCTGAGGTTGGCGGTGGCCAGCAGGTTGACGGACACCTGACGCTGCCACACCGCCGTCCACTCCTCGTACGCGGTGTCCGCGGGAGGGTGTGCGGGCGCGGCGGCCGCGGCGTTGTTGACCAGGACGTCGATGCCGCCGAGCGCCTCCGCGGCGGCCCCGGCCAGCCGTTCGGCCTCGGCCGGGTCGGCCAGGTCGGCGCCGAGCAGCACATGCCCGGTGCCGTCGAGGGAGGCGAGGGTGGCCTCGGCCTCCGCCCGGCGGCTGCCGTAGTGCACCGCCACCCGGTCGCCGTTGGCGGCGAACGCCTGGGCGACGGCCCGGCCCACCCCGCGCGAGGCACCGCTGACCAGCACCCGGCGGCCGGTCGAGGGGAAGCCGGCGGCGTCCGGTGCCGCCTGCGCCCGGGTCGCGTCCGGGGCCGGTGCCGGCGGCGTGGGCCTGTTCGGCGGAGCGGGCTGAACGGGACGGTCGGACATGGCGGTTCCCCCCTTGCACGGCGGTCGGACGGGCCGGCTACCGGGCCACCCTACGACCGCCGCCACCGCGTCCGGAGACCGGCCCGCCGCCGGCCGGGACCGCGCGCCGCCCCCGCCGCGGTGCGGTACGCGTACCGCCGAACGCCCGTCGGACGGGGCCGTGCCTCACCCGGACGCGCCTGAACACGGCCCGGACCGGGCCGTACCGCGGCCCGGCCCCTGCCGTGCCACCTCACCAAACGCGTCACCCCACCGGACCTGCCACCCCCACCGGGCGCTTCACCCCTGCCCCGACGGACCACCGCGTCCGCCGCCACCGGCCCCGGACCCGCGCCCCGCCGCCACCCGGCCCACGGGCCACCCACGCCCACCACCGCCCCTGGCCACCGGGCACCGGAACACCCGGTCCGGGACGGGGCGCCACCGGGGCGCGGGACCCGCTGCCGGGCCGGGCCGGCGGACCGTCCGGACGGGGTGCGGTGCGCCGCCCGCGGACCCGTACGGCAGCATGAGCCGCGGAAGACAAGCCCAGGAGGACGCGATATGGCCCCCGACCCCGCGACGCTCGCCGCATTCGAGGCGGCGAAGGGTTTCATGCCCGCCGACGAGGGACTGGCCCTGTACGAGGCGGCCGTGACGGCCGGCGCGCTCGGTCTGCCGCTGCTGGAGGTGGGGACCTACTGCGGGCGCTCCACCATCCTGCTCGCCGACGCGGCGCGCGCGGCCGGGACGGTGGCGGTCACCGTGGACCACCACCGGGGCTCGGAGGAGCAGCAGCCCGGCTGGGAGTACCACGACCCGTCGCTGGTGGATCCCGAGGTGGGGCTGATGGACACCCTCCCGTCCTTCCGCCGCACCCTGCACGCCGCCGGGCTGGAGGAGTACGTCATCGCGGTGGTGGGCCGGTCGCCGCAGGTGGCCGCGGTGTGGCAGGGCCCGCTGGGCCTGGTGTTCATCGACGGCGGGCACACCGACGAGCACGCGAACGGCGATTACGAGGGCTGGGCGCCGAAGGTCGCGCCGGGCGGCCTGCTCGTCATCCACGACGTGTTCCCGGACCCGGCGGACGGCGGGCAGGCCCCCTACCGGGTGTACCGCCGCGCCCTGGAGTCCGGGGAGTTCGGCGAGGTCTCGGTGACCCGCTCGCTGCGGGTGCTGCGGCGGACGGCGGACAGCGCGGTCTGACGGTCCGCCGGTGTGCGGCGGCCGGGCGCGCGCCGGTGCCGCCGCACACCGGGCGGCACACCGGGCGGCACATCGGGGGGTGCCGGGCGGCGTGGCGGTGCCGTTCCGCCGTTCCGGGCGCGGCGCCCGCACCGTCGTTCGAAACGTGCGACTACCATCGCCCGGGTGTCGAACGGCAGCTTTCCCCCCACCTTCCGCCGCCCGTCCGGACTGCTCCTGGCGGTCGCCGTCCTGCTGGTCGCCGGCGCGGCCGGCTGGCTGGCGTGGTCCGCGTTCGCCGGGGACGGCTCCGGTGAGCGCGGCGGCCGGGCGCCGCACGCGTCCGGTGAACCGGCCGGCGGGCCGGGCGGGGAGTCGCCGGACGCCTCGCCGGACCCTGCCGGTGACCGGCCCGGCGCGGACCCGTCCGGCGACGCCGGCGACCGGTCGCTCCGGGGGAAGGTCGTGGTCATCGACCCCGGCCACAACCCGCACAACGGCGAACACGCGGCGAAGATCGCGAGAACTGTTGACGTCGGTACGCACAAGAAGGAGTGCGACACCGTGGGCGCGGCCACCGCGTCGGGGTACAGCGAGGCGGAGTACACGCTCGACGTCGCCCGCCGGGTGCGCAGGCTGCTGGAGGACCGCGGCGCCGAGGTGCGGCTGACCCAGGACGGCGACCGGCCGTACGGGCCGTGCGTGGACGAGCGTGCCGAGATCGGCAACCGGGCGCACGCGGACGCGGTGGTCTCGGTGCACGCCGACGGCTCGGGCACCGGCAACCGCGGGTTCCACGTCATCGCGCCGGCCCGGGTGCGTGCCGGCAAGGCGGACACCTCGGCCATCACCGGACCGTCCCGTACACTCGCCGACCGGCTGATCGACCGGTTCGGCAGGGCCACCGGCGCCGCGCCCGCCAACTACCTCGGGGGCGGCAGCGGGTTGACCGTCCGCGACGACCTGGGCGGCCTCAACCTGTCGGCGGTTCCCAAGGTGTTCATCGAATGTGGCAACATGCGCGACTCCGAGGACGCGGCGCTGCTCACCGACGCCCGGTGGCGGGAGCGGGCGGCGCGCGGAATCGCGGACGGGGTCACGGACTTCCTGCGGGACTGACCGGGGCGTCCGGCCACGGCCGGGCCGGGGTCCGGTCGGAAGTCCGGCCGGGGTCCGGCCCGGGGTGCGACCGGGTCCGGTGGGACCTTCGGCGCCCGGTCGTCCGTTGTGCGAAACGGCAGCGTAACGGGGAGATACCGACCGGACGACCCGGGGGACCCGCTGCCGGGTTCCCCCGTACGATGGGTGCCCACCCCCGCGCCTTCGCCCCACGCGGCCGGCGACTGCGACACGAAGTAACGACAAGACCGACAAAGGGACAGACGTTGAATATCCGCTCTCTCACTAGAGGCGATGGCGTGGTGATCGGAGCAGCGGTCTTGCTGTTGATCGCCTCGTTCCTGGAGTTCTACTCCTACGACTGCAACGGCGCCCTCGCTTGCCCGGACGCTCCCAACGGCTGGGACTCCGACATCTTCCCGGTGCTGCCGTCCATCTTCCTGGCCGGTCTGATCGCCACCGGCCTGATCCTGGCCGCCCGCTTCCAGCCCGCCGGGCGGAACGTGTGCGGCCTCACGCTGGAGCAGTGGGGCGGCGCGCTCGCCGCCACCTCGGCGTGGGCGGCGCTGTGGACGATCATCGGCGGTCCGGAGGGCCTGGACGCGGGCATCGGCCAGATCCTCGGCCTGATCGCCGCGCTCGCGCTGGCGGCCGGTGCGCTGCTGACCCCGCGCGTCCCCGCGCTGAAGGCCCCGCTCGTCGGCGGTGCGCCGACGCCGGCGGCTCCCGCGTACGGTGGCCCCGCCGCCGCACCGCAGCAGCAGGGTTACGGCTACCCCAACCCGAACCAGGGCGGGCAGCCGGGCGCCCCGTCGCCGTACGGCCAGCAGCAGCCGTTCGGCCAGGCCGGTGGCCAGCCGGCCGCCGGTGCCGCCGCCGGGCAGCCCGCCCCGGCCGCCGGCGGTTCCGCGGACTTCGCGCCGTTCTGGTTCGCGGTCCCGGTGACCCGTCCGCTGTACGCGGAGGACGGCTCCTCCACCACCATCGCGGAGCTGGCTCCCGGCACCTGGTACCTCGCCGTGGAGCAGCGCGGTCAGGCGCTCGTCGCCCAGACGCAGGACGGCCGTCGTGGTGTGCTCCAGGACACCAGCGGTATCCAGCGCGGCTGAGTCTCCCGCCCGGCCCCGCCCGGGTCACCCTGCCAGCGGCCCCAGTCCGACATGGACGGGGGCCGCCGCCGTTTCCGCGACCGGGAGAGCGCCACCGGTCCCGTCGCCGCGGAACCACCGTCGTCGCGTCGCCGCGGGACCGCCACCGTCGCGTCGCCGCAGGACCGGCCGGCCGCGACGGCCGGCCCGCCGTCCCGTCACCACGGGACCGGCCGTGGTCGTCGCCGCGGGGGCGCCGCGGTTGCCGTGACCGGGCGGCCTGACGTCCGTCCGGCCTCGGGGCGGAACGCCGTTGTCCCCCTCGGCGGGCCGGTGTTGCCCCTCTCGGGGTGGGCCGTTGCTCCGGGCGGGTCGCCGTGGTCCCCGTCGGCGGGGCGCCGTTGTCCCCGTCGGGGGCGTCGTTGTCCCCGTCGGGGGCGTCGTTGTCCCTCTCGGGTGGGTCGTTGCCCCCGGGCGGGGCGCCGTGGTCCCGGTCGGCGGGCCGGCGGCGCCGTGCGGCGGCCGGGTCAGGTCCCGGCGGGGCCGGGTTCCGGCGGGACGGACGGGCCGCCGCGGACGCAGCGGCGGCAGACGCGGGCCGAGGACGCCACCACGCCGTGGGAGGCAGCGGTGAGCAGGCCCGCGAGGGCGACCAGCGGCCAGTTGGCGGCGAGCGGGGACGCCACCAGCAGGGTGGCGGTGGCGAGCGCCATCGCCGTGCCGGCGGCGGTGCCGGTCCAGGCGGCCACCTGGGGAAGCCGGCGGGGCGTGGGCAGCCGGCGGGCGAGGGTGCCGGTGACCGCCAGCATCACCGCCCCCAGCAGCGCCGCGGTCACCGCGACCCCGGCCAGGTGGAGCGCCACCACCTGGGCGGCGTGCGGCAGTTGGCGCCCCTCGCCGGGGGTGAGGATGAGGTACCAGCAGAACATCAGGAACGGGGCGGTGAGCGCGACCGCCCGGGCGGTGTGCCGGGCCTGGGCGATGGTCAGTTCCCGCTGGCAGCCGGGCACCAGCTCCGCGGGCGTGCCGAACTCGCGTACCGCCTCCCGGGCGGCGACGTGGTACGGCGTGTCCGGGCCGTGGTAGGCCGCCACGGTGTCGGCGAGGCCGTCGCGTATCTCCTCGACGAGCCGGGCCTTGGCCCGGGCCGGGCCGTGCAGGGCCGCCGCCAGCGTGGCGGCGTACTCCTCGACGGGGTCGGCCGGCCGGCCGTGGGTGCTCATACCGCGGGCCGCGGCGGGGCGGCGGGGTTGAGCACGGAACCGATCGCTGCCGTGAACTCCTGCCACGCGGTGCGCTCGTCGGCCAGTGCCCGCCGGCCGGCGTCGGTCAGTTCGTAGGCGCGGCGTCGCCGCTCGCCGACCGACTCCCAGGAACTGCGCAGCAGTCCGAGCCGCTCCAGCCGGTTGAGCGCCGGATAGATGGTCCCGGTGCGCAGGTCGAGTACGCCGCCGCTGCGCTGCTGCACCGCCGTGATGATCGCGTAGCCGTGCAGCGGTCCCGCTTCCAGCACGGCGAGCAGCAGCCCGTCCAGATGTCCCCGTACCGCGTCCGCCCTCATGAGTAGGCAGCCTACACAACCGGGCTCCGAGCGTGTTATCTATTGGCAGCCAACCTATTGGGGACCGACGCATTCACGTGCCATTCCCGGTCCCCGCCGTCCTGAAGGGGCGAAGTGTGACCAAAGTGCTGCTGTCCGTCCATGTCCTGGCGGCGATCCTGGTGGTCGGGCCGATCACCGTGGCCGCCTCGCTGTTCCCCCGCTACGCCCGCCGGCCGGCGCCCGGAGCCGGCGACGGTGCAGGTGCCGGTGCCGGTGCGCCGGAGGGTGCCGGTGCGCCGGACGGCCGCGGGCCGGCGACGGCCGCGCTGCTGCACCGGATCTGCCGCGGCTACGCCGTCGCGGGGATCGCCGTCCCGGTCTTCGGCCTGGCCACGGGCGCGCAACTGGGGGTGCTCACCGACGCGTGGCTGATCACCTCCATCGTGCTGACCGCCGTCGCCGCGGCGGTGCTGGTGCTGGCCGTCATCCCGGGCCAGCGGCGGATGCTGGCCCTCGGCGCGGGCGGCGACGCGACTGTGGACCCGGCCGGGGACGGCACAGCGAAGGCCCCGGCCGGGGACGGCGGGCAGCGTCGGGCGGCGGCCCGGCTGGCGGCCGTCACGGGCGTCTTCAACATCCTCTGGGCGGTCGTCGTGGTGCTGATGATCGTCCGTCCCGGCTCCACGACGGGGGCGTGACCATGAGGAGCGACGGCCTGATGCGCGTACTGCGGGTGGCGGCCGGCGCCGAGCTGGCCACCCTGGCGGCGTTGCTGGTCAACCTGGCCACCGTCCACACCGAGGTGGTCAGCTCGCTGGGCGGCCCGCTGCACGGCATGGCCTACCTGGTCACCATCGCGACCACCTGGCAGGTCACCACCGCCGGTGCACGGGCCACCCGCTGGTGCGCGGTGCTGCCGGGCATCGGCGGCCTGCTGGTGCTGCGGCGGCTGCGGTCCCGGCCGCCGGCCGACAGGGTCCCCGGCCCGCCCGTGACCCCACCGCCGTCCGCCCTCCGACGGCCGGCCCGGGGGACGGCGGGCGCACGGGCGGGCCGGGCGGCGGCACGGGCGGGCAGGGCCGCCACGGCGCCCGGGTTGCGGACAGTCCGGCCGGCGCCCCGGAGTCACGGGTGGCTGACGGGGGCCGGTGCCGCCGGGCCCCGCCGTACCGTCCGGTGCGCCCCGCTGCCCCGCGCCCCGCTGCTCCGGACCGGCCGAGCCACCGCACTCCGGTGCCCCTGGCAAACACAGTTGCCGCGACCGGGACGGGAGGCGTCCAATGGACCGCTGTGGAGACCTCCCCCGCCATCGCCCGGGCCCTGACCGAGGTCGGGCCCCGCCTCAAGCGGCTGCGCACCCGGCGCGGCATCACCCTGGCCGCCCTCTCCGAGGCCACCGGGATATCCAAGAGCACCCTGTCACGGCTGGAGTCGGGACAGCGCCGGCCCAGTCTGGAGCTGCTGCTGCCGATCTCCCAGGCCCATCAGGTGCCGCTGGACGAGCTGGTCGGCGCCCCCGAGGTGGGCGACCCCCGCGTCCGGCTCACCCCGAAGACGGTGAACGGCAACACCGTCCTGCCGCTGACCCGGCAGCCCGGTCCGCTCCAGACGTTCAAGATGGTGCTGCCCGCCACCCGCGACACCCCGGACCCCTGCACCCACGAGGGCTACGAGTGGCTCTACGTGCTCTCCGGGCGGCTGCGGCTGGTGCTCGCCGACCATGATCTGGTGCTGGAACCCGGTGAGGCGGCCGAATTCGACACCCGGCTGCCACACTGGTTCGGCAGCACCGGCGAGGGTCCCGTGGAGGTCCTCAGTCTCTTCGGCCGGCAGGGCGAGCGGATGCACGTACGCGCCAGGCCGCGGCGGCGGCAGGCCGGGGAGCCGGGCGACTGAACCGCGGGCCGGACCGGGCCGGCCGTTCCCGCCGCCACCGCCCCGCCCAGGCCCGGTTCTCGGCCTCGCCGCCAACTCCCCCGCCCGCGCCCGCTCCTGCCCGGCCGTCCTCGGTCCTGCCCGGCCGGTCCTGCCCGGCCGTCCTCGGTCCTGCCCGGCCGGTCCTGCCCGGCCGTCCTCGGTCCTGCCCGGCCGGTCCCTGCCCGGCCGTCCTCGGTCCGGCCCGCGCGTCCGGACCCGCCGCCCCGGCATCCCCCGGCATCCCGACAACCCACGGCACCCCGCAGCCCCGGCCGCGGAGGCCGCCGAGGCCGCCGCGGCAGCCGCGGAGGCGGCCGGGCACCGGCGCACCGGCGTCAGCAGCAGCCGGGTTCCAGGCCGGTGGGCAGCCGTTCGCCGCCGAAGACCGCGGTCG